>NZ_CAXAPT010000006.1:0-374879 GCF_963970475.1 Pseudomonas sp. EA_5y_Pfl2_R50 | reverse complement strand
ACACAGTCGACCGGCCCTGAATCCCATAACGCCGTTGAGCCTCTTTATAACTCAGTTCGCCCTTTTCAACTTGATCGACGACCGCCAATTTAAAGCTCAGCGTGTAATCACGCTGACTGCGCCTTTTTCCTGATTCCATTGGTTCCTCCTGAGGATAGGTCAGAAGGTGTAAACCTTATTCAGGACGGGACACACCAAATTTGAAAGCCGCGCAAATGCGCGGCTTTTTCTTGGGCCAATAGTTGGGGGTTCAATCTTGGCGAGCGCAATGCTCGGAAAACTACCCCGCAGGCTGCAGGCAAGTTCCAAAGCTCGGCGCAACGACAGCGTCGACGCTGGGGTGAGCTGCTTCAACATCACCCGCAGCGTATCGCTCGTAGTGCCTGTAACATGCGCAGCTCACCGCCCCACACATCCATGGAGCCGCCCCTTGCCAGACATCCGCCCGCCCGTGCTCGATGAAATCGACCGTCAGCTGATCGCTGCCCTGCAAATCAACGCGCGCGAGAGCGTGGCCATGCTCGCGCGGCAGTTGGGCATTGCGCGTACCACGGTGACGTCTCGCCTGGCACGCCTGGAAAAGGCCAAAGTGATTACCGGTTACGGTGTGCGCCTGGGTCAGCGGGTAGTTGATGGCGGATTACAGGCCTACGTCGGGATCAAGGTGCAGCCGCGCTCAGGCAAAGAGGTATTGCGCCGGTTGAGTGCGATGGCGCAAGTGCAGCAGTTGTGCGCGGTGAGTGGCGAGTTTGATTATGTGGCGTGGTTACGCACCGATTCGCCGGAGCAACTGGATCAGTTACTGGATCAGATTGGCAGTGTGGACGGGGTGGAGAAGACGACCACTTCGATCATTTTGAGCAGCAAGATTGATCGGGGGCAGCCGGTTTAAGGTTTTGATCGAGCTTCGCGGGCGAGTTTCAGGGCCTCTTCGCGAGCAGGCTCGCTCCCACATTCTGATCGGTGTGTAGTATCCGCTCGTCACATTGATCGCTAACCTGGCAAAACGACGACACTTTGCGTCTTATTAACGTGTTCAACGCTCCCTAGAATGGCTGGCATCTTTTCCTATACTCAGACGCGCATCCCGCGTCGGGTCGCCAGCAAGGTCAGCCATGAACAAGAACAATCGCCATCCTGCAGACGGTAAGAAACCCGTCACCATTTTCGGCCCGGACTTTCCTTTCGCCTTCGACGACTGGATCGAACACCCGGCCGGCCTCGGCACTATTCCTGAACACAGTCACGGCGCTGAAGTTGCGATTGTCGGCGCGGGCATTGCCGGTCTGGTGGCGGCTTACGAGTTGATGAAACTCGGTTTGAAACCGGTGGTTTATGAGGCATCGAAGCTTGGCGGGCGCTTGCGTTCGCAAGCCTTCAACGGGACTGACGGCATCGTCGCGGAATTGGGCGGCATGCGTTTTCCGGTGTCGTCCACCGCGTTCTATCACTACGTCGACAAGCTCGGTCTTGAAACCAAACCTTTCCCGAACCCGTTGACGCCAGCCTCTGGCAGCACGGTGATCGATCTGGAAGGCAAAACCCATTACGCACAGAAACTGGCGGATCTTCCTGCACTGTTCCAGGAAGTGGCTGACGCTTGGGCGGATGCACTGGAGGCCGGTTCGCAGTTCGGCGATATCCAGCAAGCCATCCGCGACCGCGACGTGCCGCGCCTCAAGGAACTGTGGAATACCCTCGTGCCGCTGTGGGACGACCGCACCTTCTATGATTTCGTCGCCACCTCGGAAGCCTTCGCCAAGCTGTCGTTCCATCACCGCGAAGTGTTCGGTCAGGTCGGTTTCGGCACTGGCGGCTGGGACTCGGACTTCCCCAACTCGATGCTGGAAATCTTCCGTGTGGTGATGACCAATTGCGATGATCACCAGCACCTGGTGGTCGGCGGCGTCGAGCAGGTGCCCCAGGGTATCTGGCGGCATGTGCCGGAACGCTGCGTGCATTGGCCGGAAGGCACCAGCCTGAAATCCCTGCACCGTGGCGCGCCACGCTCCGGGGTGAAGAAAATTGCCCACGCGCCGGATGGTCGTTTCGCCGTCACCGACAACAACGGCGACACCCGCGAATACGCCGCCGTGCTGACCACTTGCCAGAGCTGGCTGCTGACCACGCAGATTGAATGCGACGAAACCCTGTTCTCGCAGAAGATGTGGATGGCCCTCGACCGCACGCGCTATATGCAGTCGTCGAAGACTTTCGTGATGGTCGACCGACCATTCTGGAAGGACAAGGACCCGGAAACCGGCCGCGATCTGATGAGCATGACCCTCACCGATCGCCTGACCCGTGGCACCTATCTGTTCGACAATGGCGACGACAAACCCGGCGTTATCTGTCTGTCGTACTCGTGGATGAGCGACGCGTTGAAGATGCTCCCGCACCCAGTGGAAAAACGCGTAGAGCTGGCCCTGAACGCGCTGAAAAAAATCTACCCGAAAGTCGACATCGCCGCGCGAATCATTGGCGATCCGATCACCGTGTCGTGGGAAGCCGACCCTTACTTCCTCGGTGCCTTCAAAGGCGCCCTGCCCGGTCACTATCGCTACAACCAGCGCATGTACGCGCACTTCATGCAGGACGAGATGCCAGCCGAACAGCGCGGGATTTTCATCGCCGGTGACGATGTTTCGTGGACGCCGGCGTGGGTCGAAGGCGCGGTGCAAACCTCGCTCAACGCGGTTTGGGGGATCATGAAGCATTTCGGCGGGTCGACACATAAAGCGAACCCGGGCCCCGGTGATGTGTTCAAAGACATCGGCCCTATCGCCCTGCCCGAGTAAGAGGATTCCCTGATGCGTGTAGCCCTTTATCAATGTCCACCGCTGCCACTGGACCCCGCCGCCAACCTGCAACGCCTGCATCGACTGGCGTTGGAGGCCAAAGGCGCCGACCTGCTGGTGTTGCCTGAGATGTTCATGACCGGATACAACATCGGCACCGAAGCGGTCAGCACCTTGGCCGAGGTGTACAACGGTGAATGGGCGCAGCAGATCGGGCGGATCGCCAAGGCTGCCGGTCTGGCAATCGTTTACGGCTATCCGGAGCGCACCGCCGACGGGCAGATCTACAACGCCGTGCAGTTGATCGATGCGCACGGCGAACGCCTGTGCAATTACCGCAAGACGCACCTGTTCGGTGATCTGGATCGCTCGATGTTCAGCCCCGGGGAAGATGATTTTCCCATCGTCGAACTCAACGGCTGGAAGCTCGGTTTCCTGATCTGCTACGACCTGGAGTTTCCGGAAAACACCCGACGCCTGGCGCTCGCCGGTGCCGAGTTGATTCTGGTGCCGACGGCGAACATGGTCCCATTCGATTTCGTCGCCGATGTCACCGTGCGTTCGCGCGCCTTCGAAAACCAGTGCTACGTGGCCTATGCCAACTATTGCGGGACCGAAGGCGACATCCACTATTGCGGGCAAAGCAGCATCGCTGCACCGGACGGCAGCCGCATCGCACAGGCCGGTCTCGACGAAGCGCTGATCATCGGCGAGCTGGATCGGCAGTTGATGGTCGATTCGCGCGCAGCCAATCGCTACCTCAGTGATCGCCGTCCCGAGCTTTACGGCGCGCTCACCAAGCGCTAATCCGCTAGCATTGGCACTTCACTGTTCTGGAAGTGCCCATGCTAGCGCCGACTCACCCCCGCCCCCACACCGAAACCCTGGCCAACGGCTTGCGCGTGACCCTGCGTCACGTGCCTGGCCTGAAGCGCAGTGCCGCCGCGCTGCGGGTGGCTGCCGGTAGCCATGACGTGCCCTTGGCATGGCCGGGGCTGGCGCATTTCCTTGAGCATTTGCTGTTTCTCGGCACCGAGCGCTTTCCGGCGGGCGAAGGGTTGATGGCTTACGTGCAAGGTCACGGTGGTCAGGTCAATGCCAGCACTCGCGAACGCACGACTGACTTTTTCTTCGAGCTGCCGACGGCATCTTTCAGCGGCGGCGTTGAGCGCTTGTCAGACATGCTCGCCAAGCCACGTATGAATCCGGACGATCAACTGCGGGAACGGGAAGTGCTGGACGCGGAATTTGTCGCTTGTTCAAAAGATCCTGCGGCGCAACAGCAGTTTGCCTTGTACCAGGGTTTACCGGCTGAGCATCCGTTGCGCGGGTTTCATGCGGGAAATAGAAGCACCCTGCCAGTCGAGTTACCGGCATTCCAGCAGGCACTGCAAGACTTCCATCAGCGGTTTTATCGAACCGGGCAAATGACCTTGAGCCTGGTTGGACCGCAGAGCCTTGAAGAACTTCGAGGGCTGGCGGAGCGGTTCGCCGCGATGCTGCCGGTTGGGGATAACGTTGCGCAGGCAACCCTTCTGCCGCTATCGGTAAAAAGTTATCAACAGCTCGGCGAACGGCGCGTCAATCTGTTGTTCGCATTTGACGCGTTGCCTGACTCGTCCGGTGAGGCATTGACGTTTCTCTGTCATTGGCTGAACAGCGCCAAGCCCGGCGGTTTGCTTGCACACTTGCAGCAACAGGGTCTGGCCGAAGGATTGAAAGCGACACCGCTGTACCGGTTTGCCGGGCAAGCCTTGCTGCATCTGGAATTCAGCGCCCCGGCCGAATCGACGGACGCCCTTCGCGAGCAAGTCGCGGACTGGTTGAGTTTCTTCGGCCAACAGGATTGGACGCCACTGCGTGCAGAGTACGCGACCATGCTCCAGCGCCAGCAGCAAATCAGCAGCGCGTTGCAACGGGCGCGGTGTGACAGTGAACAGCTTGAAAGTGGCCTGCCGGACGCAGGCGTTGTTGCCCTAAAACTGATTCTCGATGAAATGGGCGTTGTGGATAACTTCAGCCAACATTGGCAGTTGCCTGCCAGCAACCCGTTCCTGCGCGCCAGTGAACCGCTGGCCAACGCCGGGTTGATCCGTGGCCAGACCAGCGCTCATCGCGGCTTGCGCACCTTCGCCCAGGATCGCTCGCGCGGTCGACGCGAACGCTCGCCGATGCAATTCAGCCAGGCGCTCCCGGACACCGGCGACGAAGGTGCGATTTATCTGCGTTGGCAGATGGAGGCAGCGGCCACTGCCGATCTGCAGGCAAAACTGCAGCGCAGCCTGCAAGAAACTCAGGACGACGCGCGCCAAGCCGGGGTTGAGCTGTCATTCACCGCCACGGGCAACCAATGGCTGCTGAAACTTACCGGCCTGCAAGAACCCATGCCCGGCGTCCTCGAGCACGCGCTGAAATGTCTGACGCACGTTGATGTCAATTCCGCGCCGGGCGTGGCGGAAACAGCGCTGATGCCGATTCGCCAGTTGCTCAAGGCGTTGCCAGGGCATTGCCTGGAATCAGCCAACACCTCAAGTGATGCCAATCACCTGTGGACAACTTCGCGCTGGGACGGCCTCGCCTTGGGGCTTGGCCAGCAAACCCAATCAGCGATGGGTTTGGCCCTGAGCCGCATCCCGGGCATTGCTGAAAATCAAATCGCGGTTGCCGCGAACTTCAGCGCCCACCAGCGCTGGCGCTACCTCGACACGGCCTCCAGCGAGCATGCCTTGCTGCTGTTCTGCACCAGCGCCGGTCGCGAAATCGCTGATGAAGCGGCATGGCGCCTGCTCGCGCAGCTGTGCCAGATGCCGTTCTATCAGCGCCTGCGCGTTGAATTGCAGTTGGGTTATGCGGTGTTCAGCGGCCTGCGGCAAATGCATGGCCAGACCGGGATTCTGTTCGGCCTGCAATCACCGACAGCGACCCCGGCACAGTTGCTCGAACACCTGCAGCAATTTCTCGAAAGCCTGCCAGCGCTGATTGAACAACTCGATGAGAACAGCCTCAGCCAGCAGCGCCAGAATCTCATTGATCAATTCAACGACGCCAACCTGTCCACCAAAGACGCTGCCGAGCTCCTCTGGCAGTCCAGACTCGCTGGCCACTCGTCGGATTATCTGCCGCAACTGGTCACGGCTCTCGGCCAGTTGGACCGTCCCACAGTACTGGCCGCTGCACAGCGTTTAATCCGTGGCGAGGGCGGCCGCCTGTGTCTGGCCAGCGATCCGGCGCCCGGTCCCGCCTGGCAAGCGATAAAATGATCATTACCGAGGCTGCAAGGAGCTTTCTCAAAGATTCACGGGCAAACCCGGTGACATTTTGAGTAACATAGCAGCCTAACTATTTGGAACATCCCTGCGCTGCCGTGGACTATAACTATGGACAGCGCTATCCCACCCACGAGAAGGAGTTACCCTATGTCCTGGACAAAACCGGCTTACACCGACCTGCGTATCGGCTTCGAAGTCACCATGTACTTCGCCAGCCGCTGAGTTCTGCTTACGTAGAATTGCAGTGCAACGCCTCGGCTCGCCGGGGCGTTTTATTTTCCGCGTTGAAATGATTGGAGTGTTCATGTTCGTCCAGATTCTGGGTTCGGCCGCTGGCGGCGGTTTTCCGCAGTGGAACTGCAACTGCGTCAACTGCGCAGGCTTTCGCGACGGCAGCCTGAATGCCAAGGCCCGCACCCAATCGTCCATCGCGATCTCCGATGACGGCGTGAACTGGGTGTTGTGCAACGCCTCGCCGGACATCCGCGCGCAGCTGCAAAGCTTCGCCCCGATGCAACCGGGCCGCGCCCTGCGTGACACTGGCATCAGCGCGATCATTCTGATGGACAGCCAGATCGACCACACCACCGGCCTGCTCAGCTTGCGCGAAGGCTGCCCGCATCAGGTCTGGTGCACGGACATGGTTCATGAAGACCTGAGCACCGGTTTCCCGTTGTTCAAGATGCTCACGCACTGGAATGGTGGGCTGGACTGGAACCGCATCGAACTCGACGAGAGCTTCACCGTGGCCGCATGCCCGAACCTGCGCTTCACCCCGCTGCCGTTGCGCAGCGCCGCGCCGCCGTACTCGCCGCACCGTTTCGATCCGCATCCGGGCGACAACATCGGTTTGATCGTTGAAGACCTGAAGACTGGCGGCAAGCTGTTCTACGCGCCGGGTCTGGGCAAGGTGGATGCGCCGCTGCTGGAGATCATGGCGGGCAGCGATTGCCTGCTGGTCGACGGCACGATGTGGGATGACGATGAGATGCAACGCCGTGGCGTCGGCACCCGCACCGGTCGCGAGATGGGCCATCTGGCGCAGAACGGGCCCGGCGGCATGCTCGAAGTGCTGGAGCAACTGCCTGAGCAGCGCAAAGTGCTCATCCACATCAACAATACCAATCCGATTCTCGATGAGGATTCGCCTGAACGCGCGGAGCTGGCGCGGCGTGATGTTGAAGTGGCGTTCGATGGCATGAGTATTGTGCTGTAGCGGATGGCCTCTTCGCGAGCAGGCATCCGAACAGACACCCAAGATTTCAATGGTTGTTCCCGGAGAACAGACATGACCGACACGCCAATGTCCCCCACCGAATTCGAAGCGGCGCTGCGCGCCAAGGGCGCCTACTACCACATCTACCACCCCTATCACGTGGCGATGTACGAAGGCCGCGCCAGCCGCGAACAGATTCAGGGCTGGGTCGCCAACCGCTTCTACTATCAGGTGAACATCCCCCTGAAAGACGCGGCGATCCTCGCCAATTGCCCCGACCGCGAAATCCGCCGCGAGTGGATTCAGCGCCTGCTCGACCACGACGGCGCCCCCGGTGAAGACGGCGGCATCGAAGCCTGGCTGCGTCTCGGCCAGGCGGTCGGTCTCGACCCGGATCAACTGCGCTCCCAGGAACTGGTGCTGCCCGGCGTGCGCTTCGCCGTCGATGCCTACGTCAACTTCGCCCGGCGCGCCAGTTGGCAGGAAGCCGCCAGCAGCTCGCTGACCGAACTGTTCGCGCCGCAGATCCACCAGTCGCGCCTCGACAGCTGGCCGCAGCATTACCCGTGGATCGACCCGGCCGGTTACGAATACTTCCGCACTCGCCTCGGTCAGGCGCGGCGCGATGTCGAGCATGGCCTGGCGATCACGCTTGAGCACTACAGGACGCGCGCAGGCCAGGAGCGCATGCTGGAAATTCTCCAGTTCAAACTGGACATTCTTTGGAGCATGCTCGATGCCATGAGCATGGCCTATGAACTGAACCGTCCGCCCTACCACAGCGTGACCGAACAACGGGTCTGGCATAAAGGAATCACCTTATGAGTTTCGACCGCAGCAAAGTCCCGAGCTGGCGTCCCGGCTACCGCTTCCAGTACGAACCGGCGCAGAAAGGCCATGTGCTGCTGTACCCGGAAGGCATGATCAAGCTCAATGAAACCGCTGCGTTGATCGGCGGTTTGATTGACGGCGAACGCGATGTCGCGGCGATCATCGCGCAACTCGATGAGCAGTTCCCCGGCGTGCCCGAGCTCGGTGACGACATCGAGCAATTCATGGAGGTTGCCCGTGCGCAGCACTGGATCACCCTTGGCTGATCTGCCGGTAAAACCTGAAATCGGCCTGCCGCTGTGGTTGCTCGCCGAGCTGACCTATCGCTGCCCGCTGCAATGCCCGTACTGCTCCAATCCGCTGGATTTCGCCGAGCAGGGCAAAGAGCTGACCACCGAACAGTGGATCAAGGTGTTCCGCGAGGCGCGGGAAATGGGTGCGGCGCAACTGGGCTTTTCCGGTGGCGAGCCGCTGGTGCGTCAGGATTTGGCCGAGCTGATTCATGAAGCGCGGCAGTTGGGTTTCTACACCAACCTGATCACTTCCGGCATCGGCTTGACCGAGCAAAAAATCGGCGACTTCAAGAAGGCGGGTCTCGATCATATCCAGATCAGTTTCCAGGCCAGTGACGAGCAAGTGAACAACCTGCTCGCCGGCTCGAAAAAAGCCTTTGCACAGAAGCTGGAAATGGCTCGCGCGGTAAAGGCCCACGGCTATCCCATGGTGCTGAACTTCGTCACCCATCGGCACAACATCGACAGGATCGACCGTATCATCGAGCTGTGTATTGCGCTGGAAGCGGACTTCGTCGAGCTCGCCACCTGCCAGTTTTACGGTTGGGCCCAGCTCAATCGTGTCGGCCTGTTGCCGACCAAAGAGCAACTGGTACGCGCTGAACGCATCACCAACCAATACCGCGCCAAACTGGAAGCCGAAGGGCATCCGTGCAAGCTGATTTTCGTCACTCCGGATTACTACGAAGAACGCCCGAAAGCCTGCATGAACGGCTGGGGCAGTCTCTTTCTGACGGTTACCCCGGACGGCACCGCCCTGCCCTGTCACGGTGCCCGACAGCTGCCAGTGCAGTTTCCCAATGTTCGCGATCACAGCATGCAACACATCTGGTACGACTCGTTTGGCTTCAACCGCTTCCGTGGTTACGACTGGATGCCCGAGCCGTGCCGTTCCTGCGACGAAAAGGAAAAGGATTTCGGCGGCTGCCGCTGTCAGGCGTTCATGCTCACCGGTGACGCGAGCAATGCCGACCCGGTGTGCAGCAAGTCCGAACACCACGGCATGATCCTCAAGGCCCGCGAAGAAGCGGAGACCGCCACTCAGACCATCGAACAATTGGCCTTCCGCAATGAACGAAACTCGCGCCTCATCGCCAAGGGCTGAACCTTTCAGCGCCTCGCACGCCGTCGCCGCCGGCATGGACTTCGCCGAACTGCAACTCGGTGCCAACGGATTGTTCTGGAATGAATATCGCCCGGAAGATGCCGCGTGCCGAATCTGGCGTTGGCACGACGGCGCGGCGAAATGTCTGACGCCGAATGGCTTCAGTGTGCGCAGTCGGGTGTACGAATATGGTGGTGGCGCGTTTTGCCTGACGCCGGATGGGGTGGTTTTCGTCGCGGAGGCGGATCAGCAGTTGTATCGCCAGACATTGGCTGGCGAGCCTGAGGCGCTGACATCGGGCGACTGCCGTTATGGCGATCTGTATTTTGCGTTCGGGCAGGTGCTGGCGGTTGAAGAACAGAAACATCAGCATCGGCTGGTGGCGATTGATCTGACGGACGGCACGCGTCAGGTGTTGGCCGAGGGCGCGGACTTCTATGCTGCGCCGATAGTCAGCCCGGATGGCGAGCGTTTGGCCTGGATCGAGTGGAGTCGCCCGCATCAGCCGTGGACGTCGACCCGGTTGATGGTGGCAGGACGCTTGCCTGACGGCGCATTCGATTCGCCGCGGTGCGTGGCTGGCGCCGAGATTGAAGAGTCCATTCAACAACCGCGATTCGATGCCGAAGGTCGCCTGCACTGCCTGACTGATCGCGGTGGTTTCTGGCAGCCGTGGGTTGCGACGCGCGACGGCTTGCAACCATTGCCCGCCGCGCAGGCCGATCATGCCCCGGCGCCGTGGCAACTGGGCGGCAGCACCTGGTTACCGATTGGGGATTCGTTTTTAGCCAGCTGGAGCGAAGGTGGTTTTGGCCGTCTGACGCTTGGCGATCAAGATTTCACTGGCGACTACAGTCGCTTCCGCCATTTAGCGCTGGATGAGCAAAACATCTACTGCATCGCCGCCTCGCCGGTCTGCCCCTCGGCGGTCATCGCCATTGATCGAACGAGCCGCGAAGTGACTGTGCTGGCCGGTGGAGTGGCACCTTTGTCCGCCGAACGCATCAGCCGTCCGCGAACCCTGCGCTACCCGAGCGGTACGGGCGAGGCTCACGGGTTCTTTTATCCGGCCATGAACGGTGAGACGAAACCGCCGCTGGTGGTCTTTGTCCACGGCGGTCCGACTTCGGCCTGTTATCCGATGCTTGATCCGCGCATCCAGTACTGGACGCAACGGGGATTTGCCGTGGCCGACCTCAACTATCGCGGCAGCAGCGGTTATGGCCGGGAATATCGCCAGGCTTTGCATTTGAGCTGGGGTGAGGTGGATGTCGAGGATGCTTGCGCAGTGGTGAGTTATCTCGCCGAGCAGAGCCTGATTGATGGCGAACGCGCCTTCATTCGAGGCGGTAGTGCGGGCGGCTACACCACGCTGTGTGCCTTGGCGTTCCAGAAAGTGTTTCGTGCGGGTGCGAGCCTTTATGGTGTCAGCGACCCGGTGGCGCTGGGCCGGGCGACGCACAAGTTCGAAGGCGACTATCTCGACTGGCTGATCGGCGATCCCGGAAAAGACGCCGAACGCTACGCCGCCCGCACGCCATTGCTGCACGCGAACAACATCCGCGTGCCAGTGATTTTCTTTCAGGGAGAACTCGATGCCGTGGTCGTGCCACAACAGACCCGCGACATGGTCACGGCGCTGGAGCAGAACGGTATCCCGGTCGAAGCACACTACTACCCGGACGAACGGCACGGCTTGCGCCGCGCCGCGAATCAGGCGCATGCGCTGGAGCAGGAGTGGACGTTCTATCGGCGGGTGATGGGGTTGGCTGACTGATCGCCGCATTCCTTTTGAAATAGCATCGCCCTATTCGCGAGCAGGCTCGCCCCCACACTGGATCTGTGTTGTTCACAAATCTCATGTGGGAGCGAGCCTGCTCGCGAAAGCGCCCTGCGTGGCGCCGCAGAACCTAGCGCTTGGCGATGATATACACCGCATGCACGATCCCCGGAATATACCCGCACAGCGTCAGCAGAATGTTCAACCAGAACGCCCCGCCAAACCCGACCTGGAGAAACACACCCAGCGGCGGCAACAGAATGGCGATGATGATGCGAATGAAGTCCATGGATCAGCTCCTGAATGGGGGTTGGCTCACATGAGCCATACAAGCTAATCGACCCGCGCCGCTCGTCAGGGTTCAGTGCAACTGCCATTTGATCGCCACCACTTCACAAAAAAACGCCCCACGCCAAAAGAATCAGGCGCAGGGCGTGCGTTATACCGCAAGACGGTTCTGGAAATCGGGTGGGAACCGTCAGCTCAGACGGCAATCCCTTTGCGGCATTGCAGTTGAGCCGTGCGTACTCTGGAGAAGGCGCGGCCCAGACGCATGAGCATCTCGTCGATGTTGGTTTTGCTCACGGTGAGGGCCGGGGTGAAGCGCAGGCAGTTGGCTTGCGGGGCGTTGAGCAGCAGGCCTTCGTACAACGCCGCGTGGACCACAGCGTCGGCGGAATCGTCCGACAGGGTCAGTCCCCAGAGCAGGCCTTGACCGCGCAGTTCGCCGTGCGCATAGCGGTGCGCCAATCGAGCCAGGCCTTCGCGCAGGTGCTGACCGTTGTCGTTGATCTGCTGGAGAAAGCTGCGGTCGTGCACACTGTCGAGCACCACCAGACCGGCAGCTGTCATCAGCGCGTTGCCGTGATGGGTGCCGCCGAGTTCGCCCGGTTCGAAACAGCACGCCTTGCCCCGCGCCAGCAGCGCGGCCAAGGGCACACCACCGCCCAACCCTTTACCGAGCACGATGATATCGGCGCGCACGCCGTAGGACTGTTCAGCGAGCAAGCTGCCGCAGCGGCCAATGCCGGTTTGCACTTCGTCGAGAATCAGCAGAATGCCCAGTTCACGACAAAGACGTTCGACACCTTTGAGGTAATGCTCGGTCGCCGTTACAACCCCGGCATCGCTCTGGACCGGCTCGAGCATGATCGCAACGGTTTGTGCATCGACCGCCGCATGCAGCGCCGGCAAGTCGTTGAACGGCACACGATCAAAACCCGGCAGTAACGGCGCGAAACGGTTGTGCAGGTTGCAGCTGTCCGAGGCGGAAATCGTCGCCAGACTGCGGCCATGACAACCTTGCCGGGCAACGATAATCCGCGAGGCGCCGCCGCGATGCAGTTGCCCCCACTTGCGCGCCAGTTTGATCGCCGCCTCACAGGCTTCGCTGCCGCTGTTGAGCAAGTAGGCCTGATCGCTGCAAGTGGCGGCGCACAGACGCTCGGCAAGGCTGAGCATGCCGCGATTGAGCAGGTTGAAACCGGGATTGATCAGCGCCTGCGCCTGACTGCTGATGGCTTTGACCAACGCTGACGGACTGTGACCAAGACTGTTGGCGCCACCGGCCTGGGAAAAGTCCAGATAAGCGCGGTCATGGCTGTCCCATAGCCAGGACCCCTGACCCCGGACGAATACCTGCTGCGGCCGCTCGACGCTGGTCATCAACCTTTCGGCACTGAGATTTTCGCTGTCGCCTGAAGGATCAGCCTCGAAAGCGAGGTCATCAAGACTCGGCGTCTGACGCCGCAAACTGAACAGATTCATTGCCAGACACCTCGTTCAAGGTGTTTTGCACTGCCTATGTAAACACTGTCGAAGCACACGCTATTCATCGCGCTTTCTGGCCCTGTAAGCCTTGTGAATGCGGGTAGACTAGGCTCACTGACGGCTTCGGGCCATTTCGATTTACCAGCATTTTCGATAAGTGTTACTTATGGATTTCAAACAACTGCGTTATTTCGTCGCGGTCTACGAAGAAGGCCATGTCGGCCGTGCCGCTGAACGCCTGTCGATCTCGCAACCGGCACTGTCGCAGCAGATCCGCCAGCTCGAACAGAACCTCGACGTCACCCTGTTCGAGCGCAGCAGCAAGCGTCTGCTGCCGACGCTGGCGGCGCACACGTTGTACGACCACGCCTTGCCGCTGCTCGACGGTCTGCAGCGGGCGCGGGAGGCGTTGGGCAATTTCAAGGGCCAGGCGTTGCGCACACTGGCCATCGGCGTACTGCAAACCGTGCACACCAGCCTGGTGCCGCAAATGCTTGAACGGGTGCGCAAGGCGCAACCGCATCTGGTGGTGCAGATTTACGAGCTGACGGGACTGGAAATCGAGCGACGCCTGCTCAACGGCTCGCTGGATATCGGCATCAGCTATCTGCCGCCGCGCCAACCGGGCTTGCATGGCGTGATGCTTTACGAAGATGAACTGACGCTGGTGATTCCGGCGGATCATCCGTTGCGTGAATTCAAGAAGGTCTCAATGCGCCAGGCTGCCGGGTTGCCGATGTTGCTGCTGGGTGAGGAGTTTCAGATCCGCCAGATCTGGCAGGCACAATTGACCGCCCTCGGACGACGTCCGCAAGTGCAGGCCGAGCTGAACAACATGGTGGGGATTCTCGACAGTTTGCCGCACACCAAACTGGCGACGGTGCTGCCCGGACGCTCGCAAAAGGAGTACGACGACCAGGATCTGCTGTGGAAGCCCCTGAGCGAACCGCGAGTTCCGCTGAAAGTCGGGCTGGTGTGTCGTGATGTGCAACGCCAGCAGGCATCTTTGGCCCTGCTCCGGACATTGCTGGAGGACGTGATGGAGCGCGAGATGAAGCCAACGCTTGATCCACTGGCCTGAGCACTTTTCTGCAGGCAAAAGAAAACCCCGCCGAAGCGGGGCTTTGCAGACTGTTTCCCTGACATCCATTTCACTCCGCCATCCTGGCAGAATCCTACGTGTCCGTGTTGTTGCTTTGCGCTTCCTGCGCGACGTCCATGAAATGTAGATTAGCCGTGGATCCAATTTACGCCTATGGGAGAACAGCAGCACGTCACGTAAGAGAATGCTTACATGACGCTATTGCATCAGAACTGCGCGGCATCCAGCAGGAACAATGATTCGCTACCGGCCTTCACGGACGCGCTCAACGAGTGAATACGCGGCAGCAAACGGGCGAAGTAGAAGCGTGCAGTGCCGAGCTTGCTGGCGTAGAAATCGTCCTGCGTCTCTTTGCCCAGCGAAGCCTTCGCCATCAGTGCCCACATGTAGGCATACGCTGTGTAACCGAATGCTTGCAGATATTCGACCGAAGCCGCGCCGATTTCGTTCGGGTTGTTTTTCGCCCGATCCAGCAGCCACGACGTCAGCTCGTCGAGGGTGTCGACGGCATCGTTCAGCGGCTTGGTGAACTCACCCAGATCGGCGCTGGCCGTCGCGGTGAAATGACGGATCTCATCGGCAAACAGTTGGTAGAACGCGCCGCCGCTGCCGACGATCTTGCGGCCGACCAGGTCCAGCGCCTGAATGCCGTTGGTGCCTTCGTAGATCTGGGTGATGCGCACGTCACGCACCAGTTGCTCCTGACCCCACTCGCGGATGTAGCCATGGCCGCCGAAAATCTGCTGGCCATGTACGGTGGTTTCCAGGCCCAGATCGGTCAGGAACGCCTTGGCTACCGGCGTCAGCAACGCAACCAGATCTTCCGCACGCTTGCGGGTGGTGGCGTCTTCGCTGAACTTGGCGGTATCAAGCTGCATCGCCACGTAGGTGGAGAACGCACGGCCGCCTTCGTTCGCGGCTTTCATGGTCAGCAGCATGCGCCGCACGTCCGGATGGACGATGATCGGGTCAGCGACCTTGTCCTTGTTTTGCGCGCCGGTTGGCGAGCGGCTTTGCAGACGGTCGCGGGCATATTCGATGGCGTTCTGATAGGAGCGCTCACCGGTCGCCAGGCCCTGAATGCCGACGCCCAGACGTTCGTAGTTCATCATGGTGAACATCGCGGCGAGGCCTTTGTTCGGCTCGCCGACCAGATAACCCACGGCTTCGTCGAAGTTCATCACGCAAGTCGCGGAAGCCTGGATGCCCATCTTGTGTTCGATCGAACCGCAATTCGCCGGGTTGCGTGCACCCAGGCTGCCGTCGGCATTGACCATGAACTTCGGCACCAGGAACAGCGAAATACCCTTCGGGCCCGCCGGGGCGTCCGGCAGTTTCGCCAGCACCAGGTGAATGATGTTCTCGGTGAGGTCGTGTTCGCCACCGGTGATGAAGATCTTGGTGCCGCTGACCTTGTAGGAACCATCGGCCTGAGGTTCGGCCTTGGTGCGAATAATCCCCAGGTCGGTGCCGGCGTGCGGTTCGGTCAGGCACATGGAACCTGCCCAGACGCCGGCATACATGTTCGGCAGGTACGCCGCTTTCAGCTCTTCGCTGGCGTGGGCGTTGATCGACAGGCAGGCGCCGGCGGTCAGCATCGGGTACAGACCGAAGGACAGGCTGGCGGAGTTGACCATTTCTTCAACTTGTGCCGACACGGCTTTGGGCATGCCCATGCCGCCGTAGGCCGGATCACCGCCGACACCGACCCAACCGCCTTCGGCATAAGTCTGATAAGCCTGTGGGAAACCGGCCGGCGTGGTGACCGCCCCGTCGGCCCAGTGGCAGCCTTCTTCGTCAGCGGCACGGCTCAGCGGCGCAATGCTTTTGCTGGTGACCTTGCCGGCTTCTTCGAGAATGGCTTCAACGGTTTCAGCGTCGACGGTCTCGGCCAGCGCTGGCAGTTCGGCCCAGAGTTTGGCGACTTCGAACACTTCATTGAGGACGAAGCGCATATCGCGCAGCGGCGCTTTGTAGTCAGCCATGGCAAACCTCGCAAGATCTAAACAGGTGATTCGTGGAAGGGTGTTTTCGTTGAACCGGAGTGTACCTCAACAACTTTTGCGACACATAGGGTCAACCAGTGACTGATTTGTTATTTTTAGTCACCATAAAAAATCGCAGCCCCGCCAACCCCGAATTCCCCGTAGGCGTTGCCGAAGACTGCGATCTTTTGCTTTTTCCTACAGAGCAAACAGTTCCGCAGGCAACTTCATCAAACAATCACTCCCCGCCTCAATCGCCGCCCGGTGCGCAGCCGTGCGCGGCAACAATCGCTTGAAGTAAAACTCGCAGGTCGCCAGTTTCCCGCGCAGATAATCCGCTTCACCCTCGCCCGCCTCCAGTTGCGCCCGCGCCACCAACGCCATGCGCAACCACAGATAGCCGAGAATGATGTACCCGCTGTACATCAGGTAATCCACCGACGCGGCGCCGACTTCATCCGCGTTCTTCATCGCCGCCATGCCGACCTTCATCGTAAGGTCGCCCCACTGCTGATTGAGCTCGTTGAGCTGCGCTACGAAGCTGCCCAACTGCGGATGCTCGGCGTTGGCCATACAGAACTTGTGGACGATTTTGGTAAAGCCGCGCAGCAACTTGCCCTGACTGCCCAGCACCTTGCGCCCCAACAGATCCAGCGCCTGAATGCCGTTGGTGCCTTCGTAGATCGGTGCGATCCGGCAATCGCGCACCAGTTGCTCCATGCCCCACTCACGAATAAAGCCGTGGCCGCCAAACACCTGCATGCCGTGGTTGGTCACTTCCAGACCGGTGTCGGTCATGAACGCCTTGCAGATCGGCGTGAGGAACGCCAACAGGTCTTCAGCTTCCTGACGCGCCTGGGTATCACTGCTCAGATGCGCGACATCGAGCATTTGCGCGGTGAAATAGGTCAATGCCCGGTTGCCTTCGTTGAAGGCTTTCATGGTCAACAACATGCGCCGCACGTCCGGGTGGACGATGATCGGGTCGGCTGCTTTATCCGGGGCTTTGGCACCGGTCAGCGAGCGCATCTGCAAACGGTCGTTGGCGTATTTGATCGCGCCCTGAAAGCTTGCCTCGCCCAGACACAAACCCTGCATGCCGGTGCCGAGTCGTGCGTGGTTCATCATGGTGAACATGCAGTTGAGGCCCTTGTTCGGCTCGCCGATCAAGTAGCCCTTGGCGCCATCAAAGTTCAGCACGCAAGTGGCCGAGGCCTTGATGCCCATTTTGTGTTCGATCGAACCGCAGGACACGCCGTTGCGCTCGCCCGCCTCGCCCGCCGCATCCGGCAAGAACTTCGGCACGATAAACAGCGAAATGCCTTTGGTGCCCGCCGGCGCGTCCGGCAGTTTGGCCAACACCAGATGGATGATGTTGTCGCTCATGTCATGCTCGCCGGCGGAGATGAAAATCTTGCTGCCGGTGACCGCGTAACTGCCGTCGGCCTGGGGCACAGCTCGGGTCTTGATAATGCCCAGGTCGGTGCCGCAATGGGCTTCGGTCAGGCACATGGTGCCGGTCCACTGACCGGCAGTGAGTTTGCTCAGGTAGGTGTCTTTCTGTTCGGCAGTGCCATGGGCGTGGATCGCCGACATTGCACCGTGGGTCAGGCCCGGGTACATGCCCCATGAGGTGTTGCTGGAGCCAACCATTTCGCTGATCACCAGACCCAGTGAACTCGGCAGTCCCTGGCCGCCATAGGTCGGATCTGCCGCCAGACCGTGCCAGCCACCCTCGACGTATTGTGCGAAAGCCTGCTTGAAACCTGTAGGCGTTGTCACCACGCCGTTGTCGAAATGGCAGCCCTCTTCATCACCGCTACGATTGAGCGGCGCCAGAACGTTTTCGCAGAACTTCGCGCCCTCCTCGAGAATCGCGTTGATCATGTCCGGGCTGGCGTCGTGAGCGCCGAGGGCGGCGTAGTTGGCGTGAAAGTCGAAGACGTGGTCGATCAGAAAACGCATGTCGCGCAGGGGAGCTTTGTACTCAGGCATGGTGGCTTCTCCGTCAGCAGATTCTCTCAACCTACTGCCGGCCACCACGCCTCACAATCATTGTGCAGACGCTGAATGCGCCATCATCACTCAACCTGCGGCCGTGTCCATGCGCACCGCGCCACGGCGGTTTTGTCCGAACGCCATCACACAGTTACGCCCCGCGCCTTTAGCGGCGTAGAGCGCCTCGTCAGCGGATTTGAGCACTTGTTCCGGATTGCGCTGCTCCACTCGTTCGGCGACGCCAATGCTGACCGTGACCGAGACGCTGGAAGCACCGGCACCCGCGCGACGCTGACGCCCTTGCTGATCATCCTGCGGGCGACTTTCCTGATTGCGCAACTGGATGTTGTAGGACGCAATCGATTCGCGGATCACTTCCAGGTGAGGCATGCACTCCTCGAGGGTTTTGCCTGCAAACACCAAGGCAAATTCCTCACCGCCGTAGCGATATGCCCTACCGCCACCGCTGATTTTTGACAGTTTGCTGGCGACCAGGCGCAGCACTTGGTCACCGACGTCATGGCCGTGGGTGTCGTTGAATTTCTTGAAGTGGTCGACATCGCTCATCGCCAGCACGTAGTTGCGGCCAAGGCGTTGCATACGTTCATTGAGTGCGCGCCGGCCCGGCAGGCCGGTGAGCTCGTCGCGGAAGGCCATTTGATAAGCCTCGTGGGCAACGGCGGCGGCAATCATCAACATCACCTGGCTGCACATGATGTTCAGGGTGAACGGCAGAATGAAGGTTTTCGGCAGCATCCAGAACACGCCGAGCAAGCCGACCAGTTGCGCCGCATGCAGGGGACGCGGGTTGCGCCAGTATTGCCAGGCGAGCAGCAGGAATGCCGAGATGAACACCGGGTACGACAGTTGAATCAGGCTCATCCACGCGCCGTGCAGCGCAGGCCAGCGAATTTCTGAAAGCCACATCAACAGCGCCTGTGGATAACTTTGCTCAAGCCCCAGCGCGACGCTACCGAAAATCAGCAGAACGGCAAACCGCGCGACCATGTCCTGAAACAGATGTGTGCGCTCCTGCCACGCCGCAAACAAGCCGAACAGCAACGGCAGCAGCAGGCAGACCAGATGAAAGACCACGGCGGCGTCTTCGCGCACTTTGCCGTTGTCGCGGTAATAGTCGGTCTGGGTATCCAGCAGAAAGTAAGCGATGTACACCGTGAGCATCAGAAACAGTTCGCGCTGTCGCCGGTAAACCGCGCAGTACGCGCCGCCGAGCAGCAGAACCAGCGTCGGCAACACATTGAACAGGGAAGTGAAGAACACGCTGAGGTCTTTGACATACGCAGCCGCCAACCCCGCGAGCAACAACAGCAGTGAAGGTAGGAAATGACTGAAACGTACAGCGGAAGAACGCGGCAAGGGTAAAGCTCCGACCCGTCATGGCAAAGAGATGGCATTGTGCCTGCAATGTGTGCAGTTAAGCACACACAATGTGATCCAGATCACACGCAGTCTCTGTAACGGCAGAAAACCTGACTATCTGAGCGTTTGCCCAAGGTTTTTTGCCTGACTCGGGGCGCTGGCCACCACAGCTGATCACCCGTGTTGTAGAAGCCGTTGTCGTACAACGGCTCGATGCGATGATCGACGCCCGCGTGGTAGTGGCAGGACGCGCACGCCGTGGCGCCGTCGCTGCCGACTTCCATATCCCAGAACAGCGCTTTGCCGAGCAAAAAACCAGCGCAAAAAAAACCGCTGCCCCAAAGGAGCAGCGGTTTTTCAAGAGACCGCCTGAGGCTTAGTAGCCCAGTGCGAAGTCTTCTTCTTTCATGTCCATCAGGTTGTTGGCGCCCGACAGCATGGTGGCCACGTGGGTACGGGTACGCGGCAGGATGCGCTGGAAGTAGAAGCGCGCGGTTTGCAGCTTGGCGGTGTAGAACGCCGCGTCGCCGCTGCCTTCTGCCAGCTTCTCGGCGGCCACACGTGCCATGTCGGCCCAGAAGTAAGCGAGGCAGGCGTAACCGGAGTACATCAGGTAGTCCACGGAGGCCGCGCCGACTTCTTCGCGATCTTTCATGGCAGCCATACCGACCTTCATGATCAGCTCGCCCCATTCCTTGTTGATGGCAGCCAGCGGTGCGACGAACTCTTTGACGGCTTCGTTGCCTTCGTTGTTCTGGCAGAACTTGTGGACGATCTTGGTGAAGCCTTTCAGAGCCTCGCCTTGGGTCATCAGCACTTTACGGCCCAGCAAGTCGAGTGCCTGGATACCGGTGGTGCCTTCGTACAGCATCGAAATGCGGCTGTCGCGAACGTTCTGCTCCATGCCCCACTCGGCGATGAAGCCGTGACCGCCGTAGATCTGTACGCCGTGGTTAGCGGCTTCGAAACCGACTTCGGTCATGAACGCCTTGGCAATCGGAGTCATGAAGGCCAGCAATGCGTCGGCTTTCTTTTTCTCTTCTTCATCGACGCCGTATTTGACGATGTCGACCTGTTTGGCGGTGAAGTACACCATCGCACGGTTGCCTTCGGCGAATGCCTTCATGGTCAACAGCATGCGGCGCACGTCAGGGTGCACGATGATCGGGTCAGCGGCTTTGTCCGGCGCTTTCGGGCCAGTCAGGGAACGCATTTGCAGACGGTCGCGAGCGTATTTCAGCCCCCCCTGGAAACCGATTTCGGCGTGGGCCAGCCCCTGCAGCGCGGTACCCAGACGTGCGGTGTTCATAAAGGTGAACATGCAGTTCAGGCCTTTGTTCGCCGGGCCGATCAGGTAACCGGTGGCGCCGTCGAAGTTCATCACGCAAGTGGCGTTGCCGTGGATGCCCATCTTGTGTTCCAGCGAACCACAGGTCACAGCATTGCGTGCACCGACGGTGCCGTCAGCATTCGGCATGAACTTCGGAACGATGAACAGCGAGATGCCTTTGGTGCCAGCCGGTGCGTCCGGCAGGCGAGCCAGCACGATGTGGACGATGTTGTCGGCCATGTCATGCTCACCGGCCGAGATGAAGATCTTGGTGCCGGAGACTTTGTACGAACCGTCGACCTGAGGTTCGGCCTTGGTGCGCAGCATGCCCAGGTCGGTGCCGCAGTGCGGCTCGGTCAGACACATGGTGCCGGTCCATTCGCCGGAGACCAGCTTGGTCAGATAGGCTTCTTGCTGCTCTGGGGTGCCGTGCTCGGAGATGGTGTTCATCGCGCCGTGCGAAAGGCCCGGGTACATGCCCCACGACCAGTTGGCTTCGCCAACCATTTCGCTGACCGCCAGACCCAGCGACTCCGGCAGGCCTTGGCCGCCGTGCTCGATGTCGTGCGCCAGGCTTGGCCAGCCGCCTTCAACGAATTGCTTGTAAGCCTCTTTAAAGCCAGTCGGGGTTTTCACGCCGGACTCGCTCCAGGTGCAACCTTCGAGGTCGCCCACGCGGTTCAGCGGTGCCAGTACCTGCTCACAAAACTTGGCGCCTTCTTCGAGAATGGCGTCAACCATGTCCGGAGTTGCGTCTGCGCAAGCCGGAAGGCTCTGATAGTGCGCTTCGTAGCCGAGCAGTTCGTCACGAACGAAGCGAATATCACGCAAGGGGGCCTTGTAGTCAGGCATAGCGATAAACCTCTGCTGATGTAACCGGGAATGAACGACCGTGTTGATTTGTTGTGACGGTCAAACAGTTGTTTGAAACATACGTTTACGCCGAAATCTTGTCAAGCGTCGATCTTTTTCCGTTCGTCATCAGTGTTTTCAAATGGCGGACACAGCAAACCGTCAGAACCCGCAAGGCCGAAAGTTCGCTGAAAAAAGATTAGTTGAGGGAGAAGGACTTACAACGAAAAACGCCGCGACAAGGCGCGGCGTTCAGCATGCAGAAGACGAGAAAATCAAGCGAAGGTGTCGATGATCGTACCGAGCATTTCGTCGGATGCCTTTGCGACTTTCACGCCCAGTTCGACCTGGAACTTGCCTTGGGCCATCTGCACCATGTCGCTGCCCAGGTCCATTTGCTGACTGCGGTCCACGCCACGCAGACGATCGATCTGCGCTTCCGAAGACTGGCTGGTGACCGAACGCTCGATGGTGTTGTTGGCAATCTGGCTGGCCGCCTGATCGACGCGATTCTGCCCGGTCTGAATGGTGCTCAGACCCGTATAAAAAGCTGTGTTACCGGAGATTTCCATGAGGGCTCTCATCCTTGTGAAGGATCAATTGTTGTCATTGAAGCAGACGCGCCAGAAAAACACCCGTCAAAAACACTAATGGCACAGTGCCTGCCCATAGAGAAAAGCTTAGTCGAGCAGATCCAGTTGCAAATGATCCGCGACGGCTTCTGCGCTCAGGCTCTTGAGTTTGGGCACACGCCCCAGGCACGGCGCCGGAATACGCTCGGCCAACGTAGCGAGGTTCTCCTCCAGCCGTGAAGTCTTCGGATCGATGATATTCGCCACCCACCCGGCCAGTTGCAGACCATCACGGGCAATCGCCTCCGCCGTCAGCAAGGCATGACTGATGCAGCCCAGCCGCACCCCCACCACCAGAATCACCGGCAGCTTCAACGCAATCGCCAGATCCGACAAATTATCCTGATCCGCCAACGGCACCCGCCAGCCACCCGCGCCTTCGATCAGAGTGAAATCCGCGTTCATCGCCAGAATCTCGCGCATCGGCGCCAGCAACGATTGCACCGTCAGCGCCACACCCGCTTCACGCGCAGCCAGATGCGGAGCGATGGCCGGCTCGAACGCCACCGGATTGACCTGTTGATAACTCAGTGGCAACGAACACTCGGCCAACAGCGCCAACGCGTCCGAGTTACGCAACCCCTTGGGCGTCACGTCACAGCCGGAAGCCACCGGTTTGCCTGCCGCCGTGCTCAACCCTGCCGAGCGCGCCGCGTGCAGCAACCCGGCGGCCACTGTGGTCTTGCCGACATCAGTATCGGTTCCGGCGATGAAATAGGCTGCGCTCATACGGGTTTCTCCAACACGGCGTAGACCACCTGATAAGTCGCCGGTAATCCCGACGCCTTACGGAACTGCTCGTAAGCTTCGATCAGCCCGAGAATCCGCGCCCGCCCGGTCAAACCGCCCGGCCGCCCCGGATTCAGATTATGCGCACCCAAGGCTTTCAACTCATGGGTCAGGCTGCGCACATCCGGGTAATGCAGCACATGCGGCTGATTCTCCAGACTCAACATGCGCAAACCACTGGCCGCACACAATTGCTCATAGCGGGCGAACTCGCGGAAGCGGTTGACGTGTACCAGTCCGTCGACCTGCCGCCAGCTATCGCGTAACTCGAACAACGTCCCTGCACAAAGACTAGCAAATGCAAAAATCCCACCCGGCTTCAATACGCGGAACGCTTCGCTGAGCACCGCATTGAAATCGGCGCACCATTGCACCGCCAGGCTGGAAAAAATCAGGTCACAGGTCGAATCCCGCAACGGCAGCCGCTCCGCATCGCCAGCAATAAAATGCTCGGCGCCGCCCAATGGCCGTGCGTGTTCAAGCATCCCCTCGGCAATGTCCAGCGCCAGACCTTGGCCCTGAGCAAAACGCGAGGCCAATGCTCGGGTGAAATATCCGGTGCCACAGCCCAGATCCAGCCAACGCGCGGGTGCGAAACTCACCGGCAAGCGTTGCAGCAACTGTGTACCGATGTCGCGTTGCAACTCGGCGACGCTGTCGTAACTGGCCGCCGCGCGGGAGAAAGAGGCTGCCACCTGGCGTTTGTCAGGCAAGCCGCCAGGCAGCACAAGAGACAAGTCAGTCATCACCGCACTCATGTAAAAAAGCCTGGATTGCACCCGCCAGTCCGTGGGGGTCTTCCAGAAGAAACGCATGACTGGCCTGTTCGATCAGACCAATTTCGATATCCGGCAGCAGGGCGAACAACGCACCCGCCGCTTCCGCCGGCACCAGACCGTCCTGCCCGCCGAACAGATGCAATTGCGGCCCGCGAAAGGCCTGCAACGCGTCGCGGGTGTCGATCTGTGCGAGCAGTTCCAGTCCGGCCATCAATGCCGTCGGCGCGGTATTTGGCGCGCCACCCGACATCAGACGCGACAAGCCGCGCGGATCTTGCGCGCCTTGAGCACAAAGCAGCGAGAAGCGCTTGAGGGTCGTGCGCGGATCGGTTTGGCAGCCGGCGAGAAACGCGTCGAACGTCTCGCCCGGCATCGCATTCGGCCATTGCCCATGGGCAACAAAAGAAGGATTGCTCGCCAGCGTCAGCAACCCGCAGCAACGTTCGCCACGCCGCGCCGCCAATTCGGACGCGAGCATGCCGCCCAGCGACCAGCCGCCAAGCCACACGTCCTGAGGAATGCGCTCATCGAGTTCGTCGAGCCAGTCTTGCGGGTCGCTGGAGTCCAGCTCCGGCAACGGCTCGATCTCCACGTTCAGATGCTCGTCGAGCCCCTGCAATGCCGCCGCCAGAGGCTCCATCGGCGACACACCGAGGCCCCAGCCGGGCAACAGAATCAGGCGATTACGCATGGCTTGGCTCCGACGACAGTAGGGCAAAGCAATCGGCCAGTCCTTCTAACAATAGCTGCACCTGCGCCTGGCTGTGGGCGGCGGTCAGGGTCACGCGCAAGCGTGCGCTGCCGGCGGGCACGGTCGGGGGGCGGATTGCGGTGACCATCAGTCCGCGCTCGCGCAACATCTGCGACAGGCGAACGGCACGACCGGCATCGCCAATCATGATCGGCTGGATCGGCGTGAAGCTGTCCATCAGCTCCAGGCCAATCTGTTCGGCACCCTGGCGGAACTGACGAATCAGCGTGTGCAAATGCTCACGGCGCCAATGCTCGGTGCGCAGCAGTTCGAGACTTTTCAAAGTCGCGCAGGCCAGTGCCGGCGGCTGGCTGGTGGTGTAGATATACGGGCGAGCGAACTGGATCAGGCTCTCGATCAGTTCCTCACTTCCGGCAACAAAGGCGCCAGCGGTGCCGAATGCTTTGCCCAGAGTGCCAACCAATACCGGCACATCCTCCTGACTTAAACCGAAGTGCTCGACGATGCCGCCACCGTTTGCCCCCAGCGGCCCGAAACCATGAGCATCGTCAACCATCAGCCACGCGCCCTTGGCCCGGGCTTCGCGGGCCAGTGCTGGCAGATCGGCGATATCGCCGTCCATGCTGAACACGCCGTCGGTGACCACCAGGGTATTGCCGGTGGCTTTCTCCAGTCGTTTAGCCAGACTCTGCGCGTCGTTGTGCAGATACCGGTTGAACCGCGCGCCGGACAACAGCCCCGCATCCAGCAACGAAGCGTGATTGAGACGATCTTCCAGCACGGTATCGCCCTGCCCGACCAGCGCCGTGACCGCGCCGAGATTGGCCATGTAGCCGGTGGTGAACAACAACGCACGCGGGCGCCCCGTGAGCTCGGCGAGCGCTTCCTCAAGGGCGTGATGCGGGCGACTGTGGCCGATGACCAAGTGCGAAGCCCCGCCGCCGACACCCCAGCGCTCGGCACCGGTACGCCAGGCTTCAATGACTTGCGGGTGATTGGCCAGACCGAGGTAATCGTTGTTGCAAAAGGCGAGCAACGGTTGGCCATCAACCACCACTTCAGGCCCCTGTGGAGACTCAAGCAGCGGTCGCTGGCGATAGAGGTTTTCGGCACGACGGGCAGCAAGGCGTGCGGCGAGATCGAAAGACATGCAGGCCTCGACTTTCATGTGACACAGATCCCAGTGGGAGCGAGCTTGCCCGCGAATACGGTCTGACATTCAACGGTGATGTTGACTGGTCTGACGCTTTCGTGAGCACGCCCGCTCCCACAGGGGTTTTGCATTCCTTCAAAGCAATCCGCTGAGGTTTCAGACGGCAGCGTTGTAGAACTGCTCGCTGCTCTTGTGCTCCACCAGCGCTTGCTCGATCGCAGCCTGATGCACCTCATCGGAATGCTCTTCGCGAGCCTCCGGCGCAATGCCCAGGCGTGCAAACAACTGCATGTCCTTATCCGCCTGCGGGTTGGCGGTGGTCAGCAGTTTGTCGCCGTAGAAAATCGAGTTGGCACCGGCGAAGAAGGCCAGGGCCTGCATCTGCTCGTTCATCGCTTCGCGGCCGGCGGACAGGCGCACGTGGGATTGCGGCATGAGAATACGCGCCACGGCGAGCATGCGAATAAAGTCGAACGGGTCGATGTCTTCGGCGTTTTCCAGCGGCGTGCCGGCGACTTTCACCAGCATGTTGATCGGCACCGACTCCGGATGCTCCGGCAGGTTGGCCAACTGGATCAGCAGATTGGCGCGATCATCCAGCGATTCGCCCATGCCGAGAATGCCACCGGAGCAGATCTTCATCCCCGAATCACGCACGTAAGCCAGCGTTTGCAAGCGCTCGCTGTACGTGCGGGTGGTGATGATGCTGCCGTAGAACTCCGGCGAGGTGTCGAGGTTGTGGTTGTAGTAATCAAGGCCGGCCTTGGCCAGCGCTTCGGTCTGGTCCTGATCGAGCCGACCGAGAGTCATGCAGGTTTCCAGACCCAAGGCTTTCACGCCTTCGACCATTTTCAGCACGTAAGGCATGTCTTTGGCCGAGGGGTGTTTCCACGCCGCGCCCATGCAGAAGCGGGTCGAACCGATGGCTTTGGCGCGGGCTGCCTCTTCGAGAACCTTCTGCACCTCCATCAGCTTTTCTTTTTCAAGGCCAGTGTTGTAGTGACCGGACTGCGGGCAGTACTTGCAGTCTTCCGGGCAGGCGCCGGTCTTGATCGACAGCAGGGTCGAAACCTGAACGCGGTTGGCGTTGAAATGTGCGCGGTGCACCGTTTGCGCCTGGAACAGCAAGTCGTTGAATGGCTGTACGAAGAGTGCTTTGACTTCGGCCAGAGACCAGTCGTGACGCAGGGTGGCGGTGGTGCTCGCGCTCATGGGTAATTCCTTGGTTATGCTTGGCTTGCGGCCGCGGGAACGGAATACCCACAGGCGCTACACGGATGTTCGGCATATTTAAGGAAGAGTCATGCGCTGTCAACCACAGTACAAAACATCGGTTTACATCTGTTTAAAAAACGTACAGACATGCTTGTTGTGTGATGAGCCGGCAGAAGCAGAAATGCCAATGTGTGTGGCCTGCGAGACTGAATTGCCGTGGCTCGGTAATCACTGCATCACTTGTGCATTGCCGCTCCCCACCGCCGGCATGACCTGTGGCGAGTGCCTGATAGAGCCTCCGGCGTTCGAACAGGTCGCTGTGCCATGGCTGTATGGCTTCCCGGTCGACAGTTTGATTACGCGCTTTAAACACAACGCGAAATGGCCGTTTGGTCACCTGCTCGCCGATGTTCTAGGACAATACCTGCAACATCGCTTCGAGGAAGGTTTGCCAAGGCCTGATGCGTTGTTGCCGGTGCCGCTGGCTGGTAAACGGTTGCGCCAACGCGGATTCAATCAAGCGGCGATGTTGGCGCGCTGGCTGAGCCCGTCGCTGGATCTGCCGTGTGAGGAAACGGTACTGCGGCGGATCAAGGACACCGATGCGCAGCAGGTGCTCGACGCCAAGTCGCGTAAACGTAATCTGCGTAGCGCGTTCGAGATCCTGCCGGATGCGCAGATAAAGGGCCGTCATTTCGCGCTGATTGATGATGTGCTGACCACTGGAGCCACAGCGCAGGCGCTGGCGCGTCTGTTGATGGATGCTGGCGCCGGGCGGGTCGATGTCTATTGCCTCGCACGCACGCCGAAACCCGGAACCTGAGGCCCATACTCATCCCATGAGGGAGCGGGTTGCTCGCGAAGAGGCCGTCATCGCCAACAGCAATGTCGACTGACACACCACCTTCGCGAGCAAGCCCGCTCCCACAGGGGACTTGTTCCAGACTTGACTCCCGTGTTGCAAGCGGCCAACTTCACACCCCACTGCCACAGCAAACAAAGCCTCCCTCCATGTCCATGCCTTCCCTGCTGTCCCAGCACATCGTCCGCCGTCCGCAGCGTATCGCCTTGCTGCAACACATTGCCGAACAGGGCTCGATTACCCGCGCGGCAAAAAGTGCGGGCCTGAGCTACAAAGCGGCCTGGGACGCCATCGATGAGTTGAACAACCTCGCGCAAAAACCCTTGGTGGAACGCGCCGTCGGCGGCAAGGGCGGCGGCGGTGCAAGACTTTCCAGCGAAGGCGAACGGGTGCTGCGTCTCTATCAAAAGCTGCAAGCCTTGCAGGCGCAGGTGCTGGAGGCCGCCGAAGACGCCAGCGATCTGGATCTGCTCGGTCGGCTGATGCTCAGAACCAGTGCGCGCAATCAGTTGCACGGCAAAGTCGCCGCGATTGAGGCGCAGGGCCGCAACGATCTGATCCGCGTGGAGCTGGCCGAAGGACTGTGCCTCAACGCGCAGATCACCCACGACAGCACCGTGCATCTGGAACTGCAGGCCGGTACCGAAGTGGTGGCACTGATCAAGGCCGGCTGGCTGGAACTGCTGAGTACCGAGCAATCCGCAACGCCTGGGCACAATCTTCTGAGGGGCACCATCGAAGCGATTCTCGACGCCGAGGACGGCCCCAGCGAAGTGCGCATTGCCTTGCCCAACGGCCATACCCTCTGCGCCCTGGCCGAACCTTTGCAACTGCGCACCCGTGGGCTGAATCTCGAGAAGCCTGTGCAGGTGCAGTTTTCACCGTCCAATGTGCTGATCGGTACCCCGCTCTAGGGGCCGCTGCAACAAAAGCGTCATCGCCTCCCTTTAAGGTTGCTGCCATAACCATGCAGGGAGCCTGATGTGAGCCTATTAGAAGAAAACCAATCCACCGACCTGGAAAAAATGGTCGGCCTCAGCCGTCGCGGTTTCATCGGCGCCGGTGCGCTGTGCGGTGCGGCGATGTTCCTCGGCGGTAGCCTGTTGAGCCGCAGCGCGCTGGCCACCGGTGTCAGTGCCGGCAACAGCCGCTTGCTCGGCTTCGAGAGCATTCCTGCCGCGACTACCGACGCCATCAGCCTGCCCAAGGGCTACAAGTCGTCGGTGTTGATCAGTTGGGGCCAGCCGCTGCACAAGAACGGCCCGGCCTTCGACCCGAGCGGCAACGGCACCGCCGCCGCGCAGGAAGTGCAGTTCGGCGACAACAACGACGGCATGAGCCTTTTCGCCTTCCCGGATGACCGCAACCGCGCGTTGATGGCGATCAACAACGAATACACCAACTACCGCTACCTCTACCCCCACGGCGGCATGCCGCAATCGGCGGAAGACGTTCGTAAAGCTCTGGCCTGCGAAGGTGTGTCGGTGATCGAAGTGAAGCGCAAGAACGGTCAGTGGCAGTTCGTCCAGGGCTCGCGCTACAACCGCCGCATCCACGGCAATTCGCCGCTGCGTATCAGCGGTCCGGCGGCCGGTCACGAGTTGATGAAAACCGCTGCCGACAAACACGGCAAGAAAGTCCTCGGCACCTTCCAGAACTGCGCCAACGGCAAGACGCCGTGGGGCACCTACCTGACCTGCGAAGAAAACTTCACCGACTGCTTCGGCAGCAGCAACGCTCAGCAACAGTTCGACCCGGCGCAAAAGCGCTACGGCGTGTCGGCCGCCAGCCGCGAGATCAACTGGCACCCATACGATCCGCGTTTCGACATGGCCAAGAACCCCAACGAACTCAACCGTCACGGCTGGGTGGTCGAGATCGATCCGTTCGATCCGCAATCGACGCCGGTCAAACGCACGGCGCTGGGCCGCTTCAAACATGAAAACGCCGCACTGGCAGAGACCGACGACGGGCGTGCCGTGGTGTACATGGGCGACGACGAGCGTGGCGAGTTCATCTACAAATTCGTCAGCCGCGACCGCATCAATCACCGCAATGCCAAGGCCAACCGCGACATCCTTGATCACGGCACCTTGTACGTGGCCAGGTTCGATGCCGGCGACGGCAACCCCGACCATCCGAAAGGCCAGGGCCAGTGGATCGAACTGACCCACGGCAAGAACGGCATCGACGCCAGCAGCGGGTTTGCCGATCAGGCTGAAGTGTTGATCCACGCCCGTCTCGCCGCCAGCGTGGTTGGCGCAACACGCATGGACCGTCCGGAATGGATCGTGGTCAGCCCGAAAGACGGCCAGGTCTATTGCACCCTGACCAACAACGCCAAGCGCGGCGAAGACGGTCAACCGGTCGGTGGCCCGAACCCGCGTGAGAAGAACGTCTACGGGCAGATTCTGCGGTGGCGCACAGACCGCGATGATCACGCGGCGAAGACATTTGCCTGGGACCTGTTTGTGGTCGCCGGCAACCCGGGCGTACACGCCGGGACACCAAAAGCAGGTTCGTCGAACATCACCCCGCAAAACATGTTCAACAGCCCGGATGGTTTGGGCTTCGACAAGGCCGGGCGTTTGTGGATTCTCACCGACGGCGACTCGAGCAATGCCGGGGATTTTGCCGGGATGGGCAACAATCAGATGCTGTGCGCCGATCCCAAGACCGGTGAGATTCGCCGCTTCATGGTCGGGCCGATTGGTTGCGAGGTCACCGGGATCAGCTTCTCGCCGGATCAGAAGACCCTGTTTGTCGGGATTCAGCATCCGGGCGAGAACGGCGGCTCGACGTTCCCCGAGCATTTGCCGAATGGCAAGCCACGGTCGTCGGTGATGGCGATCACCCGAGAGGATGGCGGGATCGTCGGCGCCTGAAAAACCGTTTTCGTCGGAACACGCCGCCCGGAGCAAGCCTGCTCCCACACTGGATCGTCTTTGTGCATGAGATAGCTGGCACACTGAAGATCCTGTGGGAGCTGGCTTGCCAGCGATGATGACAACCCGGACACCAACCCCCTCACTGCCTGCCATCTGCGCTACCATGCTGGGCCGGACGCGGCAGCCTGCTGCGCGCAGGAGTCAGCATGGCCCACCCGTTTGAAACACTCACCCCCGACCTTGTCCTCGATGCCGTTGAAAGCATCGGGTTCCTGAGTGATGCGCGCATTCTGGCGCTCAACAGCTACGAAAACCGCGTCTATCAGGTCGGCATCGAAGACTCCGAGCCGCTGATTGCCAAGTTCTACCGTCCGCAGCGCTGGACCAATGAAGCCATTCTCGAAGAACACCAGTTCACCTTCGAGTTGGCCGACGTCGACATTCCGGTGGTCGCACCGTTGATTCACAACGGCGAAACCCTGCACGAACACGCCGGTTTTCGCTTCACCCTGTTTCCCCGTCGTGGCGGCAGGGCGCCGGAGCCGGGCAATCTTGATCAACTGTATCGCCTCGGCCAATTGCTCGGGCGCATTCACGCGGTCGGTGCGACCAAGCCCTTCCAGCACCGCGAAGCCCTCGCCGTGCAGAACTTCGGCCACGCTTCGCTGAAGACCCTGCTCGAAGGCAACTTCATTCCCAAAAGCCTGTTGCCGGCCTATGAGTCCGTCGCCCGCGATCTGCTCAAACGCGTGGAAGATGCCTACGCCAACACGCCGCACCAGAACATTCGCATGCACGGCGACTGCCACCCCGGCAACATGATGTGCCGCGACGAGATGTTCCACATCGTCGACCTCGACGACTGTCGCATGGGGCCGGCGGTGCAGGACATCTGGATGATGCTCGCCGGTGACCGCCAGGAGTGCCTCGGACAATTATCGGAACTGATGGACGGCTACAACGAGTTCCACGACTTCGATCCACGCGAACTGGCACTGATTGAACCGCTGCGCGCCCTGCGCCTGATGCACTACAGCGCGTGGCTCGCGCGGCGCTGGGATGACCCGGCGTTCCCGCACAGCTTTCCGTGGTTCGGCACTGAGCGTTATTGGGGCGATCAGGTGTTGGCGTTGCGCGAGCAACTCGCCGCGCTCAACGAAGAACCGCTGAAACTCTTCTGATTCACACCTGAACCCTGTGGGAGCGAGCCTGCTCGCGAATACGGACGCTTTCGCGAGCAGGCTCGCTCCCACATTTTTCAGGTGTTCACAATTCCCCGACCATTGCGCTACGGCATTCGTAGACAAATCTCCTTACAATCCCTCCTTTGTTAGCTGCCTAAGCAAGGATTCTGCATGCAAGCCGCCAACCCGCGTCGCGGGTACATTCTGGGCCTGAGTGCCTACATCATCTGGGGCCTGTTCCCGATTTACTTCAAAGCCATCGCCGAAGTGCCGGCGGTCGAGATCATCATCCACCGGGTGCTGTGGTCGGCGCTGTTCGGTGCGTTGCTGCTGATGGTGTGGAAACACCCGGGCTGGTTGCGTGAATTGCTCGACAACCCCAAACGGCTGGCAATTCTTGCCCTGAGCGGCACGCTGATCGCGGCCAACTGGTTGACCTACGTGTGGTCGGTGAATAACGGACGCATGCTGGAAGCGAGCCTCGGTTACTACATCAACCCGCTGGTCAACGTGCTGCTGGGGATGTTGATTCTCGGCGAACGTCTGCGCCGCATGCAGTGGCTCGCGGTCGGCCTGGCGGCGGTTGGCGTGGCACAGCAGGTGTGGCAGGTGGGCAGTCTGCCGTGGGTGTCGCTGGTGCTGGCGCTGACGTTCGGTTTCTACGGCCTGATCCGCAAGCAGGCGCCGGTCAAGGCGTTGCCGGGGCTGGTGGTGGAAACCTGGATGCTGGTGCCGATAGCGCTGGCATGGCTGCTGTTCAACCAGACCGCCACCAGTGCGCAACCCGAGTTCTGGACCACCTCGCAAGCCTGGTGGCTGGTAGCCGCTGGCCCGGTGACATTGGTGCCGCTGGTGTGTTTCAACGCTGCCACGCGCCACTTGCCCTACACCACCATCGGCTTCCTGCAATACCTGGCGCCGACCCTGGTGCTGTTGCAAGCGGTGTTGCTGTTTGGCGAGCACTTGTCGTCGAGCACGCTGATTGCGTTCATCTTTATCTGGGCCGGTCTGGCCGTCTACAGCGTCGATGCGGTGATCAGTTTGCGCCGACGCAGCTGATCAAAAAACGCACAAACCTTCACAGGCCACGGTTCTCGTGGCCTGCACCGTTCCTTCCCAAGGTTATCCACAGCGTGATCCCCGCCGTTTGTGCGCAAGTCACTGAATGCTGGCGGTTTTTTGATCAACAGCAGCAAAGCCACGGCGGGCCTGGCGTTGCCGTCGGTCTCTACAGGTTATCCACAGGCAGGCGCACGTTAAAACTGGATAACCTGATCCGCGTTTAAACGTCCGTGCGCAACACCAGTTCGACCATCAGATCGTCAGCCAGGGTTTCCAGACGCGACTGCAGAACATCCAGCGACAGGGTCAGTGGCACCGCGAGAATCGCTTCGGCGTGGAACAGCGGCTCACTGCTCATCGGAGCCGGGCGCACTTCGGTCACCAGCCGTTCAAGGTTGACCCCCTGCTCGCTCAGCAGGCGGGTGATGTCGCGCACGATCCCCGGGCGATCATTGCCCACCAACTCCATCGCAATCGGCTTCCAGGTGCAGGATTGCTCGATGCCGCTTTCAGCAATCAGCACGCGAATACCATGAGTCGACAGCGCTTGCAGGGAGTCGACCAATTCGTCGTAAGCCTCTGCCGGCACCCCCACCCGCAGAATCCCGGCGAACTGCCCGGCCATCCGCGACATGCGGCTTTCCAGCCAGTTACCGCCGTGTTCGGCAATGCATTGGGCAATGCGCTCGACCTGCCCGGGCTTGTCCGGGGCGAATACGGTGAGTACGAGATGGTCCATGGCGCAGCCCTCTTGTCATGACTTTTGTTGTAGAAGGGCAAGTATAGGCAAGAGCCCATTTTGCGTTGAGGCGACCGACGCTTTCGCGAGCAGGCTCGCTCCCACATAAACCGGTGCCATAGCAGCCAAATACCATTTATGTGTACAACTTTTGATATTTAGCTGGAACAATCCAATGGTTTTTTGAGAACATCCCGTTCCGCGATGTGACCGCAATGCGACATGAGGTCGCAGAACGACGTAATTAGTCTGATTTTCACAAGCGCAATTCATCATGTAGTATGCCGCAGCACGCACTACATAACGCTGGTTCGATGTCTGCCCAAGGCCTGTTCGCAACCCTGAAAGCCCCGTCAGCAAGGCCCCAAGCCTTTGATTGGTCCCCAGCCCAGCCGCCAGCAATGGCATGTACTGGTCGGCAGGTTTGTGGTTTAAATGGCCAGAGGCTTCATTGTCAAAATTGAAGAGCTGAAAAGCGAAATAGCTGAGCAGAGTGAGGCAAGCAATGACTGAACACGTTCAAGTCGGTGGCCTGCAGGTCGCCAAAGTCCTGTTCGACTTCGTGAACAACGAAGCCATTCCCGGTACCGGCCTCACCGCCGAGAAGTTCTGGGACGGTGCCGACAAGGTCATTCATGACCTGGCGCCGAAGAACAAAGCCCTACTCGCCAAACGCGATGACTTCCAGGCTCGCATTGATGCCTGGCATCAGGCGCACGCCGGCCAGGCGCAAGACGCCGTGGCCTATAAAGCCTTCCTGCAGGAAATCGGTTATCTGCTGCCTGAAGCGGCTGATTTCCAGGCAACGACACAAAACGTCGATGACGAAATCGCCCGTACCGCCGGCCCGCAACTTGTTGTGCCGGTGATGAACGCCCGCTTCGCTCTCAATGCCTCGAACGCCCGCTGGGGTTCGTTGTACGACGCTCTCTACGGCACCGACGCGATCAGCGAAGAAGGTGGCGCGGAAAAAGGCAAAGGCTACAACAAGGTGCGTGGCGACAAAGTCATCGCCTTCGCCCGTGCCTTCCTCGACGAAGCCGCCCCCTTGGCCGCTGGCTCCCACGTCGACTCGACCGGCTACAAGATCGTTGACGGCAAACTCGTGGTCACCCTCAAGGGCGGCAGCAACGCTGGCCTGCGCGACGACACACAACTGATCGGTTTCCAGGGCGACGCCAACGCGCCAATCGCGATCCTGTTGAAACACAACGGTCTGCATTTCGAAATCCAGGTCGATGCCAGCACCCCGGTTGGTCAGACCGACGCGGCCGGCGTCAAAGACATCCTCATGGAAGCGGCGCTGACCACCATCATGGACTGCGAAGACTCCGTGGCTGCCGTCGATGCCGACGACAAAGTGGTGATCTACCGCAACTGGCTCGGCCTGATGAAAGGCGATCTGGCGGAATCCGTGTCCAAGGGCGGCCAGACCTTCACCCGCACCATGAACCCGGATCGCACCTACACCGCGCCGAATGGCGGTGAAGTGACCCTGCACGGTCGTTCGCTGTTGTTCGTGCGCAACGTGGGTCATCTGATGACCATCGACGCGATCCTCGACAAGGACGGCAACGAAGTGCCGGAAGGCATCCTCGACGGTCTGGTCACTTGCCTCGCGGCGATGCACAACCTCAACGGCAACACCTCGCGTCGCAACACTCGCACCGGCTCGGTCTACATCGTTAAACCGAAGATGCACGGCCCGGAAGAGGCGGCGTTCACCAACGAGCTGTTCGGTCGCATCGAAGACGTGCTGGGCCTTGCGCGCAACACGCTGAAAGTCGGGATCATGGACGAGGAGCGCCGCACCACGGTCAACCTCAAGGCCTGCATCAAGGCAGCCAGCGAGCGCGTGGTGTTCATCAACACCGGTTTCCTCGACCGCACCGGCGACGAAATCCACACCTCCATGGAAGCCGGCCCGGTTGTGCGCAAGGCCGACATGAAGGCTGAGAAGTGGATCGGCGCTTACGAAAACTGGAACGTCGATATCGGTCTGAGCACCGGCCTGCAAGGTCGTGCGCAAATCGGTAAAGGCATGTGGGCGATGCCGGATTTGATGGCGGCGATGCTGGAGCAGAAAATCGCTCACCCGCTGGCCGGTGCCAACACCGCCTGGGTTCCATCGCCGACCGCCGCTGCACTGCACGCGCTGCACTACCACAAGGTCGACGTATTCGCTCGTCAGGCGGAACTGGCCAAACGTGCCCGCGCCTCGGTGGACGACATCCTGACCATCCCGCTGGCGGTCAACCCGAACTGGACGCCAGAGCAGATCAAGAACGAACTGGACAACAATGCCCAGGGCATTCTCGGTTACGTGGTGCGCTGGATCGACCAGGGTGTCGGCTGCTCGAAAGTGCCGGACATCAACGACGTCGGCCTGATGGAAGACCGTGCCACGCTGCGTATCTCCAGCCAGCACATCGCCAACTGGCTGCGCCACGGTGTGGTCACCGAAGCGCAAGTCATGGAGAGCCTCAAGCGCATGGCGCCGGTGGTTGACCGCCAGAATGCCAACGACCCGCTGTACCGTCCCCTGGCACCGGATTTCGACAGCAACATCGCCTTCCAGGCGGCGGTCGAACTGGTAATCGAAGGCACCCAGCAGCCGAACGGTTACACCGAGCCGGTTCTGCACCGTCGTCGTCGCGAGTTCAAGGCCGCTAACGGCCTGTAACCTGCGCTGAATGCCGGACATGAAAAAGCCCTGATCGAAAGATCAGGGCTTTTTTGTTTGTGGCGGGGCCGGGTTTTATGGTCGGCATGAGATCCATCCCCCTCACCCCAGCCCTCTCCCCTTGGGCGGTCCGACGTTTCGGGAGGGTTAGGGTGGCTCTTAAGGTTCTATCCCCAATTCATGTTTCACCAGCTCCAACAACTTGCCCGTATCAATCGGCTTGAGCAGAAAATCCACCACGCTCAAATGCATCGCCGCAATTGCATCCTTCACGTCGGCATCGCCCGACACAATGATGATAGGCATCGCCGCCCGCACCGATTCACGTACCTGACGCACCAGATCGAGGCCATCGACGTTGCGCATGCGCAGATCGGTGATCACCAGACCGATCGAAGGTTTTTCCTCCAGCATCTTCAGTGCCGTCTCTCCACTGGCGGCGGTCATGCAGCGAATACCGTCCAACGCGAGAATCTCCGATAGCAGTTCCCGGGCATCCTTGTCGTCATCGACGATCAAGACGCGCTGCGGTGGCAGATCGGGTTCGAGCATCACTGCACTGAGCGCTTCACGCTCGGCATCGCTCAAAATATCGTGGTCGGACATGGCGTTCTCTAAATGTTCAAATCAATCCCTTGGCAAGTGGTCAGACATCGCTGGGCAGAGCTTCAATGTGCACTTCGTCGGAATTTTTTCCAAGGGGGTAACCGAGGGAATTTCCGACTGTTTGCGTAGGGCATCTCCGAAACTTCGCCAATGGTGGCAAAACCTAGACTTACGTCCAATGGGCACCTTGTCCGTAGGGGTCGACCATGGCTGCAACGATCCGACAACAACAATGCGAAAAAGACTGCGGTAATGGTTATGAGTAAAGCGGATGCCTTCACCCAGGCAGGGAAAACCGCGGTGTTGCAGAACATTCAGGGCACCCTGCAATTCCTCCAGCGCTTCCCGCCCTTCAATCAGATGGAACATGCCCACCTCGCCTATCTGGTGGAGCAATGTCAGCTGCGGTTTTACGGCCAGGGCGAGAGCATCATCAAACCCGTCGACGGCCCGGTCGAACACTTCTATATCGTCAAGCAAGGCCGGGTGGTCGGCGAACGCCAGCACATCACCAAACCCGGCACCGAAACTACTTTCGAGATCACCACCGGCGAATGCTTCCCCCTGGCGGCCCTGCTCGGCGAACGCGCGACCCGCACCGAGCATCTGGCCGGCGAGGACACCTTCTGCCTGCAACTGAACAAATTGGCGTTCATCAAACTGTTCGCCCTCTCCAGCGCCTTCCGCGATTTCGCCTTGCGTGGGGTCAGCAGCCTGCTTGATCAGGTCAACCAGCAAGTGCAGCAGAAAGCCGTGGAAACCCTCGGCACGCAGTACTCGCTGAACACCCGTCTCGGCGAACTGGCCATGCGTCACCCGGTGACGTGCAGCCCGGACACACCGCTGCGCGAAGCAGTGAAACTGATGCACGAACAACAGGTCGGCAGCATCGTTGCCGTGGATGAACAAAAGGCGCCGCTGGGGATTTTCACCCTGCGCGACTTGCGCCATGTGGTGGCCGAAGGCGTCGGTGATTTCAGCGAAGCCATCGAGCGCCACATGACCCGAGCACCCTTCTATCTGTCCCCGGATCACAGTGCCTTCGACGCAGCGATTGCCATGACCGAGCGGCACATCGCCCACGTCTGTCTGGTCAAGGATCAGCGCTTGTGCGGCGTGGTCTCCGAGCGTGATCTGTTTTCGCTTCAACGGGTCGATCTGGTGCATCTGGCGCGGACGATTCGCAGCGCCCAGCGCGTCGAACAACTGGTGAGCCTGCGCGGCGAAATCGGCCAACTGGTCGAACGCATGCTCGCCCACGGCGCTTCCTCGACGCAGATCACCCACATCATCACCCTGCTCAACGATCACACCGTGTGCCGAGTGATCGAACTGACCCTGGCGGAAAGAGGCGACCCCGGCGTGCCGTTCAGTTGGCTGTGTTTCGGCAGCGAAGGCCGCCGCGAACAGACGCTGCACACCGATCAGGACAACGGCATTCTGTTCGATGCCCGCGACGCGGCGCATGCAGCGGAGATTCGCGGCAAGCTGCTGCCGATTGCCCAGCAGATCAACCAGAGCCTGGCGCAATGCGGTTTCACCCTGTGCAAGGGCAACATCATGGCCGGCAACCCCGAGCTGTGTTTGTCCCGAGCGGAATGGGCGCGGCGCTTTGCAGCATTTATTCGTGAAGCGACGCCGGAAAATCTGCTGGGGTCGAGCATCTATTTCGATCTGCGCGTGGTCTGGGGCGATGAGCAAAGCTGCGAACAACTGCGCCGGGGCATTCTTGAGCAGGTCGGCGACAACCGTTTGTTCCAGCGCATGATGGCCGAGAACGCGTTGCGCAACCGTCCGCCGGTGGGACGTTTTCGCGAGTTTGTGCTGGCGCGCAAAAATGGCGAGAAAGCCACACTGGACCTGAAAGTTCAGGGCCTGACCCCGTTCGTCGATGGCGCACGATTGCTCGCACTGGCCAATGGTATCGACGCCAACAACACCCTCGAACGCTTCCGTCAGCTGGTCGACAAAGAGGTCATCGAACGGCTGGACGGCGCTGCGTATGAAGAGGCTTATCACTTCATTCAGCAAACGCGCATGCAGCAGCATCAGTTGCAGACTCGCGAGAATCTGCCGTACTCCAACCGCGTCGATCCCGACAGCCTCAATCATCTCGACCGGCGCATCCTGCGTGAATCCCTGCGCCAGGCCCAGCGCCTGCAGAGCAGCCTGACGTTGCGGTATCAGCTATGAGCCTGTTTTCGTGGCTACGCCCGGCCAGTCCGATAGTGCCGGCGCAATTACAGCAACGTCTGGCTCGGTTGCCGACGGTTACACAGCTCGGCGAATGCACCCTGCGCGAACAGCGCTGGGTGGTGCTGGATCTGGAAACCACCGGACTCAATCTGAACAAGGATCGTGTGTTGTCGATTGGCGCGGTGGTGATCGAGGATGGCGCGATCGATTTCAGTCAGCAATTCGAACGCACCCTGCAATGCCGGGAATTGAAGCTCAGCCCCAGTGTGTTGATCCACGGCCTGGGGCCCAATGCGATTGCCGCTGGCAGTGATCCGGCCGAGGCGTTGCTGGAACTGCTGGAGTTCATGGGTGACAGCCCGGTGCTGGCGTTTCATGCGCCGTTCGATCAGCACATGCTCGGGCGGGCGGTGAAGGAGCATCTGGGGCACAAGTTGCAGCAGGTATTTCTCGATGTCGCGGACATCGCCCCGCTGGTGTGTCCGCAGGCACAGATCCGTGAGGCGGGACTGGATGAGTGGATTGACTGGTTCAAGCTTGAGGTGTTCGAGCGGCATAACGCGAGTGCCGATGCGCTGGCGACAGCGGAGCTGGCGTTGATTCTGTTCAGCCGGGCGCGGGGGCAGCAGATTCATAGTCCGTTGAATTTGCAGCAGCGGTTGAGCCAGTGGAAGCGTAGGCAGCAGGCGCCCTCCTTTTAGATTTTCGATGCCTCTTCTGGCCTCTTCGCGAGCAAGCCCGCTCCCACAGGGTTTCGCATTCCAATGTGGGAGCGGGCTTGCTCGCGAAGAACGATGACGCGGCCTTCCCGATACCACCCGACCAGTGGCCAATTGCTAACCATTCCCACCTCTGCGAGAATCGCGAACAGTTCGCGTTAGTTAATATTTCCCAATCGGTGACATTCGGTGTCTTCAGCTCAGAGCCCTCACAGTGATCTCGTTGGTGCGATGTATCGCGACCATCGCGGTTGGCTATTGGCCTGGCTGCGACGCAATGTGGCCTGCCCGCAACGCGCCGAGGATCTGAGCCAGGACACCTTCGTGCGCCTGCTCGGCCGCGATGAAATGCTGACTCCCCGCGAGCCGCGAGCCTTTCTGGTGGCGATTGCCAAAGGCCTGTTGTTCGACTACTTCCGTCGCGCCGCGCTGGAACAGGCTTACCTCACCGAACTGATGCTGATCCCCGAAGGCGAACAGCCTTCCGTAGAAGAACAGCAACTGATCCTCGAAGACCTCAAGGCCATCGACCGCTTGCTCGGCAAATTGTCGACCAAGGCTCGAGCCGCTTTTCTTTATAACCGCCTCGACGGCCTCGGCCATGCCGAGATCGCCGAGAAGCTCGGCGTTTCGGTTGCGCGCGTGCGCCAGTATCTGGCGCAAGGCATTCGGCAGTGTTACATCGCCCTGTACGGTGAGCCGACGTGAGCCCGGCCAGTTCCCGACCGGTGCCGGCCCATGTACTGGACGCGGCGATTGCCTGGCAACTGACCCTCGACTCAAGCACTGCGCTGGAGCGCGAAGAGTTCGCCAAATGGCATGCGGCCAACGAAGAAAATGCCCGCGCCTGGCGTCAGTTGGGCATGCTTGATCAGCGCTTCAGCGTGGCCAAAGGTCCGGCCCGTAGCGCCTTGCTGCAATCACGCGAGGGCATTCGCCGCCGCGTGCGCAAGCTCGGCAGCGGCCTGGCCAGCATGGTGGTGATCATGGGGTTGGGGTTGTTCGCCAGTGAACGGTTGTGGCCGCTGGATTACTGGCTCGCTGATCAACGCACCGCCACGGGCGAGCAGCGTACTGTTCATCTCGCCGACGGCACGGTATTGAACCTCAACACCCACAGCGCAGTGGATGTGCGTTTCGACGAGAAACGCCGGCTGATCGTTTTGCAGGAAGGCGAGATTCTGGTCGAAACCGGCCACGGCGATCCACGCCCCTTCATCGTCGAAACCCGCGAAGGCAGCATGCGCGCCCTGGGGACGCGGTTCCTGGTCAGACGCGAAGATGAAGGCACGCGCCTGAGCGTATTGCATTCGGCGGTGGCGGCGCAGGCACAAGCGAATCCTGATGAACAGATCCTGCGCGAAGGCCAGCAAGTGCTGCTACGCAGTGATGGCCTCGGCTCGATTGTCGCGCTCAATCCGGGCGCCGATGCCTGGACGCGGGGGATGCTGGTAGTGGATAACGCGCGTTTGGGCGATCTGCTGCATGAGCTTGGCCGTTACCGTCGCGGGCATTTGGGCGTCGCGCCGGATGTGGCTGATTTGCGCATCACCGGCAGCTTCCCGCTGCATGACACTGACAAAGCCTTGAGCGCCCTGCTGCCGACCTTGCCGGTGCAGATCGAGCAGCACACGCCTTACTGGGTGACCGTCGCGAAAGCTGATACCAGACCTGAGTAATGCGGCCGCCAGCCATAGCCCAAAAAACAGGCCCACCTCAAATAACCGCAGCCCTGTTTTCAGTTAATCGAAATTATTTTCATCCCGCCCTATCACTTTTTGATTCTCATCCGGCACACAGGCAATTGAGAAATATTTCCATTCAGGAGCCGCCGTATGTCCCGTTCGCTAGACACCTTGTTGCGTCCCAGTCTGCTGGCTGTCGCCATCGCGCTCAGCACTCCGCTGATCAGCAGCTCGTTGCTCGCCGCTGAGCAAGCGTCCAGCGTTCGCGCCTACAACCTGCCGGCAGCGCCGTTGTCGACCACCCTGAACCAGATCGCCAGCCAGGGCGGCCTCGCGCTGTCGCTGAGTCCGGCGCTGGCGGCGGGCAAGACCTCGGCGCCGGTCAACGGCCAATACGATGCGGCCGGTGCGCTGCGCGCGGCCCTGCGCGGCACCGGCCTGCAACTGGAACAGAGCAGCGCGGGCACCTACACCTTGGTCGCCGTGCCTGACGGCGCGATGGCCCTGCCGGAAACCGCAATCATCGGTGTGGAAAACCTCGAAAGCGCCTGGGGCCCGGTCGAAGGCTACACCGCCACCCGCACCGCCGCTGGCACCAAGACCGATACCGCGCTAGTCGAAGCGCCGCGTTCGATCTCCGTGGCCACCCGTCAGCAAATGGAAGATCGCGGCGTGCACAGCCTCGACGACGCCGTGCGCTACATGCCGGGCATCACCGCCAGCAGCTATGGCAGCGACACCCGCATCGACTGGCTGCGTGTGCGTGGTTTCGAGCCGACCCAATTCCTCGACGGCCTGCCGCTGCCGCGCGGCATCTATGCCAACCCGAAACCGGAAACCTGGAACCTGGACCGCCTCGCCCTGCTGCGCGGCCCGGCTTCTTCGGTGTACGGCCAGACCCCGCCGGGCGGCTTGCTGGACATGGTCAGCCGTCGGCCGAGCAGCGAAGCCAGCAGCGAAATCCAGTTGCAGTACGGCAGCGACAACCACCGCCAGATCAACTTCGCCAGCACCGGCAAGATCGATGAGGCGGGCCAGTTCCTCTACGGCATCAGCGGCGTCGTGCGCGACAGCGATACGCAGATCGATCACATCGAAAACAAGCGCTACAACATCGCGCCGAGCCTGACGTGGAACATCGACGACGACACCAGGCTGACATTGCTCACGCAGTTCACTCGTGACGACACCGGTGTCACCAGCCAGTTCTATCCGATCCAGGGCACCAGGATCGACATGCCCTTCGGCAAGATCTCCCACCACAAGAACCTCGGCGATCCTGACTACGACTTCTACGACCGCACCTACTACGCGCTTGGTTACGCCTTCGAACATCGCCTGAACGATGTCTGGCAGTTCAAGCAGAATCTGCGTTACACCAAATCGGACCTGTCGTTCCAGACCGTCACCGTCAACAGCTACAACCCGTCGTTCGCCGGTTTCACCGTGGACGATCAGGGCAATGTCGGTCGCGGCACGACCAACGTTGATGAAGACATCAGCCAGTTCGCCGTGGACAACAATTTCCAGGCCGACTTTGCCACGGGCGATATCCGCCACACCGTGTTGCTCGGTCTTGATCACCAGCGCAGCAACGACAATTACACCTCGATCTTCGGCAGCGCGCCGGACATCAACGTCAATAATCCGATCCACGGCCAGACCATCGTTCGTCCGCCGCGCTCCAGCGCGTTTTACGATTACGACCAGAAGACCTACCAGACGGGCCTCTACGTGCAGGACCAGATGGCCCTCGACCAGTGGCGCCTGACACTCGGCGGGCGTGAAGACTGGGTGCACACCAGCACCCGGTTCTTCAACAAGGCCGATGCCACCAACACCCAGCGTGACAAGGCATTCAGCGGCAACGCGGCGATCAGCTACGTGTTCGACTCCGGTTTCGTGCCATACCTGTCGTATGCCGAATCCTTCCAGCCGACTGCCGGCGCCGATGCCACCGCCACGGACTCGTTCAAGCCCACCGAAGGCAAGCAGTGGGAATTGGGCATCAAGTACCAGCCGCCTGGCAGCAAAACCCTGCTCAGCGCCGCGTTGTATGACTTGACCCAGAAGAACGTATCAGTCAACAGCATCGTCAACAACGTGACCATCACCAGCCAGACCGGCGAAGTGAAAGTCAAAGGCCTGGAGCTGGAAGCAGTCTCCGACGTGACCGACAACCTGAAAGTCATTGCCGCCTACACCCTGGCCAAGTCCGAAGTGCAGAAAGGCGTCGACAAGGGCAATCGCCTGCAACTGATGCCGAACCAGCAAGCCTCTCTGTGGACCGATTACACCTGGCACACTGGCGTGCTCGACGGGTTTGGCATCGGCGGCGGTGTGCGCTATACCGGCAACACCTACGGCGACAAGGGCAATACCTGGCTGGGCAAGGCGGACGCCTACACCGTGTTCGACGCCGCCGTGCATTACGACCTCGGTCGTCTGGACAACAGCCTCAAAGGCGCGTCGCTGGCGGTTAATGCGACCAACCTGTTCGACAAGGACTACATTTCCACCTGCGACGGCTTCTACTGCTACTACGGCGACCAGCGCAGCGTCGTCGCCAGTGCCACTTACAAGTGGTAAGCAACTGAGCTGAAACAGGCCCTGTTACCAGGCCGTCCTTCTTGGACGGCCTTGGTGTTTTTGAAGGTCATGAAATGAAAAGTAAAACAATTCGTCGCTGGTCGTTTATTCACACCTGGACCAGCCTGATCTGCACCGTGTTTTTGCTGATGCTGGCATTGACCGGGCTGCCGCTGATTTTCCACCACGAGATCGAGCACTTGCTCGGTGATGCGCCCGAAGTCCGCGAGATGCCCGCCGACACCCCGCGCCTGAATCTGGCGCAACTGGTCGACGCCGCAGAAAAGCATCGCCCTGACGACGTCGTGCAGTACTTCGGTTTCGATGACGATGAGCCGAACGCCGTCCTGACGATCATGGCGAAGACCGCCGGCACCGAGCCGAACTCGTCGCACACCTTCATGCTCGATGCGCGCACCGGTGAAGCGCTGGAAACCCCATCGGCCAACGGTGGCCTGATGCTGTTCATCCTGCGCCTGCACGTCGACATGTTCGCCGGGCTGCCGGGCAAGTTGCTGCTGGCGTTCATGGGCCTGTTGTTTGTGGTGGCGATTGTCTCGGGGACGGTGCTGTATTTGCCGTTCATGCGCCGCCTGAAGTTCGGCACCGTGCGCCAGGACAAATCGACCCGGTTGCGCTGGCTCGATCTGCACAACCTGATCGGCGTGGTCACTCTGACGTGGGCGCTGGTGGTAGGCGTGACCGGCGTGATCAGCGCCTGCGCCGACCTGCTGATCGCGGCGTGGCGCAACGACGCCCTGAACACCTTGATCGCGCCCTACCGCGATGCACCACCGCTGACGCACCTGGCACCGGCTACACGTTTGCTCGACATCGCCGCTGAAGTTGCACCGGGGATGAAGCCCGACTTCATCGCCTTCCCCGGCACACGGTTTTCCAGCGAACACCACTACTCGGTGTTCATGAAGGGCGGCACGCACCTGACTTCGCACTTGCTGACGCCGGTGCTGATCGACGCGTCCACGTTGAACGTCACCGCCGTCGCCGAACGCCCGTGGTACATGGACGCCATGGGCATGTCGCAGCCGCTGCATTTCGGTGACTACGGCGGCATGCCGATGAAGATCCTCTGGGCCACGCTTGATGTGCTGACCATCATCGTGCTCGGCAGCGGCGTGTATCTGTGGGTGGTGCGCCGCAAGGCCGCCAAGCCTGTGCTGGAAACAGCGGAGGCGTCTGCATGAAGCCGCGTCAGTCGAGTTTCTGGAAAGTGTTCAGCACGCCGCTGGTGCTTGCCCTGCTGAGTGCGGCGGGCTTGTTTGCGGCGTTGCTGGGCGATGGGATCTGGGATGCGTTGAGCTGGGTAGGACTGGGTGTTCCGGCCTTTCTGGCGCTCAAGGGTTTGCTGCAGCGCGGGTGATTTCTGTGTTGCCCGGGACGGCCCCTTCGCGAGCAAGCCCGCTCCCACCGGGGATTTCGGGTGCCTCCAAAAATGGCAGGCACACAGAAGATCCCTGTGGGAGCGGGCTTGCTCGCGAAGACGGCCACACAGACACCATCAATTTCTCGCCAGCCATTGCGGTTCTGGCTAGGCTAACCTCCTGCTCTTCGACGATCACCGAGGTTTGCCAATGTCCGCCCCCAGCATGACCCTGTACCACAACACGCTCTCCCCGTTCGTGCGCAAAGTCGTGGTGTTGCTGCACGAAACCGGTCAGCAGGATCGCGTCGCGCTGCAAGACTGCACGCTCAGCCCGGTCAGCCCGAGTGCGGAGCTCAATGCCGACAATCCGTTGGGCAAAATCCCGGCCCTGCGTCTGGCGGACGGCAATGTCATCCATGACAGCCGCGTGATCCTCGAATACCTCGACCAACAGCACGTCGGCAATACGCTGATCCCCCGTGAAGGCGCAGCGCGTTGGCGGCGTCTGACCCTGGCCTCGATGGCCGACGGGATCATGGATGCCTCGGTGCTGGTGCGTTACGAGTTGGCGCTGCGTGCCCCCGAAAAACACTGGGAAGAATGGCTTGATGCCCAGCGCGACAAGATCCGCCGCGCGCTGAACGTGCTGGAAAATGAGGCCATCGCCGAGCTGACCAGTCATTTCGACGTGGCCGCGATCAGCGTGGCGTGTGCGCTGGGTTATCTGGATCTGCGCTTCCCGGACCTCGGCTGGCGCACGGCCAATCCACAACTGGCCAACTGGTTCTTTGAGGTGAGTCAGCGACCATCCATGATCGCCACGATGCCCAAGCCTTAAGTTGTCTGTTCCGGCCTCATCGCGAGCAGGCTAGCTCCCACAGTGGACTTGGGTACGGCAGAGATTTCTGTTTCAGCACCAATCCTGTGGGAGCGAGCCTGCTCGCGAATGCACCACCTCGGTTCCACTGGCAGAACCCCGATAATCCGCGTCACCAACTCATCCTTCCAGCACTGATCCTCACGCAACCCAAGCGACCGGCTCATTGCATCGCCCCCACATCAAACGCCAACGGCTTGGCCGGCTTCTGCCCGATCCCGTACCAGTCCAGTTTGCGTGTCAGCACCATGAACACACCGAGCAAGCCAAACAGCAACAACGAGCCCATCAACAACGCGTAATCCTCGGCACTCAACAACCCGTACAGCAGGCCATACAGCGCCGCCAGTCCCGCCGAAAAACTCAGGCCGTGGCGCACGCTGTGCAGCACATGGCAGACATAAAACCCGATCAGCAACACACAGCCACTGGCCGACAGCAAATACGCCAGAGCGAACCCGATGTGTTCTGACAACGACAGCAGCAACAGATAAAAGAACGCCAGGGCCACACCCACCAACGCGTACTGCACCGGATGCACCGCCAGACTTTTGAGCACTTCGAAGAGGAAGAAACCGGCGAATGTCAGGACGATGAACAGCAAGGCATATTTGATCGCCCGATCACTCTTGAGGTACTGATCCACCGGATCGATGAAGCTCACACCGAAGCTGCGTCCATTGAACGCATCGCAGTCATTGCCGCTCACGCAGCGGCTCATGGCGTCTTGCAGGTTGGTGGAGAAGAACGTGGTCTGCCAGTCGGCGCTAAAGCCCTGATCGTTGATGTCGCGTTTGGCCGGCAAGAAGTTGCCGATGAAACTCGGATGCGGCCAGTTGGCGGCGAGGCTGACGCTACTGGTTTTACCCACGGGCAGCACTTGCAGCGAACCGGTGCCTTGCAGGCGCAGATCGAAAGCGAAGCTCAAGTCCGTGGTTTTACGGGTGTCGAGCAGCGGCAGCGTGACCCGCACGCCTTCACCGAGCCAACCGACTTGCGTGCCGGGAACGAAGTCCAGGCGCTGGCCTTCAAGCTCCAGTTTCAGCGCATTTTCAATGCCACGAATGTCGCTGATGCCGACCGCCAGAAACGGCGCGTCGAACTGGTAATCGCTGAAGTCTTCCTTGATACCCAACTGCGCCGGCAATGAGAAATGGCCGTTGACGCGGTTGTCAGCATGGAACAGTCGCGCTTCATAAATGCCTCGCGCCCGCAGTTCTGTCTGCACTTGGCCGTCGAGTTCGAAACGCTCCGGCAGGAAGTACAAACGGCCGCGCTCTTCGCTTGGCTCGTCGTAACGCTGATTGGTTTTGTCGTTGGTTTTCCAGTTGTGAATCACTTTGCGATACGGCACCACCATCACCGGTCCGCTCAATTGCTGGCTGTAACTGGAACTGCGGGCGATGTCTTCGAGCACGCCGTCGCGCAACTGTTGGCGTTCATCGATGACGCCGTCGATCATCAGCAGCGGGATCAGTAACAGCAGGATCAGCAAGGCGATGGCGCCGAGCTTGATGGTCAGATTCTTGTTCATGGGACTCTCCCTGTTTGGATGGGCAGAGTCTGGTGACGCGGTGTGAGGGGAATGTGTGGGGAATATGGAGATTGTGTGGAGACTTCACTGGCCCCTTCGCGCCTCGGTATCAAGGCAAGCGCAATGTCACCTCAACCCCGCTCTCGACATTGCGGATCAGCATCGACCCACCATGCAACTTGATCACCTCCTCAACGAAGTTAAGCCCCAACCCGGTGCTTTTTCGTCCACTGTCGGGACGCGGTAGCGAGTAAAAACGCTCGGTCAAACGTGGCAAGGCGTAATCAGGAATCGACGCGGTTTCATTGAAGAGTCGGCAGACAACCTGCTCCTCTTCGCGCTGGGCACTGAACCGCAACAAGCCCTGACGCGGGGAGAAATCCAGCGCATTCTCCAGCAAGTTGCCCAGCGCCTGACGCAACAGGAACGGCTCGCCAATCAGCATCAGATCCGCTGCAACCGCCTGTTCGATGCGCAACTGTTTACCTTCAATCCGCGCTGCCTGCCCCTGCAACAACTGATCAACCAGCGCCGCCAACGGCACGGCGACCCGCTCTTCAAGACCCTGACGTTGTTCCACCTGCGCCAGATTCAGCAACCGTTCGATCAACTGCTGCATGCGCGCACTTTCGCTGTCGATGTTGCCGACAAACCGCAGGCGCTGAACAGGTGACATGTCACTTTGCAGCAACTCCGCCGCGCCACGAATCGCCGCCAGCGGGCTCTTCAATTCGTGGGTCAGCGTGTGCACGTAACGCTCGACGTAGGCCTTGCCTTCCAGTTGCGTGCGCATCTGTTCGACCGCCGTGGCGAGTTGCTCCAGTTCACCGCCGCGATAGTGCGGCACTTCCACCCGCCGGCCTTCACTCACCGCTTGGGCGTAACCGGTCAAGCGGTGCAGCGCGCGGCTCAGCCACCACGACAACAACGCGCCGAACACCAGTCCGAGGCCGATCAATCCGGCGCCGTAAAACAGCAAGCGCCTTTCCGTGCGATCCACGTAGGGCTGCAAAGAGCTGTTGGGTTTGGCCACGGTGACCACGCCGATGATCTTGCCGTTGTCACGAATCGGCGCGCCGACATGCATCACCGAAGAGCTCGGATCATTGGGATCGCTGCGGCTCGAGCGTGCGCCGTATTCACCCCGCAGGGTCAGGTAGACGTCGTTCCAGCGCGAGTAATCCTGACCGACCGCGACGCCACTGGAATCCAGCACCACCCTGCCTTTGGCGTCGGTGACGTAAATGCGGTGGTTGACCTGATTCTTCGGCAAGCCCCAGATCGTCGCTTGCGGCTGACGTTCGCCGTAGGCGCGCAGCAACTGCGGCCAGCGATTTTCGCTGAGGGTGCCGGCCTTGAAATCGTCCCGGAGAATTTCCGCCATCAAATTCGCGGTATCCACGAGGGTTTCTTCGGTGGACTGTCGCACGCCGGGACGGATTTCTTCCATCACCGTGTTGAGCACGAAATAACCGGTCAGGCCGATGAACAGCACGTACACCAGAAAAATCCGCAGCCCCAGCGACATCAACTGTGCCCCGGGCTGTAGCTGTAGCCGAGGCCGCGATGGGTCTGGATCGGCTCAGCCTCGGCGCGCACCAGACGCAACTTGGCGCGCACGCTTTTGATATGGCTGTCGATGCTGCGCTCGTAGCCGGCATCCGCCGCCACGCCCAACGCATCGAGCAGTTGTTCGCGACTGAACACTCGCTCGGGTTGTTCGAGCAGGCATTGCAGCAGACGGAATTCGTGGCGGGTCAGGTTTAACGTCTGGCCGCGATAGCTGATCTGTACACGTTCGGGGTCGATGCGAAACAGCGCCGACGAACCGTCAATCGTCGGACGCGGCGCCATGCGCTTGAGGATTGCTTTCACGCGCGCCGCCACTTCACGCGGGCTGAACGGCTTGACCACATAGTCGTCGGCGCCAATCTCCAGGCCCACCACGCGATCAATCTCGGCATCCCGGGCGCTGAGGAACAGCACCGGCACTTCACTGAAGCGCCGCAGCTGTTTGCAGGTTTCGAAACCGCTGATGTCCGGCAGGCCGATGTCGAGGATGATCAGATCGGCCGGGGTTTGCCGCTGATGTTCCAGCGCCGCCGCACCGAGGCTCAGCCAAGTGGTACTGAAGCCCTCGCTCTGCAAGGCAAAAATCAGCGTGTCGGCAATCGCCGCTTCGTCTTCGACAATCAGGATATGAGGCATGGCGTCCGAGCCCGTGGTTGAGTGCGCGAACGGTGCCCCAAGCCTGACATTACGTCAATGAGACCACTTGGCTCAGCAGTCAGGTTTGTCAGCGGTGAAGCGTCGCGCCGGGTTCACCGCCGCGCCAAATTCACGCAAGGCTTTGGCACCGATCAGCAGCGGATAGTTGAAGTTGCTGCGGTCGGTCAGGTTGACCTCAACGGTACGCTTGACGTTACCCAGGCACAGCTCCAGGTCGACCACCGGACGTTTGGCGACTTCGCTGCTTTCGCCCTCGTCCTCTTCATCCGAGCGACTCTTGATCTTGCTGATCCGCGCGACCTTGTGTTCGTAGACCTTGTTGCTGGCGTCCTTGGTGCCGAGGCGGAAACGCACCCAGTCGTCGCCGTCGCGAGTGAAGGTTTCGATGTCCTTGGCCGACAGCGAGGCAGTCAGCGCGCCGGTGTCCATCTTGGCCTTGAGCACCTCACCGCCGATTTCCGGCAGCGCGATGTATTCGTAGCGCCCGTACAGGGTCGGCTCGGCGGCCATGACCGGCAGGGCGACGAGGGCAAACAGTGCAAGGAGGGATTTCACGTAAGGGGCTTCCTTGGAAAATGAGGTCGGCAGACTGGGATTTTAGACACCCATTGAGTCATTCGTTCGCCTTGAAATTGCTTTCGCGAGCTGGCTCGCTCCCACAGGGTTTTGTGTTGAGCACACATTTTTAATGCACCTGAATCCAGTGTGGGAGCGAGCCTGCTCGCGAAGAGGCCAGCACATTCAGCACAACGCTTGAGCCAAGCATACCCAGCCAAAAGTGAAACATTCGTCACCAGCGATTTGGCCTGCCGCGCGAAGCCACTTATCATGGCGCGCCCATCCGATTTCAAAGAGTTGCCTATGCGCCGCCTGCTCACCGGCTGTTTCGTCACCTTGCTGCTGTTGCTCAACACCCTGATCCTGATCGGGCCGTTGATGGTGTTTGCCCTGCTCAAACTGGTAGCCCCCGGCCGCTGGCGCGATTACGCCTCGGGAGCGGTGATGTGGATCGCCGAGACCTGGGCCGAAATCGACAAACTGATTTTCCGCCTGTGCATTCCCACCCGGTGGGACATTCGCGGCGGCGAGGATCTGCGTGGCGACACCTCCTATCTGGTCGTCAGCAATCACCAGTCGTGGGTCGATATCCCGGCGCTGATCCAGACGCTCAACCGGCGCACGCCGTTCTTCAAATTCTTCCTCAAGAAAGAACTGATCTGGGTGCCGTTTCTGGGGCTGGCGTGGTGGGCGCTGGATTACCCGTTCATGAAGCGCTACACCAAGGCGTTTCTGGCGAAGAATCCGGAACTGGCGGGCAAGGATCTGGAAATCACCAAGGCGGCCTGCGAGCTGTTCAAGCGTCAGCCGGTGACCGTAGTGAATTACCTGGAAGGCACGCGCTACACCGCCGGCAAAAGTGCCGAGCAGCAGTCACCGTTCAATCACCTGCTCAAGCCCAAGGCTGGCGGCGTGGCGTTTGTATTGGCAGCGATGGGTGAACAGCTGGACGCGATTCTGGATGTGACCGTGGTGTACCCACAGGCGAAAATCCCGGGATTCTGGGATTTGATCAGCGGCAACGTGCCGCGCGTGATCATCGATATCAAGACCCGCGAACTCGACCCGGCACTGTGGCAGGGCGATTACGAAAACGATCCGCTGTTTCGGCAGTCGATCCAGAGCTGGGTCAACCAGCTCTGGACCGAGAAGGATCAGCGCATCGCCGAACTGCGCAACGAGCGGCGCTGAATCAGCTACCGGTGCCGGCGCCCCAGATGCTGCCCAGGCTTTGCAGCAGCGGGCCGCCGACGCCTTGCTCACCCAGATACTTGAGCAGCACCGGGGCAAACTGGCCGACCATGCCGCTGTCCATGCCCAACGCGCTAAAGGCATTGTTCAGGTCATTGGTGTCCTTGACGTTGCCCAGTGCGTTTTCCAGGCCGGCGGACTTGCCAGACTGGCCGAGCAACCCGCTCAACGCTGCCAGGTTGCCACTACCACCCGACAACTTGTCGATGCCCGGCACTTCTTTGGCCAGTTGCGAATAATCGGTGCTGCTCAATTGGTTCTTGGCCAGCCCCAGCATCGCGCTGGTGCCACCCACGGCTTGCTGAGGCGTAACCCCCAGACCGGTAACGGCTTGCAACAACCCGGCCGTTTCCGAAGTTGGCGCGGCGGCGGTGGCAGCATTGCCGCCCTGCATGCTTGAAGCGGCCTTGGTCACGTCGTCCAGGCTGAAACCGGCAAACACCGGACTGGCCGCAAGGGTCATCAGCGAAGCCATGGCAATACCGCGTGAAATCTTCATTCAGACATCCTCGTGCGCTGTGAAAACCACCCGTTGATTGGGCGGTAAACTGCCGGTTTGACCGGCCTTTGCCAGGCATGTTCCTCGCCTGCGCATCCATTTTCAGGGTCGCCACGTATATGAATCGTGAAATCCTGGAACTGCCGCGATGAATGGCACAACCGCCTGGAGGCGAAGGGTGGTTCGCCGACCGGGCAGCCGACGGGGCCGGTATTGTATGAGCGGGCGTTGGCAACGCTATAGCACTGCTGATTATTAACACCGCCATTTTCATAGCTAACACAACTATGAAACTGTCATAAATGACAGTGCCCAGCCATTCATGACAATGCAAGCATACGTACTCCATTCATGTAACGGAGTACAAATGATGAAATCAGAAATTATTACAGGTGCCGTACTGTGCCTCGCAATGATGAGCACTGCCTATGCGACGACTTGCCCTACCATCACGGTCGTCAATGAGAAGCAAGATACCGAGTTCAAGTTCACCTCAGTAATCCTGAAAGACAAAGACAGTGAAAAATCAGTTGTCATCTGCCGCTATGACGGCGCGGCTGATGAAGGCGCGTCAGCCGGCCTCAGGCTTGGACATACTGTTAAAGGCATTGGAGACAACTGGAAAAACGATCAATGCGTCAGCAATGATGCCAACAAGTGCGAGTTCGAATAGCACTGTTTTTTCGACATGAACAGGGTAGCCCGTAGGCTGCCCTTTACTGTTCAAACCCACGCCGAGGTGAACAACCAATACGGTTCGAACCAAAATTGCGAAGACATCTTATTGTCGAGTACCCGTTGCACCTGTCAGACCTGACAGTTGGCAAAGGCGAGATCGCAATTAATCATCGCTACTCCATGGACGACAGGAAACAGAGTGATGAAAAATTCAATAATGCTGGCCGCCGTAGCAATGGTCGCTGGCATCGGAAACGCGCACGCCCAGTCACTTCTTTGCCCCAAGACTGACCGGATAAAACAAGAAAGTGCTGTCGAGGGTGATTTTAGTTACAGCGCACTGGCACCGAATAACGGGAAATGGACGAGTAAAACAGCCGGCGCGATCGACTTGAAAACACTTCAGTTCACCGGAGCCGCTATCAACCCGACCTTGCTTGCTTGCAACTACAGGAATCAGGCGGACGTCACACTGCAATTGCAGTTACAGGTCACCGACAAGGTGCAACCTAATAGTCAGAGCAACTGGAAGGACGGTGAATGCGTCAGCGACAAGCTCTCCACCTGCGCATTCCAGACCCCGTGAAAAAAAACGGCGACCCGAAGGTCGCCGTTCTGGATGGCGCGAGAATTTACGCAGCACTGAACAACTTGTGCGGATCAATCACAAACTTCTTCGGCACGCCGGCATCGAACTCGCCGTAGCCTTCCGGCGCCTGATCGAGACTGATCACCTGCACGCCCACTACTTCGGCAATGTTGATGCGATCCCACATGATCGCCTGCATCAGTTGACGGTTGTACTTCATCACTGGCGTCTGGCCAGTGTGGAAGCTGTGGGATTTGGCCCAGCCCAGGCCGAAGCGGATGCTCAGGCTGCCCATTTTCGCGGCAGCGTCCACTGCACCCGGATCTTCGGTCACATACAGGCCCGGGATACCGATCTTACCGGCAACGCGCACCACGCCCATCAGCGAGTTGAGCACGGTGGCCGGGGCTTCGGCTTTCACGCCGTCGTGGCCGTGACCGCGCGCTTCGAAACCGACACAGTCGACTGCGCAATCCACTTCCGGCTCGCCCAGCAGTGCGGCGATCTGTTCGTGCAGTGGCGTGTCTTGCGACAGGTCGACGATTTCAAAACCCTGCGCCTTGGCGTGGGCCAGGCGGATGGTGTTAACGTCGCCGATGATCACGACCGCCGCGCCCAATAGACGCGCGGAAGCGGCAGCCGCCAGCCCCACCGGGCCGGCGCCCGCGATGTAAACGGTGCTGCCCGGGCCTACGCCCGCCGTCACGGCGCCGTGGTAACCGGTCGGCAGAATGTCGGAGAGGCAGGTCAGGTCGCGGATTTTCTCCATGGCCTTGTCGCGATCAGGCAGTTTCAGCAGGTTGAAGTCGGCGTATGGCACCAGCACGTATTCGGCCTGGCCACCGGTCCAGTCGCCCATGTCGACGTAACCGTAAGCGCCGCCGGCACGGGCCGGGTTGACGGTCAGGCAGACGCCGGTGTGTTGCTCCTTGCAGGAACGGCAGCGCCCGCAAGCGACGTTGAACGGTACGGAGACCAGGTCACCGATTTTCAGGTTTTCGACGTCGGAGCCTTTTTCGATCACCTCGCCGGTGATCTCGTGGCCCAGCACCAGCCCGGTCTGCGCCGTGGTACGGCCACGCACCATATGTTGGTCGGAGCCGCAGATGTTGGTGGAAACCACTTTGAGAATGACCCCGTGCTCGATCTTGCGACCGCGCGGGTCCTGCATTTTCGGATAGTCGATTTTCTGTACTTCGACCTTGCCAGCGCCGAGATACACCACACCACGATTGCCAGACATGCTTTCACCTCGCTGTTGTTTTTATGGAACCGCGTTGCCCAGGCAGGCAGCGCGTTGAGTGCTCGGGTTATTGCTTGTTGGTCTTGCGTTGTCAGTTATGGCCCCTTCGCGAGCCTGCTCGCGAAAGCGATCTAGAGAACGACCGTGCGATTGGCGTTGAGAAACACCCTGCGCTCAATGTGATACCCGACCGCCCGCGCCAAGGTCAGGCCTTCGATATCGCGCCCCTTGGCAATCAGGTCCTCGGGGTAATGACTGTGATCCACCGCCTCGACGCCCTGGGCAATGATCGGCCCTTCATCGAGGTCGTTGTTGATGTAATGCGCCGTCGCGCCGACCAGCTTCACGCCCTTGTTATAGGCCTGGTGATACGGCTTGGCGCCCTTGAAACCCGGCAGCAACGAGTGATGAATGTTGATCGCCTTGCCATCGAGTTTGCGGCACAGCTCCGGCGACAGCACCTGCATGTAGCGGGCGAGGATCACCAGTTCGGCGCCGGACTCTTCGATCACCTGCCACACCTGACGCTCCTGCGACGGCTTGTCGTTGGGGTCGAGGGGAAAATGGTAGTAGGGAATCTGGTGCCAGTCGGCCAAAGGCTTCAAATCCGGATGGTTAGAGACCACCGCCGCGACATCCATCGACAACTGGCCGATGCGCTGGCGGTAGAGCAAGTCGTTAAGGCAGTGATCGGCCTTGGAGACCATGATCACCACTTTTGGCCGGTAGTTCGGCGCAGTCAGCTCGAAGATCATGCCGAAGGCCAGGCCGCGTTCGGCGAGACCGTCGCGGAAGGACTGTTCGTCGAAACCGTCGGGCTGACGGAATTCCACGCGAATGAAAAAGCGCCCGGAGAGGCGGTCATCGAACGAATGGTGCTCGGTGACATAGCAACCCTGCTCGAACAGAAAACGCGTCACCGCGTCCACGGTGCCGAGAACGCTGGGGCAGTCGGCGGTCAGAATCCATGTGTCTGGGGCGCGGCTCATCGTTGTTTCTCCTAGGCCTGGACGCTGAGGCCGTACTCAGCCGAAGCATCCTGCAACCACAACCACCAGTAATCCGAGAAACTGCGGCGGATCAGCAGTTCCCAGGTGTCTTCGGCGGTATGACGAATCATCAGCTGCGACTTGGCGAACACCGTGCCGACCGCTTTGCCGACCGGAAAGTTGTTCGGGTGCACGTCGTAGCTGGTGGACTTCATCAGCACCTGACGCACGTTCGGCCCGCTCAGTTCGAGCACTTGCTGGCCGCCGCTGACGTTGACGATCGCGATGTGCAGATCGCCCAAGGCTTCACGCAGTTTCTGTTCAGCGGCGAATTCTTCACCGCTTGGCACGATCAGCAGCCACTCGTCCGGGCCCATCCATTGCAGGCTGGTTTCGCCTTTGACGATGACGCTCAGGGCGCCGGGCAGTTCGATGCCCAGGGCTTTGTGTACGCCAGCAGCAAACGCAGCATCGTGACCATCACCACGGATGGTCAGGTGGCCGAGGAGTTTCTTTTCCCGCACGATCACGCCGGCGTTCTTGCGACCCTTGCCGACCAGGCTGGCGAGGTCGGCATGGTGCAGCGACGACTCGGCACGGGCACCGGTGGTTGGACGTTGTTGGTACACGTTGGCTGTGGTCATAAAGCACCTTTGCTGAATTCTGTGATGAATCTACTGACGCCTTAGCGAGCAAGACCGCTCCCACATTTGGAATGCATTCCCCTGTGGGAGCGGGCTTGCTCGCGAAGGCCGCGACTCGGTCTGTCAGATGTTCTGGCGATCACCCTTCGGATCGAAGAACACCGAAGAAACGATTTCCGCTTCGATCACGCTGCCATCGGCCAGCGGTGCAAACACCCGCTCGCCCATGCGTTTGAGACCGCCCTTGACCACACCCATGGCAAACGAATAACCCAGGGAGTTGTGCGCGTAGCTGGAGGTCACGTGGCCGACCATGGTCATCGGAATCGTCTGCTTGGTGTTGAACACCAGTTGCGCGCCTTCCGGCAGCCATTTGGTCGGATCGATCGGCTTCAGACCGACCAGCTGCTTACGCTGATCCTTCACGCAGTCTTCGCGGTTCATGCCGCGCTGGCCGATCCACGAAAATGGTTTGGTGCGACCGACACACCACCCCATGTTCAGGTCGTCCGGGGTCATCGAGCCGTCAGTGTCCTGGCCGACAATGATGAAACCCTTCTCGGCACGCAGTACGTGCATGGTTTCAGTACCGTATGGGGTCAGGTTGTACTGCTTGCCGGCCTCGACGATTTTCTCCAGCACGCCCATCGCATAGTCGGCTTGCACGTTGACTTCGTATGACAGCTCACCGGTAAACGAGATGCGGAACACCCGCGCCGGCACGCCGCCGACCAGACCTTCTTTCCAGGTCATGAACGGGAACGCTTCGTTGCTCAGGTCGATGTCGGTCACGGCGCTGAGCAGCTTGCGGCTGTTCGGGCCGGACAGGGTCATGGTCGCCCAGTGGTCGGTGACGGAGGTGAAGTAGACCTTCATGTCCGGCCATTCGGTCTGGTGGTACAGCTCCAGCCATTGCAGCACGCGCGCGGCGCCGCCGGTGGTGGTGGTCATGACGAAATGGTTGTCCGCCAGACACGCCGTCACACCGTCATCGAAGACCATGCCGTCCTCTTTGCACATCAGACCGTAGCGGGCCTTGCCCACGTCGAGCTTGGTCCAGGCGTTGGTGTACACGCGGTTGAGGAATTCGCGGGCATCCGGGCCTTGAATGTCGATCTTGCCGAGGGTCGAGGCATCGAGCAGGCCGACGCTGTCGCGCACGGCTTTGCATTCGCGCTTCACTGCCGCGTGCAGGTCTTCGCCGTTTTTCGGGAAGTACCATGGACGCTTCCACTGGCCGACGTCTTCAAACTCGGCGCCGTTTTTCAGGTGCCATTGATGCAGTGCGGTGTAGCGTACCGGCTCGAAGATGTGCCCACAGTGACGACCGGCCACAGCGCCAAACGTCACCGGCGTGTAGTTCGGACGGAACATCGTGGTGCCCATCTGCGGGATGGTCACGTTCAGCGAACGGGCCGCAATGGCCAGACCGTTGACGTTGCCGAGCTTGCCCTGATCGGTGCCGAAGCCCAGTGCGGTGTAGCGTTTGACGTGCTCGACCGACTCGAAACCCTCGCGGGTCGCCAGTTCAATCGCCGCAGCGGTGACGTCGTTCTGCAGGTCGACGAATTGCTTCGGCGCCCGTGCGGTGTTCTTTTCGTGCGGCACCTGGAACAGCGCCAGGGTCGGCTCTTCGAGACGGCTCAGGGCTTTGGGCAGCACGCCTTCGACAGTCTGGAAACCGGCTTCAGCGGCAGCGCGCACGCCCCCTTCAAAACCGTCTGCCAGGGCATCACCGAGACCGTAGACGCCGTTGATGCCACCGACACACACGCGTTTCTGCGGTGCTTCGCCCGGTACGAAACCGAGGATGTCTTCACGCCAGACCGGCTTGCCACCGAGGTGCGAAGCCAGGTGAACGACCGGGCTGTAACCACCGGAACTGGCGACCACATCGCACTCGAGCCACTCACCCGGGCTGGTCACGGCATGCGCTTTGACATCAATCGCAGCAACGCGCGCAGCGGTGACACGCTTGCTGCCGCGAGCTTCGATCACGGCGCTGCCGGTGAGAATACGAATGCCTTTGGCACGCGCCTCTTCGACCAGTGCACCGCGCGGGTTGCTGCGGGCGTCGGCGATAGCCACCACTTGCAGGCTGGCATCGAGCCAATCCAGAGCGACGCGGTAGGCGTGATCGTTGTTGGTCGACAGCACCAGTTTCTTGCCCGGCGCTACGCCGTAACGGCGCACGTAAGTCGACACCGCACCGGCCAGCATGTTGCCCGGCACGTCGTTGTTGCCGTAGACCAGCGGACGCTCATGGGCACCGGTCGCCAGCACCACACGCTTGGCGCGGACACGGTGGATGCGCTGACGCACCTGACCGATTGGCGCACGGTCACCGAGGTGGTCGGTGAGGCGTTCGTGAATGGTCAGGAAGTTGTGGTCGTGGTAACCGTTGACCGTGGCGCGCGGCAACAGCAGCACATCCGGGGTGTTCTTCAGTTCGGTGATGACACCGGCAACCCAGTCCATCGCCGGCTTGCCGTCGAGGCTTTCGCGCGAATCGAGCAGACTGCCGCCAAACTCTTCCTGCTCGTCCGCCAGAATCACGCGGGCACCGCTGCGCGCAGCTGCCAGGGCAGCCGCCAAACCAGCAGGGCCGGCGCCGACGATCAGCACATCGCAGTGCTGGTTCATGTAGTCGTAGGTGTCCGGATCGACCTCGGTCGGCGAACGGCCAAGACCGGCAGCCTTGCGAATGTACTTCTCGTAGGTCATCCAGAACGATTGCGGGTACATGAAGGTTTTGTAGTAGAAACCCGGCGGCATCAGCTTGCCGCCGACCTTGCCGAGAATGCCCATCATGTCGTTGTTGACGCTCGGCCAGCCGTTGGTGCTGGTGGCGACCAGACCTTGATACAACGCTTGTTGCGTGGCGCGCACGTTGGGTACTTGCGTGGCTTCGGTGGCACCGATCTGCAGCACCGCGTTCGGCTCTTCGGCACCGGCGGCGAAGATCCCGCGAGGACGCGAATACTTGAAACTGCGGCCAATGATGTCGACGCCGTTGGCGATCAGCGCGGCGGCCAGCGAGTCACCCTCGAAGCCTTTGTAGCTCTGACCGTTGAAGGTAAAGCTCAGCACTTTGTTGCGGTCGATCCGTCCACCGTTGGACAGGCGATTGGTCTGGCTCATACCTTCTCTCCCAGCGCCGTCGTGGCTGTTTTCGCCGAATCAGCCTTGTCGGTGAATTGCGGTTTGGTGCCGATCTTGTAGGTTTCGAGGATCTCGTAGGTCACGGTGTCGCGGGTGACGTTGAAGTACTGGCGGCAACCGGCAACGTGATCCCACAGTTCGTGGTGCAGACCGCGTGGGTTGTCGCGGAAGAACATGTAATCGCCCCACTCTTCATCAGTGCAGGCGCCTGGATCGAGCGGGCGCGGAATGTGCGCCTGGCCGGATGCGTGGAATTCCTCTTCGGAGCGCAGTTCGCCGCAGTGAGGACAGAAGATATGCAACATGGGGATTTCTCCTGTTAGTGGGCAACCGCAGCAGCGCCGTGTTCATCGATCAACGCACCGTTGTGGAAACGGTCGATGGAGAAAGGTGCGGCCAGCGGGTGCATTTCACCCTTGGCCAGACTCGCGGCAAACACGTTGCCCGAGCCAGGCGTTGCCTTGAAGCCACCGGTGCCCCAACCGCAGTTGAAGAACATGTTCGGTACCGGGGTTTTCGAAATGATCGGGCAAGCGTCCGGGGTGGTGTCGACGATGCCGCCCCACTGGCGGTTCATGCGCACGCGGGACAGCACCGGGAACATCTCGACGATGGCCTGGATGGTGTGCTCGATCACCGGGTACGAACCGCGCTGGCCGTAGCCGTTGTAGCCGTCGATACCGGCGCCGATCACCAGGTCACCCTTGTCGGACTGGCTGATGTAACCGTGCACGGCGTTGGACATGATCACGCTGTCGATAATCGGCTTGATCGGCTCGGACACCAGCGCTTGCAGCGGGTGGGATTCGATCGGCAGACGGAAGCCTGCGAGTTTGGCCATGTGCCCGGAGTTACCGGCGGTGACCACACCGACGCGCTTGGCGCCGATGAAACCCTTGTTGGTTTCAACGCCGATGCAGACACCGTTTTCCTTGCGGAAACCGATGACTTCGGTCTGCTGGATCAAGTCCACACCGAGGGCGTCGGCGGCACGGGCAAAGCCCCAGGCCACCGCATCGTGACGGGCGACGCCGCCGCGACGCTGAACGGTGGCGCCCATCACCGGGTAGCGGGTGTTTTTCGAACAGTCGAGGTACGGGATTTCGTCCGCGACCTGCTTGGCATTGAGCAGTTCGCCGTCGACGCCGTTGAGACGGTTGGCGCTGACCCGACGCTCGGAATCACGGATGTCCTGCAGGGTGTGGCACAGGTTGTAGACGCCACGCTGGGAGAACATCACGTTGTAGTTCAGATCCTGCGACAGGCCTTCCCACAGTTTCATCGCGTGTTCGTACAGGTGCGCCGACTCGTCCCACAGATAGTTGGAGCGCACGATGGTGGTGTTGCGCGCGGTGTTACCGCCGCCCAGCCAGCCCTTCTCGACCACGGCGACGTTGGTGATGCCGTGCTCTTTTGCCAAGTAGTAGGCCGTCGCCAGACCGTGGCCGCCGCCGCCGACGATGACCACGTCGTAGACCTTTTTCGGCGTCGGCGTGCGCCACATGCGCTGCCAGTTTTCGTGGTGGCTGAGGGAGTGTTTGAGGAGGCCGAAGCCCGAATAGCGTTGCATAGTCATTTACTCCAGAACGCTCAGCGGTAAACCGGGAAGTCTGCGCACAGGGCCGCGACGTTTTTCGCCACATCGGCTTCAACATCGGCGTCGCCAAGGTTGTCGAGGATGTCGCAGATCCAGCCGGCCAGCTCGGTGCATTGGGCAACCTTGAAGCCACGGGTGGTGACGGCCGGGGTGCCGATGCGCAGGCCCGAGGTCACGAACGGCGACTGCGGGTCGTTCGGCACGGCGTTCTTGTTGACGGTGATGTGCGCACGGCCAAGGGCGGCGTCGGCGTCTTTGCCGGTCAGGCCCTGACGGATCAGGCTGACGAGGAACAAGTGGTTGTCGGTGCCGCCGGACACGACATCGTAGCCACGTTTGATAAACACGCTGGCCATTGCCTGAGCGTTGTCGATCACTTGTTGCTGATAAGCCTTGAAGCCTGGCTCCAGCGCTTCCTTGAAGCACACGGCTTTACCGGCGATGACGTGCATCAGCGGGCCGCCTTGAGCGCCGGGGAACACGGCAGCGTTGAGCTTCTTCTCGATCTCTTCGTTGGCCTTGGCCAGGATCAGCCCGCCCCGTGGACCGCGCAAAGTTTTGTGCGTGGTGGTGGTGACCACGTCGGCGTATGGCAGCGGGTTCGGGTACAGGCCAGCGGCAACCAGACCGGCGACGTGGGCCATGTCGACGAACAGCAGCGCACCGACCTTGTCAGCGATCTGACGGAAGCGCGGGAAGTCCAGCGTCTTCGAGTAAGCGGAGAAACCGGCAACAATCATTTTCGGCTTGGATTCAACAGCCAGACGCTCGACTTCGTCGTAATCGATCAGCCCGGTGTCGGTGTTGATGCCGTACTGCACGGCGTTGTACAGCTTGCCCGAGGACGACACTTTGGCGCCGTGGGTCAGGTGACCGCCGTGGGCCAGGCTCATGCCGAGGATGGTGTCGCCCGGCTGGATCAGCGCCAGATACACGGCGCTGTTGGCCGAGGAACCCGAGTGCGGCTGGACGTTGGCGTAATCGGCGCCGAACAGTTGCTTGGCACGCTCGATGGCCAGCGCTTCGACCTTGTCGACGTGCTCGCAGCCACCGTAGTAGCGCTTGCCCGGATAGCCTTCGGCGTATTTGTTGGTCAGGCCGCTGCCTTGCGCTTGCATCACGCGCTTGCTGGTGTAGTTCTCTGACGCGATCAGCTCGATGTGATCTTCCTGACGTTGCTCCTCGGCATTCATCGCCGCCAGCAGTGCATCGTCGTAACCCTGGATCTGGTCTTGCTTGCTGAACATCGCGTCTCTCCCAGCGGCATCTGTGCGCCATTCGTCTCGGTAAGGCACTGGCATTAAAGGCAGTGCCCTTTGATGCCGATGGTATGACCGGCGCAGACAGCTCAAATGCCTGCGGACGCCACGCAAAGGTGCGTTTACGACATGGCGGGAAATGGCGGGCCGGACACCTCCTCCAAAAACGTGGAGATCCCCTGTGGGAGCGGGCTTGCTCGCGAAGAGGCGGTGTCAGTCGACATCAATCTCGCCTGATACACCGCTTTCGCGAGCAAGCCCGCTCCCACAAGGGTCATGTGCATGCCAGACGAATAGCGAGCAGCAGGAGGAAATGCGCGGGATACAGGGCGTAGGCCCAGCGCCTCATCGGTAGCGGCTGGAGGTGTCGCCCATGTCGCAACAGGAACAGTCCGAGCACTGGCGCAAACAGACAGGTGGCAATGCCGAGAATGGCAACGCTACTGCCGAACCTCGCCGAGTCGTACAGGACTTGCCATTGATTGGCCGCGAGACAAATCAATCCCGGCAGCAGGCTGAAATACCACGGCCGACGGAACACCAGCAGCAGCGCCAGCGGCAACAGTACGCCGAAGAGGCCGAACATCAGGCGCTCCGGAAAAACAGCCGCCAGTACCAGCGCGACCGCACCCGGCAATCGCGACAGAATGGATGGATCTTGCCAGCCCCGCGCCACCAACAGGCCCAGCGCCAGCGTCGGCATCACGTTCAAGGTATCGGGATCAGGTATGTACAAGCGGTAAGGAATCTCGCTGACCGCGCTGAACAGCAACAACCAGCCCAGATAGCGCCAATCGGTTTTCTGCGCCCCGGCTCGTACCAGATTCGCCGCCATCGCCAGACAGAACCACGGAAACGCCAGCCGCCCCGGCACATACAGCCAATCGGCGGAGAACCCGACATATCGCAGGTGATCGAGCAACATGCACAACAACGCCAGCCACTTGAGCAGATCCAGCGCGCCGTCGCGTTTACTCAGGTGCATAATCGGCCTGCAAACTGGTAATTTTCTGACAGCGACATCCCGTGTGCTCCCCGGAAGATCTTCGGTAAAGTACGCACCATCATTGACCACGAGCCTTCACAAGAGTCTCGACCACGGAAGCCGGCCATGACCGACAAGAGCCAACAATTCGCCAGCGACAACTATTCCGGTATCTGCCCTGAAGCCTGGGCTGCCATGGAACAGGCCAACCACGGCCACCAGCGCGCGTATGGCGACGATGAATGGACCGCACGCGCGGCTGATCATTTCCGCAAACTGTTCGAAACCGACTGCGAAGTGTTCTTCGCCTTCAACGGCACCGCCGCCAACTCGCTGGCCCTGTCGTCGCTGTGCCAGAGTTATCACAGCGTGATCTGTTCGGAAACCGCCCACGTCGAAACCGACGAATGCGGCGCCCCGGAATTTTTCTCCAACGGCTCGAAACTGCTGATCGCCGGCACTGAAAACGGCAAGATCACCCCGCAATCGATCCGCGAAGTCGCGCTCAAGCGCCAGGACATTCACTACCCGAAACCGCGCGTGGTTACGCTGACCCAGGCCACCGAGGTCGGCAGCGTCTACACCCCGGAAGAAGTTCGCGCCATCAGCGCGACCTGCAAGGAACTCGGCCTGCACCTGCACATGGACGGCGCGCGTTTCTCCAATGCCTGCGCGTTCCTCGGCTGCTCGCCGGCGGATCTGACCTGGAAGGCCGGCGTCGACGTGCTGTGCTTTGGCGGCACCAAGAACGGCATGGCCGTGGGTGAAGCGATCCTGTTCTTCAACCACAAACTGGCCGAAGACTTCGATTACCGCTGCAAACAGGCCGGTCAGCTGGCCTCGAAAATGCGCTTCCTGTCGGCACCGTGGGTCGGCATCCTCGAAAACGACGCGTGGCTCAAATACGCCCGCCACGCCAACCACTGCGCACAATTGCTGGCCGAACTGGTCAGCGACATTCCCGGCGTCGAACTGATGTTCCCGGTTCAGGCCAACGGCGTGTTCCTGCAGTTGTCCGAGCCGGCCATTGCCGCGCTGACCGCGAAAAACTGGCGTTTCTACACCTTCATCGGCAAGGGCGGCGCGCGCTTCATGTGCTCGTGGGACACCGAAGAAGAGCGCGTGCGCGAACTGGCCCGCGACATCCGCGAAGTCATGTCCGCCTGATAGCCCCCTCCCCTGTGGGAGCGAGCCAGCTCGCTCCCACCAAAGCTCGCCCGATCGCCCCTCCTCGTTCGCCCCTGAAGACATCGTCTACATTGTTTGTCGAGCCCCTTCGCTCACATAACAATAAGCAGGAGCATCGGCATGTCATTACAAGGCAAAACCCTGTTCATCACCGGCGCCAGCCGTGGCATTGGACGTGAGATTGCGCTGCGCGCGGCGAAGGACGGGGCCAATATCGTCATCGCGGCCAAAAGTGCCGAACCCCATGCCAAGTTGCCCGGCACCATTCACAGCGTCGCGGCGGAAGTCGAGGCGGCAGGCGGCAAGGCTCTGGCGTTGCAGGTGGACGTGCGTGATGAAGACGCGGTACGCCAGGCACTGGCCCAGGCCAACGAACACTTCGGGGCCATCGATGCGCTGGTGAACAACGCCGGGGCCATCAAACTCACCGGTGTGCAACACATCGAACTCAAGCGCTTCGACCTGATGCACCAGATCAACACCCGTGCGGTGCTGCTGTGCAGTCAGGCCGCCCTGCCTTATCTGAAGAAGTCCGCCGGGCACATTCTCAACCTGTCGCCTCCACTGAACCTGGCAAGCAAGTGGTTCGCCCAGTTCAGCCCCTACACCGTGACCAAGTACGGCATGAGCATGCTGACTGTAGGCATGAGCGAGGAATTCGCCAGTTACGGGATCAGCGTCAATTCGCTGTGGCCGCAGACGATGATTGCCACAGCGGCAATCGAGTTTCAGTTGGGCAATCGCGAGTCGTTCAAACATGCCCGCACGCCTGCGATCATGGCGGATGCGGCGCATGTGATCCTGGCTAGCCGCGCGCGGCAGATCACCGGACGGTTGTTGATTGACGAGGAGATTTTGCGCGAAAGCGGTGTGGCTGAGTTCGATCAATATCGCTTTGATCGAGAAAGCGATGCGGCACTGATGCCGGATTTGTTTATCAACTGAAAAGCCCCTCATCCTAGCCCTCTCCCGGAGGGAGAGGGGACTGACCGGGGTGTTTATCAAAGTTACGCCGACGTGAAATAGCGAGCCGAACTCACATTCTGAAAAGCCCAAAAATCGGCTCCCTCTCCCTCGGGAGAGGGCTGGGGTGAGGGGCAAGCCTTACGCAAAAACTCGCCTCACTCAAAACTCGATGCGCACATCCCCCTTCGGCACACTGCAGCACGACAGGATAAACCCTTCCGCCTCGTCATCCTCGGTAATCCCGCCGTTGTGCTCCATCTCCACCTCGCCCCCGAGCTTCATCACCTTGCACGTCCCGCAAATGCCCATGCCGCAGGCTTTCGGAATCATCAGGCCCAGCTTGGCCGCCGCCGCGTGCACCGTCTCGCCCGGTGCCACGCGAATGCTCTTGCCAGACGCGGTGAATTCGACCTGATGAAGATCCGCCGCGTCGATTTCCGGCGCATCGGCTGCCTGCTCGGCTTGCTCCACCGCATCGGCACGCGCTTCTGGCGGCGTAGCGCCGAAGGATTCCTCGTGATAACGCGACATGTCGTAACCGGCCACTTCCAGCAGGCGCTTGACCGCGTTCATGTACGGCGTCGGGCCGCAGCAGAACACTTCGCGCTCAAGGAAGTCCGGCACCATCAGCTCGAGCATCTTGTGATTGAGGTAACCGCGATACCCGGCCCACGGCTCACCCAAGCCGTGTTTCTCGCAAATCAGGTGCAGGCTGAAGTTGTCGATCCGCGACGCCATGTGTTCCAGCTCACGGTGGTAGATGATGTCTTTCGGCGAGCGCGCGCTATGGATAAAGGTCATGTCGACGTTGGCGTTGGTGTCGTAGAACCAGCGCGCCATCGACATGCACGGCGTGATGCCGACGCCGCCGCTGAGGTACAGCACTTTCGGGCTCGGGAAGTCGATGGCGTTGAACAACCCGACCGGTCCGTGTACCGCCAGCTCCTTGCCTTCATGCAACGTGTCGTGCAGCCAGTTCGAGACCTTGCCGCCCGGCACTCGCTTGATCGTCACCGAGAAGCTGTACGGCACCGACGGCGAGCTGGAAATGGTGTACGAGCGCATGATCGGCTGGCCGTCGATTTCCAGCTCCAGGGTCACGAATTGCCCGGGCTTGAAGAAGAACAGGATCGGCTGATCAGCCATAAAGCAGAAAGTGCGCACGTCCCAGGTTTCCTGGATGACTTTGACGCAACGGACGATGTGTCGGCCATTGGCCCAGGTCTGGGTGGTGACCGGATTCAGGAAGCTGTTGGACATGCTGTTCTCCACGGCCGACTGTCGGCCTCATGTCGGCGATTCTGCGTATAGCGCGAACCGCCCGTTTACCTATCCGCGACATCGGCATACTTATCGCGACCAGCCCCCAACGGCAGGGAGTTGCGCGTCGGGAACAGATTGCACCATGTCGCCCATGGATAAGGTTGCGCCGTGCGCCGGGCCCACACTCGCCCCAACACCAAGACAGCTTCTTTACACCTTGCGTAGCACCCGTTGCAGCACACCTGATCAGCCACTTTCGCCGGCCACGCAGATGGCCTTGAGGATTACATCGATGGACGTCACCGCAAAAATCAGCCTGGGCGATCCGCTGGAACCCGCACGCAAGGCCACCGCACAAATGCTCCAGGAGCGCGAGCGTACTTTTTCGCTGCCGCAACCGTTCTACAGCGATGAGCGGTTGTTCGATATCGACATGCAGGAGATCTTCCAGAAAGAGTGGTTGATCGCCGGCATGACCTGCGAGATCCCGGCCAAGGGCAATTACCTGACCCTGCAGGTCGGCAAGAACCCGATCATCGTCATCCGTGGCGCCGAAGGCGTCGTGCATGCGTTCCACAACGTCTGCCGTCACCGTGGCTCGCGTCTGTGCACCAGTGAAAAAGGCAAGGTCGCCAAACTGGTCTGCCACTACCACCAGTGGACCTATGAGCTGGACGGTCGCCTGCTGTTCGCCGGCACCGAGATGGGCGCCGACTTCGACATGAAGCAGTACGGCCTGAAACCGGTGAACGTGAAAACCGCTGGCGGCTACATTTTCATCAGCCTGGCCGAGAACCCGCCCGCCATCGATGACTTCCTGTCGACGCTGAACCATTACATGGAACCTTACGACATGGAGAACACCAAGGTGGCGATCACCACCACCTTGATGGAAAAGGCCAACTGGAAACTGGTGCTGGAAAACAACCGCGAGTGCTACCACTGCAACGCGTCGCACCCGGAGCTGCTGAAAACCCTGCTGGAATGGGACGACGTCACCGACCCGCGCGCCGATCAGGCGTTCAAGGATCACGTCGCTGCGTCCGCTGCCGCCTGGGAAGCCGAGAAAATCCCATACGCCCATGCCAGTTTCGGTCTGCGCAACCGCATCGTGCGCATGCCGCTGCTCAAGGGCACCGTGTCGATGACCCTCGACGGCAAACAGGGCTGCGCGAAACTGATGGGCCGGATCAAGAACCCGGACCTCGGTTCGATGCGCATCCTGCACCTGCCGCACTCCTGGAACCACTGCATGGGCGACCACATCATCGTCTTCACTGTGTGGCCGATCAGCGCGCAGGAAACCATGGTCACCACCAAGTGGCTGGTGCACAAGGATGCGGTTGAGGGTGTGGATTACGACGTCGAGCGCATGCGTCAGGTGTGGGACGCGACCAATGATCAGGATCGTCGTCTGGCCGAAGAGAACCAGCGCGGGATCAACTCGACGGCTTACCAGCCTGGGCCTTATTCCAAGACCTATGAGTTTGGCGTGGTCAACTTCGTCGACTGGTACAGCGAGCGGATGCTGAACAACCTCGGCGCCGAGCCGGCCCCGTACCTCAAAGGCGTGCCTGTCCAAGGCTAGAAAAACAGCTTCGAGATTCGAGCTGCAAGCTTCAAGCGAAACGCAACACAGGGTTTCTGACTTGTAGCTCGCAGCTTGTAGCTCGAAGCTAGCTTTTCCACCTCACACTGCCATCCTCCCCAATAAACTCCTCAAAAATCTCCTCCCCCACCAATCTGATCTTCGCGTACCCGTTCAATACCCGCAGCGGATACGCCGGGTCGTTGGCATCCTCGGTCTCCGACCACAACACCCGCGAATGTCCGTCCAGCTCACTGGCGTTGCCATACGGAATCGCCCCGTGCCCGGCGCAGCGCGCATGCAAACCGCCCTGCTGCGCATAGACGATGCCGTTGTGCAGGTGCCCCCAGTACCAGTAATCCGGTTCACGCCCCAGCGCATCGCACACCGGTTGATACAGCGCAGTCTTGTTGTGCCCGGAAATGTCGAAGCCCTGATGATGGCTGAGCACCATGATCTTTTTGCGTTTCGGCAGGCCTTTCATCCATTCAATCTGCGGCTCGTTCAAGGTGCCGTCCATGTACAGGTTCATGGCGTCCGAGGAATACGCCGAATCCAGCCCGACCACCAGCCAGTCATCGTTGATCAGCGCGAAATAACTGGTGCCCTGCTGCCCCGGAAACCGTTTGTACAGTTCTTTGAAATAACCGTGGGCGCCGCTATACATCTCGTGGTTGGAGTTGAGCGTGAACGAACCGTGGGTGCCCATCGGCCAACCGGCCATGTCGACGTCTTCCTGGGAATGGCTGCCGGCGTAATACACATCGCCCAAGTGAATGGTGAAATCGGCCTGAGCCAGTTGCATCTGATTGGCCACTGACACCGCCGGCGCATGACTGTCGAACGGCCCGGTGCCCCAATCGCCGGCAATGGCCAGGGTGACGTCGCGATCCATCTGCACCACCGCGGGATCGGTGCCGAACGTCGCATGATGGCGCAGGTTTTCGATCCACTTCAGCAGGGCCTCGCTCCACAACAGGTCGAGCAGTTCCCACTTGCGGCAGCCCAACAGGCTGCCGTCCTTGAGCACCCGGGTCGCCAGTTGATCGGTGGACTGCGGCAACGGCTCGGCATTGCCGATGCGCAGGATCGACAGCCCGTGGGACAACTCCCACGGCACCGCCGGCTCGTCGCTCGGCAAATCGCCGTTTTTCAGCACGTAGTGCGCCTGATCATGCCCGCGCTGCAGCAACTGGATGATCGCCTGAAACTCCTGCGGCTCCAGTTCGCTGATGAGCTTCATCCAGGCCATTTCCATGCGCGTGACCAACCCGTGAATGCGCAGTTTGACCTTGTCGTACTCGTGTTCCCAATGACTGACCAGTGACATGGCGTAATCCTCTCTCCGTAAGGGTTCACAGGGTTTTCATGAATTCGATCAGCGCGCGTTTGTCGTCGTCCGACAGCGTCGTGCCGTACAGGTGACCGCTGTTGTGGTTGCCTTCCAGCCGCGTGTCGTACTTGAAGTCCGCCGAGGCTTTGGCCTGGGCGCCACGGGTGACGAAACCGACGTTGACCGGGTCGTAGATGTCGGAGCCGGTGATGAACACCTGCGGACGTTTTTCCGCTGGTTGCAGCAAGTCCCACAGCGTCGGCACCGAGCCGTTGTGCAGGTACGGCGCGCGCAGCCAGACGCCGTCGGTGGGCGTGTTGCTGTAGCTCTGGGTCTTGCGATAGGCACCGAAATCGAACGGCGGCTTCTTGAAGGTGTGGAATGCGCTCACCAGACCGGTGGTGAATGAGTTCAGCCGGTGCGGGTCGGTGCCCAGTTGATCGATATTAGTGGTCACTTGCCCGGTGTCGGCACGTCCGAAGTCGTGGCAAGCGGCGCAATTGGCTTCCCAGATCGGTTTGCCCTGGGCGACCTTGGCCTGATCCAGCGCCCACGGCCACGTCGGCGCCTTGTGCCCGAGCAGCCAGTTGGTCACGCGATTGAAACTCGGTGGCAGCACCGATTCCGGCGTCGCGCCCACGGCCATCGCGGCGGCGTAGTTACGTTCGTGAATCTTGTTGTTATTGCCGTCCCAGTGCAGGTACATCGATTCCCGGGGCTTCTGGTTCCACACTTGCGGCAGGTCGACGGTGCCGATGGTCGAGTCATCCGGGAAGCCGAACACCACCATTTTCGTCGGGTTGAACGTGTCGGTGCGGCCCGGGCCTTGTGGCGGACGCAGCTTCTGCCAGGCGTAGGCCTGCTTCTGCTTGAGCAGTGCGCTTTTCGCCATCGGCATGATCAGATAGCGGTTGTAGAGCTTCTCGAAAAAGCCCAGCTGGAATTTGCTGTTGATCGCCGTCATCAGCGCATCGGTGGTGAATTTCGGATCACTGGCGCAATCGTAGGCGAACCACTGGAAGGCTTGCAGTTGCAGGGTATTGGCCGGTGCGCTCGGTACGTTGACGGCGACGTCGCTGGCATTGGCGCGGTAGGAACCGGTGTGGCACAGCGCACAGTTCGGTTCGACGGTCGGATAGCCGATTTGCCGTTTGGCCATGCCAATCGGCAGATCCTTGCCGTTTTCGAAGAGGAAACCGAAGACTTCCCAACCGCCGGGCTTGGGCATTTTCTCCGGACACATCTGCGGCAGCACGGCGAACAGGTAGTAGGGAATTCGCGCTTCGATACCGAGGCCGATGGCGGCGTATTTGTAGTGATCCTCGTCCGAAGCGTATTCCTGTTCGGGGACGACGCGGAGCATCTGATACCAGGTTTGGTATCCGATAAAACCCAGCACCGCTACCACGACCAGGGTGCCGACCTTGAACGCGTGGCTCTGCCAGTGCCGCTGCCACGCCGCGCGCCACTCGCGCCAGCCATCGCACAGCAGCGCCAACGGGCGATTCTCGGGCGTGGTGCCGAGGTAAAGCAGGATACCGAGGATCAGGAAGAAACTCAGATCACCCATCAACATCGGCACGAACACCGAGCCCTGAATGCTGGTGTTGATCAGGTAGATCCAGAAGATCACCGCGATCAACCGCGTCAGCACGCACAGCCAGGAATGCACCACGTAGCGCGGCGCGTTGAAACCCGACGGCATGTAGAACACGCTGATGCCGACCAGCAGCATCCCGGCGTTTTCCAGCCAGGGGTCGGAGAGTTGTGGCGGCAAACCGACCACCGATGTCAGCAATCCCGGCGCGAACAGCGCGGGGATGGCGAACACCATGTTCATCGCAATGCCTAGCCAGATGAAACGTTGAAACCAGCGGATGTAGCTGTCCATGTCATCCATTTCCTTGTGCAGACCCAAGAGGTGTTGTGCCAGATACACCACTTTCGCGAGCAGGCTCGCTCCCACATTGGAATGCGTGCCCCTGTGGGAGCGAGCCTGCTCGCGAAGCGGTCGACTCGGTCTGCAGTCAGCCGAGGGCAGTTTTCTCGAGGTGTTCAAGGATGATCGGATAGACATCGACCACCGCGTTCTTGCCGAACATGCAGTCGATGTGGCCGTAGCCCGGCACCACTTGCCGACTGTAGCGCTCCGGCCCGTGCAGATCGCACAAACGCTGATAGGTCTTGAGGGTGCTTTCCGGCAGGTAACACTGGTTGTCGGCGCCACTGATAAAGCAGATCGGCATCGTCAGCCGGTCGAAGTGCGGCATGTACACATCGTTGCCTTTGAAATCCACCAGGTGCCCTTTGCGCACGATCAGCGCCAGGTGCTCGAAGGTCTCGATGTTCGATTCGCCGAACAACTCATGCAGGTTGTCGTGCAGGGTTTCGTTGAGGGTGTCGTGGCGATACAGCGAGGCGTACATGAAGGTGATGCGGTGGCACACCGGGTTGGTGCAGTAGCCCTGCGCTTCGATCCGCGCGTAGCCGTTGAGGGCCTTGTCGTAGAGTTTGTTGAACCAGTTTTCCTTGCTGTCGGCGTAAGCGGTCATCGACTTGATGCCGATGGCGTCGAGCATGCCCGGCAGGTGCAACCCGGCCTTCAAACCCGTCGCCGTGGCGACCACGGTATCTGCGGCAATCTGCGAGCAGACCACCGAGCGCACGCCCTGCAAACCGGCGAGCAACGACATGAAGAACGTCGTCGCGCCATAGCAATGCACCACGCACTGCACATCTTTGGCCAGGGTCGCCTGTTGAATCTGCGCGATGGCCGCCTTGAAGTCGTACTGGGCGATCTGGTCGCCATTCCACTCCTTCTTGCTCGCCGGCAACAGAATGCTCACGCGAAAATCCAGCAGCCAGACGTCGTAATCGTGCTTGCACAGGTATTCGAGCAGGTTGGTCTGGATGGTATCGGTGGAGAAGATGTTCGAACCCACGCCCAAGCCGTGCACCAGCATCACCGGGCCTTTGCTGCCGGCCTGATAACGCGTCAGGCGCAATTGGACACCGTCTTCGGTGGGAAAAAAATGCACCGCCGGCGTCGGCGCATCCAGCGGCCGCTTCAGCCGTGGCGGCGCGTCCGGGTTGAAGTAGATGTCGCCGGCAAACACGCCGCCGTAGCTTTCCCAGAGAATCCCGGCGAAGAACTTGCCGAACCGCGCCAGCCCTTCGATGCGCTCACGCTCGTTGCGCGCGTTGAGGACTTTCATGGTGGTCATCTGCTTGGCGAAATCGGTCGGGTGGATGTGCATCACCCCGGAGCCGATCACCTCGCCGGTCTTGTCCGGCCCGCGATACAGCGTCACGTACAGCGTGCTGGTGTCGTGCCAGATGTTCAGCACGCCGTTGTCTTCAGGCACGGTTTTGAAAGCGCTGAAGAAGTAGTCGTTGCCGTCCTCGGCGGTCAGTTTCATGTCGTATTTCATGTGCCGCGTGTCGACCTGTTGCTCGAATTGCTCGAACAGGTTGAACACGCCGTTACTCGCCGTCAGCGGCTGCGCTGACAGCGCCGGGGCGATGACGGTGCCGACGATGGTCGCCGCGTGCTCGGGCTCCTTGATCATGCGATTGAGGTCGTTGGCAGTGATGGTCAGGGTGAAGTCGATTGGCGAGTTATCCGCCTCGCCGCGTTTGGCGGCGGCTTCGTAGACCTTCAGGTCGGTGCTTTGCGCCGCTGTGAAGGCACGGGAGAAATAGCCCTTCATGGTTTCGGTGAACTGTACGCCAAGGGTCGGCGGCGGCACTGCTTTGCGTGGCGCCGATGGCAGCGTGTAATCAATCTGCCAACCGCGATCAGCGGCCAGCAGGCCCATGTTGCGCTCGCTGACAGCGGAAATGGTCAGCAACGGATTGACCGCCAGCGAGGTCGGAATCACCGCGCCATCGGTCACGTAGAGATTGGCGTAAACATCGGTACCGCTGGCGCCGCTGAACACCTGGCCCTTGTGGTTGACCACGCCTTGCGCTGCATCTTCGCCCATTACGCAACCGCCCAACGGGTGCACCGAGACGATGCTGTGCTTGAGCAGTTTGGTCCAGATCGGATTTTCCACCCAGACCCCGCCCAACGCCTTGGTGCTCTGGTGCAAACGTTCGTTGCCGAGTTTGAAGTTTTCCTGCTCGCCGACGCCCGGCCAGTCGATGCGCAGTTGATCCTTGCTGTCGAGGACCATGCGCCCCTGGCCGCTGTCGTGGCTCATGATCAGGTAGGTCTGCATGTTGTGCAGCGCGCCGTAATACGGTCCGCGCAGGAAGCTTTCGGCTTCGCGTTCCTTGTATTTCAGTTTGGCGCTTAAACTGTCGTCGGTGGCGACGCCGATCATCTCGGCGAACCCGGCCATCGCCGGCACCATCGGCCGGCCGATAGCGCCGGGAATTGAGCCTTCTTCGATAACCATGCGGCTGCGCCAGTCGCCTTCGGTGCGCATGTCGATGACCGAGGTGATGCACGGGCCTACCGGGTGCAGCTCTTTGGCCGGGTGCGCGCCGAAGCCGATGCCGTTGATGGTCTGCTCGCAGTTGTGACCGAAACCGAGGATGTCGCCGTTGCCGCTCATGTTCTCGCCGAGCTGGCCGGACATCACCACGCCTTTGTCCCGTGAACGCAGGAGGATTTCGGTCGAACCGAGGGTGCCGGCGGAGACCACGACGATGTCCGCTTTCACGAACAGCGTCGGCGCCGAGAACATCTCGCGGCCACTGTCGAGATACTGGAAGTGCACGATCCAGCCATCACCGTTGCGCTCCAGGTGCCGCACTTCGGCCTGGCAGAAAATCTCCGCGCCGTGGTTCCAGGCGTCCGGCAGATAGTTCATCAGCGTGGTGTTCTTGGCCTTGTTGTTACAGCCCGACACGCAGTCGCCGCAGTGGTTGCATGGCAGTTGCTCGACGCCGACGTGGTTGAGGTTGTTCGGCAGTTTGTCGAAAGTCACGTTGATCGGCGGCTTGTAGAAGTGCGCGCCTTGCTTGAGGTAATCCGCCGATTTTTTGTTGGCATCGAGTTTGGGCAGGTTCGGCGCAGTGCTCGGGTAAGGATTGGGTTTGAGCATTTCCCGGGCGCGGGCGTAACCGTCCTTGAGCAACGTATCGCGGTGTTCACGCACCGCTTGCGGCCAGCGCGGATCGTCAAATACGCCGGGCTCCGGTTCAAGGGCAACGTTGGCATTGATCAGCGACGTGCCACCGAGGCCGCAACCGACCACGACGTTTTGCTGGGCGTTGACGTGCAAGTCGAACAGCCCGGTACGCGAACCGATATGGCCATCCGGGTCATGCACCTGCAGTTCTTCGGTGGCGGCGATCATGGTGTTGGGGTATTCGCCGGGCTGGATTTCCCGACCGCGTTCCAGCAGACACACACGTTTGCCGGCCCGGGACAGGCGCGACGCGGCAATGCCGCCGCCATACCCGGAGCCAATGACAATCACATCGTAATGTTCCTTGATCTCGCTGATGGGCGTTGCGATCCGTGTCATGAGGTGGTTCCTCTAATCAGGCAGATGGGGGCAACTCTGCGGTTGCCTGCAATCAATGGGCGAACGGGCACCTGGCCCCCGGAACGAGTCCGGTGACAGCACAGCGGTCTGACAGGGTTGCCGCGCTACAGGCGAGCGCGCTGATTGGCAGCGCGACGTAACGTGCGCTTGCGTGGAGTGGGTGGGGGGCGGTGCGAGAGGCTATCCATCATGCGTTCTCCCAGAACCTGATGTGGATAAGTGACGGCTGTCCTTGTGCCATTGCAGTGAAGACAGCGCTGGAATCGAAGTCAAGGCAACGTCTTAGAACTGTATGAAATGTGATCAATTGCCGTTTGGACTATAGCGGGCGGGGCTTGCAGGGTTCGACGAACAAGTTATCCACATAGCCACCCACAGCAAATGGGGGTAACTGTGGATGAGTGGGAAAATAACTGGCTGATTTGTGAAGAAAAAGCGTGACTTATCCAAAGATACGGGTCGCGCAACGGTTTGGCTGTTTTTTGATCAATACCTTGCAGGCCACGATTTGCGAGGTCTGTAGCGGATGGCGAACATGTTACCCACAGAAGCGCTAACAGAGTTCGGGGGTAACTTCGCCCTGTCTGTGGAAAAGCGTCGCAGGCTGTGTGAAATCGAGGTTTGCGCCGGAGTTTTGCGCGGAAACAGATCAATTGACTATTTTTTGATCGATTCCTTGCAGAGCACGGTTTTCATGGGCTTCAGCGGATAGCGAACATCTTATCCACAGAAGCGCCAACAGAGATTGGGGGCAACTTATTCAGTTATCCAGGATAAAAAGCCCCGAAAATCCGTGACTTAGGCTGGTTGTTTTTTGATCGGAGGGCTGCAGGTCCTGATTGGCGCGGGGTGCGGGGATGGGCGAACACGTTATCCACAGATCCGCCAACAGGGATTGTGGGTAAACACACACAGTCCAGTCAGGCACGCATGGTTTCCAATGTGGGAGCGGGCTTGCTCGCGAAGGCGTCGAATAAGTCAATCATGCTTGGCTGATACACCGCTTTCGCGAGCAAGCCCGCTCCCACAGGGTTGTTCAGGGTCAGGATGATCGTGGCTAGCGAACAACACCTTCTTCGATCAGCAACTTGAGGATCGCTTCGGCGCCGGCCTGTGCGCTCACCCCTTTGAGCACTTGTCCCCCGCCACCACTGGCTTTTGCGGTAGCGGCTTTCATGCGGTCGGCGCCGCTTTTGGCCTTGATCACCTTCAAGCGTTTCGGCCGTGGTTTGGCCGGTTGCAAAGTGGCGACCGACAGCAGTTCGTCGTCGATCACCTCAACGTCGTCAGCCTGCAAAACCCCGCGTTGCGCCGGGCCGTAGGCGCTCTGCCGAGGTTTCGGCGCGGCGTTATCCACCGTCGCGAGAAACGGCAGCTTCACTTTCAACCGTCGCCGTTGTCCGCGCGGCAAGGCTTGCAGCACCAGCGCCGAGCCGTCACTGATCGATTCGACCTGCGCCAGCCCCACCACCAGTGGCCAGCCCAGACCTTCGGCCAGCAAAAACGGCAACATCCCCGAGCCTTCGCCGGTTTCCGCCTGGCTGCCGGTCAACACCACCTGCGCCCCGGCGTCGCGCAGATACGCGGTCAGCGCTGGCAGCGCATCGGCGCCAGCGGGTTGTTCCAGCACGTGCATCTGCTCCAGGCCCATGCCGAGATAGGCGCGCAGTGCCGGTTCCGCAACGTCGCCGGCGTGCAGCACTTGCAGGTTATCCCCAGCCAATTGCAAACCCAGCTCCACAGCGCGGGCATCCTGATCAGCGCGGCGTGGCCGGCCCGAAGTCGGGTGGGCGCCGATGGAAACCAGACTGATAATCTTCGTGTTCATAGCGTTTCCTTAAGCCGCATCGCGCTTGGCTTCGTTGCGGTAAGCCGCCACCGCCTCAATCAACGCCTGAAGAATCTCTGCGCTCTCGCCGATCACCGAGAGATCGGCGCGTTTGATCATGTCGCAACCGGGATCGAGGTTGATCGCCACCACCTTGTCGCAGGCGCCGATGCCTTGCAGGTGCTGGATCGCCCCGGAGATCCCCACCGCCACATAGACCCGCGCAGTGACCCAGGTGCCAGACGCGCCGACCTGGCGGTCGCGAGCCATGAAGCCATCGTCCACCGCCACCCGCGAAGCGCCTTCGGTCGCGCCGAGCGCTGCCGCCGTTTCATGGAACAGCGCCCAGTCTTTAACCCCGTTGCCGCCGGAGAAAATGAATTCGGCCTCGGCCATCGGGATCGCCGCAGGGTCTACAGCCACCGCGCCCAGATCTTCGATCCGCGCCAGACTGCGCGCCACGGTTGTGGATAACTCCACGGGCAAAGCTTCGTGACGGGTTTCGCTGACCGGTTCGGCACATTCCGCCGAGGCCAGAATCAATCGTGCCAGCGGACGTGCCAGATCTTGCAGCCCGGCACCGGCACGGCCGATGCACGCCTCATCCTTGACCTGCCAGACCCGCGTCGCCGGACGCTCGCCCAGTGCCGCAGCAAAGCGCCGACCCAGTTCGCCGCCACCGCTGCGACTGTCCGGCAGCAACCAGTGACGCGGATTGAACTGGTTATCCACAGCACGCAGACCTTGCACCCGTTGCTCCGGTGCATAACCGCTGAACTGTTCGCCTTCCAGCACCAGCAAGCGATCCACTCCCGCGCTGGCGAAAGCGTTTTCCTTGTGCTCACCAAAGACCACCGCCAACACCGCACCGTCCTGGCCGGCGAGTTGATGGGCGAGCCCGAGCAAGTCGCGGTCGTGGCTGCTCAAGCGGCCGCCGACCATGTCCGGCACCACGCTGATGTAAAACGCCGGGGCCGGCACCTGATGCAGAGGCAATTGCACCTCAACGGTGGCCGAACGTTTGACCGCCCCGCCCTGTTGCGCGCCACTGCGGTCAATCCGTTTGATGCCGTTGGGGCCGATAAAACCGATGCCATGAAGGTTCTTGCGGATGACGCCGTTGGGGCCCATCCAGCTGTGTAGCGCCGGTTGCATGGCCGCGTGCAGCGGGTGCAGACGGTTACGGGCAATCCATTCGGCGCGCGGGTCGCGGCGGATAATGTCGCTCATCAGTGGGCCTCCGCAGGTTCACGTTTGGCCGGGGTTGCAGGCTTGCCTGGCGCGGCGTCTTCGAGCAGCGCGTCGGCGACCAGTTCGGCAATGTCCTTGATCAGCGGCCGCGGTTCGACCACACCTTCGAGCATCGCCGTGCACTGTGGACAACCCACGGCGACCAGTTCGGCGCCGGTCTCGCGGATGTCTTCCATGCGCATGTCGGGAATCCGCTGCTTGCCCGGAATGTCAGTGATCGGCGCCCCGCCGCCACCGCCGCAGCAGCGCGAACGGAAGCCGGAACGTTGCATCTCTTTGACCTCGATCCCCAGAGCACGCAGCACTTCTCGCGGCGCTTCGTACTCGCCGTTGTAGCGACCCAGATAGCACGGATCGTGATAGGTCACGCTGTTACCTTTGTGCCGCCCAAGGTTCAGCGCACCGGCCTGAATGATTTCCGCCATGTAGGTACTGTGGTGCTGCACCCGATAGTTGCCATCGAAGGCGCCGTATTCGTTTTTCAACACATGAAAACTGTGCGGATCGCAGGTGACGATACGGTTGAAGCGGTACTTGGCGAGGGTCTGGATATTGCGCTTGGCGAGCAACTGAAAGGTCGCTTCATCGCCAAGACGCCGCGCCACGTCACCGCTGTCACGCTCTTCGAGGCCGAGCACGGCGAAGTCGATTTTCGCCGCTTTCAGCACTTTGACGAACGCGCGCAAGGTGCGCTGGTTGCGCATGTCGAAGGCGCCGTCGCCGACCCAGAACAGTACGTCGGTGGCTTTCTTTTCGCTGAGCAGATTGAGGTTCAAGTCCGCCGCCCAGTTCATCCGCCCGCCCGGGGCAAAGCCGCCGGGGTTATCGGTGGCGATGAGGTTTTCGAGGACTTCGGCGCCCTTGTTCGGGGTTGCGCCTTTTTCCAGGGTCAGGTGACGGCGCATGTCAACGATGGCGTCGACGTGCTCGATCATCATCGGGCATTCCTCGACGCAGGCGCGGCAGGTGGTGCACGACCACAGGGTTTCGGCATCGACCAGACCGTTGACGATCGGTTGGTGCGGATTGCCCGAGTGTTCGCCAATCGGTTTGCCGGGATAAGGACTGCCGGCGAACTTGGCATCAGTACCGCCAGCGAGGCCGACGACCATGTCCTGAATCAGCTTTTTCGGGTTCAGCGGCTGGCCGGCGGCGAAGGCCGGGCACGCGGCTTCGCACTTGCCGCACTGCACGCAGGCGTCGAAACCGAGCAACTGGTTCCAGGTGAAATCCTTGGGTTTCTCCACGCCCAGTGGCGCGCTCGGATCGTTCAGATCCAGTGGTTTCAAACCGGTGGAACGACCGCCGCCAAAACGCTCGGCGCGACGGTGCCAGGCCAGGTGCAGGGCACCGGCGAAGGCGTGTTTCATCGGCCCGCCCCAGGTCATGCCGAAGAACAGTTCCGACACGCCCCACAGCACACCGATCCCGAGGATGACTGCGAGCACCCAGCCACCGAAGTTCTCCGGGAGAATTCCGGCCACCGGCAAGGTCAGCAGGAAGAACGACGCCGAGAACGCCAGCAGGCTTTTCGGCAGGCGCATCCACGGGCCTTTCGACAGCCGCGCCGGCGGGTTGCGTCGACGCAGGTAAACGAAGATTGCGCCGACGAACATCACCGCCGTCATCAGCAGCAAGGCGTAACCGAGAATGCGGTTATGCAGGCCGAAACCGTGCACCAACAGCGCCAGCACAATCGACGCCACTGCGCCGCCAGCCGTGGCCACGTGGGTGTTGGCAATGTACCTGTCCCGCGCCACGACATGGTGCAAATCGACCATGTAACGCTTGGGCATGGCGAGCAGGCCGCCGATCAGATCGACCTTCGAGGCCCGGCCCCGACGCCACATGGCCACCCGCCGCAACGCGCCAAGGACACCCAGGCCCAGGGCGGCGAACAACAGGATTGGAAGAAGGGTGTTCAACATAGGTGAAGCTCCCAAAGACCGCAGGGTCTTGCAGGTCGAGTTGCCTTACTCGGTCACTGTGGGAGCGGGCTTGCTCGCGAAGGCGGACTGACATTCAGCATCGATGTCGATTGATCCACCGCTTTCGCGAGCAAGCCCGCTCCCACAGGGTCATGTGCAAACCTTTAGAAGTCTTTACACAGTCTGAGTGCGTCATAGATCGCGGCGTGGGTATTGCGCTGCGCCACGCAGTCGCCGATGCGGAACAGCAAGTAGCCGTCGCCCGCTTCGCTCAGCGAAGGTTGCGGCTGGATCGCGAACAACGCTTCGACGTCGATCTGGCCCTTGTTGCGCGAACCTTCCTTGAGCGCGTAGTAGATTTCTTCGTCAGGACGCACGCCGTTTTCCACCACCACCTGATCGACCACCCGCTCCTCTTTGGCGCCGGTGTATTCGTTCTCCAGCACCGCGACGAGCTTGTCGCCTTCGCGGTAGACCTTTTCCAGCATCATGTCGCCGGTCATGATCACTTCTTTCGGGTACATGCTGCGGTAGTAGGTCGGGAACGACGTACCGCCAATGGCCACGCCCGGCTTGATGTCGTCGGTGACGATCTCGACCTGGCTGCCCTTGTCGGCGAGGAAGTCGGCCACCGACATCCCGGTGAACTCGCAGATGGTGTCGTAAACCAGCACGTTCTTGCCCGGCGCCACCTTGCCGTCGAGTACGTCCCAGCTGCTGACCACCAGCCCTTCGGCGGCGCCCCAATGTTCATTCTGCTCAAGGAACGGATGGCCGCCGACCGCCAGTACCACCACGTCCGGACGCAAGTCCATGATGGTGTCCGCATCGGCCGCCGTGCCCAGGCGCAGATCGACTTTCAGCCGTGCCAGTTCCAGCTGGAACCAGCGGGTGATGCCGGCGATCTGGTCACGCTGTGGCGCTTTCGACGCCGTGGTGATCTGCCCGCCGATGAATTCCTTCTTCTCGAACAGGGTCACGTCGTGGCCACGCTCGGCAGCAACGCGGGCCGCTTCCATCCCGGCAGGGCCGGCACCGACGATCACTACTTTGCGTTTCGGCCCGGTGGATTTCTCGATGATGTGCGGCACGCCCATGTATTCACGGGATGTCGCAGCGTTCTGGATGCACAACACGTCGAGGCCTTGATACTGGCGGTCGATGCAATAGTTGGCGCCGACGCACTGTTTTATCTGGTCGATCTGGCCCATCTTGATCTTGGCGATCAGGTGCGGGTCGGCGATGTGCGCGCGGGTCATGCCGACCATGTCGACGTAACCGCCCTCGAGAATCCGCGTGGCCTGGTTCGGGTCCTTGATGTTCTGGGCGTGCAGCACCGGCACCTTGACCACTTCCTTGATCCCGGCGGCCAGATGCAGAAACGGCTCCGGTGGATAACTCATGTTCGGAATCACGTTGGCCAGGGTGTTGTGGGTGTCGCAACCCGAGCCGACCACGCCGATGAAATCGAGCATGCCGGTGTCGTCGTAATACTTGGCAATCTGCTTCATGTCCTCGTGGGACAAGCCGTCCGGGTGGAACTCGTCACCGCAGATGCGCATGCCCACGCAGAAGTCATCACCGACCTCGGCGCGCACGGCTTTCAGCACTTCCAGACCGAACTTCATCCGTCCTTCGAAGGTACCGCCCCATTCGTCGGTGCGCTTGTTGACGCGCGGGCTCCAGAACTGGTCGATCATGTGCTGGTGCACCGCCGACAGCTCAACGCCGTCGAGACCACCGGCCTTGGCCCGGCGCGCAGCCTGGGCGTAGTTGCCGATCACCCGCCAGATTTCTTCTGGCTCGATGGTTTTGCAGGTCGCGCGGTGCACCGGTTCACGGATGCCCGACGGCGACATCAGGGTGGGCCAGTGGAAACCGTCCCAGCGCGAGCGCCGACCCATGTGGGTAATCTGAATCATGATCTTGGCGCCGTGCTTGTGCATGGCGTCGGCCAGATTCTGGAAGTGCGGAATGATCCGGTCGGTCGACAGGTTGACCGAACTCCACCACTGCTGCGGGCTGTCGATGGCGACCACGGAGGAGCCGCCACAGATTGCCAGGCCGATGCCGCCCTTGGCTTTCTCTTCGTAATATTTGACGTAGCGCTCGGTGGTCATGCCACCGTCAGTCGCGTAGACCTCAGCGTGCGCGGTGCTGAGCACGCGGTTGCGGATGGTCAGTTTGCCGATCTGGATCGGCTGGAACATTGCTTCGAAAGCCATGGCGGGTTCCTCGACTTACAACGGCTTGACGGTGAACAGGCCGTCGTCGTGGCCTTCTTCGGAGCCACCGTAGACTTGCTCGGCAACGGTGCGAATCTTGCTGCCGCGCGCCTGAAGAATCTGATCCATGGCACCGGCAAACCAGCCGGTGAACATGTAGTCGACCTTGCGCCCGACCTTGCCGTAGACGTAGACGAACGCCGAGTGTTCGAGCTTGACGCTGGCGGTGCCTTGGTCGAGGTCGATGTCCTGAATCTTGAACAGGCCCCAGCCGCGTTGCGACAGGCGTTTCATGTAGTGTTCGAACACCGCGACGCCTTCCAGGCCATGGCACTCAGCTTCTTTCTCACACCAGTGCCAGGCCGATTTGTAGCCGGCCTTGTAGAGGATCTCGGCATAGGCGTCAGCGCCCAGCACTTCCTCGATGCCCATGTGGTTGTTGACGAAGAAATGGCGCGGTACGTACAGCATCGGCAGGGCGTCGGAGGTCCAGACACCGGTTTCGCTGTCGACTTCGATTGGCAATTGCGGGGCGATCTTGGCCATGGAAACTTAACTCCAGAAAAAATGGTGGATTCAGTGGTGACCGCTGCCCTCACCCCAGCCCTCTCCCACAGGAGAGGGGGCAGTTCGGCGGCGGTCTTGAGTCAGCGTTACTCGCCCCAGACGTCCTTGAGGACGTTGACCCAGTTCTCGCCCATGATCTTGCGCACGACGCGCTCGCAATGGCCGCGCTTGAGCAGGGTTTCGGTCAGGTTCGGAAACTCGCCGACGGTGCGGATGCCCAGCGGGTTGATGATCTTGCCGAAGCTGATCAGACGGCGGGCGTAGCCCTTGTCGTGGGTCAGGTATTCGAAGAAGTCCTGGCCATGACCTTGAGTGAAGTCGGTGCCGATGCCGATGGCGTCTTCGCCGACGATGTTCATGGTGTATTCGATGGCTTCGGCGTAGTCGTCGATGGTCGAATCGATGCCCTTGGCGAGGAACGGCGCGAACATGGTCACACCGACGAAACCGCCGTGGTCGGCAATGAACTTCAGTTCTTCATCGGACTTGTTGCGCGGGTGCTCTTTCAGACCCGACGGCAGGCAGTGGGAATAGCAGACCGGTTTTTTCGATTCGAGGATGACTTCTTCGGAAGTCCTGGAACCGACGTGGGACAGGTCGCACATGACCCCGACGCGGTTCATCTCGGCGACAATCTCGCGACCGAAACCCGACAGGCCGCCATCACGCTCGTAGCAACCGGTGCCGACCAGGTTCTGGGTGTTGTAGCACATCTGCACGATGCCGACGCCGAGCTGTTTGAATACCTCGACATAGCCGATCTGGTCTTCAAACGCGTGGGCATTCTGGAAGCCGAAGAGGATGCCGGTCTTGCCTTGCTCCTTGGCGCGACGGATGTCGGCAGTGGTGCGCACCGGCATCACCAGGTCGCTGTTTTCGCGGATCAGCTTCTGGCTGGCAGCAATATTGTTCACGGTCGCCTGAAAGCCTTCCCACACCGACACAGTGCAGTTGGCTGCCGTCAGACCGCCCTTGCGCATGTCTTCGAACAGCTCGCGGTTCCATTTGGCAATGATCAGACCGTCGATAACGATGCTGTCGGCGTGTAATTCGGCTGGGCTCATCAGGCGTCCCCTTATTGGCGATTCATGCGCCGAATCGTCTGCCGGCGCTTTGGGGCCAGCATATGCCTCGGTGCCGGGGCGACCGGGTGCAAAAACGACAGGGGAATTGCCGAAAGCGTCAATCCGCGACAAAGGGTCGTCAGACGCTCCGATCAGCTACCTGTTCAAGCCCGCACGCTTGAGCCAGAATCTTGCGCATCTTGGGAAACACCACTGGATTAGAGCGGCGACAACAATGAAATCGATCTTTTTGGCTTTGGCACTGATGGCAACCGGCGTACACGCCGCCGAAGAGTCCGACAACAACCCCTGCGACGCCGTCGAAAACGACGTCCAGACCCTGGAATGTTCGGCCTATAGCCGCACCACCGCCGAAGACCTGCTCAAGGACAACTACGCCAGCCTGACCGAACGCATGCAAACCGCCTACGGCAAGAACCCGACACAACTGGCCGACATCACCGCCAAACTCAAAACCGCGCAGCAACAATGGCTGAAAACGCGGGATGCGGATTGCGCTGTCGAAGCGTTCCCGGCGACTGAAGGCAGCAAGGCGTTCAAGATTGCGCAGAATGACTGCGTGGCGCGGATGAGTGATGAACGGTCGGAGTTTTTGGAGTCGATTGGGCAGGAATGAGTGTCTGAGCTGTAAGCTGCCCATCTATAGCCAATCCAGGTAATCACATGAACATCTGCGGTATTGAAATCAAAGGCAGCGAAGCGATCATCGCCGTGGCCGCTCTCGACGGTTCGGCCTTGAGCCACGTTCCCCTTGCCACCAAGAAGATCGCCCTCGAAGACGATGATGAAGCGGCCAACGTGAAGCTGTTCGCGGCGCAGGTGGCGTCGTTTGTGCGCGAGAATTCGGTTGACCGGATTGCCATCAAGAAGCGCAGCAAGAAGGGTGAATTTGCCGGTGGGCCGACGACGTTCAAGATTGAGGGGATTTTGCAGTTGCTCGATGGCTGTGAGGTGACGTTGTTGTCGCCGCAGACGATCAATGCGCAGGCGAAGAAGCATGATTTCGAGCTGCCGGGAACGCTGAACAAGTATCAGCATGAGGCTTATAAGGCGGCGTGTTCGGCGTTGGTGAAGAAGTAAGCGTTTTTTCACACAATGAAGATCCAAATGTGGGTGCATCCATTCAGGCTTGGGCGGTACGCCGGTCTTCACGGGGACAGCGGGCGAAGCGGGCACGGTAGCTGCGGGTGAAATACGACGGCGATTCAAACCCGCAGGCGATGCTGACTTCGAGCACGCTCATGTCGGTCTGGCGCAGTAGCTGCCGGGCCTTTTCCAGGCGCAGGCGCAGATAGAAATTGCTCGGCGTATCGTTCAGGTGCAGCCGGAACAGGCGCTCCAGTTGCCGTCGCGTCACCTTGATCGATTCCGCCAATTGCAGCGTGGTCAGCGGCGGTTCGCTGTGCTGCTCCATCTCGCCGATGACCTGCACCAGTTTCTTGTTATTGATGCCGTAACGCGTAGCGACTTCCATGCGTTGGTGGTCTTTGCGCGGGCGGATGCGCCCCAGCACAAATTGTTCACTGACCTGAATCGCCAGTTGCGGGCCGTGAGCCTGGGCGATCAGATCGAGCATTAAATCGATGGACGCGGTGCCGCCTGCCGAGGTGATGCGCCGACGGTCGATTTCGAATAATTCCTGAGTGACGCTGAGCTGTGGATAAGACTCCTTGAAGGCGTCGATGGCTTCCCAGTGCAGGGTCAGGCGATGGCCGTCGAGCAGGCCGGCCTCGGACAGCACAAAGCTGCCAGTGTCGATGGCGCCGAGGGTGACGCCGTCGTTGTCGAGTCGGCGCAGCCAGTGTTCCAGCGTAGGCGTGGCGAACTTCAGTGGTTCAAACCCGGCGACCACCAACAGCGTCGCGCCTTTCTTCAACGGCTCCAGCGCCGCATCAGCGTTGACCGACATGCCGTTGCTCGCCAGCACCGCCCCGCCATCGGCACTCAACACATGCCAGCGGTACAACTCGCCACGGAAGCGGTTGGCTACACGTAGCGGTTCAATCGCGGAGATAAAGCCGATGGCGGAGAACCCCGGCATCAGCAGAAAGTAGAAATCCTGGGGCATGGGCGCACTCGATTCGCGGGTAACGAGAGGGAGGGTAGCGTGAATCGTAGATACGCCGATTGTCGTCGGCGTTCAAGCGCACAGGTCGCTACAGTGCAAATGCCAGTCGCCGCAGTGCGTTTTCACGGGCGCGTTGCTGCGTAACTTTGCATCACCGGTACGCCAGATGCCGGAACTCACAATAATCGACCTGCCGAGGAACCCGACATGAAACGACTGATCAGCAGCTGTGTTCTTGCACTCAGCGGTACCGCTTTCTTGAGCGCCAGCGTCATGGCGGCCGACCCGGCATCGTGCCAGAACGTGCGCATGGGCGTGGTCAACTGGACCGACGTGATCGCCACCAGTGCCATGACCCAGGTCCTGCTCGACGGCCTCGGCTACAACACTAAACAAACCAGCGCGTCCCAGCAGATCATCTTCGCCGGGATTCGCGACCAGCGTCTGGACTTGTTCCTCGGTTACTGGAACCCGCTGATGACCCAGACCATCACCCCTTTCGTCGACGCCAATCAGGTCAAAGTCCTCGATGCGCCGAGCCTCAAAGACGCCCGTGCAACCCTTGCAGTGCCGACCTATCTGGCCGACAAGGGCCTGAAAACCTTCGCCGACATTGCCAGGTTCCAGAAAGAACTGGGCGGCAAGATCTACGGCATCGAGCCGGGCTCGGGCGCCAACACGCAGATCAAGGCAATGATCGCCAAGAACCAGTTCGGCCTCGGCAAGTTCCAGTTGGTCGAATCAAGCGAGGCCGGCATGCTCGCCGCCGTCGACCGCGCCGTGCGCCGCAAGGAGGCCGTGGTGTTCTTCGGCTGGGCGCCACACCCGATGAACGTCAACGTGCAGATGACCTACCTCACCGGCAGTGAAGACGCCCTCGGCCCGAACGAAGGCATGGCCACCGTCTGGACCGTCACCGCGCCGAAATACGCCGAGCAGTGCCCGAACATCGGTCGCCTGCTGACCAACCTGACGTTCACTGCCGAAGACGAGAGCCGGATGATGCAACCGCTGCTCGACCACAAGGACGCTTTCGAATCGGCCAGGCAGTGGCTCAAGGATCACCCCGAAGACAAGCAGCGCTGGCTCGAAGGTGTGACCACGTTCGATGGCAAACCGGCCGCTGAAAACCTCCAGCTGACCAGCAAATAACCCTCTCATTCAGAAGCCCCTCACCCTGACCCTTTCCCGAGGGAGAGGGGACTGACCGACGCTTCGCAGCCCCAAAAGGGCTGCGGACAGACCCATCACGCCTGAAGGAAACCGCACCATGAACCACGACGTCATCATCACCTGCGCACTCACCGGTGCTGGCGACACGACCGCCAAGAGCCCACACGTGCCGGTCACCCCGAAACAGATCGCAGCGGCGGCCGTCGAAGCGGCCAAGGCCGGCGCCACCGTCGTGCACTGCCACGTGCGCGATCCGCAGACCGGCAAGTTCAGCCGTGACGTGGCGCTCTACCGCGAAGTGATGGAGCGCATCCGCGAGGCGGACGTCGACATCATCGTCAACCTCACCGCCGGCATGGGCGGCGACCTGGAAATCGGTGCCGGCGAGAACCCGATGGAGTTTGGGCCGAACACCGATCTGGTCGGCCCGCTGACCCGTCTCGCTCACGTTGAGGAGCTGCTGCCGGAAATCTGCACCCTCGATTGCGGCACCCTGAACTTTGGCGATGGCGACACCATTTATGTCTCGACGCCTGCGCAGTTGCGCGCCGGCGCCAAGCGCATCACCGAGCTGGGCGTGAAGGCCGAGCTGGAGATTTTCGACACCGGTCACCTGTGGTTCGCCAAGCAGATGATCAAGGAAGGTTTGCTCGACAACCCGTTGTTCCAGCTGTGCCTGGGCATCCCGTGGGGCGCGCCGGCAGACACCACGACGATGAAAGCCATGGTCGACAACCTGCCGGCCGATGCCGTGTGGGCCGGGTTCGGCATTGGCCGCATGCAGATGCCGATGGCCGCGCAAGCGGTGCTGCTCGGCGGCAACGTGCGGGTCGGGCTGGAAGACAATCTGTGGCTGGACAAGGGGGTGCTGGCGACCAACGGCCAACTGGTCGAACGCGCCACCGAGATCCTCAGCCGCCTCGGCGCCCGCGTGCTCACGCCTGCCGAAGGCCGGCAGAAAATGGGCCTGATCCGGCGCGGTTAAACCATCACTCATTTCCCCCTGTGGGAGCGGGCTTGCTCGCGAAAGCGGTTGCTCTGCTGCTGAAGATGCTTCGGATGTACCGGCCTCTTCGCGAGCAAGCCCGCTCCCACAAGGGATTACCGAGCACATTCAGGAAATCGCCATGAGCTTTATCACCGAAATCAAAACCTTCGCCGCCCTGGGCAGCGGTGTCATTGGCAGTGGCTGGGTGGCCCGCGCCCTCGCCCACGGGCTCGACGTGGTGGCGTGGGACCCGGCGCCCGGCGCCGAAGCGGCACTGCGCAAACGCGTGGCCAATGCCTGGAGCGCGCTGGAGAAAAATGGTCTGGCGCCGGGTGCTTCGCAGGATCGTCTGCGCTTTGTCGCGACCATCGAAGAATGCGTGCGCGATGCCGATTTCATTCAGGAAAGCGCCCCGGAACGCCTGGAGCTGAAACTTGATCTGCACAGCAAAATCAGCGCGGCGGCCAAGCCCGATGCGTTGATCGGATCAAGTACATCGGGCCTGCTGCCGAGCGAGTTCTACGAGAGCTCGACGCATCCTGAGCGCTGCGTGGTCGGTCATCCGTTCAACCCGGTTTATCTGCTGCCGTTGGTCGAAGTGGTGGGCGGCAAGAACACCGCGCCCGAGGCCGTTCAGGCAGCGATGAACGTCTACGAATCCCTCGGCATGCGCCCGTTGCATGTGCGCAAGGAAGTGCCAGGCTTCATCGCCGACCGCTTGCTTGAGGCGCTGTGGCGTGAAGCCCTGCATCTGGTCAACGACGGTGTCGCGACCACGGGCGAGATTGACGATGCGATCCGGTTTGGCGCCGGCCTGCGCTGGTCGTTCATGGGTACGTTTCTGACTTATACGCTGGCGGGCGGTGATGCCGGGATGCGCCACTTCATGTCGCAATTCGGCCCGGCGTTGCAATTGCCGTGGACCTATCTGCCGGCACCGGAGCTGACCGACAAGTTGATTGATGATGTGGTCGATGGCACCCGTGATCAGCTTGGCCGTCACAGCATTTCGGCGCTGGAACGCTATCGGGATGATTGCTTGCTGGCAGTGCTTGAGGCGGTGAAGAGCACCAAGGAAAAGCATGGGATGGCGTTCAGCGAGTGATGGGATTGGCATGACATCGCTGCCCTCACCCTAGCCCTCTCCCGGAGGGAGAGGGGACTGACCGCGTTGATTGTTCGAGTGACGCCGACTTGCACCACCGAGCCGAACTCAAGTTTTGAAAGGCCCCGATCTGCTCCCTTTCCCCCTCGCCCCCTTGGGGGAGAGGGCTGGGGTGAGGGGGTAGCTTTTGATCTGGAAAACCACCTGACTGCCGGAACCCAAACCATGCCCCAGCTCACCACCTACCAAACCAGAATCATCCCGGACTGGGTCGACTACAACGGCCACCTGCGCGACGCCTTCTATCTGCTGATCTTCAGCTACGCCACCGACGCCCTGATGGACCGTCTCGGCATGGACAGCAACAATCGCGAAGCCAGCGGCCATTCGCTGTTCACCCTCGAACTGCACCTCAATTATCTGCACGAGGTGAAACTCGATACCGAGGTCGAAGTACGCACGCAAATCATCGGCCACGACAGCAAACGCCTGCATCTCTATCACAGCTTGCACAGGGTCGGTGATGACCAGGAACTGGCCGGCAACGAACAAATGCTGCTCCACGTCGACCTCGCCGGCCCGCGCTCGGCGCCATTCGCTGCAGACACCCTGACCCGTCTGCAAAACATCGTCGCCGAGCAAAAAGACCTCCCCACTCCCGCTTACATTGGCCGCGTCATCGCGCTGCCAACTGCAAGGTAGACCCATCGATCACAAGGAGCCGCCATGAACACCGCTGCCGCTGTTGCCGACTTCCGTACTTATCCGTTGATCAGCGCGCTCGGTGGCGTGCAGCCCCTGGCGGATCGCGTTGCCATCGCATGGGCTGACGGTCGCATCAGCCCGTTTCACCACGTCTGGCTGCGGGACAACTGCCCGTGTGAGCGTTGCGTCTATAACATCACTCGCGAGCAGGTATTCGAGATCGTCGATGCTGCTGAAGCGCTGCAACCGACAGCCGCGCGCATCGACACCGATGGCTGCCTGCGCATCGATTGGCAGGACGGCCACCTCAGCCGTTTCGACCCGGGCTGGTTGCGCGCTCACGCCTATGACGATGAGTCCCGCGCCGAACGTTTGGCCGGCAAACCCACGCCTTATCTGTGGTGCAGCGATTTGCAGTTGCCGGTATTCGAATACGCGGCGCTGATGAACGACAACGCCGCGTTGCTGCAATGGCTGCTCGCCGTGCGCGACATCGGCCTGACTCAAGTGCGCGGTGTGCCCACCGAGCCCGGCTCGCTGAAACTGATCGCGCAACGCATTTCGTTCATCCGCGAAAGCAACTTCGGCGTGCTGTTCAACGTGCAATCAAAAGCCGATGCCGACAGCAATGCCTACACCGCTTTCAACCTGCCGCTACACACCGACCTGCCCACCCGCGAGTTGCAACCGGGACTGCAATTTTTGCATTGTCTGGTGAACGACGCCGAGGGCGGCGAGAGCATTTTTGTCGATGGCTTTGCGATTGCCGATGCGCTGCGCAGCGAAGACCCGGCATCGTTTCAAGCCCTGTGTGAAATCCCGGTGGAGTTCCGCAACAAGGATCGCCATAGCGACTATCGCTGCCTGGCGCCGATCATTGCTCAGGATGCGTTGGGGCGCGTGGCGGAAATTCGCATGGCGAACTTTTTGCGCGGGGCGTTTGATACATCGGTGGAGCAGATGCCGCTGTTGTATCGGGCTTATCGACGGTTTATCGCGATGACCCGCGAGCCACGGTTTCGTCTGATGCAACGGCTCAACTGCGGGGAACTGTGGTGCTTCGATAATCGCCGCACGCTGCATGCGCGCAATGCGTTTGATCCGGCCACCGGGGCGCGGCATTTTCAGGGCTGCTATGTCGACCGGGATGAGTTGTTGTCGCGGATTCTGGTGTTGCAGCGTTAGACCGCGTCATCGTTCTTCGCGAGCAAGCCCGCTCCCACATTGGAATGCATTCCAGATGTGGGAGCGGGCTTTCAGGCAAAAAAAGCCCCGATGCAAGCCGTGACAGGACCGGGGCAGAAGCTACTGTTGAGGAGCTGCGATGCGAGGGTGACCAAACCTTCGTGAAGCGAGCTTGCGCCAGTGTGCCCACTCCCCTTTTGGGTGAGTTAGCCGAAAACGACCTGTTCATAGCCGTCGCGGCCACCGCGACAAAACGTCCTTGCCGTGCTCCGGCATGCCTTCCAGAATCGAACCACGACCTCCGTTACCGAAGAAGGATGCGCGTCATGATGTATGCCGATTTGATCGATCAGGAAGATTTGTTGGGCCAGCTCAAGGCGTTGGGTATTCAAGTGCCCAGTGGCACGACCGCCGATCAGGCCTGCGAATGCGCAGTGCGTGGTCTGGATAATGTTCGCGCGTTTGAACTGCGCAAGATGGTCAAGGACATGTACACCAGCGGCGCCAGCATCCAGCCTGCGGTACGTCAAGCCATCGACAGACAGTTGTTGCCGGCACTGGCCGATTACCAGCAAAGCCATAACGCCTGACAGACCGCTGTCGCGAGAGGCCCGCTCCCACAGCTGGAATGCATTCCAGCTGTGGGAGCGGGCCTGCTCGCGAAGAACGATGACTCGGTCTAGAGCCTCACACTGGCAAACGTCGACTCATTGCGCGCCTGGCTCAACGCCGACATCGGCCCTGACAGCGGCGACATCACAATGGCCTGGGGCAGCGGCAGCATCGCCACTTGCTGGGTGGTGTTGGAGCCTACGCGTTCGTCACGCGGCGGAATGCCGAAGTATTCGCGGTAGCACTTGGAGAAGTGCGGGGTCGAGACGAAACCACACACCGACGCCACTTCGATGATCGACATCGGCGTCTGCTTGAGCAGTTGCCGGGCGCGGATCAGGCGCAGCTTCAAGTAGTAACGCGATGGCGAGCAGTGCAGGTACTTCTGGAACAGGCGCTCGAGCTGTCGACGCGACACGGCGACGTACACCGCCAGCTCATCGAGGTCGATCGGCTCTTCGAGGTTGGCTTCCATCAGCGCAACGATTTCCTGCAGCTTCGGCTGGTTGGTGCCGAGCATGTGCTTGAGCGGCACACGCTGGTGATCCTGTTCGTTGCGGATACGTTCGTAGACGAACATTTCCGAGATCGCGGCGGACAGTTCACGGCCGTGATCGCGGCTGATCAGGTGCAGCATCATGTCCAGCGGTGCGGTGCCACCGGAGCTGGTGAAACGGTTACGGTCGAGGGTGAACAAACGTGTGCTCATGGCCACGCGCGGGAAAGCTTCCTGCATCGCCGCCAGACATTCCCAGTGCACGCTGCAATCGAAACCGTCGAGCAACCCGGCGCAGGCCAGTGCCCAACTGCCGGTGCACACGGCACCGAGACGCTTGGACTGACGTGCCTGGCTTTGCAGCCACGAGACGTGTTCACGAGTAACGGTGCGTTGAATGCCGATGCCGCCGCAGACGATCACGGTGTCCAGTGGCGGGGCTTTGTGCATGGAGGCGTCGGGGGTGATTTGCAGACCGTCACTGGCCCAGACCTGACCACCATCGACGGTGAGGGTGCTCCAGCGATACAGCTCGCGACCGGACAACTGGTTGGCCATGCGCAGGGGTTCTACTGCCGAGGCCAGAGAAATCAGCGTGAAATTGTCCAGCAGCAGAAAGCCGATGGATTGAGGCGCACGGTTCTGGGGGTGGGCCCCGGAGTTGAACGACGTCATCGCGGTATCTCCTCACACAAAGCGGGTGATGGCCTCAGGCGGAGGCTCTTGTTATTGCCAGCGTTCTCGCGTGGGAGACGGGCTTTGTTATGACAGAGCAAATGCCATGCCTAAAATTGAATGGCCGTTCAATAACTCCTGAAAACGACCTCTCGACGTGTCTATACGAGACGTCCGACGAAAGGTGTTTCGAAGTGCCATCAGCGGTAGCGAAAGCCGTGCTCCAGCCCCTGTGAGCAGATCGGTAGCACTTGTGGGAACTGGCCTGCGCGCAGTTTGTGGTCAGTGTCACCGCAGGCACAGGTGACGGACGGTAGTGGGTGCTGATTGTCTGTAACTGCCGGGAAAGGCTCTTATCTGATTGCGACGCGCTAAAAGGTGGCGTGTTTGATTAAACGTGTTCAATTGGTGAGCAGTTTTGACTGGTCTGGCCCCTTCGCGAGCAAGCCCGCTCCCACAGGTGACCGCATTCCAATGTGGGAGCGGGCTTGCTCGCGAAGAATTCAACCCGGTGGCGCTGGCTCAGCACTCAACTGCGCTGACCGCCAACCCGCCGCGCGATGTCTCTTTGTATTTGTCATGCATGTCGGCGCCGGTGTCGCGCATGGTGCGGATCACCCGATCCAGCGAGATGAAGTGCTGACCATCCCCGCGCAACGCCATCTGTGCCGCATTGATTGCTTTCACTGCGGCAATCGCATTGCGCTCGATGCATGGCACCTGGACCAGGCCGCCGACCGGGTCGCAGGTCAGGCCGAGGTTATGCTCCAGGCCGATTTCTGCCGCGTTGCACAACTGCTCCGGCGTGGCGCCCAGAATCTCCGCCAGCCCCGCCGCCGCCATCGCGCACGCAGAACCGACCTCACCCTGACAGCCGACTTCGGCGCCCGATATCGACGCATTTTTCTTGCACAGAATCCCTACCGCTGCCGCACCCAGAAAATAATCGACCACGTTGGCGTCAGTCACCGCCTCGCTGAACTTCATAAAGTAGTGCAGCACCGCCGGAATGATCCCTGCCGCGCCATTGGTCGGTGCCGTGACCATGCGCCCGCCCGCCGCGTTCTCTTCATTGACAGCCAGCGCGAACAGGTTGACCCACTCCATCGCGCTCAGCGTTGAACCGATGACGTTGGGCTTGTTCAATTCCTGCAGGCTGCGGTGCAACTTCGCCGCACGCCGACGCACATTCAAACCACCGGGCAGGATGCCTTCGTGTTTCAGCCCCTGTTCGACACAATCCTGCATCGCCCGCCACAGTTTCATCAGTCCGGCGCGAATCTCTTCTTCGCTGCGCCAGACCTTTTCGTTGGCCATCATCAGCTCGGCGACGCGCAGGTTGTTGCGCTTGCACAAGTCCAGCAATTCGACCGCGCTGGAAAAGTCATAAGGCAGTTCAGTGCGATCCAGATCGACCACGCCACTGGACGCCTGCGCTTGATCAACCACAAAACCGCCACCGACCGAATAGTAGGTGTCGCGATGCAGCTCGCCGTGATCGCCCTCGGCAACAATCGTCATGGCGTTGGGATGGAACGGCAGGTTCTCATCAATGAGGCGCATGTCCCGCGCCCAGACAAACGGCACCGACAAGCGACCGTCCAGGAGAAGCGTGTGAGTTTCGCGCAGGGCCTGGATACGCGGGCCGATCTGCGACGGGTCGATTGCGTCCGGCCATTCGCCCATCAACCCCATGATCACCGCGTTGTCACTGCCGTGCCCGATGCCCGTGGCCGACAGCGATCCGAACAACTGCACTTCTATACGACGCACCTGTTCCAACGGGTACTTGTCCCGTAGCGACTCGACGAACAACGCTGCGGCGCGCATCGGCCCGACGGTGTGGGAACTGGAGGGGCCGATGCCGATTTTGAACAGGTCGAAAACGCTGATAGCCATTGCTGCAGAGCTCCTGAAAATGCCGGTCCGGACGCGAAAGCACCCGCTGGCGGAGCTGCTACGCTCAAGCTGCGATCCGCCGGAATGCCCGCATCATCAGGCTTTTGTCGGGTAGCACGGCGTCTGACACCGACGCACTCATGTCCACCAGCGCCGCGCCGTTTTCGTCCCGCATTTGCGCCGTTTTTATGCAGTTCAGATGATCATTGAGGGCCGAAAAAAGCTGTAAACGACGTCACTGACACTAGATACGACCATCCCTGTACTGGATACGACGCACCCTGTAGGCGTCAGATTTTCACTGGTACATGATCGTTATGACTCGATTGCAAGGCGCCGTGACAGAGCTGTCTCCAGAACGCCATCCAACCGCAACCTATAAGTGCGGTGGTCCACAGTCGGAACACTGCCAAAAAAAAACACCAAGGAGTCCATCCATGAAAGGTTCCCCGTCGTTGTTGTTGGCCGCCGCGCTGAGTCTGCCGTTACTGGCGCAAGCTGCAGAACCGGCACAATGCAGTACCGTTAACTTCTCCGATGTCGGCTGGACCGACATCACCGCGACCACCGCCACCACCTCCGTCGTTCTCAACGCCCTCGGCTACAAGACCAAAACCACCATGATCTCCGTGCCTGTGACCTACAAGTCGCTGGCCGACGGCAAGAACATGGACGTGTTCCTCGGTAACTGGATGCCGACCATGGAGAACGACATCAAGGCCTACCGCGAGGCCGGCACCGTGGAAACCGTGCGCACCAACCTCAAGGGCGCCAAGTACACCCTCGCCGTCCCGCAAGCCCTGTATGACAAAGGTCTGCATGACTTCGCCGACATCGCCAAATTCAAGAAAGAGCTCGACGGCAAGATCTACGGCATCGAGCCTGGCAACGACGGTAACCGCCTGATCCAGAGCATGATCGACAAGGACGCCTTCGGCCTGAAAACCGCCGGTTTCAAAGTCGTCGAATCGTCGGAAGCGGGCATGCTCTCGCAAGTCGACCGTGCCTCGCGCCGTGGTACCGAAGTGGTGTTCCTCGGCTGGGCGCCGCACCCGATGAACAAGCGTTTCAAGATTCAATACCTGACTGGCGGCGACGAGTTCTTCGGCCCTGATTTCGGTGCTGCCACCGTGGCGACCAACACCCGCAAGGGTTACACCGAGGAATGCACCAACGTCGGACAGTTGTTGAAGAACCTGGAGTTCACCGTCGACATGGAAAGTGAACTGATGGGCAACATCCTCGACGACAAAATGAAGCCTGACGCGGCCGCCAAGGCCTGGCTGAAAAAGAATCCACAGGTGCTCGATACCTGGCTCGCTGGCGTGACCACCATTGACGGTAAACCTGGCCTGGAGGCCGTGAAAGCCAAGCTGAATCAGTAATCGCTTATGCCGGGCGGTTAACGCCGCCCGGGCTGTTTATTTCCTTGCATGCGGACGTTCACTACCATGCTGATTGATCAGAAAATACCTTTAGGCCAGTACATCGCGGGTTTCGTTGATTGGTTGACGCAACACGGCGCCAACACCTTCGACGCAATCGCCGTGACACTGGAAACGATGATCCACGGCGTGACGTTCGCGCTGACCTGGTTCAACCCTTTTGTCTTGATCGGCCTCATCGCCCTGCTCGCCCATTTCATCCAGCGCAAATGGGGTCTGACGGCATTCGTCATCGCGTCCTTTCTGCTCATCCTCAACCTGGGGTACTGGCAGGAAACCATGGAAACCCTGGCCCAGGTCATGTTTGCGACCCTGGTCTGCGTGGTCATCGGCGTGCCGTTGGGCATTGTCGCCGCGCACAAACCGATGTTCTACACGTTGATGCGTCCGGTACTCGATCTGATGCAGACCGTACCGACCTTCGTTTACCTCATTCCTACCCTGACCCTCTTCGGGCTGGGTGTGGTCCCGGGTCTGATCTCCACGGTGGTGTTCGCCATCGCGGCACCGATCCGCCTGACCTACCTGGGCATCCGCGATGTCCCGCAAGAACTGATGGACGCCGGCAAGGCCTTCGGCTGCTCGCGTCGCCAATTGCTCTCACGGATCGAACTGCCTCACGCCATGCCGAGCATCGCAGCCGGCATCACCCAGTGCATCATGCTGTCGTTGTCGATGGTGGTGATCGCGGCACTGGTAGGCGCCGACGGACTCGGCAAACCGGTGGTCAACGCACTGAACACTGCTGATATCGCCTTGGGCTTCGAAGCAGGCCTGGCGATCGTACTGCTGGCGATCATGCTCGACCGGATCTGCAAACAACCCGATGCCAAAGCAGGGGGTGACGCATGAGCATCATTCGCTTCGAAGACGTAGACGTAATCTTCTCCAAAGACCCGCGCGAGGCCCTCAAGCTGCTCGACCAGGGCATGACCCGCAACGAGATCCTGAAAAAGACCGGGCAGATCGTCGGCGTGGAAAAAGCCACGCTGGATATCAACAAAGGCGAAATCTGCGTGCTGATGGGCCTATCCGGCTCGGGTAAATCGAGCCTGTTGCGCTGTATCAACGGCCTCAACACCGTGAGTCGCGGCAAGCTGTTCGTCGAGCATGAAGGCAAACAGATCGACATCGCGTCCTGCACGCCCGCCGAGCTGAAAATGATGCGCACCAAACGCATCGCGATGGTGTTCCAGAAGTTCGCCTTGATGCCGTGGCTGACGGTGCGCGAGAACATCAGTTTCGGTCTGGAGATGCAGGGTCGACCGGAAAAGGAACGGCGCAAACTGGTCGATGAAAAACTCGAGCTGGTGGGCCTGACCCAGTGGCGCAACAAGAAGCCTGACGAACTTTCCGGCGGCATGCAGCAACGCGTCGGCCTGGCGCGGGCACTGGCGATGGACGCCGATATTCTGTTGATGGACGAACCGTTCTCGGCACTCGACCCGCTGATCCGTCAGGGCCTGCAGGACGAACTGCTGGAACTGCAACGCAAGCTGAGCAAGACCATCGTGTTCGTGAGCCACGACCTTGATGAAGCACTGAAACTCGGCAGCCGCATCGCAATCATGAAGGACGGCCGGATCATCCAGTACAGCGTGCCGGAAGAGATCGTGCTGAACCCCGCGGACGATTATGTGCGCACCTTCGTCGCACACACCAACCCGCTCAATGTGCTCTGCGGTCGCAGCCTGATGCGCACGCTGGACAACTGCAAACGCATCAACGGCTCGGTGTGCCTCGATCCGGGCGGCGATTCGTGGCTGGACCTGGCCGAAGGCAACACCATCAAGGGTGCGCGGCAGAACGGGGCGGTGCTGAACCTGCAGAACTGGGCGCCGGGGCAAGCGGTGGAAGGCCTGGAGCGCAAACCGACGCTGGTGGACTCGAACATCGGTATGCGTGACGCATTGCAGATTCGTTATCAGACCGGCAACAAACTGGTGCTGCACGACAACAACCACGTGGTGGGGATCTTGGGCGACAGCGAGTTGTATCACGCGTTGCTGGGCAAGAACCTCGGTTAAGGCAGGATAAAAAAAGGGATCGCGGTGAGCGATCCCTTTTTTATTGGGTCAGGGAAAAGCCCCTCATCGGAACGCCGCCCGCCTAGCCCTCTCCCTTGGGAAGAGGGGGCTTTTGACTTTAGCTATACACCCGGCCAAGGAGCTTCCGATGGCTTTCAAACTGATCGAGCACATCCCGCGTGATCTGATCCTGCGTGAAGCCCATCAGGTCGTAATCCTGGCTGCCGTTATGCAGATACACCTCAGCGCGGTAGTAACGCTGGCGCGCTTCATCGGACTGGGCCGATTCGGTCGGGGTCGCCAGGTAGCCGTCCAGGCTGACTTCGTAGACGAAAGGGTTGCCCTCTTCCATCTCGACACGCACGCCCATGCAGCGTTTGGACTTACCCAGCAGCGTCTGCACTTCAAGACCCTGCGCACGCAACTGCGCGGTGGCATCTTCCAGTGCCGGGGTTACATGCTTGTCCATGAAACGCTGCACCACCGATTGGCTCGGTTGCAGATCCAGTTGCGTCAGACGCTCGCTGAAACCACGGCGACCGCGCTCCGCCAGTTGCGCTTGCTCCTGTTCGATCTGCACGTCCTGACGCATCGCCTTGTGCAGGCCGAACATGAAGAACACCAGCACCACCGAGAACGGCAGACCGGCCAGCACCACCATGGTTTGCATGGCTTCGAAGTTACCGGCAAACAGCAGGCCGATAGTCACCAGGGTGATCACCACCGACCAGAAGATCCGCAGCCAGTGCGGCGCATCCTCGTCAACGTTGCCGCCCTTGCAGGACAGATTCGCCATCATCACCGCGCCCGAGTCAGCCGGGGTCAGGAACAGCACGAAGCCAACAAAGATCGACACACCGATGACGACTTTCGACGCAGGATAGTGTTCAAGCAATTGATAGATCGCCATCGACGGCTGTTCCAGTGCCGTCTTGCCCAACTCCACCGCCCCCTGATTCATCACCAGATCCAGCGCCGAGTTGCCGAAGATCGACAACCAGGCCAACGTGAAGCCCAGTGGAATCAACAGTACGCCAGCGACCAGTTCACGCACGGTACGGCCACGGGAAATACGCGCGATGAACATGCCCACGAATGGCGCCCAGGAAATCCACCACGCCCAGTAGAACAGGGTCCACAGGCCCAGCCAGCGGTCGGACTTGGCGCTGTCACCTTCATAGACGTACAGGTCGAACGTCTTCAACACCACACCGTTCAGGTAGTCGCCGATGTTCTGCACGAAGCCGTTGAGCAGGTGCAACGTCGGGCCGAACAGCAGGACGAAAATCAGCAGGCCGCTGAACAGCACGATGTTCAGGTTGGACAGACGACGGATGCCGTTCTCCACACCGGACACCGCAGCGATGGTCGCCACGGTGCTCATCACGATGATCACGATCAACAGGTTAGTGTTGCTGTGCTCCATGCCGAAGAGGTTTTCCAGGCCCGACGACACTTGCAGCGAACCAATCCCCAGGTTCGTCACCAGACCCAGCAGGGTCACGAACATGCCGAAACCGTCCACCGCATGGCCGGCCGCGCCTTTGACCCAACGCTCGCCCACCAGCGGATACAGCGCCGAACGCAGGGCCAGCGGCTGGTTATGGCGATAGGCAAAGTAAGCAACCGCCAGGCCGACCAGTGCGTAAATCGCCCAGCCGTGCAGGCCCCAGTGCAGGAAGGTCAGTTGCACTGCCTGACGCGCCGCCATGTTGGTGGCCGATGCACCTTCCGGCGGATTGAAGTAGTGATCCAGTGGCTCGGACGCGCCGAAGTACAGCAGCGAAATACCGATGCCCGACGAGAACAGCATCCCCGCCCAGGCGCCGTAACTGAAATCCGGGGTGTCGTCCTTGCTGCCCAGTTTGAGTTTGCCATACGAGGAAAACGCCAGGCCGACGACAAACACCAGATAGGCGGCGATGACGACCATGTAGTACCAGCCGAAGCTGCGCGACAACCAGGCCTGAGCGATACCCAACAGTCTGCCGGCCTCTTGCGGGGCGATAATCAGAATGGCGGTCAACAACAGAATCAGCGCGGTAGAGGTGTAAAACACCCAACCGTTGACCGTCACCTTCTCGGGCGGGGTCTTTATAAGCGAGGCAGAACTCATGGCACAAATGCTCCAGGCAGTGCGAGAGAAGAACACAAGGCAACACGGAACCCGACCAATCGGTTAGTTGGCAGCCGACTGGCGGGTGATATAAAGACACGCCGAAAAAAGCCCGAACCTGCCGAAATGGCGCTACGAATCGCTTTCGTGGCCGGAGGTGAACGGACGTTCATCCGAAACCTGGCCCTGAGCGTCTGCCCTTTCAACACGTCCATCGAATCGTGAACCGCGCCATGCCCCACGCAGGTTTCGAGCATTTTCGGATGTCGGTTTTATCGCCACTTATACGTAGGAAAATTCTGTAGACAGCGACGATTTGTCGCAGATCTTATTCTTTGTTGATTGAACGTTCAATCAAAACAAAATAGACTGGCCGTCAATCCGATAGGCGTCATTCGCCGCTCGGAAGGCCTAAGGAGATGTGCAAGATGCCCAAGGTCGGTATGCAACCCATCCGCCGCCAACAACTGATCGAAGCCACTTTGCAGGCGGTCGATCAGGTCGGAATGGGGGACGCCAGCATTGCGCTGATCGCCCGTTTGGCCGGTGTCTCGAATGGCATCATCAGTCACTATTTTCAGGACAAGAATGGCCTGATCGCCGCCACGATGCGGTATCTGATGACCGCCCTCAGCGAGAGTGTCACCGCACGTCGTCAGGCGTTGGCAGATGACAGCCCACGGGCGCATCTGCAGGTGATCATCGAAGGCAACTTCGACGCCAGCCAGGTCAATGGCCCGGCAATGAAAACCTGGCTGGCCTTTTGGGCCACCAGCATGCACCAGCCGTCTTTGCACAGGTTGCAGCGGATCAACGATCACCGCTTGTATTCCAACCTGTGCTGCCAGTTCCGCCGTGTGTTGCCGCTCGAAGATGCGCGCAGTGCCGCCCGCGGTCTGGCAGCCCTCATTGACGGGTTGTGGTTGCGCGGCGCGCTGTCGGGAGACGCTTTCGACACAGCGCAGGCGCAACAGATCGCTTACGAATACATGGATTTCCAATTGGCCAAGCAGGTGAGCCAGAGCACATAGAAAACGCTCGGCCCCTGAACTGTTACCGACCAGCGATGCCACAGCTACATGGCTCACCCGGTGACCAACGCCAACCACTAATGCACTTGCGAGGACACTATGGCCCGTTTCGAACTGCAAAAACTCTACATCGATGGCGCGTACTCTGACGCCAGCAGCGACGCCACCTTCGAAGCCATCAACCCGGCAAACGGTGAAGTCCTCGCACAAGTACAACGTGCGACCAAGGACGACGTCGAGCGTGCAGTGGTCAGCGCTGAAAAAGGCCAGAAAATCTGGGCCGCGATGACCGCCATGGAGCGTTCGCGCATCCTGCGTCGTGCCGTCGACATCCTGCGCGAGCGCAACGATGAGCTGGCTGCCCTGGAAACCCTGGACACCGGTAAAGCCTTCTCCGAAACCAAGTACGTCGACATCGTTACCGGCGCCGACGTGCTGGAATACTACGCAGGCCTGGTACCCGCCATCGAAGGCGAGCAGATTCCGCTGCGTGACACCTCGTTCGTCTACACCCGTCGCGAGCCACTGGGCGTAGTCGCCGGTATCGGCGCGTGGAACTACCCGATCCAGATCGCACTGTGGAAATCCGCGCCAGCGCTGGCGGCCGGTAACGCGATGATCTTCAAGCCAAGCGAAGTCACGTCGCTGACCACCCTGAAACTGGCCGAGATCTACACCGAAGCCGGCGTTCCGAACGGTGTGTTCAACGTCCTGACCGGCAGCGGCCGCGAAGTCGGCACCTGGCTGACCGAGCACCCGCGCATCGAGAAAATCTCCTTCACCGGCGGCACCGACACTGGCAAGAAGGTCATGGCCAGCGCTTCGGCTTCGTCGCTGAAAGACGTAACCATGGAACTGGGCGGCAAGTCCCCGCTGATCATCTGCGACGACGCCGATCTGGATCGCGCTGCCGACACCGCCATGATGGCCAACTTCTACAGCTCCGGTCAGGTCTGCACCAACGGCACTCGCGTGTTCGTACCGGCGCACCTGAAAGCTGCTTTCGAAGCCAAGATCGTCGAGCGCGTTGCGCGCATCCGTGTCGGCAACCCGGAAGACGAAAACACCAACTTCGGCCCGCTGGTCAGCTTCCCGCACATGGAAAGCGTGCTGGGTTACATCGCCAAGGGTAAAGAAGAAGGCGCCCGCGTTCTGTGCGGCGGCGAACGTCTGACCGACGGCGAATTCGCCAAAGGCGCATTCGTGGCTCCGACCGTGTTCACCGATTGCACCGACGACATGACCATCGTCCGTGAAGAAATCTTTGGCCCGGTGATGGCGATCCTCTCTTACGAAACCGAAGAAGAAGTGATCCGCCGCGCCAACGACACCGACTTCGGCCTGGCCGCCGGTATCGTCACCAAAGACCTGAACCGCGCGCACCGCGTGATCCATCAACTGGAAGCGGGTATCTGCTGGATCAACGCCTGGGGCGAGTCCGACGCAAAAATGCCGGTCGGCGGTTACAAGCAGTCGGGTGTTGGCCGTGAAAACGGCATCAGCTCGCTGAACAACTTCACCCGCATCAAATCGGTACAGGTCGAACTGGGCGATTACGTTTCGGTTTTCTGATCAGCTAGCTGATCAGCTGCAAGCGGCAAGTTTCAAGTTGCAAGTAAAAGCAGTTTGGGGTTGCCGCCCTCCCCGATTTCGAAGCCACAGCTCGTTGCTTTTTCTTGCAGCTTGAAGGTTGTGGCTTGTAGCTCCCCCAGGAGAACTTATGACTCAAGAATACGACTACATCATCATAGGGGCCGGTTCTGCAGGCAACACACTTGCGACCCGTCTGACTGAAGACGCTGGCGTCACCGTTCTGCTGCTCGAAGCAGGCGGCCCGGACTACCGTCTCGACTTCCGCACGCAAATGCCGGCTGCACTGGCGTTCCCGCTGCAAGGTCGTCGTTACAACTGGGCCTACGAAACCGATCCAGAGCCACACATGGACGGTCGCCGGATGGAATGCGGTCGCGGCAAGGGCCTCGGCGGTTCCTCGCTGATCAACGGCATGTGCTACATCCGTGGCAACGCCATGGACTACGACGGCTGGGCAAAACTGCCAGGCCTGGAAGACTGGTCGTACCTCGACTGCCTGCCGTACTTCCGCAAAGCGGAAACCCGCGACATCGGCCCGAACGACTACCACGGCGGTGAAGGCCCGGTCAGCGTGACCACGCCGAAAGCCGGCAACAACCCGCTGTTCCACGCGATGGTTGAAGCAGGCGTACAGGCCGGTTATCCGCGTACCGAAGACTTGAACGGTTACCAGCAGGAAGGCTTCGGCCCGATGGACCGCACCGTGACGCCGAACGGTCGTCGTGCTTCCACCGCCCGTGGCTACCTCGACACTGCTAAAAAGCGCTCGACCCTGACCATCGTCACCCACGCCCTGACCGACAAGATTCTATTCGAAGGCAAGCGTGCGGTCGGCGTGCGCTACCTGGTCGGCTCGGCTGAAGAACGCGTTGAAGTCAAAGCACGCAAGGAAGTCCTGCTGTGCTCCGGCGCCATCGCGTCGCCGCAGATTCTGCAGCGTTCCGGCGTTGGCCCGGCGAAACTGCTGGAAAGCCTAGACATCCCGGTCGTTCACGATCTTCCGGGCGTCGGTGAAAACCTGCAGGATCACCTTGAGCTGTATCTGCAATATGCGTGCACTCAGCCGGTTTCGCTGTACCCGTCGTTGCTCTGGTACAACCAGCCGGCCATCGGTGCCGAGTGGCTGTTCAACGGCACCGGCATCGGCGCCAGCAACCAGTTCGAAGCCGGCGGTTTCATCCGTTCGCGTCCGGAATTCGAATGGCCGAACATCCAGTACCACTTCCTGCCGGTGGCGATTAACTACAACGGCAGCAACGGTGTGAAAGAGCACGGTTTCCAGGCGCACATGGGTTCCATGCGTTCGCCGAGCCGTGGTCGCATCCAGGTCAAGTCGAAAGACCCGCGCCAGCACCCGAGCATCCTGTTCAACTACATGGCGACCGAGCAAGACTGGCAGGAATTCCGCGACGGCATCCGCCTGACCCGCGAAATCATGCAGCAGCCGGCACTCGACGCTTTCCGTGGTCGCGAAATCAGCCCGGGCATTGAAGTGCAAACCGATGAGCAGCTCGACAAGTTCATCCGCGAGCACGCCGAAACCGCGTTCCACCCGTCCTGCTCGTGCAAGATGGGCACCGACGACATGGCCGTTGTGGATGGCGAAGGTCGCGTGCATGGCATGCAGAGCCTGCGTGTGGTCGATGCCTCGATCATGCCGATCATCACCACCGGCAACCTGAACGCGCCGACGATCATGATCGCCGAGAAAATCGCCGACAAGATCCGTGGCCGCCAGCCGCTGCCGCGCAGCACCGCGCCGTACTACGTCGCGGGCGATGCGCCGGTGAAGGGCAAGCCGATGCGTGATATCACGCCTGCTGCCCAGTAAGGTGTAACACCGAGGCGCGGCCTTCGCGAGCAAGCCCGCTCCCACACAGGATTCCGGGTGTTCACAAATTTTGTGTTCACTGGAGACCTACTGTGGGAGCGGGCTTGCTCGCGAAGAGGCCCTCACATCCAGCACAAATTCCCCTGCTGCACAGTAAAACCTCCTACACCCCCTCTTCACTTGATCCTACCCCCACGCAGGCCTACTCTAGACCTCGCACAACCGTTTCACCCCTGCCCGCCTTTGCTTTACCGCTTGCCCCTGACAAGGAGGTTTCCGAATGTTCGATTTCCACCCCCAGCTCAAGCAGCGCTTCGCTGCCTTGCGCACGGGCGCCGAGTTCTTTTCCCTGCGGTATGTACGCGAGTCCGGGCAGTACCTGTCGGTGCGCAAGAACGTCGCTGAACCGCCGAGCCTGAGCCGCGACGAAGGCGCGATGCTCACTGTTCGCGTCAATGGCGTTGAGGCCTATGCCGCGACCAACGACCTGTCGCAACAAGGCCTGCAAGCCGCCCTCGAACGCGCCGAGCAGCAAGCCCGCCGCCTCAAGCCGCACGCCTTGCTCGACCTGTGCGATCAGCCGGTGTCCAGCGACCGCGCTGATTATTTTTCGCCCAATCTCGAACAAGCCTTCCCGTCCCTGAGCGACTGCTTCGAGCTGCTCGGCGCGGAATCCGCTTCGGTGCCAAAGGATGAGCGCCTGGTGAATTGGCAAGTGAGCATCGGCATCACCCAAGTCGAACAGATTTACCTGAGCAGCGCCGGTGCCGAGTTGCGCCAGGCCCAGCGCTTCGTCTACCCAAGCCTCGACGTCACCGCCTACGATGGCAGCGACAGCCAGACCCGCAGCCTCGGCCGCGAGAACTTCGGCCAACAGGGCGGCGCCGACGTGATCAGCCGCTGCGGCCTGATCGGTGCCGGCCCACAGGTTGCTGATCAGGCGCTGCAACTGTTGCTGGCGCCGAACACCCCGCACGGCCCGCGCGATCTGTTGCTGATGCCGGATCAAATGATGCTGCAGATCCACGAATCCATCGGCCACCCGCTGGAACTCGACCGCATCCTCGGCGACGAGCGCAATTACGCCGGCACCAGTTTCGTCAAGGTCAGCGACTTCGGCAGCCTGCAATATGGCTCGGAGCTGCTCAACGTGACCTTCGATCCGGGCATTCCTGAAGAACTGGCCAGTTATGGCCACGATGACGACGGCAGCAAAGCGAGCAAGCAATTTCTGATTCGCGAAGGCTTGTTACTGCGTCCGCTGGGCGGTGCGCTGTCGCAATATCGTGCAGGGATGGAGGGCGTCGCCAACAGCCGCGCCTGCGGCTGGAACCGTCCGCCCATCGACCGCATGGCCAACCTCAATATCGAACCGGGCGACCAGACGCTCGAACAAATGGTCAAGCGTATCGAGCACGGCATCCTGATGAGCACCAACCGCTCATGGTCGATTGACGATGCCCGCAACAAATTCCAGTTCGGCTGCGAATGGGGTCAACTGATCGAAAACGGTGAACTGAAAGGCGTGGTAAAAAACCCGAACTACCGGGGGATTTCCGCGCATTTCTGGAAAAGCCTGCGCGCGGTCGGCGACGCCAGCACCCTCAAGGTGCTGGGCACGCCGAACTGCGGCAAAGGCGAACCGAACCAGGTGATCCGCGTCGGCCACGCTTCGCCGGCCTGCGTATTCAGCAACGTTGATGTATTTGGGGGAGACGCCTGATGAGCATTTCGAAGAGTCAGTCCGACGCCTTCAAGGTCATGGTCGAGTGGCTGCGCGACAGCGTGCGCGAGCCGGAACAGTTTACCCTCAGCTATGCCGCCGAATCCTCGGCGTTCGTGCGTTTCAACCACGCCAAGGTGCGTCAGGCCGGGCAAGTACAGCAGGCCAATATCGTCCTGAAACTGATCAATGACGGTCGCCACGCCGACCTTCAGGTCACCTTGTCCGGCGATCAGGAAGCCGACCTGCAACGGCTTGCCGAAGGTCTGCAACAACTGCGCGGAACCCTGCCGTTGCTGCCCCAGGACCCTTACCTGCTGCTCAATCACAACGGTTGGCAGAGCCAGAATGTGCAGCAACATCCGCTGCCGGACACTGAACAGGTTGTCGATGAAATCTGCGCCGCCGCTCAAGGTCTGGACTTGGTTGGCTTCTATGCCGCCGGCCCGATCAGCCGTGGCTTTGCCAGTTCTTCGGGGGCGTTCGGCTGGCATCAAGCGAACAGTTTCAATTTCGACTTCAGCCTGTTCCACGAGAACGGCGAAGCGGTGAAAGCCAGCTACGCCGGGCATGACTGGAGCAGCGAAGGTTTTGCCAAGCGCTTTGGTCAGGCTCGCGAACAGCTGGAATTTCTGGGTCGTCCGCTGCGCACCTTGGCACCGGGGCAATACCGCGCGTATCTGGCACCGGCAGCACTGGAAGAGATCATGGGCATGTTGAGCTGGGGCGGTTTCTCGGCGCAGTCGATTGCCAGCAAGAGCAGCCCGTTGCAGAAGTTGTATGTCGGCGATCAGGCATTCAGTCCGCTGGTGTCGCTGGACGAGAAAGTCAGCGAATCCCTGAGCCCGGCGTTTTCCGGCGAGGGTTATCCGCGCAGCGATCTGCGGCTGATCATCGAGGGCAAGGCTGGCGACCAACTGGTCGGCTCGCGCAGTGCCGCTGAATACGGCCTGACCGCCAACGGTGCCAGCGGCGGTGAATCGCCGAGTGCGCTGAACATGGCCGCCGGCGTGCTGCCGCAAGCAGAGGTTCTCAAGCAGTTGGGCACCGGGTTGTACATCAGCAACCTGTGGTACCTGAATTTCTCCGATCAACCGGCAGCACGCATGACGGGCATGACTCGCTTCGCGACCTTCTGGGTCGAGAACGGCGAAATTCAGGCGCCGGTCAGCACCATGCGTTTTGACGACAGCGCTTACAGCCTGCTCGGTGCGCAGCTGGAAGCGTTGACCGCCGAGCGTGAGTTGCTGCTCTCGGCGAGCACGTACAGCCAGCGCAATACCTCGTCGGCTTTGTTGCCGGGGGCGCTGGTCAGCCGACTCACGCTAACCCTTTAAACGCAAAACCTGTGGGAGCGAGCCTGCTCGCGAAAGCGGTAGATCAGTCGACTTCAATGTTGAATGAAATGGCCTCTTCGCGAGCAGGCTCGCTCCCACACTGAGCGCGCTCGACAATGGATACGCATTAACTCCAACGACAAGAGGTTCCATGCCCAACCGCCCGCCCCTCGACGCCATCACCGCACGCTGGTTGCCGTGGGTCGTCGCCATTGCCTTCTTCATGCAGTCCCTCGACGGAACCATCCTCAACACCGCCCTGCCCGCCATGGCCCGCGATCTCGCCGAAGACCCGTTGCGCATGCAGGGCGTGATCATCGCCTACATGCTCACTGTGGCCTTGCTGATCCCCGCCTCGGGCTGGATCGCCGACCGTTTTGGCACCAAGAAAATCTTCTTCGGTGCGATCCTGCTGTTCAGTTTCGGCTCACTGCTCTGCGCGCTCTCAAGCAGCCTGAGCATGCTGATCGGCGCCCGCGTCATTCAGGGCCTGGGCGGTGCGCTGATGCTGCCGGTCGGGCGCCTTGTCGTGCTGCGCGCCTATCCGCGCTCCGAACTGGTACGGATCATGGGCTTCATCACCATTCCCGGCCTGCTCGGCCCTTTGATTGGCCCGACCATGGGCGGCTGGATGGTCGAATACCTGACGTGGCACTGGATCTTTCTGATCAACCTGCCGGTCGGCGTCATCGGTTGCTACGCGGTATGGAAATTCATTCCCGATCTGCGTGGCAGTGAACGCACGCGCTTCGATAGCCTGGGTTTTCTGCTGTTCGGCGCGGCGATGATCCTGATCACCATCGCCATGGAAGGCCTCGGCGAATTGCACCTGCCGCACCTGCGGGTGATGTTGCTGCTGTTCGGCGGCATGGCCTGTCTGGCGGCGTACTGGTTGCGCGCCGGGCACATCGAAAACCCGTTGTTCGCGCCTTCGCTGTTCAAGACTCGCACCTTTGCCGTCGGCATTCTCGGCAATCTGTTCGCCCGTCTTGGCAGCGGCGCGCTGCCGTTTCTGGTGCCGTTGCTGCTGCAAGTGGCGCTGGGTTATTCGCCGTCGCAAGCGGGGATGAGCATGCTGCCGCTGGCCGCTGCGGCCATGATCGCCAAGTGGGTGGCACGGCCGCTGATCGAACGTCTGGGTTATCGCATTGTGCTGACCGGCAACACCTTGGCGCTGGGCATCATGCTGGCAAGCATGGGCCTGGTCAGCGAGCAGACGCCGTACTGGCTGCTGTTATGCCTGCTGGCGATTCTGGGGGCGATCAACTCGCTGCAATTCACCGCGATGAACACCGTGACCCTGATCGACCTCGACGACGCCAGCGCCAGCAGCGGCAACAGTTTGCTATCGGTGGTCGCGCAGTTGTCGTTAAGCCTTGGCGTCGCCTGTGCCGGTGCATTGCTTGGCGGCTTCACGGCGCAAATCGGTAACGATGGCGTGGAGACCGTGCTCGGCGCGTTCCAGTTGACCTTCGTCACGGTCGGGATCATGGCGATGCTGGCGGCAACGATCTTCTCGCAACTGTCGAAAGAAGACGGCCGGCGGGCCAAACGCCCGGAAGAACACATCGAACATTAACCACTGTTCGTCCAGAACTTTCGAGGAAAGTGGCACGGGGCTGCTACACTGCGCGACATTTTGTTTTGCAGGCCAGTCCCGTGACCACCATCGCCACCGCTTTTAATACTTTGCCCCTGTCCGCCGCCATGCTGGCTAACCTCGAATCCCTCGGTTACGCCCAGATGACGCCGATCCAGGCGCAAAGCTTGCCGGTGATCCTCAAGGGGATGGACCTGATCGCCCAGGCCAAGACCGGCAGCGGCAAGACCGCCGCGTTCGGTATCGGTCTGCTGAATCCGATCAACCCGCGCTACTTCGGCTGCCAGGCGCTGGTGATCTGCCCGACCCGTGAGCTGGCCGACCAGGTCGCCAAGGAGGTCCGTCGTCTGGCCCGTGCCGAAGACAACATCAAGGTCCTGACCCTGTGCGGCGGCGTGTCGTTCGGCCCGCAGATCGCTTCGCTGGAACACGGCGCGCACATCATCGTCGGCACCCCGGGTCGTATCCAGCAGCACTTGCGCAAGGGTTCGCTGGTCCTCGACGGTTTGAACACGCTGATCCTCGACGAAGCCGACCGCATGCTCGACATGGGCTTCTACGACGCCATCGAAGACATCATCGTGAAGACGCCGGAGCGTCGTCAGACCCTGCTGTTCTCCGCCACTTATCCGGTGGGCATCAAGCAACTGGCGTCGAAATTCATGCGTGATCCGCAAACGGTGAAAGCCGAAGCCTTCCACGATGACACGCAGATCGAGCAGCGTTTCTACGAGATTTCCCCGGAAGACCGCATGAGCGCAGTGACCAAAGTCCTGCACCACTTCCGCCCGGCGTCCTGCGTGGCGTTCTGCTTTACCAAGCAGCAGGTGCAGGAAACCGTGGATCACCTGACGTCGAAGGGCATCTCCGCCGTCGGCCTGCACGGCGATCTGGAACAGCGTGATCGCGATCAGGTGCTGGCGATGTTCGCCAACCGCAGTACCTCGGTACTGGTCGCCACCGACGTCGCCGCCCGTGGCCTGGACATCGATGCACTGGACATGGTGATCAACGTCGAGCTGGCCCGCGACTCGGAAATCCACATTCACCGCGTGGGCCGTACCGGCCGCGCCGGTGAGAAAGGCATCGCGGTCAGCCTCGTCGCACCGGGCGAAGCCCATCGCGCCCAAGCCATCGAGCAACTGCAGAAAGCCCCGTTGAACTGGGATCAGGTCGATAACCTGAAGTCCCAGGGCGGTGCCCCGCTGCAGCCCCCAATGAGCACCCTGTGCATCGCCGGCGGCCGTAAGGACAAGGTGCGCCCGGGTGACATTCTGGGCGCACTGACCGGCGACGCCGGCATCCCGGGCGCCCAGGTGGGCAAGATCGCGATCTTCGACTTCCAGTCGTATGTCGCCGTCGAACGCACCGTGGTCATGCAGGCATTGCAGCGCCTGAACAACGGCAAGATCAAGGGCCGTTCGCTGCGCGTGCGCGTCCTGTAAGAACGCCACACCCCTGTGGGAGCGGGCTTGCTCGCGAATGCAATCGGTCAGTCGACGTCAATGTTGAATGACATACCGCATTCGCGGGCAGGCCCGCTCCCACATCAGGTTTCCGGTGATTTTGAAATTTGTGTGAGGACACCGTTTTGCGCTCTACCGAAGTCGTGATCATTGGCGCTGGCGCCGCTGGATTGATGTGCGCACTGACCGCCGCCGGGCGTGGGCGTCAGGTGCTGCTGCTCGACCATGCAAACAAGGCCGGCAAGAAAATCCTGATGTCGGGCGGTGGCCGCTGCAATTTCACCAACATGTACACCGAGCCAGGCAATTTCCTTTCGCAGAACCCGCACTTCTGCAAATCCGCACTGGCGCGTTACACCCAGTGGGATTTCATCGCCATGGTCGGCAAGCACGCCGTGCCGTATCACGAGAAGAAACTCGGCCAGTTGTTCTGCGATAACAAGTCCAGCGACATTCTTGAAATGCTCCTGACCGAGTGCGATCAGGTAGGCGTCGAGCTGCATCTGGACACGTCGATCCAGACAATCGAGAAGGTCGAGAGCGGTTATCTGCTCGACACCACCCTCGGCCAGGTCCAGTGCCAGTCGCTGGTGATCGCGACTGGCGGGCTGTCGATCCCGACATTGGGCGCGACGGGGTTCGGCTATCAGGTCGCTAAACAGTTCGGTCATGAATTGCTGCCGACCCGCGCCGGTCTGGTGCCGTTCACCATCACCGATCAGCTCAAGGAGTTGTGCACCGAGCTGTCCGGCACGTCGGTGGATTGCCTGGTCAGCTGCAACGATCAGAGCTTTCGCGAGAACATTCTGTTTACCCATCGCGGCCTCAGTGGTCCGGCGATTTTGCAGATTTCGTCCTTCTGGGAATCTGGCGACACCGTCGAGATCAACCTGCTGCCGGATCACGACGCGGCGAGCTGGCTGCAACAACAAGTGGCCGAACGCCCGAACAGCGAATTGAAAACCCTGCTGGGTGAAATCTTCACCAAGAAGATGGCTAGCCTGCTGGCGGACAACTGGTTCGTGTCCAAACCGATGAAGCAGTACACCCACGCCGAACTGGCGGAAATCGCCGACAAGCTGGGCAACTGGAAAGTCGTCCCGGCGGGCACTGAAGGTTACCGCACGGCTGAGGTGACCCTCGGCGGCGTCGACACCCGCGAAGTGTCGTCGAAAACCATGGAATCGCTGAAAAGCCCCGGTCTGTATTTCATCGGCGAAGTGCTCGACGTCACCGGTCACTTGGGCGGTTTCAACTTCCAGTGGGCCTGGGCCTCGGGCTACGCCGCTGCGCAGTACGCCTGATCAATACACAAAACCCTGTGGGAGCGAGCTTGCTCGCGAAAGCGGTCTTTCAGTCAACATTGTGGTGACTGACACATCGCATTCGCGAGCAAGCTCGCTCCCACAGTGGTTTTTGGTGTAAGTAAAAGGAACACTTTTTGCTGTCAGATGTGATCGGCGCCATTGCGTCGGCGTCATTACTGGCTCAATTTAGCGGCATCGCCTCGGAAGGCCTTCGCACTTCATGTCCTCGACCTCGTTTCGTCAGTCTTTGCGGCGCCTGTGGGCGCTGGATAAATTCAGCTACAGCGTGCGTGTGTTCATCGCCCTGACCGGCAGCATGGCGCTGTGTTGGTATCAGGATGAAATGGGCCTGCTGATCCCGTTGTTTCTGGGGATTATCGCCAGCGCCCTGGCCGAGACCGACGACAGCTGGCAGGGCCGCCTCAACGCGCTGGCGGTAACACTGGTGTGCTTCAGCATCGCCGCGCTGTCGGTGGAATTGCTCTTCCCCTATCCCATCGTCTTTGCCATTGCCCTGGCGCTGGCCAGTTTCGGCCTGACCATGCTAGGCGCGCTGGGCGAACGTTACGGCGCGATCGCCTCGGCGACGTTGATTTTGTCCGTGTACACCATGATCGGCGTCGATCAGCGTGGCGGCGCAGTCACCGATTTCTGGCACGAACCGATGCTGCTGGTCGCCGGCGCGGCGTGGTACGGCCTGCTTTCGGTGGTGTGGCAAGCACTGTTCTCCAATCAGCCGGTGCAGCAGAGTCTGGCGCGATTGTTCCGCGAGCTGGGCTTTTACCTGAAGCTCAAAGCCTCGCTGTTCGAGCCGATCCGGCAGATGAATGTCGAGGCGCGGCGCCTGGAACTGGCCCAACAAAACGGTCGCGTGGTGGCCGCGCTGAACAGCGCCAAGGAAATCATCCTGCACCGGGTCGGCAATGGTCGTCCGGGTTCGAAAGTCAGCCGTTACCTGAAGCTGTATTTCCTCGCCCAGGACATCCACGAACGCGCCAGTTCTTCGCACTACCCGTACAACGCGCTGGCCGAAGCGTTTTTCCACAGTGACGTGCTGTTCCGCTGTCAGCGCCTGCTGCGCCAGCAAGGCAAAGCCTGCCGGGCGCTGGCCGAATCGATCCAGATGCGCCAGCCGTTTATCTACGACGCGAGTTTCGCCGAAGCCCTGAGCGACCTCGACGCCTCCCTCGAACACCTGCGCATCCAGAGCAACCCGGCGTGGCGCGGCCTGCTGCGTTCGCTGCGCGCACTGGCGGCCAATTTAGGCACCCTTGATCGTTTACTCAGCGACGCCAGCAACCCGGATGCCCTGGCCGACGCCACTGACAGCAGTCTGCTCGACCGCTCGCCGCGCAATCTCAAAGACGTCTGGATTCGCTTGCGCACGCAACTGACGCCGACGTCTTTGCTGTTCCGTCACGCCCTGCGCCTGCCGCTGGCGCTGAGTATCGGCTATGGCATGGTGCATCTGATTCACCCGTCGCAAGGCTACTGGATCATTCTCACCACGCTGTTCGTCTGTCAGCCGAACTACGGCGCGACGCGGCGTAAACTCGGCCAGCGGATTTTTGGTACGGCCATCGGCCTGACCGTGGCGTGGGCCTTGTTCGATCTGTTCCCCAGCCCGTTGGTGCAGTCATGTTTCGCCATCGCCGCCGGGGTGGTGTTCTTTACCAACCGCACCACGCGCTACACCCTGGCGACCGCAGCGATCACCATCATGGTGTTGTTCTGCTTCAATCAGGTCGGTGATGGTTACGGACTGTTCCTGCCGCGCCTGTTCGATACCCTGCTGGGCAGCCTGATCGCCGGTCTGGCAGTGTTCCTGTTCTTGCCGGACTGGCAAGGGCGGCGCCTGAACAAAGTGCTGGCCAACACCCTGACCTGCAACAGCATCTATCTGCGTCAGATCATGCAGCAATACGCCGCTGGCAAGAGTGACGACCTCGCCTACCGCCTGGCCCGGCGCAATGCACATAACGCCGATGCGGCGCTTTCGACCACGCTGGCAAACATGCTCATGGAGCCCGGGCATTTCCGTAAGGAAGCGGATGTCGGCTTCCGCTTTCTGGTGCTGTCGCACACCTTGCTCAGTTATCTGTCAGGGCTGGGCGCGCACCGGGAAACGCAGTTGCCCGCCGATGTGCGTGAACACTTGATTGATGGCGCCGGAGTGAAGCTGGCGACGAGTATCGATGAAATCGCCCAAGGGCTGGCGAACAAACAGCCAGTGGCGATTCAAAGCGATGAGGAAGAAGCGCTGGCCAATGAGCTGGAGCAGATGGCGGATGAGATTGATGAAGGGCAGCGCTTGGTGCAGACGCAGTTGGCGTTGATTTGCCGGCAGTTGGGGCCGTTGCGGACTTTGGCGGCGCACCTGATCAAGGACACCAGTGAGGTTGGCGCTGGCTGAGCAGGCCCCATCACTGGCAAGCCAGCTCCACATGTTTCGCCGCGCGCACAACTCATGGGGGAGCTGGCTTGCCAGCGATGAGGCCATCAGTGACCACTCAACACCGGGAACACCTTCACATCCCATGCTCGCGAAGCAGCCGTTCATAACTCCCATCCGCTTTCATCGCCGCAATCGCCTTATCAAACCCCGCGACGATCTGCTCATGCTGCGGATTCTTCAGGCTGACCAATATGTGCAGGCTGTTCTCACTCAACGGCTTGGGTAGAAACTCCACGGCATTGCGCACCTTGGCTGATTGCCGGGCCAGGTAATACTTCGCCACATACTCATCCTCCAGTGTCAGCTTGACCCTGTCGGCGGCGAGCATGCGCACGGCCATGGCGAAGTTATGTACAGGGACTTTCTGCAGCGCCGTGTCGGCATCGAACGCCGCTGAATAGGCATAACCGCGCACCACCGCAATCGGATAAGTGTGCAGTTGCTGGAGGGTGTTGTACTCGAGCGGGGTCTCTTTGCGCTTGAGGAAACGGATGCGGTTGAGCAGATATTCGCCGGAAAACCGGCCTAGCTTTGTGCGTTCGTCGTTGTACCAGGCGTTGACGAGCACGTCGTAACGCCCCTCCCCAATGCCCAGCAACGCCCGTGCCCACGGCACCTGTTCATAGCTGGTGGCATATCCGGCCCGGGCCAGCGCGGTACTGACAATGTCAGTGGCCAGGCCGCCGTTGATCAGCGTGTCATCGGTAAAGGGCGGCCAGATATCAAACACCAGCCGCAGCTTGTCCGCTGCAGCGTTTTGACCCAGCAACAGCAAACCGATCAAAGCAAAAGCTCGATGCAATCGCGGCATGCTTGAAAATCCTTAGCGGGCGGGCTGCCCGGCGTGTTTTCAGTCAAAACCCCAAGGCCCCTTACCGGCAAAACCCAGGCCCTAACATTAGCTCATTGCAGCCTGTGCACAGGGCTCTTCAGCAGATTACACAAACTCATCCACGCTGCGCGAAAGGAATGATGGCATTTTGACCTTCGTCACAGACTATTACGCCATACAGACATCTTTGCCCCGTGCGCTTAGTATCGGCCTACACGTTCAAGGAATCGGAAAATGACAGTCGAGTGGATCTGCAAGCATCACAGCAACCTGGGCAAAGAGCAGCTGTACGCCCTGTTGAAATTGCGCTCGGAAGTGTTCGTGGTCGAACAGAAATGCGCCTACCCGGACCTCGACGGCCAGGACCTCGAAGGTGATACCTATCATTTGATGGGGTGGGAGGATGACCAGTTAATGGCCTACTTGCGCCTGCTTGACCCGGAGTCTCAGGGCGGAGATGTGGTCATCGGCCGCGTTGTCACGGCACCGCAAGGTCGAGGCAAGGGGCTGGGGCACGAAATGATGGAGCAGGCATTGAAACAGGCCGAGAAGCATTGGCCGCAGGTGCCGATCTACCTGTCGGCGCAGGCGCATTTGCAGGGGTATTACGGCAAGTACGGGTTTGTTGTGGCGGGTGAGGAATATCTCGAAGATGACATTCCGCATATCGGGATGCGTCGCGCCTGAATCCCCTCACCCTGACCCTCTCCCTGAGGGAGAGGGTCAGGGTGGGCTTTTTTCAGGGATACTCCAGAACAGCCCTGATCTGCCGCAAGTTACGCTCGATCCACCCGCGATCAATCGCTCCCCACTCACGAATCCGATAGCGCCCGGCGTGATTACGCGCGCCCTCTTCCTGCTCGAATTCACAGACGATGTCCAGATCCGCCAACGCGGCAATCGTGTCCTGCGCCGTGCGCCGGGGCATGCCGGTCACTTCGGTCAGCGTCGGCACACTCGGCGCCAGACCGCTGTCGATCAGGTACGCCACGTACAAGCGGCGGTAGAAACTGCTTTTGGTCTTGCTGACGTCCATCCACACCTTCCTGCTTGCGTACTGTTAAGCCTGCATATCCCGCCACGTCAGGTACACCCGCAGATCAAACTCGACCTGGTGATACCCCGGCAGCATGTGCTCACACAATTTATAGAACGCCTTGTTGTGATCCGATTCCTTGAAGTGCGCCAGTTCATGCACCACGATCATTTTCAGAAAGTCCGGCGCCGCGTCCTTGAACAACGAGGCAATACGAATCTCTTTCCTGGCCTTGAGCTTGCCGCCCTGCACGCGTGACACCGTGGTGTGCAGACCAAGCGCGCGGTGGGTCAGGTCGAGGCGGTTGTCGAACAACACCTTGTCGATGGCCGGGGCGTTGCGCAGGTATTCCTGCTTCAGGTCCAGCGCGTAGCTGTACAACGCCTTGTCGCTCTGTACGTCGTGCTTTCCCGGATAACGCTGGCTCAGGTAATCACCCAAACGCCCTTGGGCGATCAACTGGCGCACCTGGTCCTGCAATTGTGCGGGATAGGCCTGGAGATATTTCAGAGCAGTCATGACGGGCGATACGGTTCGGAAAAGAGCGCCAGTGTAGCGAAATCAACCGGGCAGCGCGCTCCAGTCGAAGGGCTCGGTGAAACGCTTGGCGTCTTCGGCCATCAACGGCCGCGCGACAAGGAAGCCCTGAACATATTCGCAACCATTGGCTTGCAGCCACTGATATTGCTCGATGGTTTCCACACCCTCGGCGATCACCAGCAGCCCGTATTGCTTGCTCAGGTCGATCACCGTGCGTACCAGCGAGGCGTCACGCGTGGAGTCCGGCAATCGGGCGATCAGGTGTCGATCCAGTTTCAGCGTATCCAGTTCCAGATCACGCAGATGTGCCAGCGAGCAGGGTCCCGAGCCGAAGTCATCAAGCGCCACCCGCACGCCGAGATTGCGCAACAAGCGTATCTGCTTGCGGGTTTCGTCGGGATTTTGCATCAACGCTTCTTCAGTGACTTCCACCTCAAGTTGCCGAGGCTGCAGGTCATGCCGCTCCATCACCTGACGCAACTCGGTCACCAGATTCGGCAGGCTGAACTGGGTGTTGCTCAGACTCACGCCGAGCACCAGGTCCTCGGCAAACAGCGTTTCCCAGGCTTTGCGCTGGCCGGCGCCGCGATGGTAAATCCAGCTGCCGAGACGACTGATCAGCCGTGCCTCTTCCAGCAACGGCAGGAACAACCCCGGCGGCACATCGCCGACGCTCGGGTGCTGCCAGCGCAGCAGCGCCTCGAAGCCACGAATCTGCCCGCTTTCGATGGCGACCTGAGGCTGATAGACCAGGTTGAAATCACGGTTCTCGATAGCGTTGCGCACACTTTCTTCGAGCATCAACCGGGAACGTGCGCGCCCGTTCATCTCGTGATCGTAGAAACGATACTGCTGACGCCCGGCACGCTTGGCTTCGTACATGGCGATATCCGACGCGCGTAGCAAACCATCAAGACTCGATCCGCAATCAGGATAAGTGGCGATGCCAATACTGGCGCCGAGGGCTATGTCCAGGCCTTCGATTTGCTGACAGATCGACACCCGCTCGATGAGTTTTTCCGAGATTTTCGCTGCCTGCTCAGGGAACTCCAGATCGAGCAGCGCGGTGAATTCATCCCCCCCCATGCGCGCGAGAATGTCGAAGGGGCGCAGGCACGCCTTCAATTGCTCCGAAACCCAGCGCAGCACGCGGTCACCCGCGTCGTGACCGAGGGAGTCGTTGACCCGCTTGAAGCCATCGAGATCGAGGTACAGCAGCACCCAACTGCTGTCGCTGCGCTCGCCTCGCAGCAGCAGGTTTTCCACGGTCTGGTAGAACCCCCGGCGGTTGAGCAGCCCGGTCAACGGGTCGGTGACAGCCTGGAACTCCAGTTGCTGGTGCAGGTGACGCACCACCGACATATCCAGCACCGTCACCACCATCGCATGCTGTTCGGCAGGCAACGGCGCGCAGGAGAGCGCCACTGGAACTTGCTGACCGGGTGCGGTGCGCAGCAGAGCGTCGTGCAGACGCAACGTCTCGCCACGCTTGTAGCAGGTATAAATCTCGGAACCCTCCCACGCCGGAATGTGCGGTTTCTGCAGGTAATCGAGGAATTCCCGACCCTCCAGTTCCTTCACCGGCGCATTCAGCAGTCGCGAAATCGCTGGATTGGCAAAACGGATAACGCCGTCTTCGCCCAATACCAGAATTCCTTCGGCAGCGTTATCCAGCACCGAGGCATTGAAGGCGCGCGCCAGTTCCAGATCATGGGTCAGACGCTGCAAGGCCCGGCGATTGCGCTGGTGTTCGAGCAACGCCTGCACCTTGGGCTTGAGGATCTGTGGATCGAACGGTTTGAACAGGTAATCCACCGCGCCACTGGCATAGCCCTTAATCACGGCGTCTTGGGATTGCTCGTTGGCGGTCAGGAAAATAATCGGTGTCAGCCGCGTGCGCTGGCTGCCACGCATCAGCCGCGCTACCTCGAAGCCGTCCATACCCGGCATCTGCACATCCAGCAGCACCAGGTCGACATCGTGCTCAAGCAAAAGGTTTAGCGCCTCGAAGCCTGAGGCGGCAGTCATCACGTGCCAGTCCTGACGCTGCAGCAACGCGCGCATGCTGATCAGGTTTTCAGGGTAATCGTCAACGATCAAAAGGACAGAGTTGCCTTCAACTGGCTGGGTTTGCGCGCATTCCATGCTGCTTCTCTTGTCGGGACTTCAAGTCGGTTTTGGGTAAAAACCGCACACATACTGAGCGCTCACTCTAGTCCGGGATCGCTAAAAGCAATAGCTGTCATCAGGCCATCATTTAACCAAAGCTTCGTTTAGCCGACTAACGGTCGCGCCGCAGGCCCACTAAAACCGGGAAAGATGGCATTTAGACAGGATGTTGACGTCAATCATCTGCCGAACGGGCGTTAACAAAAAATCCCTCTACGCTTATAAAGGCGCCCCGAAAAGGCGCGGGCTAGAGCTTCTGGCACCCGCGTTCAGGATGAACAGAGTGGAAGAACCGACATGATCGATCTCGCAACCTGGAACCTCAGCGTTCCCGTCGGCAGTCCGCCGTACACCGTCGAAACCTCAAAACTGGTGAAGGGCTTCAAGGATCAGTACTTCCATTCCGACACCGGTACCTTGTTTTTCTGGTCACCGGTTACCGGTTCAAAAACCGAAAACGCCATCTACCCCCGCACCGAACTGCGCGAAACCTTCAGCAACGGCACTCTGCGCAACTGGTATTACCCGGACGCCGACAACCTGCTGCGCGCCACCCTCTCGGTCAACAAAGTGCCCAGCTCTGGAAAGATCGTCATCGGCCAGATACATGCCTATGAAAGCCAGAAACCGATGCTCAAACTCGAATACCAATACAAGACCAAGACCGAGACCGGCAACCTGGTGATCAAGGTGCGCATGCGCCCGGATGACGAAGAAGGGCGCGTCATCACCCTCGCCACCGGCATCAAGCTTGATCGCGAATTCAACTACCTCATTCACCTGAGTCCTGGCGGCGCGCTGGGTGTGAGTGCGGCGGGTTACCAGTGGGATTCACAGATCAGCGCGACATGGCGCAACAAGCCGCTGTATTTCAAGGCTGGGGTTTATGTGCAGGACAACACCGGGTACACCAGTGAAGGTGGCCAAGTGACCTTCTCCAAACTCGACATCGATCACGATAAATAGCCCAATCCCCACTGCAGGATCTGCCGAAGGCTGCGATCTTTTGATCTTGTTTTTGATTCTAAAAAGACAAAATCAAAAGATCGCAGCCTTCGGCAGCTCCTACCTTTAAACAGTGCTGTTTAGATCTGTCGGCGGTTACTTCCGGATGCCTACAACAGCTTGCGTCGTTGCCTACCACTACGCCAGAATCCGCCGGCTTGTGCGCCTGGCGGGCCATCGGTAACTTGATTCGCGTCACTGATTTCCAGTGATCGGGTTTAGTAGCCCGAGGTTTCAAGCGTTGTGCACAAGCATCTGTCAGTCAGGTATTCCCATACCTGCGCTTGATGGTAGCTGTGCGCAGGGCACCTTCGGGTGCGCCGGCTTGCTCGAAACCCCGGTCTACTAACCTGCGTACAGTTGCCTCCACTTTGATTTAGTAGCCAAAGCGGGGGCACTCCAATCAGGTTTCGAGCAATGACAAAATCAACGCCTCACCCGCCAGAAACAGATCCCGCATCCCCCTACGAATCCCTCGATTCAAAAAAACTCAACGACGCCGCCGAACGCGCCCTTGACCATTACCTCAAACCGTCCGCCTTCATCATGGCCAGCACGCATAAACCCGAGCCCATGTACCTCGCCAACCCGAAGTACAACACCGAATCCCTGCTGGCCAACGCCAGCGAAACCCTGGGTTCAGCCAGCGAAATGCTCAACAACTTCGCCGCCATGCTCGACACCTCACACCGCAAGACTGCCCTGGGCATTGCGCAAGTGGTCATGCTCGGTGAATTGGCGGTGAATCAGGCACTGGATCACGTTGAACTGAAGGAATAATCGTCCACAAAAAACCCGCCTCGCGGCGGGTTCCTGAATAGCAATAAGCGCTAAAGCGTAGCTAACCGTTGCTATCTCCCAATACAGGCTTAAGCTTCAACCCCGACCCAACCGAATCATTCAAGGCAACTGTACGCCCGGCATCCCATTCGCGTTGCATCCCCACAAACAATTCAGCATCCACTCGGAACCGATGGGCAGCCAGTGCCTGGCCCATTGCTTCAGCTATCCGGTCGATGATCAATGCCGGCCTATCCACCGCGCAGTGTTTGCGACCGAACTCGATCAGTTGCTGGCGATCCGGGTAGTCTTTGGTTTTATTCATTTTGATTGCTAGGGTACGGTCAACCAGTGAACGCCCTGACTTCGGGTTGTAGTTTTCATAGACCGTGGTGGTCGTAACATCGTAAATCGGGGCCAACTGCACGGTTTCTGGAGCCGCGGGCTGCGTGTATATCACGCCGAAGTTCTTCAAATGTGCATCGCCATTGCGCACCATCACCGAAAGGCAGACAGAGGAAAAGTATCGCTCCAGCTCGCGTATCGGATCGGCATGGCGACATACCTGGCGGATGACCGCCGCGAGGGTTTCATAGCTCTGCGAGTACTTGTAATTGTCGTGAGGATCTTTGTTAAGACCCAACAGTACCGCCATGTCTTCGAAGCCGAGCCGGCCAGACGACGTCAGGTCAAACCGCTCCATGACAAATAGCTCACCGCTCTCGGAAAGCCAGAACGGTGGCGTTTCCAATCCTGCCAGCCTCGCCGCCTCCAGACACAGAAACTCGTTCTGGGCCAAGTGCTCATACTCCTCGGCTCCTGATTTGACGATAAGATCGGAGCTGAGCATTGTTTTTCGGCTACCGGTGAGTTTGTCCAGGTCAGGCACCAGTACCTTGGGCTGCACTCCGGAAATACCCGACTCGAAGTAGGTTTCAACCAGAAAGTTGAAAACACCCTGAGAGGCGTCGGCAGACAGAATGTCTTGCAGACCGACCTGCGCGCGCACAGCGGTAGAGGGCTCAGTCGGATTTTCATAAGTAAGGCGCCCAATCTGATTACCGCCAATGACCGATAGCAGGCGCATTTCATCGACCTGCATATGCTTGGCCATCCGGCGCTTGATCTGATCGGCCAGAAAACCTTCGGGCACATTCATATCGAAGATCGGGTGCAGCACATTGCTCACCGAGGGTGTCGGGTCATAAGGCATGACCAATGAGACTTCCCTGGACGCTTCTGCCGTCTGGTAGGAAAACGAGAACTGCGAACCTTTGGATAGCTCGCCCGCGCAGCCTTGCGGCGTCATGACGTTGAGTCGTTTGACCTTATTCATCATGCTCTACCAGATCGGCGAGCGACTTGAGATCGATTCGGTTGTCGACGATTTCAAGCGCCATGCCCAACGCGGCAATCACCCGGAACACGGTATAAAAAGCGACGTTTTCACCGGCCTCAAGATCGATGATGGTCTTGCGACTGCATTTGGCCTTATGCGCCAGCATTAGCTGACTGTAGCCCTTGGCTTTTCGCAGCTGACGAATGCGTTCGGCAAAAATCGCAGGATTGTTCAGGATCAAAATGTCACCTATATCGGACTTCAAGCTGATAAAAATCATTAAAGTTCACTATAGGTGACATTTCAAGTGCGGATTTTCAAGTATCACTACCAAACATTTCACCCACAAAAAACCCGCCTCACGGCGGGTTTCTTTTAAAGCAGTTTAACGCTCAGGCTTAGTTAACCTTAGCGTTCAACTCACCCTTCAGATAACGCTGATACATCGCTTCCAGCGAGATCGGTTTGATCTTCGAAGCGTTACCCGCCGTACCGAAAGCCTCGTAACGCGCGATGCACACGTCACGCATTGCAGTCACAGTGGCGCCGAAGAATTTACGCGGGTCGAATTCGCTCGGATTGGTGGCCATCAGGCGACGCATGGCGCCGGTGGATGCCAGGCGCAGGTCGGTGTCGATGTTGACCTTGCGCACGCCGTGCTTGATGCCTTCGACGATTTCTTCAACCGGTACGCCGTAGGTTTCTTTGATGTCGCCGCCGTACTGGTTGATGATCGCCAGCCACTCTTGCGGCACCGACGAGGAACCGTGCATCACCAAGTGGGTGTTCGGGATGCGTTTGTGGATTTCCTTGATGCGGTCGATTGCCAGCACGTCACCGGTAGGTGGCTTGGTGAACTTGTAGGCGCCGTGGCTGGTGCCGATGGCGATGGCCAGGGCATCGACCTGAGTGCGCTTGACGAAGTCAGCGGCTTCTTCAGGGTCGGTCAGCATTTGGCTGTGATCCAGAACACCTTCGGCGCCGATGCCGTCTTCTTCACCGGCCATGCCGGTTTCCAGCGAACCCAGGCAGCCCAGCTCGCCTTCAACCGAAACGCCGCAGGCGTGCGCCATGGCCACGGTTTGTTGGGTAACGCGCACGTTGTAGTCGTAGTCGGTCGGGGTCTTGCCGTCTTCGCCCAGCGAGCCGTCCATCATGACCGAGCTGAAGCCCAGCTGGATCGAGCGCTGGCAGACGTCAGGGCTGGTGCCGTGGTCCTGGTGCATGCACACCGGGATGTGCGGGAATTCTTCAATCGCGGCCAGGATCAGGTGACGCAGGAAAGGCGCGCCGGCGTATTTGCGAGCGCCGGCCGAAGCCTGAACGATCACCGGGGAGTCAGTCTTGTCAGCGGCTTCCATGATGGCGCGCATCTGCTCAAGGTTGTTGACGTTGAAGGCTGGAACGCCGTAGCCGAATTCGGCTGCGTGGTCCAGCATCTGGCGCATGCTGATAAGTGCCATTGTGTGTCTCTCTCCCGGTTGAGGGTCGTTAATCGTGCCAGCCTGCCGGAGCGGCGGCGGCTATTCAAGTGATTGCAGATCGGGGGTTGAGCCCCGGTCTGGTGATTCGATAAAGCAAAATCCTGAGAGCTACACAGAACCCCTGTGGGAGCGAGCTTGCTCGCGAATGCGGCTTGGCATTCAACATTGATGCAAGCTGATCCACCGCTTTCGCGAGCAAGCTCGCTCCCACAGTTGGATCGGTTTCCACATTGGATCTGTGTTGTGTCAATTACTCGGCCTTGCAGCCGCGGCCGATCAGGTCATTGGTGGCGACCCAGTACACCAGGCCTTCCTCTCCCTTGACGTGAAACGCCAGCATGCCGTCGCTGTACAGCGTGCCCGAGGCGCCCGGCTCTTCTTTCAGGCGATAGACCTGATCACCACCACCCAGTCGAACATCGACTTCCTTCTGGCCGGCATCGGCGTAACGCCACAGCACTTTGGCCTGGCTGTCGCAGGTCCAGGTCGTCCAGTCATCCGCCGGAACGGGCGACTGAAACAGGTTCAACTGCGCGCAACCGCCCAACAATGCCAACGCCGCAATGGCGATCAAGCCTTTCATCCGTGTTCCTCGACTGACGGTGCACCCCGCCAGCCCTGAGTTAAAGAGTCAGACCCGTCAAGGACAACCATGTTCCTTGGCCGGGGTTTGCGTCTCGTATTTCTCCAGGCCGTCCGGCCCCGAGCGCTTGTTCAGCACCGGGTTGGTTTCGGCCTGCCAGTCGGCCTGATAGCAGCCCTTCTGCGACTCGCTCGGCGCCGGCGTGGCTTCAGCCTTCGGGTTACTCCCGCAGGCGGCCAGCGTACCGGTCAGCAACAACAGCGCTAACGACTTGACCATGTAAACACTCCTTGCCTGGCCAAACGGGGCGGCCTCAGGCCTTGGCCCGGCTTTCCAGGACTTCTACGGCTGGCAGCACTTTGCCCTCGACGAATTCGAGGAACGCGCCACCACCGGTGGAAATGTAGGAGATTTGCTCAGCCACGCCATATTTATCAATGGCGGCCAAGGTGTCGCCACCACCAGCAATGGAGAACGCCGAGCTTTCAGCGATGGCCTGAGCCAGCACTTTGGTGCCGTTGCCGAACTGATCGAACTCGAACACGCCGACCGGGCCGTTCCACAGAATGGTTTTCGACGATTTCAGCAGTTCGGCGAAATTGGCTGCGGTTTGTGGGCCGATGTCCAGAATCATGTCGTCAGCCGCGACGTCAGCGATCAGCTTGACGGTGGCTTCGGCGGTTTCGGCGAATTCCTTGGCAACCACTACGTCCACCGGCAGCGGCACGCTGACTTTGGCAGCGATGGCGCGTGCGGTGTCGAGCAGATCCGGTTCGTACAGGGATTTGCCAACCGGGTGACCGGCAGCCGCGAGGAAGGTGTTGGCGATGCCGCCGCCGACGATCAGTTGATCGCAGATCTGGCTCAGGCTGTTCAGCACGTCGAGTTTGGTCGAGACCTTGGAGCCAGCCACGATGGCCGCCATTGGCTTGGCCGGTGCGCCGAGGGCCTTGCCCAGTGCGTCCAGTTCAGCGGCGAGCAGCGGGCCAGCAGCTGCAACCTTGGCGAATTTGGCCACGCCGTGAGTCGAGCCTTCGGCGCGGTGCGCGGTGCCGAACGCGTCCATCACGAACACGTCGCACAGGGCGGCGTATTGCTGGGCCAGGTCGTCGGCGTTCTTTTTCTCGCCCTTGTTGAAGCGCACGTTTTCGAACAGCACGATGTCGCCGGCCTTGACGTCAACGCCACCCAGGTAGTCGGCCACCAGCGGCACTTCGCGGCCCAGAGCCTTGCTCAGGTAGTCAGCAACAGGCTTGAGGCTGTTTTCGGCAGAGAACTCGCCTTCGGTCGGACGGCCAAGGTGCGAGCAGACCATCACCGCCGCACCTTTTTCCAGGGCCAGCTTGATGGTCGGCAGCGAAGCCAGGATACGCGCATCGCTGGTGACAACACCGTCCTTGACTGGGACGTTGAGGTCTTCGCGGATCAATACGCGCTTACCTTGCAGATCGAGGTCGGACATCTTCAACACGGTCATGGGTCGCACTTCCTACGGTTTTTTTGAAGTTGCTGTTTGCAGATAGTGTTCTGCAACGTCCAGCATTCGGTTGGCAAAACCCCATTCGTTGTCGAACCAGGCCAGGATGTTCACCAGCTTGGGGCCGGAAACACGGGTCTGACTGGCATCGACGATGGCCGAATGTGGGTCATGGTTGAAATCACAGCTGGCGTGGGGAAGCTCGGTGTAAGCCAGCAGGCCTTTGAGCGGGCCATGGGTGGCGGCCTCGCGCAGTATCCGGTTGACCTCATTGGCATCGGTCGCGGTGGCAGTCTGCATCGTGATGTCGAGGCAGGACACGTTGACCGTCGGCACGCGCACGGCTTTGGCCTGAATTCGCCCGGCAAGTTCCGGCAGCAGGCGCTCGATACCGCGCGCCAGCCCTGTGGACACCGGGATCACCGACTGAAACGCGGAGCGCGTGCGGCGCAGGTCTTCGTGGTGATAGGCGTCGATCACCGGCTGATCGTTCATCGCCGAGTGGATCGTGGTGATCGATACGTAATCCAGGCCGATCGCCTTGTCGAGCAGGCGCAACAGTGGCACGCCGCAGTTGGTCGTGCAGGAGGCGTTGGATACCAGCAGTTCGTCGCCGGTCAGGCAATCCTGATTGACCCCATACACGATGGTGGCGTCGACATCCGCCTCGCTGGCCATCGGCTGCGAGAACAACACGCGTGGCGCACCGGCAGCGAGAAAGCGCTGGCCGTCTTCACGGGTGTTATAGGCACCGGAACATTCCAGCACCAGATCGACGCCCAGCGACGCCCAATCGATGCCTTCGGGGGTGGCACTGCGCAGGACCTTCACGCAGTCGCCATTAATATGCAGACAGTCGCCTTCCACTCGCACTTCGCCCGGAAAGCGACCGTGGGTGGAGTCGAAGCGTGTCAGGTATTCGATGCTGGCCATGTCAGCCAGATCGTTGATCGCGACAATTTCAAACCCGGCTTTCTCGCCTCGCTCAAACAACGCACGCAAGACGCAACGACCAATGCGGCCGTAGCCGTTGAGTGCAACTTTGTAGAGACGCGGTTGAGGCATGGGGTTCTCGATTACCGTGGTGAATCAGTCAGTGCGATGGCGCCCGGACTATCGCTTTCGCGAGCAAGCCCGCTCCCACACTGGAATGCATTTCCCTGTGGGAGCGGGCTTGCCCGCGAAGGCGTCAGCTCAGGCGAAACCTGATCTGGATCAGTCTTCCAGCAGCTCTTCAGCCTGACCCAGGATGTTTTCCAGGGTGAAACCGAATTCTTCGAACAGTGCCGAAGCCGGAGCCGATTCGCCGTAAGTGGTCATGCCAATCACGCGACCTTCCAGACCCACGTACTTGAACCAGAAGTCGGCGTGGGCCGCTTCGATGGCGATACGTGCGCTGACCTGCAACGGCAGAACCGATTGCTTGTAGCCAGCGTCCTGAGCGTCGAACGCGCTGGTGCACGGCATGGAAACCACGCGCACCTTGCGGCCCTGCCCGGTCAGTTTGTCGTAGGCCTGAACGGCCAGACCGACTTCCGAACCGGTAGCGATCAGGATCAGCTCAGGCTCGCCTGCGCAGTCCTTGAGCACGTAGCCACCACGGCTGATGTCGGCAATCTGGCCGGCATCGCGTTCCTGGTGCTGAAGGTTCTGGCGGGAGAAGATCAGCGCCGACGGGCCATCTTTACGCTCCAGAGCGTTTTTCCACGCCACTGCCGACTCAACGGCATCGGCTGGACGCCAGGTGTCGAGGTTCGGTGTGCTGCGCAGGCTGGTCAGTTGCTCGATGGGCTGGTGCGTCGGGCCGTCTTCGCCCAGACCGATGGAGTCGTGGGTGTAGACGTGGATCACGCGCTTCTTCATCAGCGCCGACATACGCACCGCGTTGCGTGCGTACTCCATGAACATCAGGAAGGTCGCGCCGTAAGGCACCAGACCGCCGTGCAGGGCCACGCCGTTCATGATCGCGGTCATGCCGAATTCGCGCACGCCGTAATACATGTAGTTGCCGCTGGCGTCTTCTGCGGTGACACCTTTGCAACCTTTCCACAGGGTCAGGTTGGAACCGGCCAGGTCAGCGGAACCGCCGAGCACTTCCGGCAGCAGCGGGCCGAACGCATTCAGGGCGTTCTGGCTGGCTTTACGGCTGGCGATGGTTTCGCCTTTGGCCGCGACTTCAGCGATGTAGGCCGAGGCTTTTTCGGAGAAGTCAGCCGGCAGTTCGCCGCTCAGACGACGGACCAGCTCGTTGGCTTCGGTCGGGAACGCAGCGGAGTAGGCCGCGAAACGCTGATCCCACTCGGCTTCGGCCGCGCGACCTTTTTCCTTGGCATCCCACTCGGCGTAGATGTCGGCCGGGATTTCGAACGGGCCGTGGTTCCAGTTCAGCGCCTGACGGGTCAGGGCGATTTCCGCGTCACCCAGTGGGGCGCCGTGGCAGTCTTCTTTGCCCTGCTTGTTCGGCGAACCGAAACCAATGGTGGTCTTGCAGCAGATCAGGGTCGGCAGCGGGCTCTTGCGCGCGGTTTCGATGGCGGTCTTGATCTCTTCCGGGTCGTGACCGTCAACGTTGCGGATCACTTGCCAGTTGTAGGATTCAAAACGCTTCGGGGTGTCATCGGTGAACCAGCCTTCGACCTCGCCGTCGATGGAGATGCCGTTGTCATCATAGAAAGCGATCAGCTTGCCCAGACCCAGCGTACCGGCCAGGGAAGCGACTTCGTGGGAAATGCCTTCCATCATGCAGCCATCACCCAGGAATACGTAGGTATGGTGGTCGACGATGTCGTGGCCAGGGCGGTTGAACTGCGCACCCAGTACTTTTTCTGCCAGAGCGAAGCCCACTGCGTTGGCCAGGCCCTGACCCAATGGGCCGGTGGTGGTTTCAACGCCTGGGGTGTAACCGAATTCCGGGTGGCCCGGCGTGCGGCTGTGCAATTGACGGAACTGCTTGAGGTCGTCGATCGACAGGTCGTAACCGGTCAGGTGCAGCAGCGAGTAGATCAACATCGAGCCGTGGCCGTTGGACAGCACGAAGCGGTCACGGTCGGCGAACGATGGGTTGCTCGGGTTGTGCTTGAGGTAGTCGCGCCAAAGCACTTCGGCGATATCTGCCATACCCATAGGGGCACCGGGATGGCCGCTGTTGGCTTTTTGCACGGCATCCATGCTGAGGGCACGAATGGCGTTGGCACGCTCACGACGGCTAGGCATCGCTGATCTCCTGGGTTCTGGTAAGTCGAAACGGAAAAAAGGAGGGCATTTTCCCTCACCGGAGCGCCTCGGGGCAATGACAGATAGTCATCGGGCGGCGTTTTTCCAATGGATAGCGGCGCTTTCTGTTGGTGAAACCTTTCCGCTACTGGTTTGTAGAGTTGACCGTCTCGTGAGAAGTGCCATTTATCGAGCAATATCAAAACTTTTTGATATTGCTCTTGCGATGATTTGCCCCCCTCTCTAGACTGCCAGCCCTATGAACTTACGTGCGCCTTCCATTCGACATGACGATTGCGACGAGCTGGCGGCCCTGTGCAAGGCCGGCGGCGACCCGCTGCGCCTGAATGTATTGCGCGCGCTGGCCAACGACTCGTTCGGTGTATTGGAGCTGGCGCAGATTTTCGGCATTGGCCAGTCCGGCATGAGCCACCACCTCAAGGTGCTGGCCCAGGCAGATCTGGTAGCAACGCGCCGTGAAGGCAACGCGATTTTCTATCGTCGCGCCCTGCCCCACACCGAACTGCTGGGGGGCAAGCTGCACGCCGCATTGTTAGAAGAAGTCGACAATCTGGCGCTGCCTGACGACGTGCAGGCGCGCATTGAACAGGTTCACGGCCAACGTGCCGCGGCCAGCCAGGACTTTTTCGCCCGGGTCGCGGAGAAATTCCGCGCCCAGCAAGACTTGATTGCGGGCCTGCCGCAGTACCGTGACAGCGTGCTGGCCCTGCTCGACAAACTGAACTTCGAGGGTGCTGCCACGGCCATTGAAGTCGGTCCCGGCGATGGAGCTTTTCTGCCGGAACTGGCCCGCCGCTTCGGCACCGTAACCGCGCTGGACAACAGCCCGGCGATGCTCGAACTGGCCCGCCAGGTATGTGAACGTGAACAACTGGCTAACGTCAGCCTGCAATTGGCCGATGCATTGAACGGCACAAGCCTTCAGGCCGATTGCGTGGTGTTGAACATGGTGCTGCACCACTTCGCCGCGCCGGCCGACGCGCTCAAGCACTTGGCCGGCCTATTGCAAACGGGCGGCAGCTTGCTCGTGACAGAGTTATGTAGCCACAACCAGAGTTGGGCCAGGGAGGCCTGCGGTGATCTGTGGTTGGGGTTTGAACAGGACGATTTGGCCCGTTGGGCCACCGCTGCGGGACTCGTTCCCGGGGAAAGTCTCTATGTAGGCTTACGTAATGGTTTCCAGATCCAGGTTCGCCACTTTCAGCGACCGGCTGGCGACACTCACCATCGGTAAATTCAGGAAAAAATCGAGATGAGCGAATACTCCCTCTTCACCTCCGAGTCCGTGTCTGAAGGGCATCCGGACAAAATCGCCGACCAGATTTCCGATGCGGTGCTGGACGCCATTATTGCCCAGGACAAACACGCCCGCGTTGCGGTGGAAACCCTGGTCAAAACCGGTGTAGCCATCGTTGCCGGTGAAGTGACCACCAGCGCCTGGGTCGACCTGGAGCAGATCGTTCGTGATGTGATTTGCGACATCGGCTACACCAGCTCCGAAGTTGGCTTCGACGGCGCAACATGCGGCGTGATGAACATCATCGGCAAGCAGTCCCCAGACATCAACCAGGGTGTTGACCGTGCCAAGCCTGAAGATCAGGGCGCCGGCGACCAGGGCCTGATGTTCGGCTACGCCAGCAACGAAACCGAAGTGCTGATGCCAGCGCCGATCACCTTCTCGCACCAACTGGTGCAGCGCCAGGCTGACGCCCGCAAATCGGGCCTGCTGCCATGGCTGCGTCCGGACGCCAAGTCGCAGGTGACCTGCCGTTACGAAGGCGGCAAGGTTGTCGGTATCGACGCCGTTGTTCTGTCGACCCAGCACAACCCGGAAGTGTCGTACAAAGACCTGCGCGAAGGCGTGATGGAGCTGATCGTCAAGCACGTACTGCCTGCCGAACTGCTGAGCAAAGACACCCAGTTCCACATCAACCCGACCGGCCAGTTCATCATTGGCGGCCCGGTAGGTGACTGCGGTCTGACCGGGCGCAAGATCATCGTCGACAGCTACGGCGGCATGGCCCGTCACGGCGGCGGCGCGTTCTCCGGTAAAGATCCATCGAAGGTTGACCGTTCGGCTGCCTACGCTGGCCGTTACGTTGCCAAGAACATCGTCGCTGCCGGCCTGGCCGAGCGTTGCGAAATCCAGGTTTCCTACGCGATTGGTGTCGCTCAGCCGACATCGATCTCGCTGAACACCTTCGGTACCGGCAAGATCAGCGATGACAAGATCGTCAAACTGGTCCGTGAAGTGTTTGACCTGCGCCCATACGCGATCACCACAATGCTCGATCTGCTGCACCCGATGTACCAGGAAACTGCAGCCTACGGCCACTTCGGTCGCGCGCCACAGACCAAGACCGTTGGCGAAGACACCTTCACCACCTTCACCTGGGAAAAAACCGACCGCGCCGACGCCCTGCGTTCCGCTGCCGGTCTGTAAGACTTCCCCGGCGGTACAAAAAAGCCCCGCACGGTTCGCGCCGTGCGGGGCTTTTTCATGCGTGCTCAATACGCTGTGGGAGCGAGCCTGCTCGCGAAGAGGCCCGAACAGGCAACATTCCTTTGCAACCGAAACACCCGGCAAAACACCCCGCCAACCCACTTCACAATCCTCGCCTAGCCTTCAAGCATTCCCCCTGAGCAAGGACGCTCAACATGCTTGCCACGCTGCGCCTGTTTTCAATTCTTCTGCTGAGCTTCACCCACACGATCGCCTACGCCGTTTGCCCTGTCTGGTCTGCCGCCACCGCGCAAACCCGGATCACCGCCCTGCAAAACCAGATCGACCAATGGGACGACGCCTACCACCGCGAAGGCCGCTCACTGATCGCCGATGAACTCTACGATCAGTCGCGTCTGCGCTTAAGCCAATGGAGGCGCTGTTTCGATCTGCCACCCGCACCTGTGCCACTGCGCACTGCCTCAGGCTCAATCGCACACCCCATCGCCCATACCGGTCTGGATAAGTTGCACGAAGCGGCGGCCGTGGAATCGTGGCTGCGCGACCGCCGGGATGTCTGGGTACAACCCAAGATCGACGGCGTCGCCGTGACGCTGATTTATCGCGCAGGCGTTCTGCATCAGGCAATCAGTCGTGGTGACGGGATTCGGGGCCAGGACTGGACGCCATCCGCGCAGAAGATCGGCGCCATTCCTCAACGCCTGACGCAACCGCTGGACCTGCTGGTGCAAGGCGAACTTTATTGGCGCTTGAACGAACACGTGCAAGCCAAAACCGGCAGCGTCAACGCTCGCGCCATCGTCGCCGGACTGATGGGACGCAAATTCTTGAGCGCCGAGCAAGCCGACGGCATCGGACTGTTCGTTTGGGACTGGCCGCAAAGCGCGTTGGACTTGCCCAAGCGAATATCCGGATTGGCGACGCTGGGTTTCGCCACGACGGAACCCTACAGTCAACCGGTCAGCGAACTCGCCGAGGCGCAGAAGTGGCGCGATCACTGGCATCGCTCCCCTCTGCCCTTCGCCACGGATGGCGTGGTCCTGCGCCAAAGCCAGCGACCACCCGCCGAACGCTGGCAGGCTCACGCGCCGTACTGGGCCGTTGCCTGGAAATACCCGTTCGCCCAGGCATTGGCCGAAGTACGCAGGATCAACTTCAAAGTCGGTCGCACCGGGCGCATTACGCCTGTGCTGGAACTCAAACCCGTCATGCTGGACGACCGGGAGATCAAGCGGGTCAGTGCCAGCTCCTTGAAGCGTTGGCGGGCACTGGATATCCGCCCCGGCGACCAGGTTGCGATCAGCCTCGCCGGCCTGACGATCCCAAGACTGGACAGCGTGGTTCTGCGCAGCATCGAACGCTCAGATATTGATATCCCCGTCGCCAGCGATTTTCACGCCCTGAGCTGCTGGCAACCCACCCCCGGCTGCGAGAGCCAGTTTCTCGCGCGCCTGACCTGGCTCAGTGGCAAGCAAGGGCTGGCGATGCAGCATGTCGGGCGCGGCACCTGGGAGAAACTTCTCGAAACAGGCCGCCTGAACAACCTGCTGGATTGGATGACCCTCGAGGCGCCAGAGCTTGCTAACATTGCCGGCCTCGGCGAGCGCAGCAGCGCACGCCTGATGCACAGTTTTCAACGCGCTCGCCAACAACCTTTCAGCCAATGGCTGAAAGCCCTGGGTTTGCCACCGACCGGTCAGGCACAACTTGCAGACTCATGGCAGGCGCTGGCCCAACGCGATGCCGCACAATGGCAGGCACAAGCCGGTATCGGCCCGGGCCGCGCGGCGCAATTGAGCGCTTTCTTTCGCGACCCGCAGGTGCTGGCCTTGAGCGAAACGTTACATGCCGCCGGAATCGACGGTTTCTGAACATGCAATCCCGGGCCACCGGGAACCCAACGGTCGCCGAAGCGCTCCAACAGCGCAGTGCCCAACTGACCCGATTGCCTTTGCACATGGAGCTTTTATGAAATTTCTTGCACCGCTCGCCATGCTGACCCTTTGCGGCATGATGGCCGCGCCTGTGATGGCCGATGAAGATGCGCCGGGCCTCACCGGCTGCGCCGCCAAGAAGCAAGGCATCATGAACCAGATCGAGCAGGCCAAGTCCCGCGGCAATGCCGATCAGCAGGCCGGCCTGGAAACAGCCCTGCGTGAAGTCAACGACCACTGCACCGATGCCGGCCTCAAGAAAGAACGCGAAAACAAGGTGCTGGATGCCAAGCACGAAGTGAGCAAGCGCCAGGCAGACCTGGACAAAGCCATGAAGAAAGGCGATCCGGAGAAGATCAACAAGCGCAAGGACAAGCTCGCCGAATCGCGCAAGGAACTGCAGGACGCGCTGGACGAAATCGATAAATAATCGATGACGCGGTGAGTTTGTTGGCCTCTTCGCGAGCAGGCCCGCGCCCACAGTTGACCCTATTCATCTTTACAACTTGGTCAACGGTGGGAGCGGGCTTGCTCGCGAGGGCGTCAGCTCAAACGACAGAGATCAATGATCCCGAAACTGTTTATGGCAAGCGCTGCAGGCATCTTCTACCTTCTGCACCGCAGGCCCCAGGTTGCTGGCCTTGTACGGCTGAACCTGGCTGGCGATCACCAATTCACCGGTGGCCGCTTCAAGGTTGCGGGCCATCTCCTGAAACTGCGCCTGTTTCTGCCAGACATCATCTTTGGCGCTGGTGTGATCTTCTTCGCGCACCTGCGGAAAATGTTTCCACGGTTCGTGGGACAACGCATCGAGCCTGGCCGCGCCTTCGGCGAACTTCGGCCCGTCGAACGGGATGCGCCCACGCAACATGCCGCCAAGGTCTTCACCGGTCTTGAGCATCTGTTTGAAGATGGCCTTTCGTTGGCCCAGCGGAGAATTCGGATCGACACCGCCACAGGCGGAAAGGGTCAGACAGGCCAGCAATACAACAGCAATGCTTTTAAGAGTCATGGTGGCTTCAGGTCACGGAATTCGGCGGCCAGTATCCTCGCCTCACCAGCAAACACCAATAGCCCTATTAAAAATACGGGTTGTTCGAGCGCATGGAGCGCTCGGACAACCGGCACAGGAATCACTCCATGAACAGCTGCTTCAAGGCCTGGCGTCACCCGTTGATCACCACCCTCCCACTCTTGGCGATCCTCGCCGGCTGTACCGGTGGTGATACCGCCAAGCCAAAAACCCACGCGCTGGCCACTTATTCCAGCGCTAGCTGGGATGCATTGCCGGCTGTATCCGATAGCGACCTGGTCGCCGGGTTCGGCTCGTGGCGCAGCGCCTGCAACCGGCTCAAGGCTGATGCAGTCTGGGGTCCAACCTGTACCGCAGCGGCCAATGTGCCACAGAGTGCCAGCGAGATTCGCGCATTCCTCAAACAGAACCTCGATGTCTTCGGCCTGCGCGCCGAGAACGACAACCCCAACGGCTTGATCACCGGCTACTACGAACCGGTCTACCCCGGCAGCCTGACACCAACCGAAACGGCCAACGTACCGGTGTACGGCGTGCCGGAAGACATGATCATCGTCTCGCTGGACAGCATTTACCCGGAGCTCAAGGGCAAACGTCTGCGCGGTCGCCTCGAAGGTCGGGTGCTCAAGCCTTATGACGACGCCGCGACCATCGAATCAAAAGGCGTGAAAGCTCCCGTCGTGGCTTATCTGACGGACCCGATGAACCTGCAATTCCTGCAGATTCAGGGGTCCGGACGCATTCAGACGCAAGACGGCAAACAGCTGCGCATCGCCTACGCCGACCAGAACGGCCACCCTTATCGCCCCATCGGTCGCTGGCTGGTGGAGCAAGGTGAACTGAAAAAAGAAGACGTGACCATGAACGCGATCAGCAATTGGGCCAAGGCCAATCCGTCGCGCATCCCGGAACTGCTCGGCAGCAACCCGAGCTATGTGTTCTTCACTCGCAATCCGGACAGCAACGAAGGCCCGCGTGGGTCGCTGAACGTGCCTCTGACGGCCGGTTACAGCGCGGCGGTGGACCGCAAGGTGATTCCGCTGGGCAGCCTGCTGTGGCTGTCGACCACTCGCCCTGACGGCACCGCACTGGTACGCCCGGTTGCGGCACAGGACACCGGCGGCGCAATTGCCGGCGAAGTGCGTGCGGATCTGTTCTGGGGCACTGGCGATGCGGCCGGGCAACTGGCCGGGGACATGAAACAACAAGGGCAGATCTGGATGCTCTGGCCCAAGGGTGCAGCGTTGCCGCAAGTGCCGCAGGTGGCGGACAAGACCAAGGACAAATCCTGAGGTGTTCCTGGCCTGATCAATGGCCTTCGCGGGCAAGGCCGCTCCCACAGGTATCAACGGTGAACCCGCACTCGGTGTACACCAAAGAAACCTGCGGGCCCGGGCTTGCCCGCGAAGAGGCCTGCAGCAACACCCAATGGTCAGACAGACACGAAGAAGAACGAAGCAATCAACCCCATCCCCACAAACCACACCAGCGACCGCAAGATCGCCCAGTCCGCCAGATAGCAAATGATGTACAACAGGCGACTGGTGATAAATAGAACGGCCAGCACATTCACCGTCACCAGTTCCGCCGTCCCCACCAGATGCGCAACGATGACCGCCGCGGCAAACGCCGGGGTCACTTCGAAGCTGTTCATTTGCGCCGCATGCGCCCGCCTCGCCACACCGTTGAGACTTTCCAGAAAGTCGCGCGGATCATGGTTGTCACTCAGCCGGTAGCCGCCCACAGCCTTGGCCACTCCCGTGCAGATATACGGCAGAAAAATCGCGATCAACACACACCAGAGAGCTACCGTCATAACGCCGTCCTTTTTCGAGTTATAAAATTCGCGGGCCGTCAGAATTTCATGATCAGCATGCCGATCAATACCAGCCCACAGGCTAAGAGCCGTGGCCGGCCAAAAGGTTCTTTGAGGTAGCGCATGCCGAACAGCACCACCAGGATCACACTGATCTCGCGCAACGCCGCTGCTTCTGCAATCGAGCCCAACTGCATCGCCCACAGCACCAGAGCGTAGCTGGCCAATACGCAGAAGCCCACCGCCAGCCCGAGCTTCCATTGCTCACGCCAGAACAGCATGAACACCGGGCGCCTGGCGACCCACGCCAGCAACGGAAAAGGCCAAGCGCTGAGCAGCGTGACCCAGACCAGGTAATCCAGCGGATGCGACCAGCGTCGCAACGCCTGGCCATCGATGTAGGTATAGCAACCGATGCACACGCCGATCAGCGCCACCACCGGCAACATCGACCACGGCAAGTGCTTGCCGCCACCGCCCTGCCAGAGCAGGCAGACCATGCCGAGCGGAATCAACATGATCCCGACGATCTGCTGCGTGGTGAGCACTTCGCCGGCAAAGATCAGGGTCAGTGCCAGCACCACCAGCGGCGACAACCCACGCATCAACGGATAGACCAGCCCGAGATCGCCGACCCGATAGGCCTGAATCAGCAGGTAGCGATAGAGCAGTTCGAAAGCGGCCGACGCCAGAATCCACGGCCAGATGTCCATGGGTGGCAAGCGCACAAATGGCAACGAGATGGCGACCACCAACAGCGCCACAGTGTCCATGCACGCCACTACCAGCAGCCGTTCGGCGCTGAACTTGATCAGGGTATTCCACGTCGCATGCAACAGCGCCGCCACTAATACCAGAGCTGTCGCCAGCACGTTTCACTCCTTGTTTTTATTCGCCCTGCAGGGAAAATCCGAATAGTCAGATTATTGATTCTCGATGTGTCGGCAGCTGTTTATACTGCAACCGACCACGCCGCACTCACTTGCGCACAGAAAAACTCCAATAATCCCTGACTGGCCCGTGCTCTTTCGAGAACGGTCGTCGGCCTGCGTATGCCTGATCAACGCGTCAAGATTAACGACAGAGACCTCGCGCATGCCACTCGCCTTGTTTGCACTCGCTGTTGCCGCGTTCGGCATCGGCACCACTGAATTCGTCATCATGGGCCTGCTGCCCGACGTCGCCCGCGACCTCGCGGTGAGCATTCCACACGCGGGTCTGTTGATCACCGGTTACGCCCTCGGCGTGGTGTTCGGTGCGCCGATCCTGGCCATCGGCACCGCGAACATGCCGCGTAAGGCCACACTGCTGGGCATGACGTTGATGTTCATTCTCGGCAACGTGCTCTGTGCACTGGCACCGAACTACGCAACGCTGATGGCCGCGCGAGTGGTCACTGCGCTGTGCCACGGCGCGTTCTTCGGCATCGGCTCGGTGGTCGCCGCCGGACTGGTCGCGCCAAACAAGCGGGCGCAAGCGATTGCCATGATGTTCACTGGCCTGACACTGGCCAACGTCCTCGGCGTGCCGCTGGGCACTGCGCTCGGTCAGTACGCTGGCTGGCGCTCGACCTTCTGGGCCGTTTCGGTGATCGGTGTAGTCGCCGCACTGGCACAATGGTTGTGGCTGCCAAAACACATCCCGATGGACAAGGCCAACCTCGCCAGCGAGTTCAAAGTGCTGGGCAAGGTCAACGTGTTGCTGGCCTTGGGCATGAGTGTGCTGGCATCGACCAGCCTGTTCAGCGTGTTCACCTACATCGCCCCGATCCTGCAAGACATCACCGGTGTCAGCCCCCACGGCGTGACCGTCATGCTGCTGTTGTTTGGCGTCGGCCTGACCGGTGGCAGCATGCTCGGCGGACGCCTGGCGGACAGCCGTTTGCTGCCATCACTGGTCGGTGTTGCGCTGGCGGTGGTAGTGATTCTGGCAGCGTTCAGCCAAACCAGCCGTTCAGTGATTCCGGCAGCAATCACCTTGGTGCTGTGGGGCATTTTTGCCTTCGCCCTGTGTCCGATCCTGCAACTGCTGATCATCGATCAGGCCCACGAAGCGCCGAACCTCGGCTCGACCCTGAACCAGAGCGCCTTCAATCTCGGTAACGCGGCGGGTGCATGGATCGGCGGGCTGGTGGTTGCCAGCGGCGCGGATCTGGCGGATCTGCCGTGGACCGGCGCGCTGGTCGGCGTACTGACGGTACTGACAGCGCTTTTCTTTATCTACCTGCAACGTCGTGGCGCCGCTGCGGTCAATGTGCCCGGCTGATTGCGTTGTGCCACAACGCGCCTTCACACCCTCCAATCACAGCACCGAGCAATCGGTGCACTGTCTTTCTACCCCTCATCCAAAGGACCCCGGATGCTTGAACTTGTCGCCGCTTTTATCTGCTTGACCACCCTCCTTACCTTCGTCAACTTCCGCTTCATCGGACTGCCGCCAACCATCGGCGTGATGGTCACTGCTCTGCTGTTCTCGCTGATCCTGCAAGGCCTGAGCGTACTTGGTTATCCCGGTCTCGAAGAACGCGTGCAGCAACTGATCGGCCAGATCGATTTCGGCGATCTGCTGATGAACTGGATGCTCTCGTTTCTGCTCTTCGCCGGCGCCCTGCACGTCAACCTCAACGACCTGCGCAGCTATCGCTGGCCCATCGGCCTGCTGGCAACTTTCGGCGTATTGATCGCCACGGCCGTGATCGGCAGCCTGGCCTATTACATCTTTGCGCTGTTCGGCTGGCACGTGAGCTTCCTTTACTGCCTGTTGTTCGGTGCGCTGATTTCGCCGACGGACCCGATTGCGGTGCTCGGCGTGTTGCGGACCGCCAACGCGTCCAAGCCGCTGAAGACCACCATCGTCGGTGAATCGCTGTTCAATGACGGCACCGCTGTGGTGGTGTTCACCGTGTTGCTGGGCATCGCCCAACTCGGCGAAACCCCGACCATCAGTGCCACGGCCATGCTCTTCGTTCACGAAGCGGTGGGCGGTGTACTGTTTGGCGGGCTGATCGGCTATCTGGTGTACCGGATGATCAAGAGTGTCGAACAGCATCAGATCACCGTGATGCTGACCCTCGCGCTGGTCATTGGCGGTTCGGCGATGGCCACCGAAATTCACGTATCAGCGCCGATTGCGATGGTGGTCGCGGGTTTGATCATCGGTAACGTCGGGCGCAATCTGGCGATGAATGACATGACTCGCCGCTATCTCGACGGTTTCTGGGAGTTGCTCGATGACATGCTCAACGCACTGCTGTTCGCACTGATCGGCATGGAGTTGTTGCTGCTCCCGTTCAACTGGCTGCACATGGCGGCGGCAGGTTTGCTGGCGGTGGCGATTCTGTTGTCGCGCCTGCTCACCGTGGCGCCGGCGATCGTCCTGCTGCGCCGCTGGCGCACGGTGCCGCGCGGAACCATCAGGATTCTCACCTGGGGTGGTTTGCGCGGTGGTGTTTCCGTCGCACTGGCGCTGGCCCTGCCGCTGGGCCCGGAACGCGATCTGCTGCTGAGCATCACGTATATCGTGGTGCTGTCGTCGATCCTGTTGCAGGGCCTGACCATCGGCAAACTGGTCAAGCACGCCACTCGCGACGAGCCGAATGCTGCGACTGAAGCCGTGCATTGATGCATCACTGCGGTGCCGTCGTGGCATACGTTCATGACGCACCGCAGAGCACCTTGAGCAGGTGCCGCATCGCCAACGGCCAGCTCACACAGCACGTTCGGTTCTATCGCCTGCTCGTCGAGGTAGCGCTGAGCGATCTGTCCGCCTGTCTATCTATCTGAGTCACCCTCGCGGGTTTTGCCAGAGCCGGGCTTATCCGGCTTTGGCGCCCCACTCTCACTGCGAATCTGCGCATGACTGATCAGCGCGAAGATGAAGCTGCCGCCAATGATGTTGCCTGCCAGCGTCGGCCCGGCGAAGACCATCCAGAAATCACTCCACGGCAATTCGCCGGCAAACACCAGGTACGACACCTCCGCCGACCCCACGACGATGTGCGTGAAGTCGCCGAGTGCCATGAGATAGGTGATGAGGATGATGATCCACATCTTCGCGCTCTCCATGGACGGAATCATCCAGACCATGGTGGCGATCATCCAGCCGGAGACGATGCCTTTGGCGAACATCTGGCTGGCGTGGTTTTCCATGACCTTGCGGCCGATTTCGAGGAAAGCCTGGTCAGTCTTGCTGTCGAAGATCGGCAGTTCGAGCATCACGTATGCGACCAGAATCGTGCCACACAGGTTGCCGACCAGCACCACCGTCCACAGGCGGATCAGCCGGCCGAAGTTTTTAAGGTTCGGTTTGGTCATGACCGGCAACACGGCGGTCAAGGTGTTTTCGGTGAACAGTTGCTGGCGGGCGAGGATCACCGCAAGAAAGCCTGCGCAGTAACCGAAACTGGCGATCACCTTGAATTCGTCACCCTCGGGCAGGCGCGAATTGAGCAAGCCCATGCCCATCAGGGACAGACCCATGGTCAGCCCGGCCGCCAGCGCCGACCACCAGAGTGCGGCGATGCTGCGCTCGAGCTCCTGATCGCCTTGGGTGCGAATGATTTCATGCAGAACGGCCGCGCGGGGCGGCTGATTTTTCTCGACTTCGTGTTGCTCATCGGCCGAGAGGTCTGGGGTCTTGCCGTCTGTCGGGGTGCTCATGGCGTGGGAACCGTGGGGGGTGGTGTTTACCTACGACCCCAGCGACTCATGGCTGTTCAGTGGCCAGATGAATCTTCGGTGACTGCCCAACCGCCTTCGCGAGCAAGCCCGCTCCCACAGAGATCACTTTGTACTGGTGGGAGCGGGCTTGCTCGCGAAGGCCACGCCGCCGATGTCACTGGGTAACGAGTTCATCTTCCTGAAACTGGTCTTTGACGTACTTGATCTCGGTGCGCCCGTGCGGCGCCGGCAGGCCGTCTTCACCGAGGTTCACAAAAACCATCTTCTCAACGGTGAGAATGCTCTTGCGGGTAATCTTGTTGCGCACTTCGCAGGTCAGGGTGATCGAGGTGCGCCCGAACTCGGTGGCGGTGATGCCCAGCTCGATGATGTCGCCCTGACGTGAGGCGCTGACGAAGTTGATTTCGGAAATGTACTTGGTCACCACGCGCTGATTGCCCAACTGCACGATGGCGTAAATCGCCGCTTCTTCGTCGATCCAGCGCAACAGGCTGCCACCGAACAGGGTGCCGTTGGGGTTCAGGTCTTCGGGTTTTACCCATTTGCGGGTGTGGAAATTCATGGGGGACGGACTCCGAGGTGTTTGGGCATTAGGTTTACTCCCCCAGCTTCAAGTAACAAGCGACAAGCTGCAAGTTAAAGCAGATTCGCAGTGACTTGCCGCTTGTAGCTTGTTACTTGCCACTAGCCGGGCGAAGAAAGCTATAATCGCCACCGATTCAGAACGGCTACTGCCGTTTTCCCGCCACCTGTCCGAGGGGCGCTGCAGCAGGTTCTACCTGTCAGGCTCGGATGGGGCGTTGACCGGCCATAGGCTGGACACTAAACGCACAACGGCGCCCATTCGCATACATTACGAATGGAGGCTCTTCATGAGCGCTGTTATCACGCCTGCAGATTTTAACGATTACAAAGTTGCCGACATGTCCCTGGCTGCCTGGGGCCGTCGCGAAACCATTATCGCCGAATCGGAAATGCCGGCCCTGATGGGTCTGCGTCGCAAGTACTCTGGCGAACAGCCGTTGAAAGGCGCCAAGATCCTCGGCTGCATCCACATGACCATTCAGACGGCCGTGCTGATCGAAACCCTGGTTGCCCTGGGTGCCGAAGTACGCTGGTCGTCGTGCAACATTTTCTCCACTCAGGATCAGGCTGCTGCCGCTATCGCTGCTGCCGGCATCCCGGTTTTCGCCTGGAAAGGCGAGACTGAAGAAGAGTACGAGTGGTGCCTGGAGCAGACCATCCTGAAGGATGGCCAGCCATGGGACGCCAACATGATCCTCGACGACGGCGGCGACCTGACCGAGCTGCTGCACAAGAAATACCCGGCCGTTCTGGACCGCGTTCACGGCGTGACCGAAGAAACCACCACCGGCGTACACCGTCTGCTGGACATGCTGGCCAAGGGCGAGCTGAAAATCCCGGCCATCAACGTCAACGACTCGGTGACCAAGTCCAAGAACGACAACAAGTACGGCTGCCGTCACAGCCTGAACGACGCGATCAAGCGCGGCACCGACCACCTGCTGTCCGGCAAGCAAGCGCTGGTCATCGGCTACGGTGACGTGGGCAAGGGCTCCGCTCAGTCCCTGCGTCAGGAAGGCATGATCGTCAAGGTTTCCGAAGTTGACCCGATCTGCGCCATGCAAGCCTGCATGGACGGTTTCGAACTGGTTTCGCCGTTCATCGACGGCATCAACGACGGTTCCGAAGCGAGCATCGACAAAGCGCTGCTGGGCAAGATCGACCTGATCGTGACCACCACCGGTAACGTCAACGTTTGCGACGCGAACATGCTCAAAGCCCTGAAGAAGCGCGCCGTTGTCTGCAACATCGGTCACTTCGACAACGAAATCGACACCGCTTTCATGCGCAAGAACTGGGCATGGGAAGAAGTGAAGCCACAGGTACACAAGATCCACCGTACCGGGCCGGGCGCTTTCGACGCGCAGAACGACGACTACCTGATCCTGCTGGCCGAAGGCCGTCTGGTGAACCTGGGTAACGCCACTGGCCACCCAAGCCGCATCATGGACGGTTCGTTCGCCAACCAGGTTCTGGCGCAGATCTTCCTGTTCGGCCAGAAATACGCCGACCTGTCGCCAGCCCAGAAAGCCGAGCGCCTGACCGTTGAAGTACTGCCAAAGAAACTCGACGAAGAAGTGGCCCTGGAAATGGTCCGTGGCTTCGGCGGCGTGGTCACTCAACTGACCAAGCAACAGGCTGACTACATCGGCGTGACCGTCGAAGGCCCGTTCAAGCCGCACGCTTACCGCTACTAACAGGCGCTGACTGCTCGCTCTCCCTGTGGGAGCGGGCTTGCTCGCGAAGGCGGTTCAACATTCAACACCCTTGTTGTCTGACCCGCCGTCTTCGCGAGCAAGCCCGCTCCCACATGGGACTGCAGCGCCTCGAAGGTTCTTGTTTCCAAGGGTATGACCATGTCCCAAGACCGTCGCTACAGCTTCGAGTTCTTCCCGACCAAGACCGATGCTGGGCATGAAAAACTGCTCGCCACTGCCCGTCAGTTGGCCACTTACAACCCTGATTTCTTTTCCTGCACCTATGGCGCTGGTGGTTCGACCCGTGATCGCACCCTCAACACCGTTCTGCAACTGGAAAGCGAAGTCAAAGTCCCGGCCGCACCGCACCTGTCGTGCGTCGGCGACAGCAAGGACGACCTGCGCGGCCTGCTGAACGAGTACAAGGCTGCCGGCATCAAGCGCATCGTCGCCCTGCGTGGTGACCTGCCGTCCGGCATGGGCATGACCAGCGGTGAGCTGCGTCACGCCAATGAACTGGTTGAATTCATTCGTGAAGAAACCGGCGATCATTTCCACATCGAAGTCGCTGCTTACCCGGAGATGCATCCGCAAGCACGCAACTACGAAGACGATCTCGCCAACTTCGTGCGCAAGGCCCGCGCCGGCGCCGACAGCGCGATCACCCAGTACTTCTTCAACGCCGACAGCTACTTCTATTTCGTCGACCGTTTGCAGGCGCAGGGTGTCGATCTGCCGATTGTCCCTGGGATCATGCCGATCACCAACTACAGCAAACTCGCGCGCTTCTCCGATGCCTGCGGTGCGGAAATCCCGCGCTGGGTGCGCAAGCAACTGGAAGCCTACGGCGATGACACCCAAAGCATTCAGCGCTTTGGTGAGCAAGTCGTCAGCGAGATGTGCGAACGCCTGTTGCAGGGTGGCGCACCGGGGCTGCACTTCTATTCCATGAACCAGGCAGAACCTAGCCTGGCGATCTGGAATAACCTGAAGTTGCCGCGCTGAAGCAGCACAAGCTTCAAGCTGAAAGCGACAAGCAAGATCAAAAGATCGCAGTCTTCGGCAACTCCTACAGGGGTTGGCGGCGCTGCGATTTTTTGCGTTTGAATCCCCGTTTTAGAGCTTGTGCAGGCACTTTCTGGCTCTTTCGCGTTTCTCGTCGTAATCTCAAGCCATGCCTTTGATCACACAGTTATTCGCCGTGCTGGTTTTTGCTTGCCTGAGCTTTGCTGCTCGAGGCGAGAAGCTGCGTATTGTCACCGAGCCGTGGGCGCCTTACGTGTATGAAGAAAACGGTAAAAAACTCGGGCTGGATTACGAGACCACCGCCATTGTCTTCAAACGCCTGGGCATCGAAGTCGAATGGCAGTTCCTGCCGTGGAAGCGTTGCCTGTCGATGCTTGAGACCGGTCAGGCTGACGGTGCGCTGGATATCTTTCACAGCGAAGAGCGCGACGCCACCCTGCTCTATCCCGTCGAGCCGCTGTCGGACGTTGAGTTCGTCTTGTTTTACGCCAACGACCGGCCGCACCCGTTCAGCAAACTCGAAGAGCTCAAAGGCCTGACCATCGGCACTTCGCCAGGTTATCTGTACAGCCCCGATTTCAGCGAATCAACGTTGTTTACCCGTGAACCGGCACCGACCCACGAAGCCAACTTCGGCAAACTGGTGCGCGGTCGCATCGACTTGCTGATCACCGATCGCCGCGTGGGCCAGCATTTGCTCGATGAGCTGGATATTCGCGATCAGATCACTGAGAACCCGACGGTTATCAGTCGTCAGAGCCAATATCTGGCGGTTCGCCGCAACGCCGGCATGGATTTGCTGGTGCAGCGATTCGGCGCCGAACTCAAGCGCTTCAAGCGCGAACCGGCCTACGCCGAGCTCAGCGCACGCTACGGCGCAGCACCGGTCAGCGACGCGCCGATGAGCAATGCGTCGGTGAGCAGTGAAACCGTTGAGCAGCAGGAAAGCAGCGCGCAGTGATTGCTCTGTTATACTCCGGCGTTCCCGCCAGGCTCACGCCCGGACGCCCGGAACCGTAACAGGCCTCTCGACCCGCTACAGCGCAGCTTTGCAGCCCGCGCGAGCGCTCCAGACGTGCCTTCGGAACCGCAGCAGGACCGGACGGGATTGCGTCCTCTTAAACGCCATTCGCGCCAGGCAAGACTCCCATTGGGCCAAGCCCTAACTAAAACAGGATTACTCATGTCCTTTGCTTCCCTCGGTCTCTCCGAGGCTTTAGTCCGCGCCATCGAAGATGCGGGCTATACCGAGCCTACTCCGGTGCAACAGCGGGCCATTCCCGCCGTGTTGCAAGGTCGCGACCTGATGGTTGCGGCACAGACAGGTACCGGTAAAACCGGCGGTTTCGCCCTTCCGATCCTGGAGCGGTTGTTCCCCAACGGTCACCCGGACAAATCCCAGCGTCACGGCCCGCGCCAACCGCGCGTACTGGTCCTGACCCCGACCCGCGAACTCGCGGCCCAGGTTCACGAGAGCTTCAAGATCTACGCCCGTGACCTGAAATTCGTCAGCGCCTGCATTTTCGGCGGTGTCGGCATGAATCCTCAGGTTCAGGCCATGTCCCGTGGCGTCGACGTCCTCGTCGCCTGCCCTGGCCGTCTGCTCGACCTCTGCGGCCAGGGCAGCGTTGACCTGTCCCACGTTGAAATCCTCGTACTCGACGAAGCCGACCGCATGCTCGACATGGGTTTCGTCCACGACGTGAAGAAAGTCCTCGCACGCCTGCCCGCCAAGCGTCAGAACCTGCTGTTCTCGGCGACGTTCTCCAAGGACATCACCGACCTCGCCGGCAAGCTGCTGCACAACCCGGAACGCATCGAAGTGACGCCGCCGAACACTACGGTCGAGCGCATCGAACAACGCGTCTTCCGTCTGCCTGCCAGCCACAAGCGTGCGCTGCTGGCACACCTGATCACCGCCGGCGCGTGGGAACAGGTGCTGGTCTTCACCCGTACCAAGCACGGCGCCAACCGTCTGGCCGAATACCTGGACAAACACGGCTTGCCGGCTGTGGCGATCCACGGCAACAAGAGCCAGAACGCGCGGACAAAAGCGCTGGCCGACTTCAAGGCCAACCAGGTGCGCATCCTGGTGGCTACCGACATCGCCGCACGCGGCCTGGACATCGATCAGTTGCCGCACGTAGTCAACTTCGAACTGCCGAACGTCGATGAAGATTACGTTCACCGTATCGGCCGTACTGGCCGTGCCGGTCGTTCGGGCGAGGCGATCTCGCTGGTTGCCCCGGACGAAGAAAAACTGCTGAAAAGCATCGAGCGCATGACCAAGCAGAAAATCGCCGACGGCGACCTGATGGGCTTCGATTCGAGCACCATTGAAGCCGAGAAGCCGGAAGCCCGTGAGCGTCCGGACATGCGCAACCCGCGCAATCCACGTGGCCCACGCGGCGACGGCCCGAATGGCGGCGGCGGTGGCGGCGGTCGCAAGGACAAAGGCAAGGACAAGGGCAAGGAAAAACCGGCCGGTGAACGTGGCGAGCGCCCTGCCCGTCAGCAGAAGCCGCGCGAAGGTACCCCGAGCCGTGAACAGCGTCCGAGCCAGCCGCCGCGCGCCGCAGCTGATCGGGCACCGGACGAGTTCCTCGACGACGATATCGATAACTTCGGTAACCGCGTTGACTACGTGCCGAAGGCGGCTCCAGCCGGCGGCCGTGGTCGTCGTCCAGGCGCACCGGCCCAGGGCGCAGGTTCCGGCGCACCACGCGGCGGTCAGTCGCAAGGTCGCCAGAACGGCCCGCGCAACAGCAACGGTTCGAGCACCGGCACCCCGCCAGGCAAACGCAGCGGCCCGCGCAACGGTGCACCGCGTGATGGTCAGTCGGGTCGTCGTGACGATTCCGCCTCGTCGTCGCGCAACCGCCGTCCGGCCCGTGACGATCAGCCACGCAGCGAACCCGCCGTGCAGAACCCGCGCAGCACTGGCCCGAAGATCATGCACAAGGAATCGAAAGCCGACCGCTTCCCGACGCCTGAGCAGCTCGACCAACTGCCAAGCCGCCCACGTGGCGAAAAACCAGCGCTGCTGACCCGCAATCGCTGAGTTAACGTCGCCATAAAAGATGCCCCGTCTCGAAAGAGCCGGGGCATTTTTTATGGCGCTACAAATCCCCCTGAATCACCGCATATTCCCTGTGGGAGCGAGCCTGCTCGCGAAGGCGGCGGGTCAGTCAGCAATGATGTTGCCTGAATGACCGCTTTCGCGAGCAGGCTCGCTCCCACAGGGGATGTGTATGACGGGCAATAAAAAACGCCCCCGGTCTTTCGACCGGGGGCGTTTTTGTGTGGCAGAGCGAAAGTTATTTAACTTTCACGCCTTCCAGCGAGATGTCCAGATCCGCAGTTTGCGAGGTAGGACCTGGGCCCTTGATCCCGAAATCGTTCAGATTGAGGGTGGTCTTGGCGTTGAAGCCAGCACGCTCGCCGCCCCATGGGTCCTTGCCTTCGCCGTTGAACGTGGCCTTGAAGGTCACAGGCTTGGTCACACCGTGCAGGGTCAGATCGCCAGTCACATCAGCCGTCTTTTCACCGGTCGATTTAACGGCGGTGGAGACGAACTTGGCATCAGCAAACTTGCCAACATCCAGGAAGTCTTTGCTGGCGATGTGCTTGTCACGTTCAGCGTGGTTCGACCACAGGCTCGCGGTTTTCACGTCAACCGAGATCTTGCTGGCTTCAGGCTTGGCCGAATCCCACGAGAACGTGCCGTCGAAATCTTTGAAAGTACCGTGGATGAAGCTGTAGCCCAGGTGGCTGATTTTCCAGTCAACGAAGGCGTGCTGACCTTCCTTGTCGATTTTGTAGTCCGCTGCCATGGCCTGGGCCGAGAGCAGTGCAGAACCGATTGCCAGAGCGGCCAGAGTCTTTTTCAACATGCTTTCTTTTCCTTTGAGTCGAGGTTGAATTTCAGGCTTTGCGACCGAGCATTCGCGTCAGGGTCGCATCATGATCGATAAAGTGGTGCTTCAATGCTGCCAACGCATGGAGACCGGAAAAAATTACCAGCGCCCACGCCAGCCAGAGATGAATCACCCCGGCGGTATCTGCCTGATCCGGTAGCCCGGAAACCAGTGCAGGCACTTCAAACAGGCCAAACACCGGAATCCCGACACCGTCTGCGGTGGAAATCAGGTAACCGGCAAGCATCACAGCGAACAGCGCCAGATACAGAAACCCGTGGCCGAATTTGGCGCCGAGACGGGTCATGCGGCTGTAGCTTTGCAGCGTCGGCGGCGGTGGGCTGATAAAGCGCCACAGCACCCGTAAAACCATCACACCGAGCAGCACCAGGCCGATGCTCTTGTGCAGATCCGGCGCGTCTTTGCGCCAGCTGCTGTAGTAATCCAGCCCGACCATCCACAAGCCCAGCGCGAATAGCCCGAAGACCACCAGCGCCACGCCCCAGTGCATGAACATGCTGACCCAACCATAGCGCGAAGAAGAGTTACGTAGCTGCATTGCCCAAATCCTGTGAGAACTGCGAATCAAGACTAGCGAGTTATCTATCGAATTAAAGCGGAAAATTTTGCTTTGAAATATCGAGAAATACGATCAAGAGTCTGTAAGTGGCGTGTTAAGGAAAGATTAACGGGGAAAGTGTGGCGGGAGTTAGGTGGCAGATCCTGATGATGCGCTGTCTGGACAGGCTTCATCGCGGGCAGGCCCGCTCCCACAGTGGTCGGTGGCGTTCACAAATTCTGCGTTCACCTCAGAAACCTGTGGGAGCTGGCTTGCCAGCGATGGGGCCCTCACAGGCAAAAAAAAGCGCGGCATAAACGCCGCGCTTTTCATTCACCGCAAGGCTTACTGCGCCTTGGTCTCGGTCGTTGCAGCAGGCTTGGCCGCTGGCTTCTTCGCCGGTTCAGCCTTTTTCGCCGCTGGTTTGGCCGCAGGCTTTTTCGCCTCGGTTTTCGCAGCCGGCTTCTTCGCCGCTGGTTTGGCCGCCGCTTTTTTCGCTGGCTCGGCTTTGACCGGAGCTGCAGGCTTCGGTGCTTCCACCGGAGCTGGCGCGGGTGCCGGAGTCGGCGCAGGCGCTGGTGCGACCGGAGCAGGAGCTGGCTCTGGCGCCTTCACAGGCTCAGGCTTCTTGTCGTCATCCGAACCGCCGAACAGGTTGGTGAAGAAGTTGCCCTTCTTCGCCGCCACGGCACCCGCCGCACCCGCCGCTGCTGCAGCCGGCACTACTTTCGCCGGTTCAAACGACTTGCCCGCCGCCAGGTCTTCAACCTGACTGGCCGCACGCTGACCGGTGCGCAGTGCGCCTTCCAGCGTGCCCGGGTACAAGGTATCGGTGTGTTCGCCAGCAAACGTCACGCGTTGCAGCGGACGTTCCCACAGGCGCCAGAACTTGCTGATCTGCCCCGGGCCGTAAGCCAGGTACGCGCCGCCCATCGACGGGTCGGTGCTGTAGCGGCGGATTTCATAACCGGTGAACGAGCCACGGGCCTGAGGATAAAACGCGTGCAGACGGATCAGTACCTGATCGACCATTTGCTTGTCGCCGAACGCCTGCATCACGCGGGCGTTGTCGCCGGACAGGTTGATCACCACGTTGGCGCCGCCCTTCAGCGCGGGCTCGATCCAGAGCATGCCGAGGCCGGCGTTGCTGTAGATCTCGCCGGACATGCGCGCCTTGCTTTCCCACACCGGCGTCTTGAACTTCAGCATGATCTGGTCACGCCAGCCGTAGTTGGTGCCCTTGATCGCTGCCAGATGCTGGGCATCCAGCGCCGGGGTCAGGGCAATCTTGTTCAGTGCGCGCAGCGGCACAGCCAGCACCACGTAGTCAGCCTGGTAGCCAACACTGCCGACCTTGACGGTCACGCCGTCCTTGTCCTGAGTGATCGCAGACACCGGCGAGTTGGTCTTGATGGTCTTGATCTGTTTGACGAACGCCTGCGCCAGCACCTGGCTGCCGCCGACCAGACGCGAAGCACGCAGGTCACGGTCGGAAACGCCGCGATACACGCGGTTCTGCTGCGCGAAGTACAGCAGCGACAGACGCGAAGGTTCATCGTAGTGGGTGCGGATGTCCTGGTTGATCAACTGGCGCGCGGTGGCTGGCAGGTTCTGCTTGTCGAGCCAGCTCGCTACGGTGATCTGGTCCAGCGCGTGCAGGGTGTTGGTCGCCGCCGGGTTCTGCGGGTCGTCAATCGAGCGCGCCAGATCGTCGAGGGTTTTCTGGTAGCGCTTCAAGGCATCGGCGGTGGCTGGCTGCCTGGTGGCCAGATCGGCGGCGGAGAAATACTCGCCGTCGATCAGGTAACCCGGGGTGCGCACGAATTCCGGCGCCGGCGTGGTGCCCAGCTTGAACGTCGAAACGTACTTGTTCAGCACTGGCTGGGTCTTGTCGTTGCCGATCCACTCGCTGGTGGCCATGCCCGAACGACCGCCCAGGCTCGGCTTGGCTTCCAGAAGCGTGACCTGCCAGCCTTTGTTTTGCAGTTCATAAGCGGCGGTCAGGCCCGACAGGCCGCCACCGATCACGATTGCGGTTTTATCCTTGGCCAGCGCTGTAACGCTGAACAGCCCCAACACCACCAGCGCACAGGCGCGCAGCCAACCGACAGACATTCAGCGAACTCCGGAAATACACGTAGGAAAAAGCAGTTTTGCGGGCCAGTCGACCCAAAGAACCGCGAAGAATACGTCAGCCATCAAAACGCCGCCAGCGACGTCTATCCGCCCATACAAAGTAGCTCAATCGACACAATGGGTTGTTCCCGCGCGACGCATTGCATAGGCTTGCGCGATTGTTTGCCCGCGCCTGACGCGAGCCGCCTCGAGGAGACTGTAAATGGGCCTGAATAACCAGTGGATGCAACGCGACCTCGCGGTGTTGTGGCATCCCTGCACCCAGATGAAAGACCACGAACAGCTGCCGCTGATCCCGATCAAGCGCGGTGAAGGCGTCTGGCTCGAAGACTTCGAAGGCAAGCGCTACCTCGACGCGGTCAGCTCCTGGTGGGTCAACGTGTTCGGCCACGCCAACCCGCGCATCAACCAGCGCATCAAGGATCAGGTCGATCAGCTGGAGCACGTGATTCTTGCCGGTTTCAGCCATCAACCGGTGATCGAGTTGTCCGAGCGTCTGGTGAAGATGACGCCGGAAGGCCTGAACCGGGTGTTCTACGCCGATAACGGTTCGTCCTGCATCGAAGTCGCACTGAAAATGAGCTTTCACTACTGGCTCAATTGCGGTCAGCCGAACAAGAAGCGCTTCGTCACGCTGACCAACAGCTACCACGGCGAAACCATGGCGGCGATGGCGGTCGGTGACGTGCCGTTGTTCACCGAAACCTACAAAGCCCTGCTGATGGACACCCTCAAGGTGCCGAGCCCGGATTGCTATGGGCGCCCTGAAGGCATGAGCTGGGAAGAACATTCACGCCATATGTTCGCGGCCATGGAACAGACGTTGGCCGAGCATCATGACAGCCTCGCGGCAGTGATCGTCGAACCGCTGATTCAGGGCGCCGGCGGCATGCGCATGTACCATCCGGTGTATCTCAAACTGCTGCGCGAAGCTTGCGACCGCTATGGCGTGCATCTGATCCTCGACGAGATTGCCGTGGGCTTCGGTCGCACCGGGACGATGTTTGCCTGCGAGCAGGCCGGCATCCGCCCGGACTTCCTCTGCCTGTCGAAAGCCCTGACCGGCGGTTACTTGCCGCTGGCGGCGTGCCTGACCACCGATGAGGTCTACAGCGCGTTCTACGACGACTACCCGACCCTGCGCGCCTTCCTCCATTCGCACAGCTACACCGGCAATCCGCTGGCGTGCGCGGCGGCATTGGCGACGCTGGATATCTTCGAGCAGGACAACGTCATCGAGAACAACAAGGCCCTGGCCCAGCGCATGGCTTCGGCGACGGCGCACCTGGTCGATCACCCGAACGTGTCTGAAGTGCGTCAGACCGGCATGGTTCTGGCCATCGAGATGGTCAAGGATAAAGCCACCAAAGAAGCCTACCCTTGGCAGGAACGTCGTGGTTTGAAGGTGTTCCAGCATGCGCTGGAGCGTGGCGCGCTGCTGCGTCCGCTGGGCAGCGTGGTGTATTTCCTGCCGCCCTACGTCATTACCCCGGAGCAGATCGACTTCCTCGCCGAAGTCGCCAGCGAAGGCATCGACATTGCTACCCGTGACAGCGTCAGCGTCGCCGTGCCGAAAGATTTCCACCCCAGTTTCCGTGATCCGGGTTGATTCGGCTTGCTTGAGATTTGCGGTGTTTGAACGACCGTTTTCGCGAGCAGGCTCGCTCCCACATCTGCAATGCATTCCCCTGTGGGAGCGAGCCTGCTCGCGAATGAAGTCGACACCGATCCAACTGATTCACATTTTTACAGAGACCCGAAATGAGACTGTCCCGCTTCTTTATCGATGCCCCCCTGAGCACCGGCGAACACGAATTGCCGGAAGCCCAGGCGCATTACATCAGCCGCGTGCTGCGCATGGCCGAGGGCGATGCGGTGCAGTTGTTCGACGGCTCCGGCCATGAATTTTCGGGCTCGCTGCTGGAAGTCGGCAAGAAGCGCGTGACCGTGCAGATCACCGAGCAATTCGCCGGTCAGGTTGAATCGCCGCTGCACATCCACCTCGGCCAGGGCCTGTCCCGGGGCGAACGGATGGATTGGGCAATTCAGAAAGCCACCGAACTGGGCGTGAATGAAATCACGCCGATCTTCAGTGATCGCTGCGAAGTCCGCCTCAAGGACGAACGCGCCGACAAACGCCTGCTGCACTGGCGCCAGGTGGCGATCAGCGCGTGCGAGCAGTGCGGGCGTTCGCGGGTGCCGGTGATTCATCCGCCAGTGATGTTGGCGGACTGGATCAAGCAGACCGAAGCCGAATTGAAACTGGTGCTGCACCCGGTGGCCGAGCCATTGGTCAGTCATGCGAAACCGGCGACTTTGGCGTTCCTGATCGGGCCTGAAGGCGGTTTGACCGATGCCGAAGTCGAGCAGGCCAAGGGCAACGGCTTCCACGCCGCCCGCCTCGGCCCGCGTGTGTTGCGCACCGAGACCGCGCCGGTGGTGGCGCTGGCGGTGGCCCAGCAGCTTTGGGGTGATTTCTAAGGCCCCTTCGCGAGCAAGCCCGCTCCCACAGTAGATCTCCGGTGAACACAGATTTTGTGAACACCCTAGATCCAATGTGGGAGCGAGCTTGCTCGCGAATGCGGCGTGTCATTCAGCAAAAAAGTTGGTTGACCTGACGCCTTCGCGAGCAAGCTCGCTCCAACAGGGATTACATTTACAGGACATAAAACAAGATCGCCACAAAGTGCAGCAAGCTCCCGGCAATCACAAACAAGTGCCAGATGCCATGCGCATGCCGTAGCCGGTGATCCAGGGCAAAAAAGATAATCCCCACCGTGTACAAAACCCCGCCCGACGCCAACCAGGCAAACCCGGTGGTGCCCAGCGCCGCAATCAACGGTTTGACCGCCACCAGCACGATCCAGCCCATCACCGCATAAATCACGATCGACAGGATCCGCGCTTCCGAACGCGGTTTGATCTCTTGCAGGATGCCGATCAGCGCCAGCCCCCAGACAATCCCGAACAGCGTCCAGCCCCACGGCCCGCGCAGGGTCACCAGACAAAACGGCGTGTAACTGCCGGCAATCAACAAATAGATCGAAAAGTGATCAACCTTTTTCATGATCGCTTTCTTGCGCCCGCGCACGCTGTGGTACACGGTCGAAGCGCTGTAGAGCACCAGCAAGGTAACCGCGTAAATCGCCACGCTGACAATCTTCCACGGGCTGCCGTCGAGGCTGGCAATCACCAGCATCCACACGCCGCCGATAAACGCTGCCACTGCCCCGACCAGATGCGTCCAGGCGTTGAGTTTTTCTCCGTGATACATGTCTTGCTCACCTCACATTCGTTACCGCAGCGCGCAAGGCTCGGGCCTTGAGCGTAAAAGCGCAATGTTTCTGTTCAACACGGGCCTGCGCACGTCGTGGTAATTGGGCACAATCGGCCGATACCAAAAAGAGCCCGCGCCATGCTGATCGACGAAGAATTGACCCTGAAAAAACTCGAGGTGTTCCTCGCCTTCATGCGCACCGGCAACCTCGCCCGCGCCGCTGCCGAGTTGCAGACCAGCAACGTCAGCGTGCACCGCGCGATTCACTCACTGGAAAGCGCCCTGCGCTGCCCGCTGTTCAAGCACGAAGGGCGCAACCTGACGCCGCTGGAAAGCGCTTATGTGCTGGAAGAGCGTGCGCAAAAGCTGATCAACGACGTCGTCGAAAGCGTGCGCCTGACCCGCGAAGCCGCCGGCTTCTCCGCGGAACGCTTCAAACTCGGTTCGCTGTATTCGCTGACGGTGAAAACCGTGCCGCAACTGATCATGGGCCTGAAAATCCGCCGCAGCGAACTCAACATCGACCTGATCCTCGGTTCGAACATCGACCTGCTCTACAAGCTGAAAAACATGGAAGTCGACGCGATTCTGGTGTCGCTGGACGACAGTATCAATGACCCGGATTGCGAGCAGATCCCGCTGTTTTCCGACGACATTTTCCTCGCCACGCCAGCGGATTCAAAGTTTGCCCAGCGCAGTGAAGTGGATCTGGCAGAGGTGCGCGATGAAACCTTCATCACCCTGACCCAAGGCTTTGCGACCCATCAGGACGGCGTGCGGGTGTTCAGGCAGGCGGGGTTCGAACCGAAGGTGGCGATGCAGGTGAATGACATTTTCACCCTGTTGAGCATGGTCAGTTCCGGGGTGGGTTATGCATTGCTGCCCGGACGGATTGCGGCGGTGTATGAAAACCGGGTGAAGCTGATCCCATTGCAGGCGAAGTACCGCTTGCAGCAGCACATTGGCGTGGTGTTCTTGAAGGCCAAGGAGCGCGACCCGAATTTGTTGGCGTTGCTGGCGGAGTGTCGTATGTATGCCAATCGCCAGGCTTGAAACCCGGTTGCGCCCTTCGCGAGCAAGCCCGCTCCCACATTTGGAACGCGTTCCCCTGTGGGAGCGGGCTTGTTCGCGAAGGCGTCTGCCCAGAAAACAGATGTCTTAGCCCATCAACCCGCGCATCGCCAGAAACAGCAGCGAAGGCCCGAGTAAACACCCAAGCGCGGTGTAGAACGCCGCCGTCAGACAACCATAAGGCACCAGCTTCGGATCGGTTGCCGCCAACCCGCCGGCGACGCCGCTGGACGTGCCCATCAAGCCGCCAAAAATCACCGCACTGCGCGGGTTATTGAGGCCGATCATCGGTGCCACGAACGGCGTCATTACCATCACCAGAATCGCCTTGATCAACCCCGCCGCAATCGACAGCGCCATGACCTCGGAAGTCGCGCCAATCGCCGCGCCGGTTACCGGTCCGACGATGTACGTCACCGCACCCGCGCCGATGGTGGTCAGGCTCACCGCATCGGTATAACCGAACGCCATCGCCACGCCGACCCCGGCGACAAACGACGTGCCGACACCCACAAACAGCGCCAGCACACCCACGAACCCGGCACGCTTGAGTTCATCGACACTGACGCCAAAGGCCGTGGCGACAATCGCGAAGTCACGCAACATCGCACCACCGAGCAAGCCAATGCCGGACAACAACGGAATATCCACCACCCCTTTCTGCCCGCCGGTCAGCGCGCCGCCGACATACGACAGCACCAGTCCCAGCAAAATGGCGATGGCCGAGCCGTGCAAGCGGCCCTTGGTGAAGGTGCTGGACATCCAGTAGGACACCCACATGGTCAGGCCGACAATCAAAAAGCCGCTGATCAAACCGTAGCCGGTGATCACTTTCATCATTGATTCGTACATGGCGCTCACCCCGCAGTCTTGGCAGGAGTGACCGGCGTCGCGTCCTTGTTACCGAGGCGCGTCAGCACCGGCACCAAGGCAAAGGCGATCACCACGGCAAGCGTGCCGGCGAGAATCGCCATCGGCCCGCCCTTCAGCGCGCCATACACGTTTTGCTGCGCGGCCATGGCGACCACGATGGGAATGTAGATAGCGCTCCAGAACTCCACGCCCTGCTCGGTCTTGCCCTTGAGCCAGCCGCTTTTGTTCAGATAACTGCCCAGACCAATCAACAGCAGCATTGCGATACCGACGCCGCCGACGTTGGCCGGCACGCCGATCAGCTTGCCGAGCAGTTCACCGACCCAGATACCCACCAGCGTACAAAAGGCGAGAAACGCCACACCGTAAATAATCATTGTTGTAGTCCTCAAAGTGCATCGTCGAATGTTGTTTTTGTTGTTCGAAGCTTGAGTCGGCGTTTTAGGGTTGGCGGCTTCCCTCCTCACGCAATAGCGCCTGCAAGGTGTCGAGACGCGCACTGTCGAAGGCAGTGACCGTGCCCGATTCGAACACCCGGCGCGCCAGCCCGGTCAGCACCGCACCGGGCGGCAGTTCGATCTGTAAACGCACGCCGCGCTCGTAGGCGCTTTGCACGGTGCCGCGCCAGTCCACCACGCGGCACATGTTGAAGGCGAGGTCGTCGCGCAGCGCTTCTGCTTGGGTCACCGGGCGCGCGCGACTGCCGCTCAGGTAAGCGATTTTCGGGGTTTTCAGTTCGACCTTGGCGAAAGCTTCGGCGAGGGTTTGCGCCGGTTTTTCCAGCAGTGGGCAGTGCGACGGCACACTCACTGCCAGACGTTTTGCCAACCCGGCGCCACGACCGCGCGCCAGTTCAGCCACCGCTTGCATGGCCTTGTCGCTGCCGGCAATCACTACCTGATTGTCGGCGTTGATGTTGGCCAGATACACCGGCGTATCCTCGCTGTGCACCTGCGCCAGCAGCGTTTCGACTGTGGATAATTGCAGGCCGATGATCGCAGTCATGCCGTAGCCCTGTGGATAAGCCTGTTGCATCAACTCGCCTCGCAGGCTGACCAGATGTAGCGCATCGCTGAAGCTCAATGCGCCCGCAATCACTGCTGCTGGGTAAGCACCGATGGACAAACCGGCGACGTAATCTGCTTTGAGTCCGTCCTGCAATAACTGCCGCGATGCCGCGACGCCAGCGATCAGCAGACAAAGCTGAACCGCCCTTGTCGTGCGCAATGCTTCGCTGGAATCGAGCAGCAAAACATCCTCACCAAGCACATCGCTGGCCTCGACCAAGGTCTCGCGGGGCAAACGCTGAAGCATGCCCGCTTGCTGCGCGCCCTGGCCGGGGAACACCAGCAGACTGCTCACGCTGCCTGCTCCTGCGGGTTCCACGGGTCAGTCACCAAACAGGCCTGATACTCGTTTTTCAGCAGCACGCGTGCCGATCCGCTGGCCCATTCACGCAATGCCACAGCACCGAACGGCGTCTGCATTTGCATATCGACCCGACACACCGCCTGATCGAAAACCGCGACCAGTTGGCGTGCCTGATGGCGGGTGATCATCTGCGCAGTACGCAGAATCAGATCGAGATCACTGGCCGCGTGCATCGCTTTAAAACCGCTGGCCAATTCAAACCCGACACTGCCGCTGACACCCCAGACCCAACCGCAATCATCGAGCATCGGCCGCAGTTGTTTGAGCGCCTGCATGACCGGCAGATCGCGCGCGCAATCAACATGACAAAGCGCCTCCGGGCTGACCCGACAGGCAATCGAATCGATTGCCATCAACCCCGCCAGCCGTTGCTCGCGCAATACGCCGCGCACACCGACCGCGACAAAACCGTCTGCACTCAACGCCCGGCGCACCACCACCGGTTGCCCGGCGGCCAGCGAGTCGACGGCCCACAGCGGCGCATCCGCCGGCAGCTGCGCCGGGGTCATGCCCCAGAGCAGGTCGTGGGCCAGCGGCGCGTTCACCACTGCGCCCTCAGCAGTTCACGTACACGGCTGGAAGCAGCACGATTTTTTGCGCCGAGGCGATTACCCAAGTCAGTACCGGCGATATCGCCGATGGCTTGTTTGAGGCATTCGTTCACCCGTGCCAGATCATCCGCCGTCGGCTGCTCAATCTGCTCAACCGACAAGGTTTCCCAGAGCAATCCGAGGCTGGCGTAGCTGTCGATGTCATAGGCCATCGGCGGCACACTGGCGGCCAGTGCTTCCAGCTCTTCGACACTGCGCAAGGTCACCCGCGCCGCCGACACCTTGCCCATCGCATGCACCATCACGCCCGGATCACGCAGCGCGATCAGCCGGTTGGCCTGATAGCCATGAGCGAGAAACGCCCCCGACATTGCCTTGCCCACTAACAGCGCAATCACCGGATGCCCGGCCAGACGCGCGCGGGCATAGCTGTCCGCTGCGCCGGCCAACGCCTGATGAATACCGAGGGCTTCTTCGCGCCGACCGTAAGCCTGGCTCGGCACATCGACGATGGCGATGATCGGGCGCTTCTGTGCGTTGTCGCGGTCGGCAGTGATTGCGTCATCCACAGCCTTGGCCAGACCCCAACCTTCAAGCAAACCGACTTCGCCATTGCGAGCACGCGGGAAGCGATTGTGCGGGTCAGCGACCACGGCGATGAAACGGCCCAGCTCACCGTCAGCAACCTTCAACGAGGCCGGCAGCCCTTCAACCGCCACAGCGCCCGCGCTCAAGGCGTTGAACCAGTTCAAACCGCGCAATGAATAACCGCTCATGAGCGCTCTCCTTGATACAGATCGCGAACCACCGACGGTTCGATTTGCGGGTCAGTGTTCAGATTGCTGAGCCGTTGCAGAAACCATTCGGCACGTTGGCTGCGCGGTTGCTTTGGCAAACCTTGCTGGAGCAATTCGCCGACCTGCTGACGGATCTTCGCCGCGTCATCGGCAACATAACGATCCACCAGGCCACTGGCAAAACGCTGCTCGCCACCGGTCAGGCTCCAGATGAAAGGCCGGTCGCGGGAATCGTATTCCTCGATCCCGGCTTCCTGTTCAATCACCTGCGGGCCGTTCAAACCAAGTCGTGCTTCCTGAGTCACCAGCAAATAGCTGCACAGTGCCGCCGCAATCGACATGCCGCCGAAACAACCGACGCTGCCCGCGACCACACCGACCACCGGTTGGTACTGCTGCAAATCGACAATCGCCGCATGAATATCAGCAATCGCCGCCAGCCCGAGATTGGCTTCCTGCAAGCGCACACCACCGGTTTCCAGCAACAACACTGCGCGCGTCGGAATACCTTTGCGGTTGTCTTCAGCCGCCAGCTCCAGCGCGCCGGCAATCTTCGCCCCGCCGACTTCGCCGAGGCTGCCGCCCTGAAATGCACCTTCAATCGCGGCAATGACTACCGGCAAACCGTCGAGACTGCCCTTGGCGATTACCACGCCGTCATCGGCCTGCGGCACCACGCCCTGACGTTCGAGCCACGGCGACATCACCCGCTGAAACGGATCGAGCAATTCACGAAAACTGCCGGCATCGAGCAAGGCTTTTGCCCGTTGCCGCGCGCCGAGTTCGACGAAGCTGTGTTTGTTGAGCAACGCTGCGCTGTCAGTCATGGCCGATCTCCTCGAAACCCTGTTCCAGCCGCAACCGCACCACCCCCGGCGTCGCGCCGAAATCATGGATATCGATGGCCATGGCCGGCGGCGTGGTGCCGTCGAACATCCGCGCAAACAGATGTTGCCAGCGTTGTTCGGCGCCATTGACCGAAGTCTGCACATTGATCGTCAGCTTGCCGGCCAGGCCCGGTTCGATCAGCACTTCCAGATCACCCGAGCCGACACAACCGACCAGCGCGCGACCACGTGGCGGCTGCCCGGCGGGGAATTCAAACGATAGGGTTTCCATCAAAACGCTCCCTGAAGGATGCCGTCGCGCTCGATACGGTCGAGCAGCAGCGTGGCGGCGAGCAAGTCGGCGGCGCCACCGGGCGAGGCATTCAATGCGATGAGTTGTTGATCCAGTTCGTGCAGGCGACGACGACCGCTGAGGCTGGCGCTGCAACCGGCGTCGAGCACCGCTTGCGCGCCGGACTGCATGGCGTGCAGGCCCTCTTCACCGGCGCGGTAGAGCACGCAGGTGTCGGCCAGATTCGTCATGATCGCGAGCAAGGCGTCGAGCCGGGCGTTCTGTTCGCCGTGGCCGTTGGCGCGGCTGCGCTTGAGTTGCGGCAGGCCGCGTTGCAGCACCGAAGGGAAGCCCAGTTGCGCTTCTTCTCGGGCACCGCGTGCGCCGTAACGCAGGGCGACTTGGGCACCGTGGCTCAAGGGTTTGGGGGCGTGGCGGTCATCCAGCAAGGCCAGACGTGCGGCGCGCAGGGAAACGGCGTTGACGCTGGAGGATTGCGGTTCCAGCGCAGCGGCCGTCACCAATAGACCCAATGCCCAGATTGCACCGCGATGCGTGTTCACGCCGTTGGTGGTGGCGAGCATGGCGTGTTCGCCTTCGCGACCGATCCGGCCAATCGCTTCGCGCAACGGCAAACCGACTTCGCCACTTTCCATTGCCGCGTCGGCCATTTCCTTGAACGCCGGCCACAACGACAACGCCGACGCGTGCATCAGGCCCAGGTGCAAATCGGTGTGCGCGCCATTGCCGCGACGGTCGACCAGTGCCGGTTTCGGCGACAGATCGGCTTCGTCGATCAACGCATCCACCGCCAGATCAGCCAATCGATCAGCCAGGGACAGCGGTTTCGCTTGCAGGTTGAATGCGTGCATTACCAGCTCCTGAATTTGGCGGGCGGGTTGTACAAGCCGCCGGACCACTCGACCAGATCGGCCACGCTCTTCGCCGCGAGCAGTTCGCGGGTGGCGTCGGTGCGGCGGATGCCGAGGTCTTCGGGCAAGGCGATCAGGCCTTCGCGGCGCATGCGTTCGGTGTCTTTCGGGTTATGGCGCAGGCCGATGGCGGTGACGCCGGCGACCGCGGCGATCATCGCCTGGCGTTCTTCCAGCGAGCGTGCCTTGTACAGGTAGGCGATGCCTTCTTCGGTGAGCAGGTGGGTGACGTCGTCGCCGTAGATCATGATCGGCGCCAGCGGCATGCCGCTTTTCTTCGCCACTTCCACGGCGTCGAGGGTTTCGACGAAGGTCGGTTTGCCGCCCTCCTGGAACGTCTCGACCATTTGCACCACGAGTTTCTTGCCGCGTTCGAGCATCGGTTGCTGCGAGTCATCATGGCGCATGTCCAGCCACGCCGGAGTGCCGTGACGGCGACCGCGCGGGTCGTGGCCCATGTTCGGCGCACCACCGAAACCGGCGAGGCGGCCACGGGTCACGGTCGAGGAATGGCCGTCGCCATCGACCTGCAACGTCGCGCCGATAAACAGATCCACCGCGTACTGCCCGGCCAGTTGGCAGAACATCCGGTTGGAACGCAGCGAGCCGTCGCGGCCAGTGAAGAACACGTCCGGGCGCGCGGCGATGTAGTTTTCCATGCCCAGTTCAGTGCCAAAGCAATGCACGCTTTCGACCCAGCCGCTTTCAATCGCCGGGATCAGCGTCGGGTGCGGGTTGAGCGTCCAGTTGCGGCAGATCTTGCCTTTGAGGCCCAGCGATTCGCCGTAGGTCGGCAGGATCAGTTCGATGGCGGCGGTGTTGAAACCGATGCCGTGATTGAGCGACTGCACGTTGTGTTTTTCGTAGATGCCGCGAATCGCCATCATCGCCATCAGCACGTGCACAGGCTTGATGTGGCGCGGGTCACGGGTGAACAACGGTTCGATGTAGAACGGCTTGTCCGCCACCACCACGAAATCGACCCAGGAGGCGGGAATGTCCACGCGAGGCAGCTCGCTGACGTCGTCGACCAATTGATTGACCTGGACGATGACGATGCCGTCGCTGAACGCCGCCGGCTCGATCAGTGCCGGAGTGTCTTCGGTGCTGGGGCCGGTATAGATGTTGCCGGCGCGGTCGGCCATGAACCCGGCCGAGAGCACGACGTTGGGGATCAGATCCACCACCAGCCGGGCGTAGAGTTCGATGTAGGTGTGAATCGCGCCGACTTCCAGCAGGCCGTCTTCAAGCAACTGGCTGATGCGCAGGCTCTGGGTGCCGGCGAAGGAGAAGTCGAGCTTGCGGGCGATGCCGCGCTCGAACAGGTCGAGGTGCTCGGAGCGGCCGACGCTGGGCATGATCATGTGCAGGTCGTGGAGCTTTTCCGGGTCGGCTTTGGCCAGCGAACGCGAGAGGAAATCCGCCTGCTTCTGGTTGTTGCCCTCCAGCACCACACGGTCGCCGGGATGAATCAGCGCTTCGAGCGCGGCGACGATCCTGTCGGTGGGCAACACCACACCGTCGGCCAGCCCGCGCACCTTGTCGAGGCGGCGCTGCTTCTCATCGCGCCGCCGCGTCCAGCGCGAGTCGGGGGAAATTGTTGTTGTCATGCTCACTCCACGGGTTCGCTGTCGTGGAGCCAAGGTAGGCGTGTGGGGTGGGGGCATCAATCAAGCGCGGTGGCGAATCATTACGCTCAGCGTAACGATCAAGAGCGCCCTCACCCTAACCCTCTCCCGGAGGGAGAGGGGACTGATTGGGGGATGCTCAAGGGATACGCCGACCTGATCGTGCTTTACCGAATCCATAATCGACTCGGTTTTTCAGGGCGATGTATAGCGCAAAACGCCTCGGTCGGCCCCCTCTCCCTCTGGGAGAGGGCTGGGGTGAGGGTTGGCTTTTAAGTCACTCCGTCGGCACCAACTTGTCCAACACACGATTCACAGCCATCTCCGCCACCATCACCACTTGCGCAATACCCTGCAGGGTCTTGCGGTGCGTACCTTCCACCGTTGCCGCGTGATTATTGAGCATCACCGTAGCCGAGCCGAGAGTTTCGCTGGCGTCGGCGAGCAGGGATTCGGTGTCGGCATTGGGGTTGGCCATGTACAGCGTGTTCGGGGTGTAGGGCGTGGCCATGAGGTCGGCGCTGGTCGGACCGAGGTAATGGTCGAGGGCGCGTTCGGCGGCTTCGTGGAATTTCTTTGAGTCGGGGGATTCGTAGGGGGATGCCGGGTCTGCGAGCGGGGGGTTAGGCGTTGGTTTAATCATCTTCAGGTTCCGAAATTAAGCTGGAACCGCTTCTCTGCTAAAAGAAGGGGTGGCAGCTGAACGCAGGTTAGCAGACCGGGGAACCTAAGGAAGCCGGCGCGCCGAAGCGCCCTGCGCACAGCCGCCATCGAATGCAGGCGCGAGCCTGACGATGATGTATGTGCACCCTTAGATTAACCACGGGCTGCTAAACCCGATCACTGGGAATCAGTGACGGAATCAAGTTACGCAGCCAGCCCAAGGCGCACAAGCCGGCGGATTCTGGTGCATGCGTAGGCAGTGGCGCAAGGATTTGTAGGCCAGGGAGCCGTAACACCGGGTGTCTTTAAACAACGCGACTAGAAGGCGTTTATTGCGCACAGAGATTGAGGATTTGTCTGTCGGATTATGGTGTGGCGACTGGCGCTTTCGCGAGCAGGCTCGCTCCCACGGGGGATCTGTGTTCACTGAAGATCAAATGTGGGAGCGAGCCTGCTCGCGAAGAGGCCAGCCAGAACACTGAAGACTCTGGATCAATGGACCAGCCCCGCATCCACCAACAACTTCTCCAGCCCAAGCAAGTCAGGCACCTTCGCCACCTGCTCCCCGACCTGCACCGCCGCCTGCTCCAGCCCACACAACGGCACATCGACATAACTCAGCTGGCTATCGAGCTTGTACGAACGCGGAATCCCCTGCACCAGCAGGGCAATGAACTTCAGCTCCGGCAACCCGCCCAGCGCATTCAAAATCACGATCCGCGCCCGCTCGCCAATGACGATTTTCTGCCCGCACGCCGACTCGAAACTCAGCAGTGGAATATGCCGCTCACGCCAGCTCACACGCCCCAGGTACCACGGTGGCGTATCCAGATCGAACGCGCTGGCCTGATAGTCGATCAGCTCAGCGACGGCGACGTTGGGCAGGATCAGATTGCGATCCGCCAGCGGCAGCAACAACCCGGTGAGTTGGCTGGTGCGCGGATTGTGCCAGCGCTCATGCATGTTTCTTGCTCCAGTGGGCAATGCTTTCGAGCAGCACCGATTCCTGGTACGGCTTGCCGAGGTAGTCGTTGACGCCGATGGCCATCGCGCGGTCGCGGTGTTTCTGGCCCGTGCGCGAGGTGATCATGATGATCGGCAGGTGTCGCAGGCGTTCGTCCTGGCGCACCTGGGTGGCGACTTCGAAGCCGTCCATGCGCGGCATTTCGATGTCGAGCAGCATCAGGTCGGGCATGTGTTCTTCGAGCAGCAGCATGGCGTCGACACCGTCCTTGGCGGTCAGCACGTTCATGCCGTGGCGTTCGAGCAAACGACTGGTGACCTTGCGCACGGTGACCGAGTCGTCGACCACCATCACCAGCAGCGGTTTGTGCGGTTCGCTGTCGATCTCCGGCAGCGTCGGCGGCGCCTCAATCCGTGCCTGCATCGCGCGGATCGGCGCGAGCAAATCAAGAATCAGCACCACGCGGCCATCACCGAGAATCGTCGCGCCGGACACGCCCTGCACCGTCGCAAACTGTGCGCCGAGGCTCTTGACCACGATCTCGCGCGTGCCGGCCATCGCGTCGACCAGCACCGCAATGTGCCGGTCGTTGTAATGCACCAGCAGCACCGGCAACGGCAGGTTCTGCCCGAGCAGTTTTGGCCGGGGTGCGGTTTTCAGCAGTTCGCCCAGATAGCACAGCTCATAGGTCTGGCCGCCGTACTGGTAGCGCGGCGGGTCAACGCGCAAGTGAGCTTCGAGGTCATTCGGCAACACACGGACGATGCCTTCGATGGTGTTCAGCGGAATCGCGTACTGATCCTCGCCGCACTGCACCATCAACGCGCGGTTGACCGACACGGTGAACGGCAAACGGATGCGAAAATGCACGCCCTGCCCCGGCACCGAATCGATGCTCATGCTGCCGCCGAGTTGCCGCACCTCTTCGTGCACAACGTCCATACCGACGCCACGCCCGGAAATCTGCGTGATCTTTTCCGCCGTGGAAAACCCCGGCTGAAGGATGAACTGCAACACATCGCGGTCGCTGATCTCGGCGTCCGGCGCGAGCAGGCCACGCTTGATTGCCTTGCGCCGCACGGCCTCCAGAGGAACCCCGGCGCCGTCGTCGCGGATGTCGAAAACGATGTCGCCGCCCTCGCGGGACAGGTCAAGGCTGATCTGTCCTTGCGCCGGTTTACCTGCCGCCAGCCGTACTTCGGCAGACTCCAGGCCATGGTCGACGGCGTTGCGCAGCATGTGTTCCAGCGGCGCGGCCATGCGTTCGAGGACGTTGCGGTCCATCTCGCCTTCAGCGTTGCCGACGACGAAGGCGACGTCTTTGTTCAGTTCTTCGGCGACCTGGCGAACGATACGCTTGAGGCGCGGCAACATGCGCTCGAACGGCACCATGCGCGTGCGCATCAGGCCTTCCTGCAATTCAGTGTTGATGCGGCCCTGTTGCTGCAACAGGTTCTCGGCGTCGTGGTTACGGCGGTCGAGGGTTTCTTTCAGATCGAGCAAGTCGGAGGCGGATTCGAACAGCGCTCGCGACAGTTGCTGCAACTGCGAATGACGATCCATTTCCAGCGGGTCGAATTCTTCGTAGCCGAGGCGTTCGGCGTCGACCTGCTGACGGCTGAGAATCCGCCCCTGGGTTTCAGTGTCGAGACGGCGCAGCTGATCGCGCATCCGCTCGATGGTGGTTTCCATCTCGTTCAGGGCAACCTGTGCATCGTTGACCTGTTGCTCGATCCGGCCACGGACAATCGAGGTTTCGCCGGCCAGGTTGACCAGTTCGTCGAGCAGTTCGGCGGAGACCTTGACCATGTCCGCGCCAGCGTCGGCAGCCGGCGGCGCTGCTTCGGTCTTGACCGGAACAGGTATCACTGGCGGCGCTTGCAACGTCACCGGGTGGCTGAAATTCTGGATCGCATTGATCAACCGATCCGCCGGCGGACACGGTTGCCCGGCGCGCACACCATCAAGCATTTGCGCCAACCGGTCATGACCGCGCTGCACCAGCGCAAACAACTGCGCCGAGGGCTGCAACGCGCCAGTGGAAAGGCTTTCGTAGAGGTATTCCAGCTCATGGGCAAGATCGCCAATCGGGCCGATCTCGACCATCCGCGCGCCGCCCTTGAGGGTGTGCAAATCGCGCAGCAGGGTTTCCACTTCCTGACGATTGCCCGGCTCGGCCTGCCAGCGCACCAGTGCGGCGCCGGAGTTTTCGATGATGTCGAAACCTTCTTCGAGGAAGATTTCCAGCAGTTCCGGGTCGTGCCCGGCGCCAGCGTGATCCGCTGCGGGCGACGGCGCCTCAGGGCAGGCGTGGCCCTGCCGATGCTGGCGAATCGTCTCGATCAGATCCGCGGCCGCCATCAGCGGCTGATGGTTTTGCAGTTGATCGAGCAACAGCGCCAGACGCTCATGACTCCTGAGCAGCAACCGCCCGAGGGCATCGCTGTGGCTGTAGCGGCGATCCACCAGACCTTCGTAAAGACTTTCCAGCTCTTGGGCCAAATCACCGATGGCGTCGACGTCGGCCATGCGCGCGCCACCCTTGAGGGTGTGCAGGTCGCGCTGCAACGACGACAGCGGTGCGCCGTTGTCCGGGTCGCCGAGCCAGCGCTGCAGGGCCTGACCGGCGCTGTCGAGGATGTCCACCGCCTCTTCGAGGAAAATCTCGACGATCTCATCGTCCGGCCCGCTGACGGCAGCGTTTTGCGCCAGCTCGGCAGTCGCGGCGCCCAGTTCGTGGATGCTCAGGGTACGGCTGCCGTCGCTGCGAATCAGACCCATCGACGACGGGTCGAGACTCTCATCGAGCAACTCGTGCAGGGCACGAATCCGCGCCGGTTGCGGGGTGACTTCCTGGCCGGCAGCCAGTTCGTCGAGCATATTGATCAGGGCTTCGTGGGCGTTCTGCGCTTCCTGGAAAAACCGTTCGCTGACCGCCAGGCTGCTTTCCTCGACGGCGCCATACAGGTCGAGCAAGGCTTCGCACAACACATCGACCGGCTGCAGATCCGCAAGGTGTGCGCCTTCGCCCAGGGTGGTCAGTTCATCCAGCAGCGCGCTGAGTTCCTGGCGCTCGCCGGGGTGTTGCTGCCAGCGCTGCAAGAGGTTCTCGGCGTCAAGCAGGATGTCCATGCCCTGGGCGAGGAAGTTGTTGATCAGTTGTGGATCGCGCTTGATCCGCAGGCCGGTTGCCGGTGCATTGAGAACCGATTCCAAGCGTTCGGCGAGCAGGCTTTCGGTACGTTTGATCAGCGACTGCGCGCCGACAATCGGCGCCAGCGGATCATGTTTGAGCTGGCGCAGACCAACACGGAACAGGCCTTCTGCCTCCAGCAGCAACTCCATTTCGTCGAGGTCCAGCGGCAACTGGTGCGCCTTGAACTCGCGCGCCAGTTGATCGAGCGGCGCGGCCAGTTCGGCAATCGGCAACACACCGGCCATCGAAGCACTGCCCTTGAGCGTATGCAGGGCGCGCTGCAACTCGTCACTGGCCGGCAGCGGCACATGTTCGGCGGCTTGATCGAGGTACCGATTGAGGCTGGCGAGGTGGGTTTCGGCCTCGTTGCGGAAGATCTCCAGCAACAGTGGATCGAGCGCCGCCACATCGTCGACGTCTTCGGCAGCCAGCGGTTCATCACCCTTGGCCAAGGCATGGGCGCGGGCGGCGAGCTGATCGACATCGCTGCGCTGACGCTGTTGCCCGGTGGCGAATTCACTGATCAGTTCGGGCAGCAACAGCACCGTGTCAGTGAGCAATTGCTGCACCACCGAGCCGGGCTCGATGCTGTGTTCGAGCACGCGGTTGAGCAGGTTTTCCAGCGCCCAAGCCAGCTCACCAAGGATCAGCGCGCGGACCATGCGCCCGCTACCCTTCAAGGTGTGGAAGGCGCGGCGCAGTTCGGTCAGTGCTTCGCGATCCTGCGGGTTGGTGCTCCAGCGCGGCAGGTTTTCATGAAGGGCTTCGAGGACTTCGTCGGTCTCTTCGAGGAACACTTCGCGCAGCTCATCATCCACCGGCGCCTCATCGGCCGGCGGCGGCTTCAGGCTGCCGGGGGTGATCAGCGCGGGCGGATTGACGGCTGACACCGGGCTGGCCAACACGTCGGCCAACGACTGCACGATGTCCGGATCGTCCAGTGCCTGCATGTCTTGCATCACCAGTGCCTCGCCGGGGCTGAGGACATCTTCAAGCACCGGCACGCGGTGTTCGTTGAGCGGCTCGTCAGGAAAGAAACCGAGGCTGGCGAGGCTCTTTTGCGCGACGTCGAGCAACGGCTCGCTCGGCGCCTGCGGATCGTCGCTCAGGCGCTCAAGGTAATATTCGAGGCTGCTGATGACGTCAGCCAGATGATCCAGTTGCTCCCAACCCGGCTCGTGCGGGTCAAGCAGCAAATGTTCACGGATGAAACTGTTGCACGCCTCGACCAGACTCGCCGCTCGCGCCAGTGGAATCATCGCCAGTGCACCGCGCACCTGGGTCAGCAGGGCCGGCAACGGTTGCAGATGCTGGCGATCCCAATCGGCGTCGATGTAGTCGACGATCATGTCCTTGGCCTGTTGCAGGCAGATGCGTGCTTCCTTGATCACGATCTGGTGAATCTGCGTCAGGTCGGTGGTCGGCAGGCGCGTGTCTTCCGGGCTTTCCGGCTCGACCGTGCCGACCATCCCGGCCAGCGTCGCTTCGACGTAGAGCAAGGCGCCGGCGACGTCCATCAGGATCGCGTCGTTGGGTTCGCGCTGGCCCTGGGCGAGGCTGAGCACCACGGCCAATTGATCGATGATCACTTTGCGCGGCTGGCCGAAACCGAGCACCGCGAGGGTGTCGGCGATCTGCCGCAGCGGCGCGAGCAGGCTGTCCAGATCCGAGGTGTGCTGGCGGTCGCTGCGCACGAACAGGTCAAGGCGTTCCTTGACCCGCACCAGCTCTTCGCACAGCGCCGCCAACACCGAGCGCATCGCATCGCGGTCGGGGCCGGCCAGGCGCGCGCGTTCTTCATCGACCATCGCGCTGTCGGGCAACGCGTCGTCCAGGGAGTAGCGATCTTTCATGGTCAGCATCTGCCCGGTGGGATGTTCGGCTTTGGCAATATAGAACAACAGGCTTTTCAAAAGCTCGGGCGGCGGCGCCTGATTGAGCCCGCACATGCCCTGTTCGAGCAGGCGCTTGAGCTCTTTGTCGGCGTCCTTGAACAGGCTGCGCAGCGCCGGGCTGTTGGCAATGGCGCCTTCGCGCATGCCTTCGACCAGCGCTGAAGAAATGTGCCACAACGGGCTCAGGGGCGAATCGCCGCTCAGCGCTTCAAGCCTGGCGAAGACTTTCGTCAGATAGCCAAGGTGTGTCTGGTCATCCTGCTCACGCAGCAAACCCACCAGGGCCATTTGCAGCATCTGGCGTAACTTGCGCAACACGTTCGCCAGCTCTGCCGGCGCAAGCGATGTCAGCGCTGCGCCGTTCAAGGGCGGCAACTCGGGCAATTGCGGGCTGAACAGACTGGTCTCCGAGAGCAGGCTTTCGCCGCGCGCGCTGCGCAGATCGTTGATCAGTGGCAGCACCACCAACGGCAGGTCACGCCGGGCGCTCTGTACGCGGTCAAGGTAGATCGGCAGTTGTCCGAGCGCTTGCAGCAGAAGGTGAAGCGCTTCTTCGCGATGGCTGACGCGCTCGCGCTGCAGGGCCTGGACCAGATGTTCCATTTCTTCGGCGAGCAACGCTGCGCCGTAGAACTCGACCATTTGCAGGCTGCCGTGGACTTGATGGATGTACGCCAGGCACTCGTCCAGCCCGGGGAAGACCTGCGGGTCATCAAGCACCGATTCAATCGCCTGATGCGCCTGTTTCAGCGTTTCGGCAATTTCGCCTTTGACCCATTCGAGGGCCACGTAGTCATGCCCATCACCCATAACCGCTCCGATCACACTTTCTCCGCCGCCGGCAAGGTGAAGCCGGACACCGAACGGCGTAACTGACTGGCCATTTTTGCCAGGTTGCCGATGCTCTCGGCGGTGGCGGTCGAGCCGGACGACGTCTGCGAGGTGATCTGCTGGATCACGTTCATCGTCAGGGAAATCTGCCCGGCCGAAGACGTTTGCTGCTGCGCGGCATTGGAGATGCTCTGGATCAGCGCCGCGAGGGTCTTGGAGACGCCTTCGATTTCTTCCAGGGCCACACCGGCATCCTGCGCCAGTCGCGCGCCGCGCACCACTTCAGTGGTGGTTTGCTCCATGGAAATCACGGCTTCGTTGGTGTCGGTCTGAATCGCTCGCACCAGGGTTTCGATCTGCCGGGTGGCGGCGGACGAACGCTCGGCCAGACGCTGCACTTCGTCGGCGACCACGGCAAAACCGCGCCCGGCATCCCCGGCCATCGACGCCTGAATCGCCGCGTTGAGGGCGAGGATGTTGGTCTGGTCGGCAATGTCATCGATCAGGCTGACGATGTCGCCGATTTCCTGCGACGACTCGCCAAGTCGCTTGATGCGTTTGGCGGTGTCCTGAATCTGTTCGCGAATATTGTCCATGCCGTGGATGGTGTTGTGCACCACCTCGTTGCCCTTGTTGGCGATTTCCACGGAACGCTCGGCCACCGCCGAGGATTCGGCAGCATTGGCTGAAACCTGATCGATGGATTCGGCCATGTCGCTGATCGCCGTCGAGGCTTCGGAAATCTGCTGGGCCTGATGCTCCGAAGCCTGGGCCAGATGCATGGCGGTGGCCTGGGTTTCCTGCACCGCAGCGGCGACCTGGCCGGCGGTGAGGTTGATCGTCGCGACCAGATCACGCAGTTGGTCGACGGAGTAGTTGATCGAGTCGGCGATGGTGCCGGTGAAGTCTTCGGTCACCGAGGCGGTCACGGTGAGGTCGCCGTCGGCGAGGTCTTCGATTTCATCGAGCAGGCGCATGATCGCGTTCTGGTTGCGTTCGTTCTTCTCGGCGGTTTCACGCAACTGGCGGTTGGTTTCCCGAACCATCACCAGACCGATGAGGATAATCGAGGCCAGCGCCAGCAGACCGAGGACGTAACCGCCGATGGTGTCGGTGTTGCGCCCTCCGGCCAGGTTTTCGAAACCGGTGGCCAGATGCGAGGCTTCGTCGAGCAGGGTTTGCGAGAGGCTGAAGATATTGGTCGCCGATTCGCGAACCTTGAACAGCTCCGGCGAGGTTTCGAGGATTTCATCGACCGAGCCGGAGACGAACTGGAACAATTCGGAAATTTCACTCAACCGCGCGCGGGCGTCGCGGTCTTCGACCTGGCTGATTTTCAGCGCCGGATTGCCTTGCAGCATGCCGTTGAGCACTTGACCGAAACGCGTGGCATCACGGCCGAAGGCATCGGCGGCCTGCTGCGAGTTTTCGTCGCCGGCGAGCACGGTGTTGACCGCACCGAGGATGCGTTCGGCGAGTAGCGATTGCCGCTGGGCCACGGCTACCTGCGCGGCCGGGGCGCCGCGCTGGAGGAGGATTTCGACGACTTTTTCGTATTCGATCTGCAACTGCGGCACGGTCTCGGCCAGCGTCGCGGCGACTTGATGCAGCGACAGCACGGTTTGTTCGCTGGAGAGAATCGCGTCGGTGTTTTTCAGCAGACGTTCCCAATCGAGCTGCACCGCGCGCATTTCCGGGCGCACGGTGGCCGGCGCTGGGGGCAGGCCGGTGGCCGGGTCGCCCTTCTTCAGATAACCCCAGCGCTGGGCGAAATCGTTGCGCGCATCGCTGAGCAGCTTGAACGCGGCAGCCTTGCCGGCGGCGGCTTCGGTGGCGTTCTTGGCGATGCGTTGCGAGAGCACGCGCAGCTCACCGGCGTGGCCGATGTACTGTTTGTCGTAATTCGCCTGGGTGTTGAGATACGCGAAGTTGGCGAACAGCAGCATGATGAACACGATCAGTGCGATAAACAGCACGATGATCTGCGAGCGACTGCGCGATCCTTCCGCCGGCTTGCCTGTTTTTGCTTTTGTCATCGGTTCTCGCCTATGAAACCTGCCACGGCCCAATGTGGGAGCGGGCTTGCTCGCGAATGCGGTGGGTCAGCCAGCACCAACCCTGAATGTCAGACCGTATTCGCGAGCAAGCCCGCTCCCACAGGGGATTTGTGTTGTTTCGACTAAATTGCGACGCTCATGAACACCGGGGATTTGGCCAGTGCAAACAGGCTGAACACCCGCCAGTTCTGCTCACGGCGGAAATAGCCTTTGACGAACTCGGCCTTCGACCCCTGGCGCTTGCTGAGCGACAACGGTTCGAAGCTGTCCTGCTCGAAATGCTGCAAGCCGATGACTTCATCGACCATCAACCCGGCAAACACCTCGCCATGCTCGACCACCAGCACCCGCCGCTGTTTGCGCAGCGGCGATAACTCGTGGCCGAAGAACCCGCACAGATCCATGATCGGCAGCAGCCGCCCGCGCAGGTTAGCCACACCCTTGACCCATGGCTTGACCCCGGGCAACTGAGTGAAGCGCGGTTCGTGCAGCACTTCGCTGACTTCCCCCATCGGCGCGACGTACCAGTGTTCGCCAAGGCGAAAACCGATACCGCTCCAGCGATCCTGACGCGCCGGTTGCGACGGCAGGTCCGCCGCCAGCAAGCGGCAGCGCTGGTCGATTTGCCAGAGCAGTTCGAATGCGGTCAGCGATTCGCTCATGGTCGCGCGGTCAGCCTTTGAGCACGTTGTTCAAGGTTTTGATCAGGGTGTCTTCGTCGACCGGTTTGGTCAGGTAGTCCTTGGCGCCCTGACGGGTGCCCCAGACCTTGTCGGTTTCCTGATCCTTGGTGGTGATGATGATCACCGGGATGTGACTGGTGTCGGCATCCTTGGTCAACTGGCGGGTCGCCTGAAAACCGTTGAGGCCGGGCATGACGATGTCCATCAGCACGGCATCGGGTTTTTCCTGACGGGCCAGGGCCACGCCATCGGCGCCGTTTTCGGCCTTCAGCACTTCATGGCCGTGCTTTTCGAGCATGCCGGTCAATTTGTACATTTCAGTCGGCGAATCATCGACGATCAGGATACGTGCCATGGTTTTCCCCATTTTTCTTGTCGACTCCCGGCCCGCTGGCCGAGGGTCACTGTACGTGTCTTACTGCGGCAAAACGGCGGCAAAGCCCGGAACATGGGCCTGAATCGCATTGAGCAGTTCTTCCTTGCTGAAAGGCTTGGTCAAAAATTGATCAGATCCGACAATGCGCCCCTTGGCCTTGTCGAACAGCCCGTCCTTGGACGACAGCATGATCACCGGCGTGGCCTTGAACGCGCTGTTGTTCTTGATTAAAGCGCAGGTCTGATAACCATCCAGACGCGGCATCATGATGTCGACAAAAATGATTCCGGGGTGGTTGTCGGCGATCTTCGCCAGCGCGTCGAAACCGTCAATCGCCGTGATGACTTCGCAACCCACATTTTTCAACAACGTTTCGGCTGTTCGACGAATCGTTTTCGAGTCGTCGATCACCATGACCTTCAAGGCGCTGGACTGCTGTTCCATAAGAGGGTTCTACCGTCGCCTTTGCGAATCAATTTGTCCGTTTTGCGATTATCAAATGCTCGAAACCCTTGATGTTCAAGGGCCAGCACGGCATGACAGCCTTTTTAGCACAGTCTCCAGATGCAATCTATCGACGGGTTTTTCCTTGACCGAAAACCCGCCCGGCGCCACTCTGGCGGCACTTTTTCAATACCGATCCGGTAGCCAATTTTCGAGGAAAACCCAATGAGCGTTCGCGTCGGGATTGTCATGGACCCTATCGCCAGCATCTCCTATAAAAAGGACAGCTCGCTGGCCATGCTGCTGGCCGCGCAGAAGCGCGGCTGGGAACTGTTCTATATGGAACAGCGCGACCTGTATCAGGGTGAAGGTCAGGCACGGGCGCGCATGAAGCCGCTGAAAGTCTTCGCCAACCCGGAAAAATGGTTCGAACTGGACGCCGAGCAGGACAACCTGCTGAGCGATCTGGACGTGATCCTGATGCGCAAGGATCCGCCGTTCGACATGGAGTTCGTCTACTCCACCTACCTGCTCGAGCAGGCCGAAACCGCTGGCGTGCTGGTGGTGAACAAGCCGCAAAGCCTGCGCGACTGCAATGAAAAGCTGTTCGCCACGCTGTTCCCGCAGTGCACGCCGCCGACCATCGTCAGCCGTCGCGCCGACGTGCTGCGTGAATTCGCTGCAAAACACGGCGACGTGATCCTCAAGCCGCTGGACGGCATGGGCGGGACCTCGATCTTCCGCCACCGCGCGGGCGACCCGAACCTGTCGGTGATCCTGGAAACCCTGACCGCGCTCGGTGGCCAGCAGATCATGGGCCAGGCCTACCTGCCAGCGATCAAGGACGGCGACAAACGCATCCTGATGATCGACGGCGAGCCGGTGGATTACTGCCTGGCGCGGATTCCGGCGCAGGGCGAAACCCGTGGCAACCTCGCCGCCGGTGGCCGTGGTGAAGCGCGTCCGCTGACCGACAAGGATCGCTGGATCGCCGCTCAGGTCGGCCCGACACTGCGTGAGAAAGGCCTGCTGTTCGTGGGTCTGGACGTGATCGGTGAGCACCTGACCGAGATCAACGTCACCAGCCCGACCTGCATTCGTGAAATCGACAACGCTTTCGGCACTGACATCGGCGGCATGCTAATGGATGCCATCGCCAAGAAGCTGCAAGCCTGACGGCAAGCTACAAGCCGCAAGCCATGAGCTACAAGCTTTTACTTGCAGCTTGCAACTCGAAGCTTGCAGCTGCTTCTCTGCAGCTTGTCGCTTGCCGCTTCAAGCTTGCAGCTAAAAACCAACATTGCGTTATCATGCCGTGCCTTTAAAAACGCGATGTTGGTTTTTCTGTCATGACCCTCCCGTCCGATCTGCCCGCTGAACTCGCCCACCGTGGCGTGCGCCCGGCCGATCGCCTCGGATTTACCCTGTTTCTCGCGGCGCTGATCCATTTGGCGCTGCTGCTCGGCGTCGGCTTCACGATGGTCGAGCCCAAGCAAATCAGCAAAACCCTGGAAATCACCCTCGCTACCTTCAAGAGCGAAAAGAAGCCGCAGAAGGCTGATTTCCTCGCGCAAGAGCATCAGGAAGGCAGCGGCACGCTGGACAAGAAGGCGATCCCCAAGACCACTGAGGTGGCACCGTTCCAGGACAATCAGGTCAAGAAAGTCACCCCGCCACCGGCCGCCAAGCCGCAAGTGCAGGAAGCCGCGCCCAAGGCAGCGGTGACTACGGTTGCGCCGAAGCCGAAAAAAGCGCCGACCAAGAAAGAAGAAAGCAAAACCGAAGTCAAACCGACAGTCGACGCGCCAGAGTTCGACAGCTCACAGCTGTCCAGCGACATCGCCAGCCTCGAAGCCGAACTGGCCAAGGAACAACAGCTGTACGCCAAGCGCCCGCGCATCCACCGCTTGAGCGCGGCGTCGACCATGCGCGACAAGGGTGCCTGGTACAAGGACGACTGGCGCAAAAAGGTCGAGCGCATCGGCAACCTCAATTACCCCGAAGAAGCACGGCGCAAGCAGATCTACGGCAATCTGCGCCTGATGGTTTCGATCAACCGCGACGGTTCGCTGTATGAAGTGCTGGTGCTGGAATCGTCCGGCCAGCCGCTGCTGGATCAGGCGGCGCAGCGCATTGTCCGACTGGCGGCGCCGTTTGCGCCGTTTACCGGGGATTTGTCGGATATCGACCGTCTGGAAATCATTCGTACCTGGAAATTTGCTCGCGGCGACAAGCTCTCGAGCAATTGAATACACCATAGACCGCTCCCACAAGGGGACTGTGATGTTGTCAGTATCTCCAGCTTGTCAGTTCGCCCCCCGAACGCCACACTAGCGCACATGAAAAACGTCAGCCCCAGCTACCTCAAGCATCAATTCCTGATCGCCATGCCCCACATGGCCGACCCGAACTTTGCCCACACCTTGACCTACATCGTCGAGCACACGGCCAATGGGGCGATGGGGATTGTGGTCAACCGACCGCAAGAGCTGAATCTGGCCGACATTCTGGAGCAACTGCGCCCGGACATTGACCCGCCAGCACTGTGCCAGCACGTGCCGATTTTTATCGGCGGGCCGGTGCAGACCGATCGCGGTTTTGTCCTGCACCCGGCGGGGCAGACCTTCCAGGCCACCGCGCAACTGGACGGCGATCTGGCCCTGTCGACCTCGCAGGATGTGCTGTTCGCCATCGCTGACGGCGTCGGCCCGGCGAAAAGCCTGATCGCTCTCGGTTATGCCGGTTGGGAAGCCGGGCAACTGGAAGCCGAACTGGCCGACAACGCCTGGCTGACCTGCCCGTATGACGCCGACATCCTCTTCAACACCAGCAGCGAGCTGCGCCTCGAAGCGGCGGCCAGGCATCTGGGGATCAACCTCAGCCTGCTGACCAGCCAGGCAGGTCACGCCTGATGGCCCTGCGCCTGATTCTCGGCTTCGACTACGGCACCAAGCAGATCGGCGTTGCCGTCGGTCAGGTGATCACCGGCCAGGCTCGCGAGCTGTGCACCTTGAAGGCACAGAACGGCGTGCCGGACTGGAACCAGGTCGAAGCACTCATAAAGGAATGGAAACCTGACGCCGTCGTCGTCGGTCTGCCGCTGAACATGGACGGCACGCCGAGCGACATGTGTGTGCGCGCGGAAAAATTCGCCCGCCGCCTCAATGGCCGCTTCAACCTGCCCTTCTATACCCACGACGAACGCCTGACCACGTTTGAGGCCAAGGGCGAGCGTCTGGCCCGTGGTGGCCAGAAAGGCAGTTACCGCGACAACCCGGTGGACGCCATCGCCGCCGCTCTGCTGTTGCAGGGCTGGCTCGATGAAAACACAGCATTGTTTGAATCCTGACAAGCGCTTCGGCGCTTTTCTTTTGAGTGAAAAACCGAGTCGCGTCCAAGGACCCGACTCGCCCCCAACAAGGAGCAACCATGAGCCTGCCAAATCCCGCCGATCTGATCAGCCAGATGGCAACCCGCCTCAAGGCGCACCTTGCCCAGCGTGAAATCACTGAACCGCGTTACATCGGCATCCGCACCGGCGGCATCTGGGTCGCGCAGGCTCTGCTCAAGGAACTGGGCAGCGATGCGCCACTGGGCACACTGGACGTGTCCTTCTACCGCGACGACTTCAGCCAGAACGGCCTGCACCCGCAAGTGCGCCCGTCCGCCCTGCCCTTCGAGATCGAAGGCCAGCATCTGGTGCTGATCGACGACGTGTTGATGAGCGGCCGCACCATCCGCGCCGCCATGAACGAATTGTTCGATTACGGCCGCCCGGCCAGCGTGACCCTGGTCTGCCTGCTGGACCTGGATGCCGGCGAGCTGCCGATCCGCCCGAACGTGGTCGGGGCGACCTTGTCGCTGGCTGCCCATGAACGGGTGAAGCTGTCCGGCCCCGAGCCGCTGACGCTCGAACTGCAAGACTTCAACCTTTAATCCGCCCTATTGAGAGTCCCCCTCGCGATGACGCCTCTAGATACCAAGCGCCCGCTGCAGCTCAATGATCAGGGCCAGCTGCGCCACTTCCTCTCGCTCGACGGCCTGCGCCACGAGTTGCTGACGGAAATCCTCGACACTGCCGACTCGTTCCTCGAAGTCGGTGCCCGGGCGGTGAAGAAGGTCCCGTTGCTGCGCGGCAAGACCGTGTGCAACGTGTTCTTCGAGAACTCGACACGCACCCGCACCACCTTCGAACTCGCGGCCCAGCGGCTGTCGGCGGACGTGATCACCCTGAACGTGTCGACCTCGTCGGCGAGTAAAGGTGAAACCCTGCTCGACACCCTGCGCAACCTCGAAGCCATGGCGGCCGACATGTTCGTCGTGCGCCACGGTGATTCCGGCGCCGCGCACTTCATCGCCGAACATGTCTGCCCGCAAGTGGCGATCATCAACGGCGGTGACGGCCGGCACGCGCACCCGACGCAGGGCATGCTCGACATGCTCACCATCCGTCGACACAAGGGCGGTTTCGAAAACCTCTCGGTGGCCATCGTCGGCGACATCCTGCACTCGCGGGTCGCACGCTCGAACATGCTCGCGCTGAAAACCCTCGGTTGCCCGGACATCCGCGTGATCGCGCCGAAAACCCTGCTGCCGATCGGCATCGAGCAATACGGCGTGAAGGTTTACACCGACATGACCGAGGGCCTGAAAGACGTCGACGTGGTCATCATGCTGCGCCTGCAGCGTGAACGCATGACCGGTGGCCTGCTGCCGAGCGAGGGCGAGTTCTATCGCTTGTTCGGCCTGACCACCGCGCGTCTGGCCGGGGCCAAACCGGATTGCATCGTCATGCACCCGGGGCCGATCAACCGGGGCGTGGAAATCGAGTCAGCGGTGGCCGACGGCCCGCACTCGGTGATCCTCAACCAGGTGACCTACGGCATCGCGATTCGTATGGCCGTGCTGTCCATGGCCATGAGCGGGCAAACCGCACAGCGTCAATTCGAGCAGGAGAACGCCCAGTGAAGCTCAGCATTCTCGGCGCACGCGTCATCGATCCAAGCAGCGGCCTGGATCAAGTCACCGACATTCACGTTGAAGCCTGCAAGATCGTCGCCCTCGGCGCGGCCCCGGCCGGTTTCAGCGCAGTGGAAACCATTGATGCCCAAGGCCTTGTCGCCGCGCCTGGCCTCGTTGATCTGAACGTCGCCCTGCGCGAGCCGGGTTACAGCCGCAAAGGCTCGATCATCAGCGAAACCCGTGCAGCGGCTGCCGGCGGCGTGACCAGCCTGTGCTGCCCACCGAAAACCAAACCGGTGCTCGACACCTCTGCCGTCGCCGAACTGATCCTCGACCGCGCCCGCGAAGCCGGCAACACCAAGGTGTTCCCGATTGGCGCGCTGAGCAAAGGTCTGGACGGAGAGCAACTGGCGGAACTGGTGGCGCTGCGCGACGCGGGTTGCGTGGCGTTCGGCAACGGTCTGGAAAGCTTCCGCAACACTCGCACGCTGTGCCGGGCGCTGGAATACGCGGCGACTTTCGACCTGACGGTGATTTTCAACTCGCAGGATCATGATCTGGCCGAAGGTGGCCTGGCTCATGAAGGTGCTGTCGCCAGTTTCCTTGGTCTGCCGGGCATTCCGGAAACCGCTGAAACCGTGGCATTGGCCCGGGATCTGTTGCTGGTCGAACAGACCGGCGTGCGCGCCCACTTCAGCCAGTTGACCAGCGCGCGCGGCGTTGCCCTGATTGCTCAGGCTCAGGCCCGAGGTTTGAAGGTGACGGCGGATGTCGCGTTGTATCAGCTGATTCTGACTGACGATGCGCTGATCGACTTCAGCAGCCTCTATCACGTGCAACCACCGCTGCGCACCCGTGCAGATCGCGACGGCCTGCGCGAAGCGGTGAAGTCCGGCGTGGTTTCGGCGATTTCCAGCCATCACCAGCCGCATGAACGCGACGCCAAACTGGCACCGTTCGGCGCAACCGAGCCGGGCATCAGCAGCGTTGAACTGCTGCTGCCATTGGCGATGACGCTGGTTGAGGACGGGTTACTGGATCTGCCAACTCTGCTTGCGCGCCTGAGTGCAGGCCCGGCTGAGGCGCTGCGCCTGCCGGCGGGCAAACTGGCGGTGGGCGGTGCGGCGGATATCGTCCTGTTCGATCCGAAGGCTTCGACGGTGGCGGGTGAGAACTGGCTGTCGAAGGGTGAGAACTGCCCGTTCATCGGGCACAGTCTGCCGGGTGTGGTTCGCTACACCTTGGTGGATGGGCGGATCAGCCACCAGGCTTGATACCCCGTCGCCTGCATTCGCGAGCAAGCCCGCGCCCACAAGGATCACCGCGAATCCTGTGGGAGCGGGCTTGCTCGCGAAGACTTACTGGAAAGCACCTCTGTTCTGGGCGTTGCGCAACGACACCTGATCGTTCAGCGTCCAGAAGTCATACAGCACGCCAAGAAAGAACAACCCGCCCGTCAGCAGATACAGCAGTCCGCTGATCCACTTGCCCTGATACATACGGTGTACGCCGAACACCCCCAGAAACGTCAGCAGAATCCACGCTACGTTGTATTCGAGAGGCCCGGCGTTAAAACGCAGGTCCGCCTCGCGATCCATTGCCGGGATCAGGAACACGTCGATCAACCAGCCAATGCCCAGCAAACCGAAGGTGAAAAACCAGATCGTTCCGGTCACCGGTTTGCCGTAATAGAAGCGATGAGCACCGGTAAAGCCAAAAATCCACAGCAGGTAGCCGATGATCTTGCTGTGCGTATCCTGCTGTTCAACAAATTGTCGATAGGGGTTCATGAAGACCTCGAATCACTCGATAGATAAATATTCTTGAATTCTTTGTGACTTTTTTACAGGTAGCCGACGTATGGCAAATGTTACCGTTGCTACCGTCAAAGCCTTATAACACCTGACTTGTGTCCGACAATTGCGTCCATTTGCCGCTTATTTGGTTCCGTTGGCAGCCAAGTGAATCGACCAACGGCCTCGGAATGAAAAAAAACTCTGTTATAAAGTTGCGCGCTATCACTGAAGAGCCACGCCTAATGCGACCATTTTTCAAGACATGGCTAACCATCTGCCTGTTAATGCCACTGGCCGCCCACGCCACCAATCGTGAGCAACGTCTTCCTAACGTTAACGGCTTTACCCCTAAATCCCATGCTTCGGCTCCATCGAGCAAAAGCAGCAAAAGCAAAACCACCACGCTGAGCAGCAAGGGCCACAGCAAGCTGGTGCCACCGATGGCGAGCAAGGAAAGCAGCAACGTCCTCAGCCGTGCGGTGAACGTCCTCGGTACGCCTTATCGTTGGGGCGGCAGCAGCCCAAGTAAAGGTTTCGATTGCAGCGGTCTGGTGAAATACGCGTTCAACGACGCCACCTTCGACCTGCCACGCACTTCGAACGCCATGGCCAGCGGTCACGGCGAGAAAGTCGAGCGCAAGGACCTGAAACCGGGCGACCTGATTTTCTTCAACATCAAGAGCCGTCGGGTCAACCACGTTGCCATCTACCTGGGCAACGACCGCTTCATCCACGCCCCGCGTCGTGGCAAAGCGGTGAGCATCGACACGCTGAACAAGCCCTACTGGAAACAGCATTACGTTGTTGCCAAGCGTGTGTTGCCCAAAGAACAGAGCCAGATGCGCGTGGTTCAGCGTTGAGCTGACTGATCCTCAGGCTGCATCGCCAGCACTGAAGCCTTCGCGAGCAAGCCCGCTCCCACACAATCCCCTGTGGGAGCGGGCTTGCTCGCGAAGGGGCCGTTAATCGCAACACAACGCCCCCTCAGAAATTATCCGGTGTACGCGCCTTCTCCCGCGCATGCTCGCGGCTGATCAAGCCCTTGGTCACCAGCTCCTTCAGGCACATGTCCAGTGTCTGCATCCCCAACGACCCACCGGTCTGAATCGCTGAATACATCTGCGCCACCTTGTCCTCACGGATCAGGTTACGGATCGCCGACGTGCCCAACATGATCTCGTGCGCGGCCACCCGCCCGCCGCCGGTCTTCTTGATCAGCGTCTGCGACACCACTGCCAGCAACGACTCCGACAGCATCGAACGCACCATCGACTTCTCGTCACCGGGGAACACGTCGACCACGCGGTCAATGGTTTTCGCCGCCGAAGTGGTGTGCAGCGTGCCGAACACCAAGTGCCCGGTCTCGGCAGCGGTCAGGGCCAGGCGAATGGTTTCCAGATCGCGCATTTCACCCACCAGGATCACGTCCGGGTCTTCGCGCAACGCCGATCGCAGTGCGGTGGCGAAACTGCGGGTATCGCGATGGACTTCACGCTGATTGATCAGGCATTTGCGCGATTCGTGGACGAATTCGATGGGGTCTTCGATGGTCAGAATGTGGTGATGGCGATGGGTGTTGAGGTAATCGATCATCGCCGCCAGCGTGGTCGACTTGCCGGAACCGGTCGGCCCGGTGACCAGGACCAGCCCGCGCGGCGCATCGGTAATCTTGCGAAAGACATCGCCCATGCCGAGGTCTTCCATGCTCAGCACTTTCGACGGGATGGTACGAAACACCGCACCGGCACCACGGTTCTGGTTGAAGGCGTTGACCCGAAAGCGCGCGACACCGGGGACTTCGAAGGAAAAGTCGGTTTCCAGATGTTTCTCGAAGTCGACCCGCTGGGTGTCGTTCATGATGTCGTAGATCAGTTCGTGCACTTGCTTGTGATCCAGCGGCGGCAGATTGATCCGTCGCACATCGCCATCCACACGAATCATCGGCGGCAGACCGGCGGACAGGTGCAGGTCGGAAGCTCCCTGTTTGGCGCTGAAGGCCAGCAGTTCAGTGATATCCATAGCGCTCCTCAATTCCAGTAGAATGCCGCGAACCTTCAGACCGCCGGCGCCTCTTGATGTCCACGATAGCAGACAACATTCTTCAGGTTGGTTCGCGCATCCAGGCAGCAGCCAAAGCTGCGAACCGCGACGAAAACAGTATTCAGTTGCTCGCCGTGAGCAAAACCAAACCTGCCCAGGCACTGCGCGAAGCGTATGCCGCCGGCCTGCGCGACTTTGGCGAGAACTACCTGCAGGAAGCCCTGGGCAAACAGCTCGAACTGGCCGACCTGCCCTTGATCTGGCACTTCATCGGCCCCATTCAATCGAACAAGACTCGTGCCATTGCCGAGCATTTCGACTGGGTGCACTCCGTGGATCGCCTGAAAATCGCTCAACGTCTGTCCGAACAGCGCCCGGCCGAACTGCCGCCGCTGAACATCTGCATTCAGGTAAACGTCAGCGGCGAGGCCAGCAAATCCGGCTGCACACCGGCTGACCTGCCGGCATTGGCCAAGGCCATCAGCGCTTTGCCACGACTGAAACTGCGCGGGCTGATGGCGATTCCCGAGCCAACCGAAGATCGTGCCGAGCAGGACGCGGCCTTCGCCGCCGTGCAGAAATTGCAGGCGAGCCTCGAACTGCCGCTCGACACACTTTCCATGGGCATGAGCCACGACCTCGAGTCGGCCATTGCCCAAGGCGCCACTTGGGTGCGTATCGGTACGGCCCTGTTTGGCGCGCGCGACTATTCCCAATCCTGAACGTTTCCAGATAAGGACCACACATGAGCAACACACGTATTGCGTTTATCGGTGCGGGCAACATGGCGGCCAGCCTGATCGGCGGCCTGCGCGCCAAGGGTCTGGAAGCGGCGCAGATCCGCGCCAGCGACCCCGGTAAAGAAACCCGCGCCAAGGTCAGTGCCGAACACGGCATCGAAACCTTCGCTGACAACGCCCAGGCCATCGACGGCGTCGATGTGATCGTGCTGGCGGTCAAGCCGCAGGCGATGAAAGCCGTGTGCGAGGCGATTCGCCCGAGCCTGAAGCCGAATCAACTGGTGGTTTCCATCGCCGCGGGCATCACTTGCGCGAGCATGACTGCGTGGCTCGGCGAGCAGCCGATCGTGCGCTGCATGCCGAACACTCCGGCGCTGCTGCGTCAGGGCGTCAGCGGTTTGTACGCGACCCCGGACGTGACCGCCGAGCAGCGCCAGCAAGCCGAAGAGCTGCTGTCCGCCGTCGGTATCGCCCTGTGGCTGAATGAAGAACAGCAACTGGACGCCGTGACCGCTGTGTCCGGTTCCGGCCCGGCGTACTTCTTCCTGCTGATCGAAGCCATGACCGCCGCCGGCGTCAAACTCGGCCTGCCGAAAGACATCGCCGAACAACTGACCTTGCGGACCGCGCTGGGCGCCGCACACATGGCCGTCTCCAGCGACGTCGATGCTGCCGAACTGCGTCGTCGCGTCACTTCGCCAAACGGCACCACCGAAGCCGCGATCAAATCATTCCAGGCCAATGGCTTCGAAGCCCTGGTCGAAACCGCACTCGGCGCCGCCGCGCACCGCTCGGCCGAAATGGCCGAACAACTGGGCAAATAAGGAGCCTTACATGATTGGATTGAACACCGCAGCGGTTTACGTGCTGCAAACCCTCGGCAGTCTGTACCTGCTGATCGTGCTGCTGCGCTTCGTCCTGCAACTGGTGCGGGCGAACTTCTACAACCCGCTGTGCCAGTTCATCGTCAAAGCGACCCAGCCGCTGCTCAAGCCACTGCGCCGGATCATCCCGAGCCTGTTCGGCCTCGACATGTCGTCGCTGGTGCTGGCGATTCTGGTGCAACTGGCACTGATGGCGCTGACCCTGCTGCTGACCTACGGCACCACCGGCAATCCGCTGCAACTGTTGATCTGGTCGCTGATCGGCGTGACCGCGCTGTTCCTGAAGATTTTCTTCTTCGCCCTGATCATCAGCGTGATCCTTTCGTGGGTTGCACCGGGCAGCCACAACCCGGGCGCTGAACTGGTCAACCAGATCTGCGAGCCGGCACTGGCACCGTTCCGCCGCTTCCTGCCAAGCATGGGCGGTCTGGACTTGTCGCCGATCTTCGCCTTCCTCGCGCTGAAGCTGATCGACATGCTGGTGATCAACAATCTGGCGGCGATGACGATGATGCCGGAAATCCTCCGTCTGCTGATGTGAGCTGGTTTCGATGGGACGGTGACGACTTGATCCTCGAATGTCACCTGCAACCGGCAGCCCGCAGCGATGACTTCGCCGGGCTGCACGGTGATCGCCTGAAGATCCGCCTGACAGCGCCGCCGGTCGAGGGCAAGGCCAATGCGTATCTGATGGGCTTTCTGGCCAAGGCGTTTGGGGTTTCCAAGAGCCAGGTCAGTTTGCTCAGTGGCGAGCTGAACCGGCAGAAGCGGGTGAAGATTTGCTCGCCGAAGAAGTTGCCGGATTTGCCGGGGTTGGTTGGGCGCTTGTCTTGAGTTTTGCGGCGTCTGTCCCCCTCACCCCAGCCCTCTCCCCCTGGAGAGGGAGCCGATTTGGGTGACTTTCAAGACCTGAATTCAGCCGGATATATCAGGTCGGCGTAGTTAAAAAGAACACCTCGGTCAGTCCCCTCTACCTCTGGGAGAGGGCTAGGGTGAGGGCCGCTTGCCGCTAACCCCACCGGTCTTTAGACTTACGCCTCATTTCAACGAGAGCAGGGTCGATGCCAACTGCCTTTCCCCCCGATTCTGTTGGTCTGGTGACGCCGCAAACCGCGCACTTCAGCGAACCGCTGGCGCTGGCCTGTGGCCGTTCGCTGGCCGCCTATGACCTGATCTACGAAACCTACGGCACGCTGAACGCGCAGGCGAGCAACGCCGTGCTGATTTGCCACGCCTTGTCCGGCCACCATCACGCTGCCGGCTATCACAGCGTCGACGACCGCAAGCCCGGCTGGTGGGACAGCTGCATCGGCCCCGGCAAGCCCATCGACACCAACAGATTCTTCGTGGTCAGCCTGAACAACCTTGGCGGCTGCAATGGCTCCACCGGCCCGAGCAGCATCAACCCCGACACTGGCAAACCGTTCGGCGCCGACTTCCCGGTGCTCACCGTGGAAGACTGGGTGCACAGCCAGGCACGTCTCGCCGACTTGCTCGGCATCGGCCAGTTCGCGGCAGTGATTGGCGGCAGCCTCGGCGGCATGCAAGCGTTGCAATGGACCATCACTTATCCGGATCGCGTGCGTCACTGTCTGGCCATCGCCTCGGCACCGAAGCTGTCGGCGCAGAACATCGCCTTCAACGAGGTCGCGCGTCAGGCGATCCTGACGGACCCGGAGTTCCACGGCGGTTCGTTCCAGGAAGCAGGCGTGATCCCCAAGCGCGGCTTGATGCTGGCGCGCATGGTCGGGCACATCACTTACCTGTCCGACGATTCCATGGGCGAAAAATTCGGTCGCGGCCTCAAGAGCGAGAAGCTCAACTACGACTTCCACAGCGTCGAGTTCCAGGTCGAAAGCTACCTGCGTTATCAGGGCGAAGAGTTCTCCGGACGCTTCGACGCCAACACTTATCTATTGATGACCAAGGCACTGGACTACTTCGATCCGGCGGCGAACTTCGACGATAACCTGGCGAAAACCTTTGAAAATGCCACGGCCAAGTTCTGTGTGATGTCGTTCACCACCGACTGGCGCTTCTCCCCGGCGCGTTCGCGCGAGCTGGTGGACGCGCTGATGGCGGCGCGCAAGGACGTCAGCTATCTGGAGATCGACGCGCCGCAGGGCCACGACGCCTTCCTGATTCCGATCCCTCGCTACTTGCAGGCGTTCGGCAATTACATGAACCGCATCACGTTGTGAGAAAGCCATGAGAGCTGATCTGGAAATCATCCAGGAATGGATACCCGCCGGCAGCCGCGTCCTCGACCTCGGTTGCGGTGACGGCGAGTTGCTGACCTGGCTGCGCGACAACAAGAACGTCACCGGTTATGGCCTGGAAAACGACGCCGACAACATTGCCGAGTGCGTGGCCAAAGGCGTCAACGTCATCGAGCAGGATCTGGACAAGGGGCTGGGCAACTTCGCCAGCAACAGTTTCGACATCGTCGTCATGACCCAGGCCCTGCAAGCCGTGCACTACCCGGACAAGATCCTCGACGAAATGCTCCGCGTCGGCCGTCAGTGCATCATTACCTTCCCGAATTTCGGCCACTGGCGCTGCCGCTGGTATCTGGCGAGCAAGGGACGCATGCCGGTCTCCGAGTTCCTGCCGTATACCTGGTACAACACGCCGAACATCCACTTCTGCACCTTCGAAGACTTTGAAGAACTTTGCCGCGAACGTGATGCGAAGGTCATTGATCGGCTTGCCGTGGATCAACAGCACCGGCACGGGTGGGCCAGTAAGCTATGGCCTAATCTGTTGGGTGAGATCGGTATCTACCGCGTCAGCAGCCCGCAGCTTGCAGACCACAAAGTCGCGGTCTGAATTCCGGCATTTCGAGGAGCACGATCATGGTTCGTTTAGCGATGTTGTTACTGACTGCTTGCCTGAGCGCCAGCGCCCTGGCGGCCGACGTCATCAAGGGTGAACGCAAGGAAACCTTCGGCGACGTGACGGTGCACTACAACACTTTCAACTCGACGTACCTGCAACCGGACATCGCCAAGGCTGCCGAGCTTACTCGCAGCAAGAACCAGGGCGTAATCAATGTTTCGGTGATCAAGGATGGCAAACCGTTGATCGCCAACGTCACCGGCACGGTCAAAGACCTGACCAGCAACAGCGTGCCGCTGAAATTTCGCCAGATCACCGAACAGGGCGCGATCTACTACATCGCCCAGTATCCGGTGGAGCAACAGGAAACCCGCACCTTTGAAATCAAGGTGCAGCATGGCGACAAGATCAACATCATCAATTTCAACCAAGAACTCTTTCCCGGCGAATGATGAACATCAAGCAGCTCGTACTGGCCAGCCATAACGCCGGCAAACTCAAAGAACTCCAGGCCATGCTCGGCGAATCGGTGCAACTGCGCTCGATTGGCGAGTGGAGCAAGGTCGAGCCGGAAGAAACCGGTCTGTCCTTCGTCGAGAACGCGATCCTCAAAGCGCGCAACGCCGCGCGCATTTGCGGGCTGCCGGCGCTGGCCGACGATTCCGGTCTGGCGGTTGATTTCCTCGGCGGTGCGCCGGGCATCTATTCGGCACGTTACGCCGACGGCAAGGGCGATGCGGCAAACAACGCCAAACTGCTCGATGCGCTCAAGGACGTGCCGGAAGCCGAACGCGGTGCGCAGTTCGTTTGCGTGCTGGCGCTGGTGCGACATGCCGACGATCCGCTGCCGATCCTCTGCGAAGGCCTGTGGCACGGGCGCATTCTGACCGCTGCCAGCGGCGAGCACGGTTTTGGCTATGACCCGCTGTTCTGGGTGCCGGAGCGCGATGTGTCCAGCGCCGAACTGAGCCCGGCGGACAAGAACCAGATCAGCCACCGCGCCCGAGCAATGGATCTGCTGCGCCAGCGTCTGGGCTTGAAATGACCGGTGATTCTTCTGCGTCGTCGCTGATCGTCGGCGGCGCCGCTTCTTCGCCTCGGGCGCCGCTGCCGACGCTACCGCCGCTGGCGCTGTACATCCACATCCCGTGGTGTGTGCGCAAATGCCCGTATTGCGACTTCAACTCCCACACCGCCAGCCCGGTGCTGCCGGAGCAGGAATACGTCGATGCGCTGCTGGCCGATCTCGATCAGGATCTGCACGCCGTGTACGGTCGTGAAATCAGTTCGATCTTTTTCGGTGGCGGCACGCCGAGCCTGTTCAGCGCCGCAGCCCTTGGGCGTTTGCTGGAAGGCGTCGAGCAGCGCATTCCGTTCGCCCACGACATCGAAATCACCCTGGAAGCCAATCCGGGCACCTTCGAGCAAGAGAAGTTCGTCGCGTACCGCAAGCTGGGGATCAATCGGCTGTCGATTGGTATCCAGAGCTTCCAGCAGGAAAAGCTCAAGGCGCTGGGGCGCATTCACAACGGTGACGAAGCGGTGCGCGCGGCCGGCATGGCGCGGCAGGCCGGGTTTGATAACTTCAACCTCGACTTGATGCACGGCTTGCCCGATCAGTCGCCGGACGACGCCCTCAGCGATCTGCGCCAGGCCATCGAACTGAAGCCGACACACATTTCCTGGTATCAGCTGACGCTGGAGCCGAACACGGTATTCTGGAATCAGCCGCCAGTGCTGCCGGAGGACGACACGCTGTGGGACATTCAAGAGGCCGGGCAGGCACTGCTGGCCGAGCACGGTTACGCGCAGTACGAAGTGTCGGCGTATGCACTGGCCGGACGCCCGGCGCGGCATAACCTCAATTACTGGAGTTTTGGCGACTTCATCGGCATCGGTGCGGGAGCGCACGGCAAGCTGAGCCACCCGGACGGGCGCATCTTGCGCACCTGGAAGACGCGGCTGCCGAAGGACTACCTCAACCCCGCCAAAAGCTTTCAGGCCGGCGAAAAAGCGCTGACCAATGACGAGATGCCGTTCGAGTTTCTGATGAACGCCTTGCGCCTGACCGCAGGCGTCGAATCGCGGCTGTATCCGGAACGCACCGGCCTGTCGCTGGAAAGCCTTGCTGAAGGCCGGGCAGCGGCAGAACAAAGCGGTCTGTTGCAGGTCGAACCGTCACGTCTGGCGGCTACCGAGCGCGGACAGCTGTTCCTCAACGACTTGCTGCAACAATTTCTGAACTGACTTCAGTCAAGGGAAAACGCATGGATTTGATACTCGACCTGCTCGCCACTGTCTCCCGCTGGAGCCGCAGCAACCTCTCGGAAATCGCCCTGGCGCTGGTCGGCTGCCTGCTGGTGCTGTTTGGCGCTGACTTCAAAGGCTGGGTCGAGCAACGCTTGGGCAGCATCGCCGGCGCCTTGCGCGTGCCGCTGATGGCGTTGCTGTGCGTGATCGGCAGCGGCGCAGCGCTGATCTACGCCACGCCGTGGGTGGTCAAGGGCTTGAGTCAGTTCAACAACTACAGCCTGGCGCCGGTCCTGCTGGTGGTCCTGGTGCTCATCGGCGTCGTCGCCGACCGCCGCTGATTCCGCAAACACCCCAAAACAACTGTGGGAGCGAGCCTGCTCGCGAATACGGTGTGTCAGTCAACATCAGTGTTGAATGAACATCCGCTTTCGCGAGCAGGCTCGCTCCCACCGTTTTTATTGCGTGACGCTTACGACAGTTTTTCGAACTTCAGATCCCAGACGCCATGACCAAGACGTTCGCCGCGGCGTTCAAACTTGGTGATCGGGCGTTCGGCCGGGCGTGGTACGCATTTACCGTCTTCGGCAAGATTGCGGTAGCCCGGGGCGACATTCATCACTTCCAGCATGTACTCGGCATACGGTTCCCAGTCGGTGGCCATGTGCAGAATGCCGCCGACCTTCAACTTGCTGCGCACCAGTTCAGCGAACGACGCCTGAACGATACGGCGCTTGTGGTGACGGCTCTTGTGCCACGGGTCCGGGAAGAACAGCATCAGGCGGTCGAGGCTGTTATCGGCGATGCAGCGGTTGAGCACTTCGATCGCGTCGCAATCGTAGACCCGCAGGTTGGTCAGGCCCTGGGTCAGCACGCCATTGAGCAGCGCGCCAACACCCGGACGGTGTACTTCAACACCGATGAAATCCTGATCCGGTGCTGCAGCCGCCATTTCCAGCAGCGAGTGGCCCATGCCGAAACCGATCTCCAGCGAGCGCGGCGCCGACCGGCCAAACACCTGATCGTAGTCCACCGGCGCGTCGGCCAGCGGCAGCACGTACAGCGGCGCACCCTGATCCAGACCGCGTTGCTGGCCTTCGGTCATGCGCCCGGCGCGCATCACGAAACTCTTGATGCGGCGGTGTTGGCGCTCGTCGCCTTCTTCCGTCTGGATAGGCGTGTCGTTCGATTCAGTCATCAATGGCTCTTACTTGATCAGACCATCCAGCGGCGAAGAGGCGCTGGCATAGAGTTTTTTCGGCATACGGCCCGCGAGGTAGGCCAGACGGCCTGCGACGATGGCGTGCTGCATGGCTTGGGCCATCATCACCGGTTGCTGGGCGTGAGCGATGGCGGAGTTCATCAATACCGCGTCGCAGCCCAGTTCCATGGCGATGGTGGCGTCGGAAGCGGTGCCGACACCGGCATCGACCAACACGGGAATTGTGGCCTCTTCGAGGATGATCTGCAGGTTGTAGGGGTTGCAGATACCCAGACCGGAACCGATCAGGCCGGCCAGCGGCATGACCGCGATGCAGCCGATTTCCGCCAGTTGCCGGGCGATGATCGGGTCATCGCTGGTATAGACCATCACGTCGAAACCTTCCTTGACCAGCGTTTCGGCGGCCTTGAGGGTTTCGATCACGTTGGGAAACAAGGTTTTCTGGTCAGCCAGCACTTCCAGCTTCACCAGGTTGTGGCCGTCGAGCAGCTCACGGGCCAGGCGGCAGGTGCGCACGGCTTCGATGGCGTCGTAGCAACCGGCAGTGTTCGGCAGGAAGGTGTAGCGATCCGGCGACAGGACGTCGAGCAGATTAGGTTCGCCTTCGATCTGACCCAGGTTGGTGCGGCGCACGGCGAAGGTGACAATCTCGGCACCCGAGGCTTCGATGGCCTGACGGGTTTCTTCCATGTCACGGTACTTGCCGGTACCAACCAGCAAACGCGACTGGTAAGTACGACCCGCCAGGACGAAAGGCTTGTCGCTACGAACGATGCTCATGGGGAATCCTCTTTAGGGGTGAGGGTCTTGCAGAATTCTGGGGCCGTGGGGGCCAGCGAATCAGCCGCCGCCGATGGCGTGAACCACTTCAACGTTGTCGCCGTCGTTGAGCGTGGTGTCGGCATGCTGGCTGCGCGGGACGATATCCAGATTGAGTTCGACTGCCACCCGGCGTCCGGTCAGTTCCAGACGAGTGATCAGGGCCGCAACGGTCTCGCCGTCGGGCAGTTCAAGGGATTCGCCGTTCAACTGAATGCGCATGCGTAACGCCGCCATCATTTTTAGGGGCTGGCATTCTAGCCCGATCATGACCTAAAGGTCAGCACCAAGCGTCAAGCGGTTGGTTGCAAGCGCCAGGCGGTGAGCCCCAGACACAGCCAGCCGATCAGAAACGCCAGACCACCGAACGGGGTGATGATGCCGAGCTTGCTGATGCCGGTGGTGGTCAGCACGTACAGACTGCCGGAGAACAACAGGATGCCCACGGTGAACGACACGCCCGCCCACGTGACCAGTCGCCCCTGAATCTGAGTCGCCAGCAGTGCCACGCCGAACAGCGCCAGGGTATGCACCAATTGGTAGGTCACGCCGGTATGGAAAATCGCCAGATACTCGGGCGTCAGACGGTTTTTCAGGCCATGGGCGGCAAACGCGCCCAATGCGACCCCGGTGAAACCGAAAAAAGCGGCCAGCATCAGAAAGCCACGCAGCATTTGGAACTCCAGTCAGACTCGTTCGGCAGGGTCTGTATAATGGCCCGCTCCACCGGTTCGGCCAAGCCATCTCTATGCTGCGTATTATTTTCCGTCGTCTTATGAAGGCCCTGCTCTGGTTCGCGGGCGGTAGCGTATTGCTGGTGCTGGTGTTTCGCTTCGTGCCGCCACCGGGAACGGCGCTGATGGTCGAGCGCAAGATCGAATCCTGGGTCGACGGCGAACCGATTGACCTGCAACGCACGTGGAAGCCGTGGGACGAGATCTCCGATGACCTCAAAGTCGCGGTCATGGCCGGTGAGGACCAGAAGTTTCCCGAGCATTGGGGCTTTGACTTCAGCGCAATCCAGGCCGCACTGGCGCACAACGAACTGGGCGGCTCGATTCGCGGCGCCAGCACCTTGAGCCAGCAGGTGTCGAAGAACCTGTTTCTGTGGGCCGGGCGTAGTTATCTGCGTAAAGGTCTGGAGGCGTGGTTTACCGCACTGATCGAGGTGTTCTGGCCCAAGCAGCGGATTCTTGAGGTGTACCTGAACAGCGTCGAGTGGGATGACGGAGTGTTCGGCGCCGAGGCGGCGGCCCGCCATCATTTTGGGGTGAGCGCCAAATCACTGTCCCGCCAGCAGGCGAGTTATCTTGCTGCCGTTTTACCGAACCCACGTGTATGGAGTGCCAGCCATCCAACGGCTTATGTCTCGCGCCGCGCCGGGTGGATTCGCCAGCAGATGAGTCAGTTGGGTGGGGATAATTATCTGCTGGGGCTGAATGATTCGCGTCGGGCGCCGTGGGCTCGATGATCAGTCACTGTTTTTGTAGACACTGAAAATCCCTGTGGGAGCGGGCTTGCCCGCGATAGCGGTGGTTCAGCAAACATCTACGTGACTGGCCCGACGCCATCGCTGGCAAGCCAGCTCCCACAGGAGCTTATGCTGCCAAAGCAAAGATACGCGCATAAAAAACGCCCCGATCATCGCTGATCGGGGCGTTTTTTATTGCCTGCTCGCCGGTTATGCAGCGATCGACAACTTGAGCTTGTTCATCGCGCTCTTCTCGAGCTGACGAATACGCTCGGCCGACACGTTGTACTTCTGCGCCAGGTCGTGCAGCGTAGCTTTCTCTTCTGCCAGCCAGCGCTGGTAGAGGATGTCGCGGCTGCGTTCGTCCAGCACTTCCAGTGCTTCATGCAGATTGCTGTTGGAATTGTCGCTCCAGTCAGCATCTTCCAGTTGACGCGCCGGGTCGTACCGGTGGTCTTCCAGATAGTTGGCCGGCGACTGGAAAGCGCTGTCGTCGTCGGCTTCAGCAGCCGGGTCGAAGGCCATGTCATGGCCGGTCAGGCGACTTTCCATCTCACGCACTTCCCGCGGTTCAACGCCGAGGCTTTCCGCCACACGGTGGACTTCCTCGTTGTTCAACCATGCCAGACGCTTCTTCTGGCTGCGCAGGTTGAAGAACAGCTTGCGCTGGGCCTTGGTGGTCGCGACTTTCACGATGCGCCAGTTGCGCAGGATGAACTCGTGAATTTCCGCCTTGATCCAGTGCACGGCGAACGACACCAGTCGAACACCCATTTCCGGGTTGAAACGTTTTACAGCCTTCATCAGGCCGACGTTACCTTCCTGGATCAGGTCAGCCTGAGCCAGGCCGTAACCGGAATAGCTACGGGCAATGTGTACGACAAAACGCAGGTGGGCGAGCACCATCTGCCGAGCCGCCCCCAAATCCTGCTCATAGTAGAGACTCTCGGCCAGTTCACGCTCCTGCTCCGGCGTCAGCAATGGAATGCTGTTGACGGTGTGCACGTAAGCTTCCAGGTTCGCACCCGGAACCAACGCATACGCAGGTTGCAAAGAATTGGTCATACGAAAAAACCTCCGACTTACATACTCGTGCTTCTCAGCACTGCGAAAAATTGACCGGGAACTCAAGAGCAAGTTCCCAAAAAACCGCAAGGCCAATCACGCGCAAAAAAGATTCTACTTCGGCGCCAGCTCCCTGAGATGACGTGCGACTGCAATCCATGCACCGATATAACCCAACAGCACCGCGCCAAGCAAGAGCGACAGACCATCGGCTACTGGCACTCCGGCCAGCGCGAAATCACTGCCGTACAAGCCGGCCAGCCCAACCACCGCATCGTTCAACCAGTTCAGGCCGAACGCCAACACACCCCAGGACAACAGCCCGGCACCAAAGCCATACAGCGCACCCATATAAAGGAAGGGACGACGCACATAGCTGTCAGTGCCGCCGACGAGTTTAATCACTTCTATCTCTGTGCGGCGGTTTTCAATATGAAGACGAATGGTATTGCCTATCACCAAAAGTAATGCAGAAACCAAAAGCACGGTCAGACCGAAGACAAATCGATCGCCGAGTTTGAGGATGGCGGCCAGACGCTCGACCCAGACTAGATCAAGTTGCGCCTGTTGTACCTTCGGCAACTCGGAAAGTTTTTGTCTTAATGCTTCCAGGGTCGGCTTGTCGACTTCGTTCGGAGTGACCAGCACCACGCCCGGCAACGGGTTCTCCGGCAGTTCGCGCAGGGCTTCGCCCAGACCGGACTGTTGCTGGAACTCTTCCAGCGCCTGATCACGGCCGACATATTCAGCATCAGCTACGCCGGGCATGCCTTTGATCTGTTCACGCAACGATTCGCCCTGCTCCGGGCTGGCATCGAGTTGCAGGTACAACGAGATCTGCGCCGCACGCTGCCACGAACCGCCAAGGCGTTCGACGTTGTTCAGCAACAACGACAGGCCCATCGGCAAGCTTAACGCCACGGCCATCACCAGGCAGGTGAAGAAGCTGCCAATCGGCTGCTTGCCGAGGCGACGCAGACTGTCGAGCAGGCTGGCGCGATGGCTTTCGACCCAGGCATGGAATAACGTGGCGAAATCCGGGCCATCGTCATCGTCGTGTTTTTTCTTCTTCGGCGGCTGCGGATCGGCGGCCTTCGGGGCCACGCGCTCGGAAACCTTCGGACTGCGTGTCGCACTCATACCCCGGCCTCCCCGTCACCGATCAATCGGCCACGTTGCAGGGTCAGCATGCGGTGACGCATGCGCGCGATCAGCGCCAGGTCGTGACTGGCAATCAGCACGCTGGTGCCCAGCCGGTTGATGTCTTCGAACACGCCCATGATCTCGGCCGCCAGACGCGGGTCGAGGTTACCGGTCGGTTCGTCCGCCAGCAGCAAGGCCGGGCGGTGAACGATGGCGCGGGCGATGCCGACGCGCTGTTGCTGACCGGTGGACAGGTCGCCCGGGTACAAATCGGTTTTATCCGACAGCGCCACACGCTCCAGCGCCGAGTCGACACGCTTGGCGATTTCAGCCTTGGACAGGCCGAGAATCTGCAGCGGCAAGGCGACGTTGTTGAATACCGTGCGATCAAACAGCAACTGGTGATTCTGGAACACCACGCCGATCTGCCGACGCAGGAACGGAATCTGCGCGTTGCTGATGGTGCTCAGGTCTTGCCCGGCGAGCAGCAGTTTGCCGCTGGTCGGACGCTCCATGGCCAGCAACAGGCGCAACAAGGTGGATTTACCGGCGCCGGAGTGGCCGGTGACAAACAAGAACTCGCCACGACGGACTCGAAAGCTCAGCTCATGCAAGCCGACGTGACCGTTCGGGTAGCGTTTACCGACCTGTTCGAAACGAATCATGAACGCTCCCGCTCGGCAAACAATGCCTGGACAAAGGGTTCGGCTTCAAAAGTACGCAAATCGTCGATGCCTTCACCGACGCCGATGTAGCGGATCGGCAGACCGAACTGCTTGGCCAGGGCGAAGATCACCCCGCCCTTGGCGGTGCCGTCGAGTTTGGTCAGCGCCAGGCCGGTCAGTTCGACGGTCTGGTTGAATTGCTTGGCCTGGTTGATGGCGTTCTGACCCGTACCGGCGTCGAGCACCAGCAGCACTTCGTGCGGCGCATCGGCGTCGAGCTTGCCGATCACCCGGCGAACCTTTTTCAGTTCTTCCATCAAGTTGTCTTTGGTGTGCAGACGACCGGCGGTGTCAGCGATCAGCACGTCGATACCGCGCGCCTTGGCAGCCTGCACGGCGTCAAAGATCACCGAAGCCGAGTCAGCGCCGGTGTGCTGGGCGATCACCGGAATCTTGTTGCGCTCGCCCCAGACCTGCAATTGCTCCACAGCGGCCGCGCGGAAGGTGTCACCGGCGGCGAGCATGACCTTCTTGCCTTCCAGCTGCAGTTTCTTCGCCAGCTTGCCGATGGTGGTGGTCTTGCCGGCGCCGTTGACGCCAACCACCAGAATCACGAACGGCTTGTGCTGCGAGGCGATTTTCAGCGGTTGTTCGACCGGCTTGAGCATCGCGGCCAGTTCGGCCTGCAGGGATTTGTACAGCGCGTCGGCATCGGCCAGCTCTTTGCGAGCGACCTTCTGGGTCAGACGCTGGATGATCTGCGTGGTGGCTTCGACACCCACGTCAGCGGTGAGCAGACGGGTTTCGAGGTCATCGAGCAGATCGTCGTCGATGGTTTTGCGGCCGAGAAACAGACTGGCCATGCCTTCGCCGATGCTGGCGCTGGTTTTCGACAGACCTTGCTTGAGGCGAGCGAAGAAGCCGGCCTTGGTTTCTTCGGTGCGTGGGGCTGCGACAGGGGTCTCGGCAACCACTTCAACCGGCACGACTGAAGTAGCCGCAACAGGTGCAGGCTCGGGCGGCTGAACGACCGGAGGAACCGGAGCAACAAACGCCGGCGCAACAGGCTCAGCAACAACCGGCGCAGGCTCGACGACCGGCTCAACCTCAGGCACCGGAGTCACCTCTGACACTAACGCAGCAGGCGCAGGAATTTCCGGGGTGATGTGTGGCGCAGCCTCTTCAACCAATGCCACCGGCTCTTCCGCCACGGGCAAGGTCAGCCACGGCTCGGACGCTGGCGTCAGCGGCAACTCGGCAGCCACAGGGGCTTCAGGTTCTGGCTCTGCCGCCGGTTGCAGCACCGGTTCGGCAATCGGCAGCACGATCGGTGCCGGCTCTTCTTCTAGTACCGGTGCCGGCGCAGGGGCTGGTTCAGGAATCGCGGGCGGCTGTTCGACGACGGGTTCCTGCGGTTTCTTACGCAGCCATCCGAACAGGCTTTTCTTCTCGCCAGCCGCAGCTGGGGTCTTCTTGTCGTCGTTGGAACCAAACATGGAGGACGGCTATCTCACGGTAGCGACGCGCCATAAGGGCGCCCCGGCAAATAAATATTCGATGCAGAACAGACTGTGTTTCATCCAGCTTGTTCACGCGCAACATTTTGTCGAGGCGCCACAGGCACCTCAAAGATCGTTTTAACGAAGGTCTAAACCGGTAAAAATCGGCGAAAACGCGGAGTTTAGTAGGTAAAACACTGCTTTGCGCCGTAAACCCATTCAGCCTGATCAAGTCTTGAAACCTGATAGGCGTGGTCGCCGGTAAAACGGATCAGTATCCTAGCACCTCCTCGCCCGCCTAGGCTAAGACCAAGCGGGCCGCCCAACAGGTTAAAAAACGAATGAATGCTCTAGCCCGCCGCGCTGCAGGCCTGCTGCTTTGCACAGTCTGCCTGCCCCTTTCGGCCCTGGCGGCCGACCCGCAACCGACTCACGAATTCACCCTCGATAACGGTCTGAAGGTCGTCGTGCGCGAAGACCATCGCGCACCGGTCGTGGTCTCGCAGGTCTGGTACAAGGTCGGCTCCAGCTACGAAACCCCGGGCCAGACCGGTTTGTCCCACGCGCTTGAGCACATGATGTTCAAGGGCAGCGAGAAAGTCGGGCCCGGCGAAGCCTCGCTGATCCTGCGCGATCTGGGCGCCGAAGAAAACGCCTTCACCAGCGACGACTTCACCGCTTACTACCAGGTGCTGGCCCGCGACCGCCTGGGCGTGGCCTTTGAACTGGAAGCCGACCGCATGGCCAATCTGCGCCTGCCGGCCGACGAGTTCGCCAAGGAAATCGAAGTCATCAAGGAAGAGCGTCGCCTGCGCACCGATGACAAGCCGATGTCCAAGGCCTACGAACGCTACAAGGCCATGGCCTACCCGGCCAGCGGCTACCACACACCGACCATCGGCTGGATGGCCGACCTCGACCGCATGAAGGTCGAAGAGCTGCGCCACTGGTACCAGTCCTGGTACGTGCCGAACAACGCCACGCTGGTGGTGGTCGGCGACGTCACCCCGGACGAAGTGAAAACCCTCGCCCAACGCTATTTCGGCCCGATCGCCAGGCGCGACGTGCCGCCCGCGAAACAACCGCTGGAACTGGCCGAACCCGGCGAACGCCAGATCACCTTGCATGTACAGACACAGTTGCCGAGCCTGATGCTCGGTTTCAACGTCCCGAGCATCGCCACCGCTGAAGACAAACGCTCGGTCAACGCCCTGCGCCTGATCTCGGCCCTGCTCGACGGCGGTTACAGCGGTCGTATCCCGACGCAACTGGAGCGCGGCGAAGAGTTGGTCTCCGGCGGTTCATCGAGCTACGACGCCTATACCCGTGGCGACAGCCTGTTCACCCTCTCGGCGACGCCGAACACGCAGAAGAAAAAGACCATGGCCCAGGCCGAAGCGGGTCTTTGGAAGCTGCTGGAACAGCTGAAAACCACCGCGCCGTCCGCTGAAGAACTTGAGCGTGTGCGTGCGCAAGTGATTGCCGGCCTGGTCTTCGAACGTGATTCGATCACCAGCCAGGCCACGGCGATTGGCCAACTGGAAACCGTCGGCCTGTCGTGGAAACTGATGGACACCGAACTCGCCGATCTGGAAAGCGTGACCCCACAAGACATCCAGAACGCCGCCAAGTTGTATTTCACCCGCGAACGTCTCAGCGTCGCCCACGTCCTGCCCCTGGAGACGACTCATGAGTGAGCGCAAAACCCCACGCCTGCTGCTCGGCCTGATTGCCGTGGCGGTGATCGGCTCTGCCGCGTTCTACCTGACGCCAGGTGCCGACAGCAAAGCCAGTGAAGCGCTGGACAACGCCAAGAGCACCCAGAAGCTGCAATCGCTGGCCGAACTCGACGGCAAGGCTCCCGCCAGCCGCAAGCTCGACGTACAAACCTGGAACACCGCCGAAGGCGCCAAGGTGTTGTTCGTTGAAGCCCACGAGTTACCGATGTTCGACATGCGCCTGATCTTCGCCGCCGGCAGCAGTCAGGACGGTAACGCGCCGGGCTTGGCGGTGCTGACCAACGCGATGCTCAATGAAGGCGTGGCCGGCAAGGATGTCGGCGCCATCGCCCAAGGTTTTGAAGGCCTGGGCGCGGATTTCGGCAACGGTGCATTCAAGGACATGGCGCTGGCTTCTCTGCGCAGCCTGAGTGCCGCTGACAAGCGTGAACCGGCGCTGAAGCTGTTCGCCGAAGTGGTCGGCAAACCGACCTTTCCCGCCGACTCGTTCGCGCGCATCAAGAACCAGTTGCTCGCCGGCTTTGAATACCAGAAGCAGAACCCCGGCAAACTCGCCAGCCTGGAGCTGATGAAGCGTCTGTACGGCGATCACCCGTATGCGCATTCGAGCGACGGCAATCCGCAGAGTGTGCCGAAGATCACCCTCGCGCAATTGCGTGAGTTCCACGCCAGGGCTTACGCGGCCGGCAATGTCGTCATCGCGCTGGTCGGCGACCTGTCGCGCGCGGAAGCCGAGGCGATTGCCCATCAGGTCTCTTCTGCCTTGCCGAAAGGCCCGGCGCTGGCGAAGATTGCCCAGCCACAAGAACCGAAAGCCAGCGTCAACCACATCGAGTTCCCGTCGAAGCAGACCAACCTGATGCTCGCGCAACTGGGCATCGACCGTGACGACCCGGATTACGCCGCGCTGTCGATGGGCAACCAGATCCTCGGTGGCGGCGGTTTCGGTACACGCCTGATGAGCGAAGTGCGTGAGAAACGCGGTCTGACTTACGGCGTGTATTCGGCGTTCAGCCCGATGCAGGCGCGTGGCACGTTCATGATCAATCTGCAGACCCGTGCGGAAATGAGCGAAGGCACCCTGAAACTGGTGCAGGACGTGCTCGCCGACTACCTGAAAACCGGACCGACGCAAAAAGAACTCGATGACGCCAAACGCGAACTGGCCGGCAGCTTCCCGCTGTCCACCGCGAGCAATGCCGATATAGTCGGCCAACTTGGCGCGATGGGCTTCTATAATCTGCCGTTGAGCTACCTGGACGACTTCATGCGTCAGTCCCAGAGCCTGACCGTGGAACAAGTCCGCGACGCCCTGAACAAACACCTGAGCACGGACAAAATGGTCATCGTCAGCGCTGGCCCGACCGTGCCGCAAAAGCCGTTACCGGCCCCTTCTGATAAACCTGCCGAGCAACCGCTCGGGGTTCCGGAGCATTAATGGCGACTCGAGCACCCAAGAAACCTGCACACAATGTGCACAACGGCGTTAACCAGTTGCGCATCATTGGCGGTCAATGGCGCAGCCGCAAGCTGAGCTTCCCCGATGCGCCGGGCCTGCGCCCGACGCCGGATCGTGTGCGTGAAACCCTGTTCAACTGGCTGGCGCCTTATGTTGAAGGGGCCAAAGTCCTCGATCCGTTCGCCGGCAGCGGCGCGCTGTTTCTCGAAGCCCTGTCCCGTGGCGCGGCCATGGGGCAGGCGCTGGATGCCAGCAACATTGCCGTCTCCAGCCTGAAAGAACATCTCGGCACCCTGCGCTGCACCAACGGCCAGGTGCAGACCGCTGATGCGCTGCGTTATCTGGAAACCCAGACTGCAACAGCATACGACCTGGTATTCCTCGACCCGCCGTTCAACCAGAATCTGCTGCCGGCGGTTTGTACCCTGCTCGAAGAACGCCAATGGCTGGCGCCTGATTCATGGATCTACACTGAAAGCGAAACCGCTCCGTCGATCCTCGGCCTGCCGGGCAACTGGCGCTTGCACCGTGAGCAAAAATCCGGGCGGGTGCATTACGCGTTGTGGCAACGTATGGCGCAGATCGCCGGTTAACCGACCGGCCTGAACAAGCGGTGCGCCTCGAACGAGGCCGCCGCGCTGCATCGAGAATCATCGTGTCCGCTTCTTCAGAACGCTTCCTCCCCGCCTTCGGCCTGAGCAACCCGCACCTGCAAACCCTGTGGGGGCCGCTGTGGCGCAAAACCGTGCATATCGAACGTGAACGCGAACGCCTGTGGCTTGAGGATGGCGACTTTCTCGACCTCGACTGGCACGGCCCGCACACAGCCACTGCGCCGTTGGTGCTGATACTGCATGGGTTGACCGGTTCCTCCAATTCGCCTTACGTGGCGGGCATCCAGAAGGCGTTGGCCGATCAGGGTTGGGCCAGCGTTGCGCTGAACTGGCGTGGCTGTTCGGGCGAACCCAATCTGTTGCCGCGCAGCTATCATTCCGGCGCCAGCGAGGACCTCGCTGAAGCCATCAAACACCTGCGGGCGAAACGCCCGTTGGCGCCGTTGTATGCCGTCGGTTATTCCCTGGGCGGCAACGTGTTGCTCAAGCACCTGGGCGAAACCGGCAGTGCCAGTGGCGTGCTCGGCGCGGTGGCGGTGTCGGTGCCGTTTCGTCTCGATCAATGTGCCGACCGGATCGGCCAGGGCTTTTCCAGGGTCTATCAGGCGCATTTCATGCGCGAGATGGTCGCGTACATCAAGAACAAACAGCGGCAGTTCCAGCATGACGGCCGCGAGGATGGCCTCGCCGCGCTCGCGGCGCTCGGGTCGCTGGAAAACATGCGCACGTTCTGGGATTTCGATGGCCGGGTGACCGCACCGCTGCACGGTTTTACCGATGCCGAGGATTATTACCGGCGTGCGTCGAGCCGCTATTTCCTCGCTGAGATCCGCACGCCAACGCTGATCATTCAGGCGGCGGACGACCCGTTCGTGTTCCCGCACAGCTTGCCCCAGGCTGATGAGCTGTCGGCCTCAACCGTATTTGAATTGCAGGCACGCGGCGGACACGTCGGATTCGTCGACGGCTCAGTGCGCCAGCCCGGCTACTACCTCGAACGCCGCATCCCGCAATGGCTGGCCAGTGTGCCCGCATGAGCGAACACGGCGAATCGATCCATTTCTGGCAAACCGCGCCGCTGGCCGGAGTCGAATTGTTGTCGGCACGCTACATCGATCATCGCTTCGCCCCTCATGTGCACGACGGCTTCGTGATCGGCATGATCATGGCCGGTGCCCAGCGCTACCGTTATCGCGGCGCCGAGCATCTGGCCGGCAGCGGCACGCTGGTGCTGATCAACCCGGACGAGTTGCACACCGGGCACAAGGGCACCGACGACGGGTGGCTGTATCGAGCGTTCTACCCGGATACCGGCCAGATTGTTTCGCTGCTGGATGAACTTGAACTGTCCACGACGAGTTTGCCGGCGTTCGGCGCCACGTTGTACCGCGATGCGGATCTGGTCAGCGGTTTTGCCCAACTGCACCGGTTGCTCGAAAGCCCTGCCACCGCCCTGCAACAGCAAACGGTGTGGCGCGAGATGATGTTGCTGTTGTTGCAGCGTCACGCCGCCGTTCCGGTCGCGGGCCGACCGGGCAAGGAGCACCGCGCGGTGGTCATGGCCAAGGAGTGTCTGCAAGCGCAACTGGCGGCGCCACCGTCACTGGAAGAGTTGGCGGCGGCGGTGAACCTCTCGCCATTCCATTTCGCCCGGGTGTTCCGCCGCGCGACCGGCATGCCGCCGCATGCCTGGTTGATGCAGCAACGCATCGCCACCGCACGCGCCCTGTTGCAGAGCGGCTGTTTGCCGGTGGAAGTCGCGACACGGTTGGGTTTTGCCGATCAGAGCCATTTGAGCCGACAGTTCAAACAGGCTTACGGCGTCGGGCCCGCCGCGTATCGCAGTGCCCGACAATCCCCCCAGACGCCGCATACCCCATGGGGGAGCGGGGTTGCTCGCGAAAGCGGTCGCTCATTCAACATGGATATCGACTGACCCGACGTCTTCGCGACCAACCCGGCTCCCGCACTGGCCTGTGCAGTGACTATTCGCCGGTGGCGATACCGCGCGCCGGCTCGTTGATCCACTCACTCCACGACCCGGCATACAAGGAACCTAACGGATATCCCGCCAGGCACAGTGCAAACAGGTTGTGACACGCCGTCACTCCGGAGCCGCAGTACGCCACCAGTTCCGACGGCGAACGCTCGCCGAGTTTTGCGGCGAAGCGCTGCTTGAGTTGCTCCGCCGGTAGAAAGCGCCCGTCGCTGTCGAGGTTGTCAGTGAACGCCGCGCATTGTGCGCCGGGAATGTGCCCGGCAATCGGGTCAATCGGTTCCACTTCACCCTTGAACCGCGGCAAGGCCCGCGCGTCGAGCAGGGTCAAGGCCGGCTGACCGAGGCGCTGTTGCAGTTGCCCGGCGCTGAGCAGCAGGCCCATGTCCGGCTGACCACTGAAGCTGCCGCGACTCACCGACGGCGCGTCCAGACTCAGCGGCAACCCCGTCGCGTGCCAGGCCTTGAGCCCGCCGTCGAGGATGAACACGCCGTCGCGTTTGCCCAGCCACGCCAGCAACCACCACGCCCGCGCCGCATAGGCGCCGGGCCCATCGTCGTAAAGCACGACATCGCTGTCGGCGTTGATGCCCCATGCCTGCAAACGCTCGACCAGCGCGGCAGGCACAGGCAGTGGATGGCGCCCGGTCACGCCCTTGACCACTTTACCGCTCAGGTCACGCTCAAGATCGGCAAAAACCGCCCCGGCGATATGCCCTTCGGCGTAGCTGCGCGGACCGTAATCCGGATCTTCGAGGGCAAAACGACAATCGAGAATCACCAACCCCGGCTGGTCCTTGCGGGCCTCCAGTTCTGGCGGGCTGATCAACTGCGCAATCGGCATAACGGGCTCCTGTGGAGTTTCAACGGAACGGTTTACTTCACATCTTCGAGGGCCTGGGCCAGCGGCACATAGAACTCCTCGAACAGCGCATTGACCTGATCGCGCGCCTCATCGGTGACAAACCCGGCTTCCAGCACCAGCACCTGATACACGCCCCGTTTAACGGCCTGCTCGCTGAGGTGGTTGGAGTTTTCCCGAGTGGTGCACAAGAAGCGTACCCACGACGTCAGAATGATCCAGGCGTTGAGCGTGAGGGATTCGATTTGCACCCGGTCCATCTTCAAGATGCCGGCAGCCACAAAGCCTTCGTAAATCGCCGCGCCCTGAATCACGCAGCGCTGGGAAAAGCGCCGGTAACGGGCGGCGAGCTCCGAATCACTGTCGAGCAGGTGTTCGAGATCGCGGTGCAGAAAGCGGTAGCGCCACATCGCCGACAGCAGTTCCTTGAGATAGAAACGCTTGTCTTCCACCGTCGCGGCGCGGCCCTGTGGCGGACGCAGAAAACTGTCGACCAGGGCTTCGTACTCACTGAACAGCACGGCGATGATCGCCTGCTTGTTGGGGAAGTGGTAGTACAGGTTGCCCGGAGAAATCTCCATGTGGGCTGCGATGTGATTGGTGCTGATGCTGCGCTCGCCCTGCTGATTGAACAGCTCCAGGCTGTTCTGCACGATGCGCTCGCTGGTTTTTATTCGTGGGGCCATAGGCTTGAGCTTTAATTCAGAGTGCGTTGGCGGGCATCTTACGACCTATCTGGAGATGGATAAAACAATGCTGCACCAGGAAGTCATTTGACTTTATAGAGCATAGACTCTAAAAAGTTCGTCACTACGATAAATCCGGAGCCTACGATGACTGCCGATATTGCCTACCTGCAAACGCTTCAACAGCCACTGGAAGAGCTCAATCGGCAGTTCACAGCGCAACGAGCGGCCTACGCAGCCAACCCGATGCCGCCTGCCGCCCAGCGTCAGCAGTGGCTCAAGGCGTTGCGCGAGGTGCTCAGCGACGAGCGTCAGGCCTTGATCGACGCCATCAGCACGGATTTCAGCCATCGCAGCGCCGACGAAACCCTGCTCGCCGAACTGATGCCGAGCCTGCACGGCATTCATTACGCCAGCCGCCATCTCAAGGGCTGGATGAAAGCCTCACGGCGCAAGGTCGGCATGGCCTTTCAGCCCGCCTCGGCGAAAGTGGTTTACCAGCCGCTGGGCGTGGTTGGCGTCATCGTGCCGTGGAATTACCCGTTGTATCTGGCGATCGGCCCGTTGGTCGGCGCACTGGCGGCGGGCAATCGGGTGATGCTCAAGCTCAGTGAATCGACCCCGGCCACCGGCCTGCTGCTCAAGGATTTGCTGGCGCGGGTGTTCCCGGAAGATCAGGTCTGCGTGGTGCTCGGCGAGGCGGACATCGGCGTGGCGTTTTCCCGCCTGCCGTTTGATCATCTGTTGTTCACCGGCTCGACCAGCGTCGGCAAGCACGTGATGCGCGCCGCCGCCGAAAACCTCACGCCGGTCACTCTGGAACTGGGTGGCAAGTCGCCCGCCATCGTCTCCCGCGACGTGCCGCTCAAGGACGCCGCCGAGCGCATCGCCTTCGGCAAGACCCTCAACGCCGGACAGACCTGTGTCGCCCCGGATTACGTGCTGGTGCCGCAAGACCGCATCGGCGCTTTCGTCGAAGCCTACCGCCAGGCCGTGCAGGGGTTTTACCCAACCCTGGCTGACAACCCGGATTACACCGCCATCATCAATGATCGCCAACTGGCACGGCTCAACGGTTACGTCAGCGACGCCACCAGCAAGGGCGCGCTGCTGATTCCCCTGTTCGATCAGGGCCAGGGTCGGCGCATGCCCCATAGCGTGCTGCTCAATGTCAGCGACGACATGACCCTCATGCAAGATGAAATCTTCGGCCCGTTGCTGCCCATCGTGCCGTACCAGGATCTGGAGCAGGCATTCGCTTACATCAATCAGCGGCCTCGTCCTCTGGCGCTTTACTACTTCGGCTATGACAAACGCGAGCAGAACCGCGTGCTCAACGAAACCCATTCCGGCGGCGTCTGCCTGAACGACACCTTGCTGCATGTGGCCCAGGACGATATGCCCTTTGGCGGCATCGGCCCTTCGGGCATGGGCCACTACCACGGTCACGAAGGATTCCTGACGTTCAGCAAGGCCAAAGGCGTACTGGCTAAACAGCGCTTCAACGCGGCCAGACTGATTTACCCGCCTTATGGCAAATCGATTCAGAAACTGATCCAGAAGCTGTTCATTCGCTAAACGCTCGTCACTGCCGGGTAATAAAAACAATGCACCCAAGCCTGACCGAAACACCCGCCCTGTCGCGCCGTGGCCTGCTGAAATTCAGCCTCGGCGCCACCGCGTTTCTCGCCACCGCCGGTCTCGGCGCCAGCCTCAGTGGCTGCTCTTCCAGCATCGCCGCCAAGGGTTTCACCACGCTGCGCGACGGCGATCTGCTGTTTCTGCGCGCCTTGATTCCGGTGATGCTCGACGGCGCCGTCGCGGCGCAAAAAATGCCCACCGCCACTGAGGGTACGCTCAAATCGCTGGATTACAGCCTCGACCATTTGTCGCCGGAAATGCTCAAGCTCACCCGACAACTGTTCGATGTGCTCGGCATGGCCGTGACGCGCGGGCCGCTCACCGGGATCTGGGGCAGTTGGGAAAACGCCACGCCCGAGGCGATGGGGCATTTTCTCGAGCGCTGGGAGAACAGCTCGCTGAGCTTGCTGCGCATGGGCCACAGCTCCTTGCAGCAGATGGTGATGATGGCTTGGTACACCCGCGCGCAATCGTGGGCGCATTGCGGGTATCCCGGCCCGCCTACCGTCTGAAACCGTATCGCTCCCTTCGCGAGCAGGCTCGCTCCCACAGAGCCAGCCGCCACGCCTGCATCCAGAATAACAAAGAGAATTTGACCGATGCCCGTACCCGACCCGTTCCGCGAAGGCCTCGCCCGAGGCTGGAAAACCTACAACGGCGCGCAACTGAGCGATGACCTGATCCTCGAAGCCGATGTTGCCATCATCGGCAGCGGCGCCGGCGGCGGCACCACGGCAGAGATCCTCAGCGCCGCCGGTTACAAGGTTCTGCTGATCGAAGAAGGCCCGCTGAAAACCAGCTCCGACTTCAAAATGCTTGAGGACAAGGCCTACAGCAGTCTCTATCAGGAAGGCATCGGCCGGATGAGCAAGGACGGCGCGATCACCATTCTGCAAGGTCGCGCAGTCGGCGGCACGACATTGATCAACTGGACATCAAGCTTTCGCACCCCCGAACCGACTCTCGAACACTGGGCCAGGGAGCACAACGTCAAAGGCCACAGCCCCGCCGAGATGGCGCCGTGGTTCGAGAAAATGGAGCAGCGCCTCGGCGTCGCCCCATGGATGGTGCCACCCAACCCCAACAACGACGTGATCCGCAAAGGCTGCGAGCAACTCGGCTACAGCTGGCACGTGATCCCGCGCAACGTGCGTGGCTGCTGGAACCTCGGTTATTGCGGCATGGGCTGTCCGACCAATGCCAAGCAGTCGATGCTGGTCACGACCATTCCGGCGACGCTGGAAAAGGGCGGCGAGCTGCTTTATCTGGCCCGCGCAGAGAAACTGCTGATCAGCAGCGGCGATCAGGTCACTGGCCTGCACTGTGTGGCGATGGACGAACGTTGCGTCGAGCCGACCGGGCGCAGGATTACCGTCAAGGCGCGGCATTACGTGCTGGCCGGCGGCGGCATCAACAGCCCGGCGCTGTTGTTGCGCTCAGACGCGCCGGACCCGCACAAATGCCTGGGCAAACGCACCTTCCTGCACCCGGTGAACATGTCCGCTGCGCGCTTCGACGACGTGGTCAACCCGTTTTATGGCGCGCCGCAGTCGATCTACTCCGACCATTTCCAGTGGAAGGACGGCACCACCGGGCCGATGGCGTTCAAACTCGAAGTCCCGCCGCTGCATCCGGCGCTGGCCGCGACGCTGCTCGGCGGTTTTGGCCAGGAGAATGCGCAACACCTGGCCGACCTGCCGCACACCCACGCCATGCTCGCCCTGCTGCGTGACGGTTTTCACCCGGACAGCACTGGCGGCTCAGTCGAATTGCGTGGCGACGGTTCGCCGGTGCTCGACTATCAGGTCTCGTCTTATGCCTGGGAAGGGTTGCGTCGTGCATTCCATGTCATGGCCGAGATCCAGTTCGCCGGTGGCGCGAAATCGGTGATGCCGATGCACGCCGACGCGCGCTACGTGAACACCCTGGCCCAAGCGCGCACGCTGATCGATGGCTTGAGTCTGGAGTTGTATCGCACGCGCCTGGGCAGCGCCCACGTCATGGGCGGCTGCGCGATGGGTGAAGACGCGAAAAGCGCCGTCACTGACAGCCTCGGACGCCATCATCAACTGCGCAATCTGTCGATTCACGACGGCTCGCTGTTCCCCACCAGCATCGGCGCCAACCCGCAATTGTCGGTGTATGGCCTGACCGCACAGCTGGCGACGGCCCTCGCTGAACGGTTGAAAAACCCGTGAAAAAGCCGATTATTGCCATCGTCTATAGTGCTTTCTTACGCAAAAGTCGACTTGGCCGACCGGGACGGCTGCGATACCATCCGACTCCCCAACGGACTCCCGCCAGGACGACGCGATGAACCGAGTGTTGTACCCAGGTACCTTCGACCCTATTACCAAGGGCCATGGCGATCTGGTCGAACGCGCCTCGCGCCTGTTCGATCACGTGATCATTGCGGTCGCCGCCAGCCCGAAGAAGAACCCGCTGTTCCCGCTGGAACAACGGGTCGAACTGGCTCGTGAGGTCACCAAACACCTGCCGAACGTGGAAGTGGTCGGCTTCTCGACGCTGCTGGCGCATTTCGCCAAAGAGCAGAATGCCAACGTGTTCCTGCGCGGCCTGCGTGCGGTGTCGGACTTCGAGTACGAATTCCAGCTGGCCAACATGAACCGCCAGTTGGCGCCGGACGTGGAGAGCCTGTTTCTCACCCCGTCTGAGCGTTATTCGTTCATTTCCTCGACGTTGGTCCGCGAAATCGCGGCTCTTGGCGGGGATATCAGCAAGTTCGTGCACCCGGCCGTGGCCGACGCGCTGACCCTGCGCTTCAAAAAATAGGTGCTGCCGAAGGCTGCGATCCTGGCTTTTGATTGCAGCCCTTGATCGCAGCAACGTGCACTGCGCTCGCCAATGCGGCACAATTGCGCGCATTGATTTATAGCGCCCGGGCCTGCCGCCCCGGCTGGAGTTAGCATGTCCCTGATCATCACCGACGATTGCATCAACTGCGACGTCTGCGAACCCGAGTGCCCGAACGCCGCCATTTCCCAAGGCGAAGAGATCTACGTGATCGACCCGAACCTGTGCACCCAGTGCGTCGGCCATTACGACGAACCGCAGTGCCAACAGGTCTGCCCGGTGGATTGCATTCCGCTGGACGAGGCGCATCCAGAGACTGAAGAACAGTTGATGGAAAAGTACCGCAAGATCACCGGCAAGGCCTGATCTGGCAGTTTTATAGCGCTCTTCCGGGCCTCTTCGCGAGCAAGCCCGCTCCCACATTGGAATGCATTTCAAATTGTGGGAGCAAGCCTGCCCGCGAAAGCGCCATCAGCAACAGCGCAAAACCGTGATCAGCTCACTCACGCTGTTCAAACCCCTCTCCTGTACACCCCAGGCATCGCACAAACGCGGCTTTCGCCGGATCGACCACCAACGCCTGCCCCGCATCGCCAATACCGCCACCCAATGCGGTAAACGGCAACGACACGACAAACGCACCCGCACCAATCACCGTCGCCACCACCAATAACGGTCGGGCAATCAGCAAATCGCCGAGCATGGCATAGGCCGGTGGATTCTGGATGGTGTAGCGCGGATCACCGCTGCCGCGCTCCGAGGCCTGAGCGGCCAGACTGGAACACAGCAGCAGTGCGAGAACGAGGGCTGGCGAGGATTTCATGGCACGATCCTTCGGGCTGAACAGTGAGACAACTCACTATAGACCGTAGGACTTTTTCAGCCGATTGCCTCAGGTCTGGCAGCGCGGGCAGAACACGCTGGCGCGCTGGCCGAGCTTCACTTCCCGCAGACCGGTGCCGCAGACCTTGCAGTGTTCACCGCCACGGCCATAGACGAACAGTTCCTGCTGGAAATACCCCGGCTGCCCGTCGCCACCGATGAAGTCGCGCAACGTAGTGCCGCCCCGTTCAATGGCGGCGGCGAGGATGCGTTTGATCTCGATCGCCAGCTTCAGGTATCGCCCCCGGGAGATGCCCCCCGCCTCGCGACGCGGATCAATCCCGGCGGCGAACAGCGCCTCGGTCGCATAAATATTGCCGACCCCGACCACCACCGCGTTATCCATGATGAACGGCTTCACCGCCATCGAGCGCCCGCGCGATAACTGAAACAAACGCTCGCCGTCGAACAGATCGGTCAGCGGCTCCGGTCCGAGTCGAATCAGCAATTCGTGATTGAACGGATCGTTACTCCACAGCATCGCGCCGAAACGTCGCGGATCGGTGTAACGCAGGGCCAGCCCCGACTCCAGTTCGATATCGACATGCTCATGCTTGAGCGCCGGCAGGCCGACCTCGACCAGGCGCAGATTGCCCGACATGCCCAAGTGACTGATCAAGGTGCCGGCTTCGGCGTTGATCAACAGGTACTTGGCACGTCGCTCGACCAACACGATGCGCTGCCCGGACAGGCGTACATCGAGGTCGTCCGGGATCGGCCAGCGCAGCCGGCGATCCCGCACGATCACCCGGCTGACGCGCTGGCCTTCCAGGTGCGGAGCAATGCCCCGGCGAGTGGTTTCGACTTCCGGCAGTTCAGGCATGGAGTCCTCGAATCAATGCGCGCCGAGGTCGCGGATCGTTTGTTTGAGCGTTTCGAAGTCGTAATCCGACAGCCCTACATAGTCGAGTACCAATGGCCCGACAGCGCTCCATTCGAAATCTTCGGTCTGGTTGCCCAGCACTCGATACGAAGCGCAAATGTGTTCGGCCATCTTCAGGATCGCCAGCAGGTTTTTCAACTGACTGTTACGCGACGATTCATCGCTGAAGATCGCCAAAGCATTGTGGTGATTGGCGATGGCGGCGCTGACGTGCTCTGGCAAACGCCACGACTTGGCGGTGTAGTAACCGACCACGGCGTGGTTGGTGTTGAACTCGCTGTTTTCGGTGTCCACTACCCGGCATTCGCCGCTGGCGTTGGCGTAAGCCTTTTCCAGCACCGACATGTAGTTGGGGAAACGCTGCAGCATCAACGGCACGCCGCAATCGTGGAACAGACCCAAGGCATACGCCTCGTCACCGGCCTGAGTGCCGATGCGCTTGGCCAGCGTCAGACATGTCATGGCCACGTCTTGCGCGGTGTCCCAGAAACGATTGAGGGTGACGATGGTGTCATCGTTCATTTCGCCCTTGATCGACTGCGCGTTGATCAGGTTGATGATCGAACGGCTGCCCAGCAGGTTCACCGCACGCTGGATCGAGGTGATCTTGTTGCTCAGGCCGTAATACGGCGAGTTGACGATTTTCAACAGCGAGCCGGACAGACCCGGGTCCTGAGCGATCAGCTTGGCGATCACCTCAAGGTCGGGGTCGGGCATGTACTGCTCCATTTGCAGATCCACCATGATCTGCGGTTGCGCCGGCACACTGATGCCTTGCAGCGATTGTTGAATCTGTTCGGTGGTCAGCTCTTGGGACATAAGTACACACTCTGGGTCAGGCGGCGATTCTAACCTTTAAAAACCGCACGACGACACACCAGTGGGCAATTGTCAGGAACTTTCATTCGCGCTCCGGCTTCGGAATCTGTAATGCCCATCGGGTCCCTCCGGCCCGTTGCGGCGGCAAACTCCCACAGACTCAGGAGCTTATCGATGGCCACTATCCTCAACGGCAAACGCGTCGCCATTCTGGTAACAGACGGTTTCGAACAGGTCGAACTGACAGGTCCAAAGCAGGCACTGGAGCAGGCTGGCGCGCAGGTCGACATCCTTTCCACCGAAACTGGCAAGGTCAAAGGCTGGAACCACGACAAACCGGCGGACGACTTCACCGTCGACCAGACATTCCAGGCCGCCAGCATCGAGCAATACGACGCGGTGGTACTGCCCGGAGGCGTACAGAATTCCGACACCATCCGCATCGATCAGGATGCCCAGCACCTGGTCAAGACCGGCGCGTCTGCTGGCAAACCGATTGCGGTGATCTGCCATGGCGGCTGGCTGCTGATCTCGGCGGGGCTGGTCAACGGCAAGAGCATGACCAGTTACAAGACACTCAAGGATGACCTGGTCAATGCCGGGGCCAATTGGGTCGATAAAGAAGTGGTCAAGGACGGTCACCTGATCAGCAGTCGTCAGCCTGATGATATTCCGGCGTTCAACAAAGAGTTGATCGACGCACTGTCTGCGTAGAAGTCAAAACCGCCTTCGCGAGCAAGTCGAATCGTCACTCCCACATTGGTCTTGTGTCAGTCACAAATCCCCTGTGGGAGCGAGCCTGCTCGCGAAGAGGTCACCTGCGTTTCATCGCACGCCAATCCCGACACCAGCCCCAACACGCTATACTCCCGCTCTTTTTTCCGGAGCGACGTCATGTCCCTGCCTAGCCTGCGCCTCAAAGCCAACGCCGACCGACGCCTGCGAAATGGCCACTTGTGGGTCTACAGCAACGAAATCGACGTGGCCGCCACACCACTGCATGGCTTCCAGGCCGGGGATCAGGCCATTCTCGAAGCGGCCAGCGGCAAGCCGCTGGGCATCGTGGCCATGAGCCCGAACAACCTGATTTGCGCCCGCCTGCTGTCGCGCGATATCAAGCTGTCGCTGGACAAATCGTTGCTGGTGCATCGCCTGAACGTGGCCCTGTCGCTGCGCGAGCGCCTGTTCGACAAACCGTTCTATCGCCTGGTCTACGGCGATTCCGACTTGCTGCCTGGTCTGGTTGTCGACCGTTTCGGCGACATCCTCGTGGTACAGATCGCTTCGGCGACCATGGAAGCGCATAAAGATGACGTGATCGCGGCACTCACCCAAGTGCTCAAGCCAAGCGGCATCCTGTTCAAGAACGACTCCGCTGCGCGTGATGCCGAAGGCCTCAACCGCTACGTCGAAACCGTGTTCGGCCTGGTGCCGGAATGGGTGGCGCTGGAAGAGAACGGCGTGAAGTTCGAAGCGCCGGTCATTCAAGGCCAGAAAACCGGCTGGTTCTACGACCACCGCATGAACCGCGCACGTCTGGCGCCTTACGCCAAGGGCAAACGCGTACTTGACCTCTACAGCTACATCGGTGGCTGGGGCGTACAGGCTGCCGCATTCGGCGCCAGCGAAGTGTTCTGCGTCGATGCGTCGGCCTTCGCCCTCGACGGCGTCGAGCGCAACGCCGCCCTGAATGGCTTCGCCGAGAAAATGACCTGCATCGAAGGCGACGTCTTCGAAGCACTGAAAGAGTTGAAGGCCAGCGAAGAGCGTTTCGACGTGATCGTGGCGGACCCGCCAGCGTTCATTAAACGCAAGAAAGACATGAAGAACGGTGAAGGCGCCTATCGCCGCCTGAACGAACAGGCCATGCGCCTGCTGACCAAGGACGGCATCCTGGTCAGCGCATCGTGTTCGATGCACCTGCCGGAAGATGATCTGCAGAACATTCTGCTGACCAGCGCCCGCCATCTGGATCGCAACATCCAGATGCTCGAGCGTGGCGGTCAGGGTCCGGACCATCCGGTGCACCCGGCCATCGCCGAAACCCGCTACATCAAGAGCATCACTTGCCGACTGCTGCCTAACAGCTGATTGGTCGCTGAAACAAACGGGGAGCCCTTGGGCTCCCCGTTTGTTTTGCAGGCGGTGCAATGCCGCCTGCTGCCGCTCACACAGCCCAACTTCCTACAATTAATTTCTCACTATCTTGCAGGAAATTTCCCTGCACTTTTAATTTAACGAAAAACAACTTACAAGCAGCCGAGAACAGCTTGACCCCTCCAGAAAAATTAGGATTTTTCCTACTCATATTCGCTTGCCAATAACTGATTACAAACTATTATTGAGCTGTCACCACGAGGTGACATTCAATCTTGATGAACAAGGAGTTCACACTATGAAAGCAATTACTCTGGAAACCAACAAAATCGCAAACCTGGCTTTTCTGGTTGCGCCTAAAGCTCGTTAAGTAATGCAGGACGCTGGGGAGTGCCGGCCCTCCAGCGTCCGTAAAGCCAATCCAGAGTGAAGCATTGAACATGCATATAAATCCGTACTTATTCATATTGCCGCGCACGCCAGGACAAATAGTCTGGAATTACAAAGACCATGTTCAATACGAACTTGATCTTGATTATGCCTCCCGCCTGACAAAGCTTATTGCCAACCCGAATCTCTTCGACAGCCGCAACATAATAGACATACAACTACTTGAAGCCGGCATATTAACTATTACGAAGATAGACAGTCCGCCTTGGGGCTGGGACGAGCTATCGAAGATTTATCATATCGGCACGCAAAACATCCCGTGCGAACACCCCCCACAGAATATTCAGGAGTGGTCCAGACAGTACCTGAGCCACTGCGATGAAGTACTGAGCAAACCTGCTCCGGGCAAGGAGAGGTCGTTAATGACCAGCGCGCAACGCATTGCTTTGCCGGCGCCGCGAGCACTCAACGGTGACAATCTGGACGACGCTCTGCGTCAGCGCAAAACCTGCCGCTCCTACACAGGTGAGGCGATCACGCTGGAGGACGTTGCCACCCTGCTCTACCTTTCCCTCGGCTATCTGCACGAACGTGAACATGACGACAGCGTCGCGAATGGCTTGCACGCCCGGCGCAGCAGCCCTTCCGGCGGCGGCCTGAATGCGTGCGAGGGGTTTGTCCTCGCGCAAAACCTGCGTGGTCTCGAACCCGGTATTTATGCCTATCACCCCGACGAACACAGCCTGGAACTGATTAACCCCTTGCCCGAACTGCCGTTGGGACACGTACTCGGTGGGCAACACTTCATCAATAACCTGCCGTTCGGGCTGTTCATCACCGCGCGTTTCGACAAGCTCTGGTGGAAGTACGAACACTCGCGCGCCTACCGCATGGCGTTCGTCGAGGCCGGGCATCTCTCACAAACCTTTCAACTGGTTGCCACCGCACTGGGCCTGGGCACATGGCTGACCGGGGCATTCGCCGACGATCAGATCGAAAAGCTGCTGAAAATTGCCGGCAGCCCAGAACAACCGCTGTTCTTTGTCGGCTGCGGCGCCAGCGATGGCCGGGCAATGTGTCAGGAAATGCAGGATCTGTTGCAGGAGTCGCCGACATGAATACGCTGAGCGCCGATCCGCAGGAAGTCCCGGTGTCCTGGGCGCTGCGCTTCACCCTGGGTGACTGGAACAATCGCGCCTCGGTCCGAACCAGCCAGCACGATTACCAATTGCCGGATGACGTGCAGCAGCAACTGGAGACTCGCCACTGGTTTCCGCCGGCGTTTTTGCCGTATCTGTCGCACCCCGCCATCAGACAGGCAGGCACCAACGTCATGCATCGCCTGACGGCCAATCACCTCGTGCATTTTCTCGACTACACAACAATGCTCGAACACCGCATCGTCAACCGGGCCGTCGAAACCATCGTCCATGGCGAACTGCCCCTCTATATACCGCCAGCGATGAAAACCGCTGCCCTGCAGCTGTACACCGATGAGGGTTACCACGCGCTGTTCTCCAATCGGCTCGCCGAACAGATCGCCAGTCTCCACGGCTTTGTCGAGCGCCCGGTGATGCCGTTAAGGATTACCCGTCTGAACGCCCTGATCGCCCGCACGCCACAACACAACCGCCCGCTGGCCTGGTTTCTGCTTGGATTCGTCTCGGAAACCATCATTGCCCGGGAGCTCCTTGAAGTCTGTCGTGACAGTCTGGTGAGCAGTGTCAGCGACATGTTGCGCGATCACCTGGCGGACGAAGCCCGACACAGCCGCTATTTCGCTGACGTGTTCCATTACCTGTGGATGACGCTGAACGGCCGCCAGCGCATGTTCAGCACGAAGATGCTGGTGGAAATCATCGCTGTGTTTTTCGAGACCGATCAGCGCTGGCTGCAACAGAGCCTGCGGGGCGCCGGCATTGCTGACGCTGCCATCAAGGAGATAGTCGATGCCCTGATCGAGCCGCTGGCCAGCCGTCAACGTGCCAAATCCGGTGCAACAGCAACCCTCGATGCACTGAACAAGGCCGGTTTCTTCGCCCTTCCCAACAATCGGAAACTTTTCGCCAGGGCAGGATTGATCGATGGATAAAGGAACGTCTGCGGTAAATGCCCGACAACAACGTGGGGCTGTCAGCCTGTTAATGGCGATGGTGTTGCTGGGCGTGTTTCCACTGGACGTCCTGCTGCCATCGTTTCCCGCCCTGGCCGAACATTTTCACAACACCCCGGCAGACATTGCGCTTTCGATCAGCCTGTTCGCCGTGGGCATCGCGTTCGCTCAACTGTTGATCGGCCCGTTGTCGGATGTCATGGGGCGCAAGGGCCTGTTGCTGGTGGGCATGTCGGTATCGATGCTCGGCGCGCTGGGTTGCGCAGCCACTTCCGACTACACGCTGTTCCTGGTATTCCGCGTAATGCAGGCCCTAGGCTGCGGCTGTTTCGTACTGTCCCAGGCCTTGGTGCAGGACTTGTTCGAAGGCGTGCAGCGTGATCGTCTGCGTATCCTCATGGTGACGGCGACGGGGGTATTCATCTCGGTCTCTCCGCTGGCGGGCACCTTCCTGCAAGCCACCCTCGGCTGGCGTGGCAGCTTTTGGGTGTTCGCGGCGCTCGCTACCGTCGTGCTGGTCAAGGCCTGGCTGTTTCTGGACAACAAACCACCGGCTCACAGTGGCTGGCGTCCGGGATTCATTCGCTCGTACCGGCGAGTGCTGGGGGATGTCGAGTTCGTCGGCTACTGGCTGATCTCCGCGTTCGCGTTCGCCTGCCACTTTTCATTCATCGTGATTTCACCGCTGATTTTCATGGATCGACTGCAACTGGCGCCCTATGACTTCTCGCTGATCCTGCTCATCTACGGTGCTGCCTATGTGGTGGGGGGCATCGTTGCCACCGTGCTGAGCCGGCGAATTACGCCTGGGCAGCAGATTATCGGCGGGTGGGGCCTGATCCTGCTCTCCGGGCTGTCAATGCTCTACCTGTCAGCGAACTTCGCGCTGCAACCCGCCACCGTTCTGACTCCGATGCTCATCTGCACCGCCGGCACCACCATTGTCCGGCCTGCCGCCACGTCCCGGGCGATGGGGCTGTTTCCGGAGATCGCCGGTACTTCGGCCTCGGCGGGCAGCACCCTCGTGTTCATCTGTGGCGGTTTGATCAGCGCCCTGATCAGTTTGAGCCCCACCAACCTGCAAACAACCCTTGGCTACTGCTTCATCCTGCTCAGTGGCCTGGCGCTGGGGCTGAACAGCCTGATCAGCCACCGCAGCAGAATCATTGAGGCCAATGCCCCGAATGGGGATTAAGCCCGCCGGTCGTCATCCCACACACATCGTCTGCACTGGAACAACACTTTGCGCCATTCCCTCCAGACGCCAGCGGTGTAGAATCGGCAGATTCATCGCCATTCATCCCCGGCGGGTTTATGAGCTCAGGCTGAGACCAGCGGCGATCCCGCAACGTCATCGGCAACTTCCGGACACACGGCCATTTCTGAGTGTTCCAGAGGTCAATAGAAGCTCACTCCCATTTAGTACCTGATTAGCCGCCCGGAGTGCTCCATGCCAGATTACCGCTCGAAAACATCCACCCACGGCCGCAACATGGCCGGCGCCCGCGCACTGTGGCGCGCCACGGGGATGAAAGATGACGACTTCAAAAAGCCGATCATTGCCATTGCCAACTCGTTCACCCAGTTCGTACCGGGCCATGTGCACCTGAAGGACCTGGGCCAGCTGGTCGCCCGTGAAATCGAACGCGCCGGTGGAGTAGCGAAAGAATTCAACACCATTGCCGTGGATGACGGTATCGCCATGGGTCACGACGGCATGCTGTATTCGCTGCCGAGCCGCGAAATCATCGCCGACTCCGTCGAGTACATGGTCAACGCCCACTGCGCCGACGCCATCGTGTGCATTTCCAACTGTGACAAGATCACCCCAGGCATGTTGATGGCTGCCTTGCGCCTGAACATTCCGGTGATCTTCGTTTCCGGCGGCCCGATGGAAGCCGGCAAGACCAAACTCGCGTCCCACGGCCTCGACCTCGTCGACGCCATGGTCATCGCCGCCGACGAAAGCGCTTCTGACGAGAAAGTCGCTGAGTACGAGCGCAGCGCCTGCCCGACCTGCGGCTCGTGCTCCGGCATGTTCACCGCCAACTCGATGAACTGCCTGACCGAAGCACTGGGTCTGGCATTGCCGGGCAACGGTTCGACCCTCGCGACCCACAGCGACCGCGAACAGCTGTTCCTGCAGGCCGGCCGCACCATCGTCGAGCTGTGCAAGCGTTACTACGGCGAGAACGACGAATCGGTATTGCCGCGCAACATCGCCAACTTCAAGGCGTTCGAGAACGCGATGATGCTCGACATCGCCATGGGCGGTTCGACGAACACCATCCTGCACTTGCTCGCTGCCGCTCAAGAGGCGGAGATTGATTTCGACCTGCGCGACATCGACCGTCTCTCGCGCAGCGTTCCGCAGTTGTGCAAAGTTGCGCCGAACATCCAGAAGTACCACATGGAAGACGTGCACCGTGCCGGCGGCATCTTCAGCATCCTCGGTTCGCTGGCCCGTGGCGGCCTGCTGCACACCGACCTGCCGACCGTGCACAGCCGCAGCATGGAAGAGGCCATCGCCAAGTGGGACATCACCCAGACCACCGATGAAGCCGTGCATCACTTCTTCAAGGCCGGTCCTGCCGGTATCCCTACCCAGACCGCGTTCAGCCAGTCGACCCGTTGGGAAACCCTGGATGACGACCGCGAAAACGGCTGCATCCGCAGCTTCGAACACGCCTATTCGCAGGAAGGTGGCCTGGCCGTGCTGTACGGCAACATCGCCCTCGACGGCTGCGTGGTGAAGACTGCAGGTGTCGACGAGTCGATCCATGTCTTCGAAGGCAACGCGAAGATCTTCGAAAGCCAGGACAGCGCAGTACGCGGCATCCTCGCTGATGAAGTGAAGGCCGGCGACATCGTGATCATTCGTTACGAAGGCCCGAAAGGCGGCCCGGGCATGCAGGAAATGCTCTACCCGACTTCGTACCTGAAATCCAAAGGCCTGGGCAAAGCGTGCGCACTGCTCACCGATGGTCGTTTCTCTGGCGGTACGTCAGGTCTGTCCATCGGTCACGCTTCGCCAGAAGCCGCAGCCGGTGGCGCGATCGGCCTGGTGCAGGACGGCGACAAGGTGCTGATCGACATTCCGAACCGCTCGATCAACCTGTTGGTCAGCGACGAAGAACTGGCGGCACGCCGCGCCGAGCAGGACAAGAAAGGCTGGAAACCGGTCGAAATTCGTCCACGTAAAGTCACCACCGCCCTTAAGGCCTACGCCTTGCTGGCGACCAGCGCCGACAAAGGTGCTGTGCGTAACAAAGCGATGCTTGACGGGCTGTAAGCGTCAAATCGCCGATACAAAAATGCCCCGCCAAAGTGCGGGGCATTTTTTTGTCTGACCGAAATCCCAAAGTTACGGCAGATCAAACTGTGGGAGCGAGCCTGCTCGCGAATGCGGTATGTCAGAAACAGAGATGGCGACTGACACTACGCTTTCGCGAGCAGGCTCGCTCCCACACTGGCCCGGTGTCTGTTACTGAATTTCTTCAGGCTTGACGATCACCCAGTTCTTGTCCGCCGTCACCGGTAAACCTTCCTTGGCCTGCGCCGCTGCGTGCTTGGCCATCATGCCGTTCAATTGCGTCATGTACTTGTCCTTGCGGTTGATCCACAAGTGAATGCCGCCCTTGGCCACATCAACATCGTGGAACAGCATGTAGCCGTCGCTGGTCGGGGTATCGCCGCCAATCAGTACCGGTTTTTTCCACTCGTCGATGTAAGTCAGGATCGCTGCGTGCTTGCCGGCCATCCAGGTGGCCGGGGTCCACAGGTACGGGGTCAGTTCCAGGCCCAGGTTGGCCTTCTCGTCATACTTGCCAGCGGTGATCTGCTTGCGCGCGGTGGTTAGTTCGTTGGTTTCGCGATTCTTCAGCAACATCGAAACGCCGATGACGTTCTGCGGTTTGACGTTGTAGCCATACTTCGGGTCCGCTGCGACCATGCGCACCAGTTCCTCAGAAGCGGCGGTCATCACGTAGACCTCGATGCCGTTCTCCATCAGCTTGTTGTACAACTCTTGCTGGCCGGTGAAGATTTTCGGCGGGTTAACGTCGAGCTTCTTCACCACATCACCTTCGTAATACGTCGCCGGCACCGGTTTGCCCGAGGCCATGAGTTCATCGACGTAGCCTTTGAGTTCTTTGAGGGTGAAGCCGGAGAACACCTGTGCCACCCACGGGTAGCAAACCATGTCGTCGATTTCGCAAAGGCGATAGTAGTAACTGAACAGGCTTTCCTTGTGGTCGGCGGTGTCCTTGAACGGCATCAGTTTCAGGGAGGGGTCGAGCTTGTCGCGGGTGATCAGGCCCTTGTTTTCCATGAACGGCAGCAGCGATTCTTCGAGGTCGTAGCGGTAACTGGTGTTGTCCATGTCGAACACCGCGTAGTTACCCTTGTTGGCGTTGGCGGCGATCATCGCGTCCAGCGCCTTGGCCTGATCCGCCGGCCAGTGTTTCAAGTCGGTAGCGAAGGCCTGAGTGGCCAGGCCCATGCCCACGGTCAGTGCGACAGCCAGAAATTTCGGTGCGAACTTCATCGACGCTTTCTCCCTGATTCAAAGAGATCGACGCTAACAAATAAGTGTGACAGTCCTCGTCTGTCAGCGACCGCTCACGTCCCTGTTTGCGTCAGATGCATTGCCGAGAGCGACACGCGCTTATTCCAAAAACGACGGACACCCTGCAATTTTGGTATTAAATCAATAGAAATCAAACTGTTAGGCTTACCGGTTCGCAGCAGCCCCGGAAGGCTGTTGGCACAGTCTTTCCTGGAGTTCTCATGAATCTACCGTTGATTCTCAACCTGCTGGTGTTCCTCGCCCTGCTCTTCGGCCTGGCGCAAACCCGCCACACCACGTGGAGCCTGGCGAAAAAAGTCCTGCTCGCACTGGTATTGGGCGTCGCGTTCGGCATCGCCCTGCACACCGTTTACGGTGCCGGTCATCCGGTGCTCAAAGCCTCGATTGGCTGGTTCGATCTGGTCGGCAACGGTTACGTGCAATTGCTGCAAATGATCGTTATCCCGCTGGTGTTCGCCTCGATCCTCAGCGCCGTGGCGCGTCTGCATAACGCGTCGTCGTTGGGCAAGATCAGTTTCCTGACCATCGGCACCCTGCTGTTCACTACCGCGATTGCGGCGCTGATCGGCATCGGCCTGACCAACCTGTTCGGCCTCACCGCCGAAGGTCTGGTCGCCGGCACCCAGGAAATGGCCCGTCTGCAAACCATTCAGAGCGACTATGCCGGCAAGGTTGCTGACCTGAATGTGCCGCAACTGCTGCTGTCGTTCATCCCGCAGAATCCGTTCGCCGATCTGGCGCGAGCCAAGCCGACCTCGATCATCAGTGTGGTAATTTTCGCCGCGTTCCTCGGGGTTGCCGCGCTGCAACTGCTCAAGGATGACGTCGAAAAAGGTCAGAAAGTGATCAACGCCATCGACACTCTGCAAGCCTGGGTGATGCGTTTGGTGCGTCTGGTGATGAAGCTGACCCCCTACGGCGTGCTGGCGCTGATGACCAAAGTGGTTGCCGGTTCCAACCTGCAGGACATCATCAAGCTCGGCAGTTTCGTGGTGGTTTCGTACCTCGGACTGGGCCTGATGTTTGTCGTGCATGGCTTGCTGGTATCGGCCGCCGGAATCAACCCGCTGCGCTTCTTCCGCAAGATCTGGCCGGTGCTGACGTTCGCGTTCACCAGCCGTTCCAGCGCGGCGAGCATTCCGCTGAGCATTGAAGCGCAAACCCGTCGTCTGGGGATTCCGCCATCGGTGGCGAGCTTCGCGGCGTCGTTCGGTGCGACCATCGGCCAGAACGGTTGCGCCGGTCTGTACCCGGCGATGTTGGCTGTGATGGTGGCGCCAACGGTCGGCATCAACCCGCTCGATCCGCTGTGGATCGCGACGCTGGTGGCGATTGTGACGCTGAGTTCGGCTGGCGTGGCCGGTGTCGGTGGTGGCGCAACGTTCGCGGCACTGATCGTGCTGCCGGCGATGGGTTTGCCGGTGTCACTGGTCGCATTGCTGATTTCGGTTGAGCCGCTGATTGATATGGGCCGCACGGCGTTGAACGTGAGTGGTTCGATTACCGCTGGGGCGATTACCAGTCAGGTGATGCAGCAGACGGATAAAGCGTTGCTGGATGCTGATGAGCATGCGGAGTTGGCGCAGGCTTAAGCTCTTCTTTGCCTGATCTGGCCTCTTCGCGAGCAGGCTCGCTCCCACATTGGAATGCGTTTCCCCTGTGGGAGCGAGCTTGCTCCGGGCGGCGTTCCGACGATGCTTTCAGGCTCTTTCCCAAACCTCGAAGTTGTACGCGGGTTTATCGCCCTCAGCCGGATTCGGCACGTTCGACACCAGCTTCCACTGCTTCAAATCAAACGCCGGAAACCAGGCATCGCCGTCCGGGCTCAATGCCACGCGGGTCAGATACAGACGGTCCGCCTGCGCCAGCCCCTGCGCATACAACTGCGCGCCGCCAATGAGCATCAATTCATCGACGCCCTGCGCCTTCGCCCATTCCTCGGCGCGAACCACCGCGGCTTCCAGCGACGGGTACACCTCGGCGCCGTCCAGCACCAGACTGGCCTGACGACTGACCACGATGTTCAGGCGTCCCGGCAACGGCCTGCCGAGCGAATCCCAGGTCTTGCGACCCATGATAATCGGCTTGCCCAGGGTCGTGGCCTTGAAGTATTTGAAGTCCCCCGGCAGGTGCCAGGGCATGCTGTTGTCGACGCCGATCACGCGGTTTTCACCGAGGGCCGCAATCAGGCTGAGGGGGAGTGATTTAGTCATGCCGGCGAGGATACCAGAGCCTCGCATACCCCGATAAGCGCCACAGCGGTTATGCTCAGCGTTCAATTAAGCGACGGGATGCCGCGTGACTGAACTGACTCCACTGCAAAACCTCTGGCTCACCGAAACCATTCGCCTGCGCGAAGAACACGCAGGCCCCCTGGAAGACCTGGAAGCCAACCGACTGGCCCGCACCGCCGGCGGCGATCTGCCGAGCCGCATTCAGCGTCGGGCGTTGTGGCTGGCCGAACGTGACGGTCTGGCCAACGCCTTGAAACACTGGCTGCAAGGCGCGCGCCTGGCGCTGGTGCTGTTGATGATCTTCGCGGTACTGAGCGGCGCCGGCCTGGCCTTCGCCGCACTCGGTCAAACGCCGGTCAATGTGTTCTGGGCCTTGGGCAGTCTGCTCGGACTGAACCTGATTCTGCTGCTGAGCTGGGCGCTGGGGCTGATTTTTGCCAGCGAACACGGCGCCACACTTGGACGATTGTGGTTATGGCTCAGCGAAAAAATGGCTCGCGACGCGAAAGCGGCGCAACTGGCGCCCGCCCTGTTGCTGATGCTGCAACGCAAGAAACTCAATCGCTGGGCGCTCGGTGCGCTGGTCAACAGCCTGTGGTTGCTGGCGATGCTCAGCGCCCTGATCCTGGTGCTCACGCTGATGGCGACCCGGCGCTACGGCTTCGTCTGGGAAACCACGATTCTCAGTGCCGACACCTTTATCCAGGTCACCCATGCGCTCGGCTATCTGCCGTCGCTGCTCGGTTTCAACGTGCCAACCGTGGAAATGATCCGCGCCAGCGGCGACGGCGCACTCGACATCGAAAGCGCTCGTCAGGCCTGGGCTACCTGGCTGGTTGGGGTGTTGGTGGTCTACGGTGTGCTGCCGCGTTTGCTGCTCGCCCTGTTTTGCTTCTGGCGCTGGAACAGCGGAAAAGCTTCCCTGCGACTGGACCTGAACCTCCCCGGCTACGCGCAACTGCGCGAGCGCCTGATGCCGACCAGCGAACGCCTCGGCGTCAATGACCCGGAGCCAGCACAACTGCACCGTGTCGAAAGCAGTGTCAGCGAACTCACCAGCGAAGGTGCGTTGCTGGTCGCCATCGAACTCGACGAACAGCGCCCATGGCCACCCGCACTGCCGAAAAACGTCAGCAACGCCGGCATCCTCGACAGCCGCGAATCACGCCACAAGCTTCTCGAACAACTCAGTCGTTTTCCGCCGGCACGCTTGGCGATTGCCTGCGACCCGCGACGTTCACCGGATCGTGGCAGCCTCGCCTTGATCGCCGAACTGGCGCGCAGCGCCGGAGAAACCCGTGTGTGGCTGCTGCAAGCGCCGCCGGGCGAAGCACTGGACGGTGAACGCCTCGGCGACTGGCACGTAGCGCTGCAACAGCTTGAGCTGCGCTTCGCCGATTGCGCGCCGTTGAACTGGTTGGAGAGCGGCCATGACTGATGCCAGGAAAGCGCCACTGAAACTCGCGGTGGTCGGTCACACCAACGTCGGCAAGACCTCGCTGCTGCGCACGCTGACCCGCGATGTCGGCTTCGGCGAAGTGTCCCATCGCCCGAGCACCACGCGGCATGTCGAAGGCGCGCGATTGTCGGTGGACGGCGAGCCATTGCTCGATCTCTATGACACGCCGGGGCTGGAAGACGCCATCGCCTTGCTGGATTTTCTCGAGCGTCTGGAACGCCCCGGCGAACGCCTCGATGGCCCGGCACGGCTGGCGCGGTTTCTCGACGGCAGCGAGGCGCGCCAGCGCTTCGAACAGGAAGCCAAAGTGCTGCGGCAACTGCTGGCCTCCGACGCCGGTTTGTATGTGATCGACGCCCGCGAACCGGTGCTGGCCAAATATCGTGATGAGCTGGAAGTGCTCGCCAGTTGCGGCAAACCGCTGCTGCCGGTGCTGAATTTCGTCAGCAGCGCCAACCATCGCGAGCCGGATTGGCGCGAGGCGTTGGCGCGACTCGGGCTGCATGCGCTGGTGCGCTTCGACAGCGTTGCGCCGCCGGAGGATGGCGAGCGGCGGCTGTATGAAAGCCTCGCGCTGCTGCTGGAAAATGCCCGACCGCAACTTGAACGGTTGATTGCCGATCAACAGGCTCAGCGCCTTGCACGCCAGCAAAGTGCGGCGCGTTTGATCGCTGAATTGTTGATCGACTGTGCGTCTTGTCGACGCAGCGTGGTCAGCGAGGCGGCGCAGGAACAGCAAGCCATCAGCGAGCTGCGCAAGGCTGTGCGTCAGCGTGAACAGAAGTGCGTGGAGGCGTTGCTCAAGCTCTACGCGTTTCGCCCGCAGGATGCGGCGGCGAGTGATTTGCCGTTGCTCGATGGACGCTGGGGCGACGACCTGTTCAACCCGGAAACCTTGAAGCAACTCGGCGTGCGCGTGGGCGGCGGCATTGCTGCCGGTGCGGCCGCCGGCGCAGGCGTGGATTTGCTGGTCGGCGGCATCACCCTCGGTGCGGCGGCGTTGGCGGGGGCAATTGCGGGCGGTGCGCTGCAGACCGCGCGCAGTTATGGCAGTCGCCTGCTCGGCAAGATCAAAGGCCAGCGAGAGCTGACGGTGGATGATGGTGTGTTGCGGTTACTGGCGTTGCGTCAGCGTCAGTTGCTGCTGGCACTGGATCAACGTGGGCATGCGGCGATGGATGCGGTTCAAGTGGCGACGCCGCAAGACAAGACCTGGCGCGAGGGCAAGTTGCCGGAGGCATTGAGCAAGGCGCGGGCGCATCCGCAGTGGTCGTCGCTGAATCCGCAGGCGAAGTTGAATCAGGCGGAAAGGCAGGAGCAGATTGAGGAATTGGTTGATCGGGTGCTTGAGCTTTAGATCGCTACCCCCTCACCCCAGCCCTCTCCCCCAAGGGGGCGAGGGGGAAAGGGAGCCGATCTGCATGCTGTCCAAACCTGAGTTCGGCTGGATATTTCAGGTCGGCGTATGACAGAAGTTCACTCGGTCGGCCCCCTCTCCCTCTGGGAGAGGGCTGGGGTGAGGGAGACAATCACTCAGCCAACAACAAAACCTCAGCCTTACGCTTCAGCACACCCAAATCCATCACCGGCACCGCCCTCTCCTTGGCCAACTCATCCCACTGCCGCATCCGCAGGCTGATGGCACACAACGGATCGCGCTCGAACTCATCCGCCTCAGCCTCGCTCATCACGCCACCTTGATACTCCAGCGTCCGCCGACTCGCCTCACTCAGCCGATCAAAATACCCCGGCTCACGCAAGGTGAGATACCGCTTGGCCTGCACGTGATACTCCACCAACCGCGCCAGGCGCTCGCTGAATCCGGCCTCGCGCAAATAGTCCGCGCCAAGGCGTTCGTGGCTGATCACGCCATACCCGCCCATGTTCTCCGCACCTTCGGCACACAAATGGCCGATGTCATGGAAGAACGCCGCCAGCACCACTTCATCATCAGAGCCCTCAGCCATCGCCAGTTCGGCGGCCTGAGACATGTGCTCGATCTGCGACACCGGTTCACCGATGTAATCGCTGCTGCCGAAACGCTCATACAGCCCAAACACGCGGGCGACGACTTGCTCGCGACCTGTCATCAAACTTCCTCCAGCAGTTGCGCAACGTTGCGCTCGGCCATGGCCGGGCCGATGCTCATGCCGACGCCGGTGTGCATCAGCGCCACGCTCAGCCCCGGCGCCGGGCGCAAGAAAGAAAACGGCCACGGCCCCCGAGAACCATAGACGCCCTGCCAGCGCTCGACCACCTGCACTGTGCAGCCAAGGGTGTGCTCGGCCAGTTCGAGCATCCAGTCGTCCACTTGCTCGGCGTTAAACGGCGACGGATCGCTGCCGTAATGGTGTGAGTCGCCGATGATCAGTTCGCCGTAGGGCGTTGGGCTGATCAGCAGGTGGATGCCGTTGTCATGCAGGTGCGGTTGCTCGCGGAGGATTTGCGCCTGCACCGCCGCCGCTTCCGGCAGATCGGCGAAGGCGCCGTAATGCACGCAACTAAGCCCGGTGAGTAACGCATGCTGCAGATTGAGATCGATCTGCGGTTTGGCGCGAAGCATTTGCAAGCGACAGATTTGTGGATCGAGTGCCGCAATCGGCTCGGCCAGCAAGGTTTGATAATCGTGGCCGGAGCAGACGATGATCTGCTTCGCCGTGAAGGTGCCAGCGGTGCTGAGCAGGCGCTGGGGTTCAACGTCGCGCACCAGCGTGGAGAAGTGGAACTCGACGCCGAGGTCGCGGCGCAGGTAGTCGATCAGCGCCGGGATCGCTTCGCGCGAGTACAGCTGTTGATCGTCGATGCCGTGAAGGGCAGCGCGGTGGTGGCTGAACTGGCCGCTGTAGAGATCGCGAAGAGCGGCACCGCGTAGCAGGTCGACGTTGTAGCCGTGTTCAACGGCGCGGCCGGCGCAGAAGGTATCGAGCAGGTGTTCTTCGGCTTCGGTTCTTGCGAACAGGTACGAGCCGTTGCGCTTGATTTGCAGGCCGACGAGTTGCGCCCAATCGCCCCAGATCTCGCGGCTGGCCTTGGCCAGTTCGAGCATCGGCCCCGGTGGTTGGCCGGTGACCAGGGCCTGGCCGAAGTTGCGCACCGAAGCGCCGAGGGGAGTGGCGGTGCGTTCGAAAACGGCGACCTTGAGGCCGCGTTTGGCGGCAGCGTAGGCGTGGGACAGGCCGAGGATGCCGGCGCCGACGATGAGCAGGTCTTTGTGGTGTGTCATTTGGAAGTGTCCTGCATGAGAGACCGCTTTCGCGAGCAAGCCCGCTCCCACAGGGGATTTTTTGTGCCCACAAAATGTGTGTTCACTGGAGATCCAATGTGGGAGCGGGCTTGCTCGCGAAGGGGCCCTGTCAGTCGATAAAGATCTTACTTGGCGGCGACTTTCTCGGACTTGCCGTCATAACGCTTGCGCCACTCGGCAAGGATCTCGTCGCGATTCTTCGAGGCCCAGGCAAAATCGTTTTTGATCAGGCGCTGCTCGTAATCGGCTGGCAGTTCGGTCTGTGGCTTGGCGATACCCGGTTGCGCGAGCACCGCGAAGTTCTCTTTGTACAGATCCATTGCCTCGGCGCTGGCGGAGAAGTCCGCGAGTTTCTTCGCCGCGTCTTCATGCGGTGTGCCTTTGATCACGGCAGTCGCTTCGATCTCCCAGCCCAGGCCTTCCTTCGGCAGGATGATGTCCAGCGGCGCGCCTTGGCGCTTCAGCTGTACCGCTGGGTATTCAAAGGAAATACCGATCGGGAACTCGCCCGCCGCCGCCAGTTTGCAAGGCTTGGAACCGGAGTGAACGTACTGGCCGATGTTCTGGTGCAGGCCGTCCATGTACGCCCAGCCCTGTTTCTCGCCGAAGGTTTGCAACCAGGCGCTGACGTCGAGGAAACCCGTGCCGGACGACGCCGGGTTGGGCATGACGATCTTGCCCTTGTACTCGGGCTTGGTCAGATCCTGCCAGCTCACTGGCTTGGTCAGGCCCTGCTTCTCGGCCTCGACGGTATTGAAGCAGATGGTCGCGGCCCAGACGTCCATGCCGACCCAGGCTGGCGGGTTGGCGGCGTCGCGGTAGTTCGCGCCGATCTTGCCGAGGTCCTTCGGCGCGTAGCTTTGCAGCATGCCTTGCTGATCGAGAATCGCCAGGCTCGAAGCGGCCAGCCCCCACACCGCGTCGGCCTGCGGGCGGGCTTTTTCGGCGAGCAGTTTGGCGGTGATGATCCCGGTGGAATCGCGCACCCATTTGATCTCGACGTCCGGGTTGGCCTTTTCAAATGCTTCCTTGTAGGACTTCAGTTGCTCGGCTTCGAGGGCGGTGTACACCGTCAACTCGGTTTTTGCCGCGAAGGCATTCAGGCTGAAAGTAGCGAGCACAGCAGCGGCCAGGGCCAAGGGCTTGAACATGATCGATTTCCTGTAGTGAGTTGAACGGGGTTGGGATCAGTGGCCGGGCGCAGTTTGTCGCCAGGCCTGGGAACGGCGCAGCAAGCCGCGCGAAGCCCACGCCAGCAGCAAGGACACGCCCGCCGAGGTGAACAGAATCAGGGTCGACATCGCCGCCGCGCCGCCGACATTGCCGGCGTCATCCATGTTCAGCACCGCCACTGCCGCGAGGATGGTGTCAGGGCTGTAGAGGAAGATTGCCGCCGACACGGTGGTCATCGCCGAGACGAACAGGTAGCGCACGATGTCCAGCAGCGCCGGCAGGCAGATGGGCACGGTGACGCGCAGGTAGTGGCGGTACAGCGGCGCCTTCAGCGACAGCGCGGCGGCTTCAAACTCGGCGTCGAGTTGGCGCAGCGCGGTGGTCGCGGTCATTTGCGCGGTGGTCAGGTAGTGCGCAATGGTGCAGACGATCAGCAGCGTCATCGTCCCGTACAGCACATGCAGCGGATTACCGGTGAGGTTGAAGAAGAAGACGTAACCCAGACCGAGCACCAGCCCCGGCACCGCCATCGGCACAAAACTGAGCATGCGCAAGGTCAGGTTAAGGCCGCGCTGGCTGCGGGTTTTCTCCATCAGGTAGGCGCCGGTGAAGATCAGCACACTGCCGATCAACGCTGTGCCCAGCGCCATTTTCAGACTGTTGCTGTAGGCCAGCCAGCCACCGCCAGCGGTTTCGTTGAACTGATAGTGATTGAGCGACAGCGACAGGTTGTACGGCCAGAACTTCACCAGCGACGAGAACACTGCCATGCCGAACACCAGAATCAATGCTGCGCTGATCAGCAAAACAATCGCCAGATAGCAGCCATCGCGCAGTTTCGACGGTGCCGGTTTGAACACCTGCGCCCGACCGCTCATGGAGTCGCCGTGACGCCGACGCAACCAGGCATCGACACCGAAGCTGAACAGCGCCGGCAGCAACAGCACCATGCCGATCAACGCGCCGCGCCCGAATTGCTGCTGGCCGACCACGGCTTTGTAGGCCTCCAGTGCCAGCACTTGATAGTCGCCACCGACCACCACTGGCACACCGAAGTCGGTGATGGTCAGGGTGAACACCAGACAGAACGCGGCGAACACGGCCTGGCGGGTTGCCGGCCAGGTGATGCTGCGAAACGCCTTGGCCGGACTGGCGCCCATGCTCGACGCCGCGTCGAACAAGCGCGCATCGGCCAGCGACAACGCCGAGAGCAAAATCATCAGCGCATGGGGGAAGGTGTAGATCACCTCACCCAGCACAATCCCCCAGAAGCCGTAGATGTTGTCCGAGAGCAGGCCACGCAACATGCCTTGGTTGCCGAACAGATAGACCAGCGCAATCCCCGGCAGCATCGACGGCGCCATCAGCGGCAGCAAGGAAATGCCGCGCCAGATGCCCTTGGCCGGAATCAGCGTGCGTTGCAGCGCGTAGGCAAACAGATAGGCCAGCGGTACGACGATGGCCGCGACGCTGAGGGAAACCTTCAGGCTGTTGCCGAGCAACCAGTGAAAATTCTCGCTGGTCACCAACTCCTGCGCCGCGAGCCAGCCACCGCCCTGCCCGGCTTCACTGCTGAAGCCGCGCCAGAAGATCGCCAGCAACGGCATCAACACAGCGACGCCGAGCAACAGCAGCAAGAGCACTTTGCCGCCGACGACAAAAATGCGGTCGCCAATCTCGGCTTTCGAAGTCTGGCGCACCTGCTTGTGCGGTAGCGGCAGCGCGAGGTTGCTGTTCATCAGGCAAACACCTGCAAGCTGCGCGGCGGCAAGGCAACCATGATCTGCTGCGCGCCGAGGCGCGGCATGGCTTCCGGGGCGAGTTCGGCGAGCAGGGAATGGCCCGGTAGCTGGTCGAGTTCGAAGCTCATGCGGCAACGATTGCCGAGGAAGGTGATCTCGCGGACCTTGGCCGGGAACAGGTTTTCTTCGTGCACCGGTGGATTGACGTTGATCGCTTCCGGGCGGCAGAACAAACGGCCTGAGGCGCCGCTCACACTGCCATCCGCCAGACGCACGTCCATCCCGCCAACCCGGGCATGGCTGGCGCTGCTGCGCTGGAACGGCAGCCAGTTGCCCTGACCGACAAACTCGGCCACGAACGGTGTGGCCGGGCGGTTGTAGATGTCCTGCGGGGTGGCGTACTGCTCGACACGGCCGTTGTTCATCACGGCGATGCGGTCGGCCATCAGCATGGCTTCGTCCTGATTGTGCGTGACCATCAGGGTGGTGATGCCGAGGTTGCGCTGCAGTTGGCGCAGTTCGGTGCACAGATGCTCGCGGACACGAGCGTCGAGGGCCGACATCGGTTCATCGAGCAACAGCAACGATGGTGCCGGCGCCAGAGCGCGGGCCAGGGCAACGCGTTGCTGTTGGCCGCCGGACAATTGGCCGGGGTACTTTTTCTCGCTGCCGGTGAGGCCGACCAGTTCCAGCATCTGACTGACGCGGCGGCGTACTTCCTCGCGACCACTGCCGGCGAGGCCGTAGGCAATGTTCGCCTCGACCGTCAGATTGGGGAACAACGCGTAGGACTGGAACAGAATCCCGTAGTCGCGGGCTTGTGGGGCGAGGTGCGAAACGTCGCGGTCACCGAGGTACAGTTCGCCGCTGTCCTGTTTTTCCAGACCGGCGATGCAGCGCAGCAAGGTGGTCTTGCCACAGCCCGACGGGCCGAGCAGGCACACCAGTTCACCGGCGGCGACGTCGAGGGAGACATTATCCAGGGCAGTGAACGCACCAAAGCGTTTCTGCACGCCGCGCACTTTCATCGGTGCGCCGGGGTTGGTCAGAGTGGTTGCGATGGCAGGATTCATGGGACAGGCCTCATCAAGCAGATGGGGCCAATCCTAAAGTTGTAATGCGTCCGTCATGTGGCAGCGAAGCAAAAACTGGTGATAGTGGTATTCGGGGATTTTGGTTCAGAAGATTCAGGTCTTGGGTTGTTTGAACCGACGCCTTCGCGAGCAAGCTCGCTCCCACAGGGGGAACGCATTCCAATGTGGGAGCGGGCTTACTCGCGAAGAGGCCCGCCTGTTCACCACAAGATTCAGGCCGGGGACATTTCCTGCGCCACCCCCAGAAACGCCGCCGGCAACCGCGCGCCCTTTCTTTCACTCAGGCAATAAAGATACTCAGGAAGATCAACAGAATTTAAACGCATACAACTACATGAGTTTAATTTGCAAAAATGAACTTACGATTTATCTGTCGTATTCGACCTACAAACATGTCAGGACTACCAGTCTCGCAATGACGTCGGTGAAGCGATATCCGAACCCTATAAACAATCACAGTTTTTTCCTTCAACCTTAAAAGATGCCTCCTACATTTTCACTTCGATGCATTTGTTAGCTTTCGGTCATTGCCTCTGAATCAACACGTTCAGATACAAATAACCGTCGAAGGAACTAAGGATGCATAGCCCCGACCCGCTCACCCGTTCCAAACTGATCATTGAAGGTTTGGAGCACGATCTTCAAGTCCTCGAGTTCAGTGGTCGAGAAGCGATAAGCACGCCCTATGCCTTCGATGTGGTGCTGGTCAGCGAGAGGCCGAATCTCGACCTTGAAAGCCTGCTGCATAAACAAGCGTTTCTGGCATTCAGTGAAGGTCGCAATGGTATCCACGGACAAATCCATCGCGTTGCGCAAGGCGACTCAGGCAAGCGCCTGACTCGTTATAGCATCACGCTTGTCCCACGGATCGCTTATTTGGGGCATAGAAAGAACCAACGTATTTTTCAACAGACCACAGTGCCGCAAATCATTGCGCAAGTGCTGGAAGAACACGGCATCCATCGCAACTTTCATCTGTTTGAGTTGGGTTCCGTTTATCCAGATCGTGAGTACTGCGTGCAGCACGACGAGTCAGATTTGCATTTCATCCAAAGACTTTGCCAAGAGGAAGGTATTCATTACCACTTTCGGCACAGTCGTGAGAAACACCAGATAGTGTTTGGTGACGATCAAACCGTGTTCCCCAAGCTTGACCGTCCAACCCCCTACAAACAGGACAGCGGCATGGTTGCCGAACGATCGGTAATCAAACAATTCGACCTGCGAATTGAAGCGCGCACAAGCCGTACAACCCGCCGTGATTACGACTTCGAAAAGGCCCGTATTCTGCTGGAGTCCCGTTACGAACCTCAGGTCAGTCAGGCACAACCTGACCTGGAGGATTACGCCTGCCCTGGCCGTTTTACCCTCCGTGAGCGGGGCAAATCTTTAACCAAACGAGCATTGGAACGCCACCGTGCCGACTTTCGCCAGGCCGAAGGAAAAAGTGATCAGCAAGCGCTGGTCTCCGGGCATTTTCTGGAGATGACCGAGCACTCCCGCACAGAGTGGAATGACCTTTGGTTGCTGACGGAGGTACGCCACGAGTGCAAACAGCCGCAAGTGCTGGAAGAAAGTCTCACCAGCGAAGCGTCCGCTCATGAAAGTGATTTTGTTCAAGGCTACCGAAATCAGTTTGTCGCGATCCCTTGGGACGTTTTCTATCGTCCGCCACACCACTACCAAAAGCCACGAGTGCTGGGCAGCCAGACCGCCGTAGTCACCGGCCCGAAAAGCGAGGAAATCCACTGCGATCCATGGGGCAGGGTCAAAGCGCAATTCGTATGGGACCGCGAAGGTCGCAATGACGACAACTGCAGTTGCTGGTTGCGGGTGTCGTCCAATTGGGCTGGCAACGCCTATGGCAGCGTGACCATCCCGAGGGTGGGCATGGAGGTACTGGTCAGTTTCCTTGAGGGCGATCCTGATCAACCCGTGATCAGTGGGTGTCTGGCCAACAGCGCCAACCCCGTGCCCTACGAATTGCCCGCGCACAAAACCCGCAGCATTTTTCGCTCTCGCAGTTCGCCGGACAATGGTGGATTCAACGAATTGCACATTGAAGATCGAGCCGGCCAAGAGCTGATCTACCTGCGTGCCCAACGCGATATGGAGCAAAAGGTCGAACACGACAGTCGCCTGGAGGTAGGCAACGAACGCCGGGAAACCATCAAGGGCAACAGCATTACCGTGCTGGAAGCCGAAGAACACCGAACCATCACTGCCGACCGCAAAGTGCAGCTCAAGGCCAATGACTATCTCCACGTCGCGAGCAATAGCCAGACACGAGTCGACCAAACGCTGGTCGTTGAGGCCGGCCAGCAAGTGCACATCAAGGCGGGCGCGCACCTGACGCTGGATGCTGGCGCGAGCATCAGCCTCAAGGCCGGTGGGCAGCACATCGTGATCGGCCACGCTGGCATTTTCAGCAGTAGCGAAATACAGATCGGTGGTGTCCCGGTGGCAGGTTCCACTGCCGCATTGTCAATGCCAGGCGCCAATGATGCCTTGGCGGCGCCCGCAGAATTGCCGGCCATGATCGCACTCAGCCAAAACCAATTGATGACCGTCAGCAATGCCATGGGATCGGACTTCTGCCCAATCTGCGAAGCCTGTCGCGAGGGGATTTGCCGGCCCCAGGGAGCCGCCGCATGACTGAATCGCCAGCGCGCCAGTGGATGAAGGAACAACAGAGACTGGGCCACACGTTGTGTATCGTTCTGAACGCAGAGAGCGAGCGTGATAGGCGCCAGTCGCTACTGAAAACCTGCCAATTCGACGACTACCTGAGCGTCTATAACGACACGCCAGTGGCGGATCTGGCTGATGCCGGGCCATTTGTCTTCACCTTCAATCAGCCTGATGACACCCGCATCCAGGAACTGCTGAAAAGCGCGCAACGTAACTGGGGCTGGTTTGCCAGCATTCAAAAGGGCGATTTGAAAAGCCTGGTCAAGCATTGGCAGGCGCGCCTGATCATCGGCGCGCGGCCACATCAGGCGCTGTATCGCTTTCACGATAACCGCGTGCTGAACCGCGCCCTCGCGCATCTGCCCGAGGAAGCGTATCCGGCCTTTCTCGGACCAGCGATCAGCGTGTGTTACTGGCAGGGCACACACTGGCAAAGCACGAACAATCCTGCCCCCGCTAGCTATCCAGTGCCGGCGCAGCCGCTATGGCACCAAGTCCCAATACCTGACACACAGGCCGCTGAAATTCGCCTGACCAATGCACATCGCTACCTGCTGGCGGAGCATGTCCGGGCCTATGCGCAACTTGCCGAACAACATGATCCTGATACCTGGCTGCGCGACCGACTGGCACAGGCAGATGTGTGGGGATGGCTGGCGCCGGAGCAGCTGGAGTTTCTGTTGACCCAAAGCCTGCGAGCGCAGGGCTACACGTTGGCGCCGGATTGGCAGGTTCGCCCCAATGAGGGACCGACTGAACACTTTGAACGGGTGCATCGGGGCCTCGCGTTTTGGCAGAACGACGACCCTTTATGAAATCCCCAATGCGCGGTGCGCCCAATGAAAATGCACAAGAGATAAATATGAAGAGTTCTATAGGACGTCAAACCAGCGCTCTCGTTGCCCCGATTCTGTTCTTAATCTGCACGGTCGCATGGGCTGCGCCAATGGTTCAAGCCGAAAGCCGGGCACTAAGCTCGATTGGACTGATGCATGAGGCACAACGCCTGAACGATGAGGGATCGTTGGCTGAGGCCACGCCTTTGTCACGGGCGGCGATGGAGGCATCCCGCGAAAGCGGCGATAACATACAACTGGATGCTGGCACCCTGCTGGTGAACCTACTGCACAAGCAGGGGAGATATGTTGAGGCGAGGATTGCCGCCGAAGAACAGATTTCTTATTGGGAACAGCAAGCAGCTTTTTTCGGGCAAACGCTCAAAGGTGACACTAGGGTCATGAGACAGCTTGGTCTGGCAATAGAGGCCAGCACGATGGCGGGGGATCAAGCTGAAGTCACACGCCTGCAGGAAAGTCTCTTTGCTATTGGCAATCCCTATCCTCCTCTATGGCAGCTGTCGACGGACGAGCCACGTTTGCATTACGAACTGGCTGACTTCTCGGTGCCACTCGTGCTGGGACATTGGAAATTGACAGCTTTCGAGCCAGCGCACACTCGGGAGATTCCCTCACGCCTACGCTACACACAGGTACTGCCGGACGGCATCCTGAGTGCCGAGATTTTCCTATCTTATGACGAATTACAACGCCTACAGGATGCAGCGCAACGGCAGGAATGGCGAGTTTCTTACCAACAAATTTCTACTGCATCGGCGCTTGCTTCGGCGATGCCCGATCTACCATTTGCTGGAGTGACATTCGTAAAAATTGATCGGCAGTGGGGATGTGATGGTGCTCAATGCGTCGGTGTCAATTGGTTGGTGCGCCACGGAGACTGGCGAATGGAAATTGAAGCGACCTTCCCTTCGGAGGATAGGGCGCACGCAGCGGAGCAATTGCACAAATTGTTCGGAGCGCTGAAATGGCGAACCGCACCACCGCTGTTTCGCGACCGCAGTATGGCCGAGCAGATCCGCAACATGGAGTCGTCATGGAAGGTTGCTGGCGGCTGGCGCAAGTCCGCCGAGCTGGCAACCCAGGCGCTGCCCGATGCCTATTTCCCAGATGAAATCATGCGTTTACATACATACATCGGTGTTTCGCAATACCGTCACGGCGCCATGGATGCTGCCCGCAGGTCGTTAGATTTGGCCCTATCTGGCCAAGGGCATCATTCTTTCGAAGAGGATCTCTATCAAGTCGCGCTAGATCATGCTGCGGATATCGCATACCGACAAGGCCGAGATCACGAAGCCGTCGCTTTAAACCGAATTCTGATGGATCGGCAGAGCGGCGCGACCGCTTGGCACGTCCCAGATAATAAAAAGGCATTGTTCAACGTCTGGAGCGATGTGCAGCTCCCCCTGCGTGTGGGCGAATACCGTCTGAGGCAAGACAGCGAAAATCGTTTTTTCTATGAAAACCTGCAAACAGGGGCGCGACTTGGACTGACCGTGGCATTGCCTCAGTCATCTGATGAGGACCTTGAGCAAGTCATGCGCTCCTTCCTAGCAAAAAATTTGCAGCTACAAAGTGGAGACGTGCGCAAAACAGAGTTTTCGCCCAAGTCTGCCAAGCAGAAGACAACGGGCCGAAAATGGGAATTCGACGTGACGCAATTACCCGGAGAAAAAGCCATTTCTGAAGAGGATTTCGTTACCGGCGTCCTGCTTAAAGCACCAAAAAAAATGGTGTTCTGGATCGTGAACCACGAGGGGCGGCTGTCATTGTTACGGGCCCCCATCCTGAACGATGGGCAGAGCGCGACGGAGGCGAATCAGATTGCGCAGGCACTGTCATGGTAAGTCAGCGAAACGCATCGTCAGAGGTAGACGATCTGAATTCGAAAGATCTCTCCCTCATTCGAATACCACTGATGATCCTGCTATCACTGAATAAGGACATTGGTAAATGACTACCTCGCGTGCCCTCTTTAGAAGCGCCGTTTTGGGCTGTTGCTACATCGGCCTCGCAGGCTGCGCCAGCAGCAAACCGAATACGTTCACCTTTACCGCTGATATGCCGCCTAACTTTAGCTATGAGGCCATCGCAGTGTATGTGCCAGCCAAAGGTGAAACCTGCACTGTGCCGGGCGGAAGAGGGACTGGGGTTGGTTACAACCGAAAATGGCGTGAAAACTATCAGCCAAACTCCGAGATCGCCCTGCGCAGAACAGTCAGCGGTTGTCCGCTGGTGATCCGCCGCGTCGAGCTGGATATCTATGCAGTTTACGGTAAAGACTGGGGTGACTTTGGCGCCGACAGCGCCAGGGTATTCATTCGGGACGAGGTGAAAGATCAGTACAAAAGCGTCTTTAACGAAGCGGGTGAAAGCACCTTCTTTGGTGAATGCCAACAGCTGTTTCGAACAGTGGGCCCCAAACGACGGATCGTGAAACTTCTCGATTGCAAGACTATTGATGCTCAGGGAGAGCTGAAACCAGGCAAGCCTTCCGCGGCTTATACCCCAGAGCAACTAGCGGGTAAGACCGTGAGGATGCACATCAAATTGGCTGACGAGGACAGGCCCGCTATTGGAGATACGTGGGTCAAAGTTCCTAACGGCTGGAAGCGCTGTATGGGCGATAACTTCGAAGACCAATACGCGTTCTGTTTTGGCAATTACAAAGACTTCAGCGGCTTTCAAATGCCAGACGGCCGGCAATGCACCATCTACCCCGGTTGTACGGAATAAGGACATACCTGATGACTAGTTTGTATCCCCTGTTTAGAAGCGCCGTTTTGGGCTGTTGCTACATCGGCGTCGCAGGCTGCGCCAGCAGCAAACCGAATACGTTCACCTTTACCGCTGATATGCCGCCTAACTTTAGCTATGAGGCCATCGCAGTGTATGTGCCAGCCAAAGGTGAAACCTGCACTGTGCCGGGCGGCCGAGGGACTGGGGTTGGTTACAACCGGAAATGGCGTGAAAACTATCAGCCGAACTCCAAGATAGCACTGCGCAGAACAGTCAGCGGTTGTCCGCTGGTGATCCGCCGCGTCGAGCTGGATATCTATGCAGTTTACGGTAAGGATCGGGGTGATTTTGGCGCCGACAGCGCCATGGTGTTCATTCGGGATGAAGTGAAAGACGAGCACAAAAGTGTTTTTAACCAAACGGGTGAAAGTACCTTCTTTGGTGAATGCCAACAGCTGTTTCGCACTTCGGGCAAGCCCCGAATCCTCAGAAAACTCCTCGATTGCAAGACTGTTGATGCTCAGGGCGAGCTGAAACGAGGCAAGCCTTCCGCGGCTTATACCCCAGAGCAACTAGCGGGTAAGACCGTGAGGATGCACATCAAATTGGCTGACGAAGACAGGCCCGCTATCGGAGATACCTGGGTCAAAGTTCCGAATGGCTGGAAGCGCTGTATGGGCAAGGGTTTCGAAGACCAGGACGCGTATTGCTTTGGCAATTACAAAGACTTCAGCGGTTTTCAAATGCCGGACGGACGGCAATGCACTATCTACCCGGGCTGCACGGAATAGGAGGATTCGACATGACATCAATGCAAAAAGAACTGGAATCGCCGCTCAGCAGCCGAGTATTGACGTGTCCGGCACAGGGTCGATGGAGCAGCTTTCAATTGGTCGACGAGTTCGGTTCTGGTGAACCCTATGCCGGGTTAGCCTACGTTGTAACCGATTCGGAAGGGAAGATTTATGAGGGCGATCTGGATGCCACAGGTTCTGGCAAAGTCAGAGACCATTTCGCTGGCCCGATTGCGCTCGTATTGGATAAAAAATACCAAGGTGAGGAAATGGTGTACGTGCGTGCGATCGAACGACCGCATTACCCTCTCAAAATCACTGAACTCCAGGTCCGTGCCGAACAAACCCGCTACCTGAACCACAACTCCACTCGCATTAAACAAAACCCCGCACAAGCCTGCGCCGATGAATTCTTTCAGGTGGAAGTGCGCCATCTGGTCAAGCATGTTTCGCATCTGCCACCGCAGGTTTACAGCCATTACCCGCCCGGGTCGGGGCCGGCGAAAATCATGGGCAAGCATTATGAACGCGGGGTTGCCCTGATGCCGCTACAGCACACGGTGCTGGAGGTGCGCCCGATGCGGGCGTTGCGCCCCATGCTGTCAATCGATCCTGGGTTCTGCGCGTTGAACCTGTACCAACTGGCGCTGATGTCCACGTTGAGCTATTGCCCCTTTGGTCAGGAGCCGGGTAAACATCCCGTCGAAACAGAAACCGTAAGCTTCCGGGTGAAACCCACTGTCGGTAACTGGTTCGGGGATGCACTGGCCAAATTCGAAGAGCTTGGGAAAGTCGATGCAACGCAGACAAATGCGTATTACCCGCTTTTTGAAGATGTGCCGTATTCCAGGCGACTGGAGATCGTGCCTTTCGACCCGGGTCTCTATTCGGTAAACGATCCGCAACTGGGTGAAGATCAGGAGCACCCCGCCAAGGTCCACTTCTTTGACGACAGGATCTCAGGTAAGCAGTCCACCGATACTCAGGCCTTCATCACCCACCACGAAGGTGTGATCCTGATTTCGGTACGTGGCACCTTTGAAATCATCGCGGATGGCCTGCGTGACGCCGACGCCTTCCAAGTGCCGTTCGAAGACACCGACAGCAAGGTCCACCGTGGTTTCTACGAGGCTGCGCAGAAAGCCTACGATTTCGTCGCGAGATACCTCGACAGGTTCTATGCCGGCCAAAAACTACTAATCTGCGGCCACAGCCTCGGGGGTGCAGTGGCATTGCTGCTCGCGGAAATGCTTCGTCGAAGACCGGAAGGCTACAACATCCAGCTCTACACCTACGGCGCCCCCCGCGCCGGTGACGCGAATTTCACCCTCGGCGCAAAAGATCTGGAACATCACCGCATGGTCGCCCATAACGACCCCGTGCCGAGTGTGCCGGGCACCTGGATGAACACCAAAGCGGCTGTTTTCGGCACGGGCGCAGCGCTGACCTTCGTCAACGTACCCGTCGGCCTGTCGGTGTTTGTCGCCGGCATCACCAACTGGACCGGCGAACCCTACGACCATCACGGCACGCTGTACCACGCGATGCAGGTGCAGTTTGATCGCAAGGAAAAGTCCATGATCCTGTGGCGGCCCGGTTGCGACACCGTCGCGCAGCATGCCGCCTGCTCGGTGGCCATCCAGCAACAAAACGGCCTGCCGGATCGACCTTCGTTGCTGGCTCAACTGTTCAGTGCCGGCAGCCACTCGATGGTCGGCAGCTACATTCCGGCGTGCTGGGCAACGCTGAAACGCTGGCAGGAAGCGCACACGGAGAACCGCTCCATCGTGAGTGACGCGGAGTTCAAGTGGGTACAAACAGCACTGGTGAGCATCACCGCGCAGTTGCGGCAGAAGCGTGGGCAAACACGCCCCGATGCTTACGTTCGCAATGATGAAAAAATCAACGTAGCGCTAAACCTCGAGATCGACCGGATACAGGTGACAGTCGAGCGGCTGCAAAAATTGCAGCGCGAGCGCACCACCGAACAAAAAGTCTACGGATCGCTTTCGACTCAACCTGAACAGTTATCTGCAAGCCTGTCGCGCTGGCTTGCCCATGCGGAAAACAGAGTCGTCGAGCAGTTGGCCATGGCGCCGGTCAGCAGAAGTGACGACCGACTGTTGACGTCGATCTACGGCCATACTGTGGGCTCACCCCATACGCTGGATATCGATTCGTACATCTGAAGGCTGCGCGATTTAACCGCGAGGCTTACATGAGCGCAGAGTCGATAGGGATATTCGGGGATTCTGGTTCAGATCGTGTGTTGCCTGGGCGGACGCCTTCGCAAGCAAGCCCGCTCCCACAGGGGGAACGCATTCCAATGTGGGAGCGGGCTTGCTCGCGAAGAGGCCCGCCTGTTCACCCCAAGATTCAGGCCGGGGACATTTCCTGCGCCAACCCCAGAAACGCCGCCGGCAACCGCGCGCCCTTGCGCTCCTTGAGGCAATAAAGGTACTCGGGAATCTGCGGCGCATTCTCGATGGTCAGCACGCGCAACTGCGGATCATGCGGCACTTCCTGCCGCGCAATGATGCTGATGCCGATATTGCGCAGCACCGCCTCGCGGATCGACTCACGGCTGCCGATCTCCAGCAACGGCCCGAAACTCACCCCGGCAGTCGCCAGTAACTCTTCGGTCAACCTGCGCGTGGTCGAGCCCGACTCGCGCATCAACAACGTATGCCCGGCCAGCGCGCTCAACGCCACATGCTCCTGCGCCGCCAGCGGATGATTGCGATGCACCGCCAGCACCAGTGGATCAGAGCCCAGCACGCGACGAATCAACCGCGCATCATCGAGCAATTGCGAGGATGCGGCGATGTCCACCCGGTAATCCTCCAGCGCTTCGAGCACCTGCTGCGAGTTGCCGATTTCCACCGACACTTCAACGTGCGGCAAGCGTTCGCGGAAGGTCTTCACCAGATCGAGGATGTAATACGGCGCCGTCGCGGCGATGCGCAACGTGCCTTGCACCTGGCCGCTGTTACGCAGGAAAAACTCGATATCGGCTTCCTGCTGCAACAGCATTTTGACCATCGGCAACAACCGTGCACCTTCGTCACTGACACTCAGGCGTCGACCGCCGCGATAAAACAGTTCCACCGAATACTGGCTTTCCAGATGGCGGATCTGCGTGGTCACGGTCGGTTGGCTGAGGCCGAGTTTTTTCGCCGCCAGCGTGATGCTGCCCAGGCGGGCGACCATGTAAAACGCTTTCAGCTCGGCACTCAGCACAACCTTTCCTCATCTATTTGCGCAGCAGGCGCAAACCATTGAACACCACCAACAGGCTCACGCCCATGTCGGCGAACACCGCCATCCACATGGTGGCGAGCCCGGCGAAGGTTACCCCAAGAAAGATAGCCTTGATCACCAGGGCCAGCGCGATGTTCTGTTTCAGGATGCTCGCGGTATTGCGCGACAGGCTGATGAACGCGGGGATCTTGCGTAGATCATCGTCCATCAAGGCGACATCAGCGGTTTCGATTGCCGTATCGGTGCCGGCAGCGGCCATGGCAAAACCGATCTCGGCACGGGCCAGTGCCGGGGCATCGTTGATGCCGTCACCGACCATGCCGACTCGCCGACCTTGTGCATAGAGGTCTTCGATGGCTTGCAGCTTGTCAGTCGGCAGCAAGTCGCCACGGGCCTCGTCGATGCCGACCTGCGCCGCAATCGCCTGCGCGGTGTGAACGTTGTCACCGGTGAGCATCAGGGTTTTCACGCCCAGTGCATGCAACTGGCGGATCGCTTCACGGCTGCTGTCCTTGACGGTGTCGGCCACGGCGAACAACGCCAACGGGCCAGAGCTGTCGAGCAGCAGCACCACGGATTTGCCCTGCTTCTCCAGCGCGAAGAGTTTCTCTTCCAGCGCGGGCGAGCACAGGCCGAGCTCTTCAACGAGACGATGGTTGCCTAAATGGTAGGTCTGGCCGTTGATTTGACCTTTGACGCCACGCCCGCCCAGTGCTTCGAAATTATCCACAACAAGCGCTGCGAAGTTTTTATCCACAGCGGCGTTGGCGATGGCCAGCGACACCGGGTGATCGGAACGACCGGCCAATGCAGCAGCAATTGCCGGTGCCGTAGCATCGGCCGTCGGGTCGAGGGACAGGTAATCGGTCTGCACCGGTTTGCCGTGGGTGATCGTGCCGGTTTTATCCAGCGCCAGATAATCGAGCTTGAACCCCCCTTCCAGGTACACACCGCCCTTGACCAGAATGCCTTTGCGCGCCGCTGCGGCGAGGCCGCTGACGATGGTCACCGGGGTGGAAATCACCAGTGCACATGGGCACGCGACCACCAGCAACACCAGCGCGCGGTAGATCCAGTCGAACCACACAGCGCCCATGAACAGCGGCGGAATGATCGCCACGGCCAAGGCAAACACGAACACCACGGGCGTGTAGATTTTCGAGAATTGATCGACGAAGCGCTGGGTCGGTGCGCGCGCGCCTTGAGCCTGTTCCACGGCGTGGATGATCCGCGCCAGGGTCGAATGGTTCGCTGCGGCGGTGACCGCGTATTCCAGCGAACCGGCCTGGTTGATGGTGCCGGCGAAGACTTTGTCGCCGACGGCTTTTTCCACCGGCAGGCTTTCCCCGGTGATCGGCGCCTGATCGATGGTCGAACTGCCGCTGAGCACTTCGCCGTCCAGCGCAATGCGCTCGCCAGGTTTCACCCGCACGCGGGCACCGGGTTCGACGTTTTTCACCTCCTGCTCAATCCACGTGCCGTCAGCCTGCAATACCGTCGCCTGCTCGGGCGTCATCTGCATCAGTCCACTGATTGCATTGCGTGCACGGTCCAGCGAGCGCGCCTCGATCAGTTCGGCGACGGTGAACAAAAACATCACCATCGCCGCTTCCGGCCATTGGCCAATGAGGATGGCACCGGTCACGGCGATGCTCATCAGCGCATTGATGTTGAGGTTGCGGTTCTTCAGGGCGATCCAGCCCTTTTTGTACGTGGTCAGGCCACCGCTGAGGATCGACACCAGCGCGATGATCGCCACCACCCAGGTGGGTGCGGCGCTGGTGAAGTGGACAACTTCGGCGGCCAGTGCGCCGACACCGGACAGCGCCAGCAGCCACCCGTGTTTTTTCACCGGCGCCGGGGCCGGCGCTTCAACGCCCGCCTCCAGTGGCTCGGCGTGCATGCCGAGGGATTTGATCGCCTCGGTGATGGGCTCGGTACCCGGCAGATTGTGGGTCACACCGAGCACGCGGTTGATCAGGTTGAATTCCAGTTGCTGTACGCCGGCGAGCTTGCCGAGCTTGTTCTGGATCAGCGTCTGCTCGGTCGGGCAGTCCATCGCCTCGATGCGGAAACTGCTCAGCCGCGCGTCGGCGCTGGTCTTTTTGCTCAATTGCACCAGCGCAGGCGCAGCCGCTTTCGACGAGCAGCAGGAATCGCCGCCATGTGAATGCTTATGCACAGGCTGCAGTTTATGACTGTGATCGTGCCCGTCGCCGGGCTTGTGGGTGTGCTGGGAATCGCTCATTGGTCACGTCCATGAAGGTGCCTGTTGCCAAGTAAAGACCCTGTAGCCACTATAGGGTCAAGCACCCTTTTGGAGATTGCCGTCATGAAGATCGGAGAACTGGCCAGGCTGACCGATTGCGCCGTGGAAACCATCCGCTATTACGAGCGTGAAAAATTACTGCCGGAACCGGCCCGCAGCGACGGCAACTACCGCGTCTACACCCAGGCCCACGCCGAGCGCCTGACCTTCATCCGCAACTGCCGCACCCTCGACATGACCCTCGAAGAGATCCGCAGCCTGCTCGCCTTGCGCGACAGCCCGCAGGATCAGTGCGAAAGCGTCAATGCGTTGATCGACGAGCACATCAACCATGTGAAGGCGCGGATCGATGGGTTGTTGGCGTTGCAGACACAACTGCTCGACCTGCGACAACGCTGTGGCGAAGGGCCGCTGGCTGATCAATGCGGGATTTTGCAGCGGCTGGAAGTAAGTGGCGGGGTTGTAGCGACGGAGGTGGAACACTCCCACGTAGGCCGCAGCCACGGCCACTAAGGCTTACGCAGAACCCAATGTGGGAGCGGGCTCGCTCGCGAAGGCGGTATATCTTTCGACATCGTCGTCAACGGATACACCGCCTTCGCGAGCAAGCCCGCTCCCACAGGGATGATTGCGTAGTGGCTCAGACCGCCATCGGCGCAGTCATTGGCGCGTGGTGCTCGTAGCCTTCCAGTGAGAAGTCGCTCGGTTCGACCAGCTCCAGCCACTCCGGCTGATACACGCCCGTCTTGGCAAACTCCGGCACACGATCCGAAATTTTCAGCTTGGGCATGGCGAACGGTTCGCGCTTGAGCTGTTCGTTGAGCATGTCCAGGTGGTTTTCGTAGACGTGTGCATCACCGATGAAATAGGTGAACCAGCGCGGCGTGTAACCGGTCAGGCGACCGATCAGGCTCAGCAGTGCGGCGCCTTCGGTGAGGTTGAACGGCGTGCCCAGACCCAGATCGTTGGAGCGAATGTAGAGGGTCAGAGAAATCTCTTTGGTCTCGACATTCGGGTGGAACTGGTACAGCAGGTGGCACGGTGGCAGGGCCATTTCATCCAGCTGGGCGACGTTCCAGCCGTGGAACAGAATACGGCGGCTGCCCGGATCGTTGATGATCGTGTCGACGCACTGGCGCACCTGATCGATGGCTTTGTACAGCACCACATAAGCCTGGCCGTCTTCTTCGCCCTGAGCGATCTGCTTGTAGCCGTTGCTCAAGGTTTGTTCGATGGCGGCGGTGTTGCTCAGCGGGATCTGTTTGTACGCCGGCCATTTGCGCCATTGCACGCCGTAGATTTCGCCGAGGTCGTCGTCGCCCTGACGGAACGGGTTGGCCAGCCACTGCGCGTTTTCGTTGGCGTTCTGATCCCAGACCTTGCAGCCCAGCGCACGGAATTCAGCGGCGTTGTTCACGCCACGGAGAAATCCGCACATCTCGCCGATGGCCGACTTGAAGGCCATTTTGCGCGTGGTGATCGCCGGGAAACCTTCCTGCAGATCAAAACGCAGCATCGCACCCGGGAAGCTGATGGTGTTGATGCCGGTGCGGTTGGCCTGCTTGGTGCCGTTTTTGATGACGTGCGAGACCAGTTCGAGATATTGCTTCATGAATTACCTGTGTCCTTTGAGCCCCGGCGTCGCGCGCCGGGGTTCGTAGTTTAAGCCGTCGGTGCGAGCGGTGCTGCCGGTGCGCGACGATAGGCCAGCCAGATCAGGAACAGCCCGCCGACGATCATCGGCACGCACAGCACCTGACCCATGGTCAGCCAGTTCCACGCCAGATAACCCAGCTGCGCGTCCGGTACGCGGACGAACTCGACGATGAAACGGAAGATGCCGTAAAACAGCGCGAACATGCCCGATACCGCCATGGTCGGACGCGGCTTGCGCGAGAAAATCCACAGGATCAGGAACAGCGCCACGCCTTCAAGGGCGAACTGATACAGCTGCGACGGGTGACGCGGCAGTTGCGCAGGATCGCTGAACGGCGGGAAGACCATGGCCCACGGCACGTCGGTGGCTTTACCCCACAACTCGGCGTTGATGAAGTTACCGATGCGCCCGGCGCCCAGGCCAATCGGCACCATCGGCGCAACGAAGTCCATCAGCTGGAAGAACGACTTGCCGTTACGCTTGCCGAACCACAACGCGGCCAGCATCACGCCGATGAAGCCGCCGTGGAACGACATGCCGCCCTTCCACACTTCGAAAATCAGCGTCGGGTTGGCCAGATAAGCGCTCAGATCGTAGAACAGCACGTAACCCAGACGCCCGCCGACAATCACGCCCATCGACATCCAGAAGACCATGTCGGAGAGCTTCTCCTTGGTCCAGGTCGGGTCGAAACGGTTGAGCCGGCGCGACGCCAGCAGCCACGCGCCGCCAATGCCGATCAGGTACATCAGACCGTACCAGTGGATTTTCAGCGGACCGATGGCCAGGGCCACCGGGTCGATCTGCGGGTAAGGCAGCATTGCGACTCCTCGTTAGAGTTGAAACCAAAATTCCCGGGCGACGCTGCCACCTCAGGATTAAGCCAGGATTGCGGCGCGGTCAGAGCAGAAAGCTCAAACCCACGCAGAACAGCAAAGCGGCGAACAGCCGTTTCAGCAAGCGCGGCGACAACCTATGCGCCAATCGCGCGCCGATGCGGGCGAAGACCATGCTGGTCAGGGCGATGCCCAGCAACGCCGGCAAATACACAAAACCGAGACTATGCGGCGGCAGCAACGGATCGTGCCAGCCCAGAATCATGAAACTTGATGCACTGGCCACGGCAATCGGCAGACCGCAGGCCGATGACGTCGCCACGGCTTGCTGCATCGGCACGCTGCGCCACGTCAGGAACGGCACGGTCAGCGAGCCGCCACCAATGCCGAAAATCGCCGACGCCCAGCCAATCACACTACCGGCCACGGTCAGACCGAGTTTGCCCGGCACCGTTCGGCTGGCCTTGGGTTTGACCTCAAGCGCCAACTGCACGGCGATCACCAGGGCGAACACACCGATGATTTTTTGCAGGTTGGGCCCGGAGATCGCTTCGGCGGTCAACGCACCGAAACCGGCGCCGAGCAAGATGCCGACAGTCATCCACATGAAAATCGGCCAGCGCACCGCGCCGCGACGGTGATGCTCACGCACGGCATTCACCGAGGTGAAGATGATCGTCGCCAGCGACGTGCCGACCGCCAGATGCGTGAGAATCGACTGATCAAAGCCCTGCAAAGTGAAACTGAACACCAGCACCGGGACAATAATGATCCCGCCGCCGACGCCGAACAGACCGGCCAGCACGCCCGCACAGGCGCCCAGCGCCAGATAGAGCAGAAATTCCATGTCCGCGTCCTCGAATAGGAGCGGCATGTTAACGGATGCATGGCCTTGGGCGGAACTGCCGATGGATGCACGGACGCAGGATGCGTAGAGTGGGCAAAAAACACACAAGGACCACCTTATGTGCCTGATCGTTTTCGCCTGGCGCCCGGGCCATGCTCAGCCACTGGTCGTCGCGGCCAACCGCGACGAATTCTACGCGCGCCCCAGCCTGCCGTTGGGGCAATGGCCGCAGTCGCCGCATGTCCATGCCGGACGTGATCTTGAGGCCGGCGGTACCTGGCTGGGGATCGGTGCCCACGGACGTTTTGCTGCGCTGACCAATATTCGCGACCCCCAACAACCGCCGGCGCGCAAGTCACGGGGTGAGTTGGTGGCGCGGTTTCTGACCGCTGACGCGTCGATTGATGATTATTTGAGCGATGTGGTCGGACGTGCGCCGGAATATGCCGGGTTCAACCTGCTGCTGGGCAACAGCCATGAGCTGTGGCACTTCAATGCGCGAACGTGCGAGCCGGTCATGCTGGAGCCGGGGGTTTATGGACTGTCGAATGCCGGACTGGATACGCCGTGGCCGAAGTTGCTCAAGGCCAAGGCAGCCTTGAGCACGGTGCTGGATGATCCGCAGCCTGAGCGGTTGCTGGAGCTGCTGGGCGATGCGCAGACCGCGCCGTTTGCCGAGTTGCCGGATACCGGGGTGGGTCTGGCGACGGAGTCATTGTTGTCGAGTGTGTTTATCGCCAGCCAGAGTTACGGGACGCGGGCGAGTACGGCGTTGATTGTGCAGGCGGACGGGACGCGGCGGATGGTGGAGCGCAGTTTCGGGCCGTATGGCGGCCATTTGGGCGAGGTTGAGATAACAGCTTGAGAGCTTACCCTCACCCCCGCCCTCTCCCGGAGGGAGAGGGCGCCGACCGAGGTGTCAGAGAGCCTTGTTGACCGCCGGCGGATTCATCTTCGACAAGCCAAGGTTCTTCAGCGCCAATTGCAGCGAGCTGTGGATCACTTGCGGGTTATCGATGGTCATCAACTCCGCCAGCAACTCCTTGGCCTTGCTCAGATTGACCTGACGCAGCATCCACTTCACCTTCGGCAAGTTGGTGGCGTTCATCGACAGACTGTCGAAACCCATCGCCATCAACAGCACTGCCGCCGCTGGATCACCGGCCATTTCGCCGCAGATGCTCACCGGTTTCCCTTCGGCATGGGCGTCGCGCACCACGGTTTGCAGGGCTTGCAGCACCGCCGGGTGCAGGTAGTCGTAGAGGTCGGCCACGCGCGGGTTGTTACGGTCGACCGCCAGCAGGTATTGGGTCAGGTCGTTGGAGCCGACCGACAGGAAGTCCACCTGCCGCGCGAGCTCCTTGGTCTGGTACACCGCTGCTGGAATCTCGATCATCACGCCAATTGGCGGCATCGGCACGTCGGTGCCTTCGTCGCGCACTTCGCCCCAGGCGCGGTGGATCAGGTGCAGGGCTTCTTCGAGTTCGTGAGTGCCGGAGATCATCGGCAACAGAATCCGCAGATTGTTCAGGCCTTCGCTGGCCTTGAGCATCGCGCGGGTCTGCACCAGGAAGATTTCCGGGTGATCGAGGGTGACGCGAATGCCGCGCCAGCCGAGGAACGGGTTGTCTTCCTTGATCGGGAAGTACGACAGCGACTTGTCACCGCCGATGTCGAGACTGCGCATGGTCACCGGTTGCGGGTGGAACGCGGCGAGCTGCTCGCGGTAGATCGCCAGTTGTTCCTTCTCGCTCGGGAAGCGCTGGTTGATCATGAACGGCACTTCGGTGCGGTACAGGCCGACGCCTTCGGCGCCACGCTTCTGTGCCCGCGCCACATCCGCCAGCAGACCGGTGTTGACCCACAGCGGCATGCGGTGACCGTCGAGGGTCACGCACGGCAGGTCGCGCAGGGTGTCCAGGCCCAGCGCCAGTTGTTTCTCTTCTTCGACGACTTCGGTGAACTGCTTGCGCAGCACTTCGCTCGGGTTGGTGTAGACCTCGCCACGTGTACCGTCGACGATCATCTCGATGCCGTCGACCTTGGCATACGGCAGGTCGACCAGACCCATTACCGTCGGAATGCCCATGGCCCGGGCAAGGATCGCGACGTGGGAGTTACCCGAACCAAGCACCGAGACCAGACCGACCAGCGTGCCCTCCGGCACCTCGCCGAGCATCGCCGGCGTCAGTTCTTCGCTGACCAGAATGGTTTTTTCCGGGTAGACCAGGTTCTGCTGGCGCTCTTCCTGTAAATAGGCGAGCAAGCGGCGACCGAGGTCTTTGACGTCCGACGCACGCTCACGCAGGTAGGCGTCGTCCATCAGTTCGAAACGGTTGACGTGTTCGGTGACCACCTGACGCAGCGCGCCCTGGGCCCACTGGCCGGTCTTGATCACGGTGGTGATTTCGCTGCCCAGCGAGGCATCGTCGAGCATCATCAGGTAGACGTCGAACAGTGCACGCTCTTCCGGGCGCAGCTGGGTCGCGAGCTTGGCGGACAAGGCGCGCATGTCGGCGCGCACGCCTTCGATGGCGGTCTTGAACAACGCCAGTTCAGCGTCGATGTCGGTGATGGTCTTGTCCGGCACCACGTCGAGATCGGCCGGCGGCAGCATGACGACCGCAGTGCCGACCGCGGCGCCCGGCGAACCCGGTACGCCGACAAATTTGGCTTCCTGAATCCCTTTGCCCTGACGGCCCAGACCCCGGATCGAACCGGTGGCCTCGGCGTGGGCGATGACGCCGGCGAGTTGCGCGCTCATGGTCACGAGGAAGGCTTCTTCACCTTCATCGAACTGGCGGCGTTCTTTCTGCTGGATGACCAACACGCCGACGACGCGACGGTGATGAATGATCGGGGCGCCGAGGAACGAAGCGTAACGTTCTTCACCGGTTTCGGCGAAGTAGCGGTAGCGCGGGTGAACCGAAGCGTTTTCGAGGTTCAGGGGTTCTTCACGCGTACCGACCAGACCGACCAGACCTTCGTTGGGCGCCATGCTGACCTTGCCGATCGAGCGCTTGTTCAAGCCCTCGGTGGCCATCAGCACGAAGCGGTTGGTCTCGGGATCAAGCAGGTAGACCGAGCAGACCTGGCTGCCCATGGCCTCTTTGACGCGCAACACAATAATCCCCAACGCCGCCTTGAGATCCTTGGCGGAGTTAACTTCCTGGACGATCTTGCGCAGCGTATTGAGCATGGCTCGGGGTCGAACTCCGTCGTCAGTCGCGCGCTAAAAGGCGCGGGGCAAGCTCTTTGAGGGCGCGGCGATACACCTCGCGCTTGAATGTCACCACCTGGCCCAACGGATACCAATAGCTGACCCAGCGCCAGCCATCGAACTCCGGTTTACCGGTCAAATCCATCCGCACCCGCTGCTCGTTGGAGATCAGGCGCAGGAGAAACCATTTCTGTTTCTGGCCGATGCACAGCGGTTGGCTGTGGGTACGCACCAGACGTTGCGGCAAACGATAGCGCAACCAGCCCCGAGTACAGGCCAGTATTTCTACATCTTCACGTTCCAGGCCAACTTCTTCGTTCAGCTCGCGGTACAAGGCGTCTTCCGGCGTCTCTTCAGGGTTGATTCCCCCTTGTGGAAACTGCCAGGCATCTTGATTGATACGGCGAGCCCATAGCACCTGGCCGGCGTCATTCGTCAGAATGATCCCGACATTGGGGCGGAAACCATCGGGGTCGATCACGGCAACAACCTCGCAAACGCATGTCGCCGCATTGTTCCACAAAGCTTGATAAGGCGGCAACGAAGGTTCCTACCTTATGTGCACTCTTGTGAAAAGACCGTATTCTTGTCGCCTTTTTACAGACTTATCAGCGGGTAACTGCAATGCGCCTGGCACTCTTCGATTTGGACAACACCCTTCTGGGCGGCGACAGCGATCACGCCTGGGGTGACTATCTGTGTGAACGCGGCTTCCTCGATCCGATTGCGTACAAAGCGCGCAACGACGAGTTCTATCAGGATTACCTGGCCGGCAAACTGGATAACGCCGCGTACCTGAACTTCTGCCTGGAGATCCTCGGCCGCACCGAAATGGCCGTGCTTGAGCAATGGCACAACGATTACATGCGCGACTGCATCGAACCGATCGTGCTGCCGAAAGCGCTGGAGCTGTTGAAACAACACCGCGATGCCGGCGACACACTGGTGATCATTACCGCGACCAACCGCTTCGTGACCGCGCCGATTGCTGTGCGCCTGGGCGTTGAAACCCTGATCGCCACTGAGTGCGAAATGGTTGATGGCCGTTACAGCGGGCGCAGCACCGACATTCCGTGCTTCCGTGAAGGCAAGGTAACGCGCCTGAATCGTTGGCTGGAAGAGACCGGGTATTCGCTGGACGACAGCTATTTCTACAGTGATTCGATGAATGATTTGCCGTTGCTGGAGCAGGTGGCAAACCCGGTGGCGGTTGATCCTGATCCGAATCTGCGTGCCGAGGCCGAGAAGCGTGGCTGGCCGGTCATTTCGTTGCGCGGCTGATTACGTCTTCGCGAGCAAGCCCGCTCGCACATTGGATCTGTGTCGTTCACAAATCCCCTGTGGGAGCGAGCCTGCTCGCGAATGGGGCAACGCGGTGTGAAGCCTTAAACAGGCTTGGCACCCATCAACCCGGCAATCGCCACAAAGCAGAGAAAGCTGAACAAAGCCAAGGCAACGCTGAACTTGCCCACCCCGCCCGGCGCCTTGCGCAACCGATTCAAACGCACCAGCAACCAGAACCACGCCAGCGCCGCCACGGTGTACAGCACGCTGGAGGCCAGCAACCAGGTCTGCCCCAGCGGCCAGCCGACCAGATGCACCATCCCCCAGCCAGTAAACGGCATGCTCACCAACGCCAGGCCCATCAGCAGCCAGACAAACACCCGTGGCCGCTGCAACGTGCGGCTGCCCGCCGTCGCGTCACCTCTGCGTTTTGCCAGAAAAACCCAAATGCCCAGCCCCAGTGCGCCGGCCAACAACACCACGGTGGCAACCATGTGCGCCGCTTTCAGGGCAGATAACGTTTCCATTGTCAGATTTCCTTATTGCCTGCCCCTCAGCGTAGCCGCTCAGCCAAGAAACAGCTGATAGGCCGGGTTCTCGCTTTCGTCCCAGTACGGGTAGCCGATTTCCTCAAGCGCTGTCGGCACCAGATGACGCTCATCGTGTGGCACTTGCAGGCCGGCGACCACGCGGCCGTCAGCTGCACCGTGGTTGCGGTAATGGAACATCGAGATATTCCAGCGCCCACCGAGCTTGTTAAGGAAGTTGAACAGCGCCCCCGGACGTTCCGGAAACTCGAAGCGGAACACCATCTCATCAATCACATGCGCCGCGTGACCGCCGACCATATGACGGATGTGCAGCTTGGCCAACTCGTTGTCGGTCAGGTCGATAACCGGGAAACCCTGCTCGGTCAGGCTCGCCAGCAGTGCGCTGCGCGGGTCGTTTTCCGGGTGGGTCTGCACACCGACGAAGATGTGCGCTTCGCTGCCAGTGTTGTAGCGGTAATTGAATTCGGTGATCTGGCGCTTGCCCACGGCTTCGCAGAACGCTTTGAAGCTGCCGGCCTTCTCGGGAATGGTAACGGCGATGATCGCTTCGCGGCCCTCGCCCAGTTCGGCGCGCTCGGCGACGTGGCGCAGACGGTCGAAGTTGACGTTGGCACCAGAGTCGATGGCAACCAGGGTCTGACCGCTGACACCGCGCTGCTCGACATATTTCTTGATCCCGGCCACGCCCAGCGCGCCGGCAGGTTCGGTGATCGAGCGGGTATCGTCGTAGATGTCCTTGATAGCTGCACAGATCTCGTCGGTGCTGACGGTGATCACTTCATCGACGTAATCTTTGCAGATATCGAAAGTGTGCTGACCGATCTGCGCCACCGCGACGCCGTCGGCGAAGATCCCCACAGTCGGCAGCACCACGCGCTCACCGGCGGCCATCGCCGCTTGCAGGCAGTTGGAGTCGTCCGGCTCGACGCCGATGACCTTGATGTCCGGGCGCAGGTATTTCACGTAGGCAGCGATACCGGCGATCAGCCCACCGCCGCCGACCGGTACGAAAATCGCGTCCAGCGGCTGCGGGTGCTGGCGCAGAATCTCCATCGCCACGGTGCCCTGGCCGGCAATGGTGTGCGGATCGTCATACGGGTGGATATAGACGTAGCCTTTTTCATCGACCAGTTTCAGCGAGTAGGCCAGTGCTTCCGGGAACGAATCACCGTGCAGCACCACTTTACCGCCGCGCGAACGCACGCCTTCGACCTTGATCTCGGGAGTGGTCTTGGGCATGACGATGGTGGCTTTGACGCCCAGCACTTTCGCCGCCAGAGCCAGCCCCTGCGCATGGTTGCCCGCCGACGCCGTGACCACGCCAAGGGCGCGCTCTTCATCGCTCAGTTGCGTCAGCTTGTTGTAGGCGCCGCGAATCTTGAACGAGAACACGGGCTGCAAGTCTTCACGCTTGAGCCAGATGTCATTGCCCAGCCGCTCGGAGAGCTGGCGAGCGTTCTGCAGCGGGGTTTCTACGGCAACGTCATAAACGCGCGAGGTGAGGATCTTTTTGACGTACTGTTCGAGCATCGGAAAGCATCACTGAGCGGTTGAGCGGGACCGGGGAGTCTAACCCGGCTTTTGCCCGCACGACCACACGAATCCAGAGGTTTTAGCCGCGCTTGCGGCTATAATGCCGGCCTTTCCGTTCTCTCCTTGCCCGCTTCCGGAGCCCGCATGAACCAGGATCAACTCAAACAGGCAGTGGCTCAGGCCGCCGTCGACTTCATCCTTCCGAAACTCGACGACAAAAGCATCGTCGGAGTCGGCACCGGCTCCACCGCCAATTGCTTCATCGACGCTCTGGCCCAGCACAAGGGCGCATTCGATGGCGCGGTCGCCAGCTCCGAAGCCACCGCCGCGCGCCTGAAGGGCCACGGGATTCCGGTGTATGAGCTGAACACTGTCAGCGACCTGGAGTTCTACGTCGACGGCGCCGACGAAAGCGATGCGCACCTGAACCTGATCAAGGGCGGTGGCGCGGCCCTGACCCGCGAGAAGATCGTTGCGGCCGTCGCCAAGACCTTCATCTGCATCGCCGACGCCAGCAAGCTGGTGCCGGTGCTGGGCGAGTTTCCGCTGCCGGTCGAAGTGATCCCGATGGCCCGCAGCCACGTCGCGCGTCAACTGGTGAAACTGGGCGGCGACCCGGTTTACCGCGAAGGCGTGCTGACCGACAACGGCAACATCATTCTGGATGTGTTCAACCTGCAGATCACCAACCCGGTGGAGCTGGAAGCGCAGATCAATGCGATTGTCGGCGTGGTCACCAATGGCTTGTTCGCGGCGCGTCCGGCGGATCTGTTGCTGCTCGGCACCAGCGAAGGCGTGAAAACCCTCAAGGCCGAGTAAATCCAGTCTGCCCCACATTGCAGTGGGCAGATGGAACTCAAAATGCGGGAGCGGGCTTGCTCGCGAATGCGATGGATCAGTCAGAGTAAATCTCGACTGACCTGACGCTTTCGCGAGCAAGCCCGCTCCCACATTGGTGTTCGGTTGCCCTTCAGTTCGGCGCAGGTTTCTTGAAGACGTAAAACAGGTTCGGCTCACTCACCAGATACAACACGCCATCGTCATCCATCGCAATCCCTTCCGCCTGTGGCACGGTTTTCTTCAGACCCTGGCGGCCACCACTGATGGACATCGTGCTCAACGGGCGCCCGCCCACATCCAGCTCCAGAATCAGCCGCGACTCATCCGAGAGCGCTAGCAAATGCCCGCTGCGCTCGTCGTATTGCAAACTCGACAGATCACGCACGAACATCCCGGCATCGCGCTTGGGGTTGTTGATGACGTGCACCGCGTAGGACTTCTCCGGATTGAAGTGCGGAAAGCCATGCACTTCGTAGATCAGCATCGGATCGCGCTCTTTCGCAACAAACAGACGCTTGCCCACCGAGTCGTAAGCCAGACCTTCAAACCCCTTGTTGCCGGCCATATGAACGCCAAGGGTCATCTGCTCGGCGTCGGCAGCGTCGAGGAATGCCGTGTCGGCTTCCAGATGAATCTTGATCAGCCGCTGCTGGCGCTCGTCGGTGATCACGTAGGTGTCGGCACTGATGAACTCGACCGCTTCAGGATCGCCGAAGCCGATCAGGGCGATGCGTCGCAGGATCTTGCCCTCCAGCGATAACTCGACCAGTTCGGCATTCTTGTTGGTTACGGTGAACAGGCTTTTGCGCACCGGATCGAAGGTCAGCGCCGAAACATCATCGTCCAGCCCTTCGATGACCCGCGCTTCTATGTCCACCCGATATTGATCCAGAGCAATGGATTCAGTGCTCTGCGGCTGCCATAGCGTATGCAGGTTGAACCACGCACGCTCGAACAGGCGCAGGTACTGGCCGATCGCAATCAACGCAATAAGGGCAATCACCGACAGAAGGATAAACAGAGGCTTGGGACGGGCAAGTCGACGCATTCGGGAGGGCTCGGAGTCAAAACAGGCGGATGAAATATCACGCCCGTCTGAACTGAAGCTTAATGGCCACTTGCCTGTCAGGACAACCGCACAAATCTGCAATTGTCTTAGGGAAAGTTACTTATGCTTTTCGAAGCGATAGAACAGGTTCGGCTCGCTGACCATGTACATGGTGCCCGCGTCGTCCATGGTGACGCCTTCAGCGCGAGGAATGGTTTTCTTCAGGCCGTTGAATCCGCCAAGCAGGGTCATGAAGCTGACCTGTTCGCCCCTCTCGTCCAGTTCCAGCAGCAGATGCGAATCGGCGGACAGCACCAATGTATGCCCGGTACGCGGATCAATGGCCAGGGCTGAAAGATTACGAATATCCAGCTCATTGCTGTCCAGCTTCTGCTTGTCGCCCTTCAGCGTCTGGCTGCCGTCGCTTTGCCAGGTGAACAGTGCCGGCGGTCGCTCCTCACCCAGCAGCAGTTGCTGGTTGCGCGAATCCCAGGTGATGGCTTCAAACGCCTTGTTCTGATCCTTCGACGGGCCGAGGTCGTATTTCGGGAAATCGGCGATGTTCAGCTCGCGGGTGTCGGCGTCGACCTTGACGATCGACAACAGGTGCTCGCGCTCATCGACGATGGCCATCAGGCCGTTTTCCAGAACGGTCAAGCCTTCCGGATTGCTCCAGCCCTTGAGCGGCATCTTGCGCAGAACATCGCCTTGCAGGCTCAGTTCGACCAGGAACGGATTTTTGCCCATCACCGAAAACAGCGTTTTGGTCTGCGAGTTATAGGCCAGGTCGGAGGCTTCGTCCTTTTCCATCCCTGGCAGCAGCTTCGCGTCGATCACCACGCGATAGTCCGGGAGCCAGACGCTTTCTTTCTGCTCCGCCGGGCTCTCGAAACGCTCCAGCACCCAGAGCACGCCACGATCATCCCAATGCATGGCGAACGCCAGACCATAGGCGGCGGCAATGGCCAGCAACAGCCATGAATACCAACGCAGGGCGAAACGGGAACGACGGGCGGGTTTGAGCTGAGTTTGAGAGGACATCAAGGGACGCTTTCCGAAAATTCAGGCTATGGGTAATAGCATAAAGAGGCCGGCTCAGACGCCAGAATTACGGAAATTATCCAGACAGAATGTGAAAAAAACGGCAAATGGCGGGATTGCCGTATGTTGCCACCCGTCATGAGAGCGCCGCAAACCAATGTGGGAGCGGGCTTCGCTCGCGAAAGCGGTGTGTCAGACACATCTGAATGGCCTGACACTCCGCGTTCGCGAGCAAGCCCGCTCCCACAGGGATTTGCGGTGTAGCGGTTAGCGCACGCTGCTGGTGAAGCGGCTTGCACCCAACAGCTCGAGGACGATGTCATCGCCCACGTTCAGCGGGCCGACGCCCACTGGCGTGCCGGTCAGGATCACGTCGCCAGCCTGCAGCGAGAAGCAGCCGGCCATGTGCTGGATCATCGGCACAATCGGGTTGAGCATCGCGCTGCTGTTACCGTCCTGGCGGACTTCGCCATTGATGGTCAGGCGAATGCCGATGTCCGTCAGATCAGCAAAGGTGCTGCCAACCACGAACGGCGCGATCACCGCTGCGCCGTCGAACGACTTGGCGATTTCCCACGGCAGGCCCTTGGCTTTCAGTTCGGCTTGCTTGTCCCGCAGGGTCAGGTCCAGTGCCGGGGCGAAACCGGAGATGGCGTCGAGCACCTCTTCCCGGCTCGGCTTGGTCGACAGTGGCTTGCCGATCAATACGGCGATTTCCGCTTCGTAGTGCACCGAGCCGCGTTCGGTCGGAATGCTGAAGCCGCCTTCCAGCGGCACCACGCAACTGCCCGGTTTGATGAACAGCAACGGCTCGGTAGGCACCGGGTTGTCCAGCTCCTTGGCGTGTTCGGCGTAATTGCGGCCAATGCACACGACTTTCCCGATCGGGAAGTGAATGCGCGTGCCGTCGACGTACTGGTGCTGATAGCTCATTTACCGACTCCTGCCTTCATTGATTCATCAAAGATTGCCGATCAAACCGCGAAAATCTTGCCCGGGTTCATGATGCCATTCGGGTCGAACACCGCTTTGACCGCCTTCATGTACTCGATTTCGACCGGCGAACGGCTGTAGGTCAAGTAATCACGCTTGGTCATGCCCACGCCGTGTTCGGCAGAGATCGAACCGTTGTACTTCTCGACGGTTTCGAACACCCACTTGTTGACGGTTGCACACTTGGCGAAGAACTCGTCCTTGCTCAGGTTATCCGGTTTGAGGATGTTCAAGTGCAGGTTGCCGTCGCCAATGTGGCCGAACCAGACGATTTCGAAGTCCGGGTAGTGTTTGCCGACGATGGCGTCGATTTCCTGCAGGAACGCCGGCACTTTCGACACAGTGACCGATATATCGTTCTTGTAGGGTGTCCAGTGCGAGATGGTCTCGGAGATGTACTCGCGCAGCTTCCACAGGTTCTGCAACTGGGTTTCGCTCTGGCTCATCACGCCATCCAGCACCCAGCCCTGTTCGACGCAGTGCTCGAAGGTTTCCAGCGCGCTGTTGGCCACTTCCTCCGTGGTCGCTTCGAATTCCAGCAACGCATAAAACGGGCAATCGGTTTCGAACGGCGCCGGCACGTCGCCACGGCCCAAGACTTTGGCCAAGGCCTTGTCGGAGAAGAATTCAAATGCGGTCAGGTCGAGCTTGCCCTGGAAGGCGTGGAGCACCGGCATGATCGAGTCGAAATCGGCGGTGCCGAGCACCATCGCGGTGAGGTTTTTCGGCGCGCGATCAAGGCGCATGGTCGCTTCGACGACGAAACCGAGGGTGCCCTCCGCGCCAATGAACAGTTGCCGCAGGTCGTAACCGGTGGCGTTCTTGATCAGGTCCTTGTTCAGTTCCAGCACATCGCCCTTGCCGGTGACGACTTTCATGCCGGCGACCCAGTTGCGGGTCATGCCGTAGCGAATCACCTTGATCCCGCCGGCATTGGTGCCGATATTGCCGCCAATCTGGCTGGAACCTGCCGAAGCGAAGTCGACCGGGTAGTACAGGCCTTTTTCTTCGGCGACGTTCTGCAAATGCTCGGTGACCACGCCTGGCTGACAAACGGCGGTGCGGTCGGTGAGGTTCACCTCGAGAATCTGGTTCATGTAGTCGAATGAGACAACCACTTCGCCATTGGCGGCCACCGCAGCAGCGGAAAGCCCGGTGCGCCCGCCCGATGGCACCAGAGCAACCTTGTGCGTATTGGCCCAGCGGACCACTGCCTGGACCTGTTCGATGGTCTTGGGAAACACGATGGCGCTGGGTGCCGGGGCGAAATGTTTGGTCCAGTCCTTGCCATACGCATTCAGGGAGTCGGCGTCGGTCAGGACCTTGCCAGGCTCGACCAGGGTCTTCAGTTCATCAATCAGGGCAGGATTGGTCATCGACAGAACTCTCGAACAATTCATGGTCATCCTGAGAACGCTTCACGTCGCAGGAATAGGTGTTTAGCGGGGCGGCTATGCTAGCATACCGACCCCGCAGGCCAGTGCCCAAGGCCAGTTCTGCGGTAACGGCTTTCCTGCCGTTTGGGTCAGCTCCAGGCTGCTCCCCTCCCTGCCATTTTTCTCCGGGATACAGGTTTACGCAGATGAGCAAGACTTCTCTCGATAAGAGCAAGATCAAGTTCCTTCTTCTCGAAGGCGTCCACCAATCGGCTGTCGACGTCCTCAAGGCGGCGGGCTACACCAGCATCGAATACCTGACAGGTTCCTTGCCGGAAGCCCAGCTCAAGGAAAAGATCGCTGACGCTCACTTCATCGGCATTCGTTCGCGCACCCAACTGACCGAAGAGATCTTCGATCACGCGAAGAAGCTGGTCGCGGTCGGCTGTTTCTGCATCGGCACCAACCAGGTTGACCTGAGTGCTGCCCGCGAGCGCGGTATCGCCGTGTTCAACGCGCCGTACTCCAACACCCGCTCCGTTGCCGAGCTGGTGCTGGCCGAAGCGATCCTGCTGCTGCGCGGCATCCCGGAGAAAAACGCTTCCTGCCACCGTGGCGGCTGGATCAAATCCGCAGCCAACTCCTTCGAGATCCGTGGCAAGAAACTGGGCATCGTCGGCTACGGCTCAATCGGTACTCAGCTGTCGGTTCTGGCGGAAGGTCTGGGCATGCAGGTGTTCTTCTACGACACCGTGACCAAGCTGCCACTGGGCAACGCCACTCAGGTCGGCAACCTGCACGAGCTGCTGGGCATGTCCGACATCGTCACCCTGCACGTTCCGGAAACCGCGGCGACTCAGTGGATGATCGGCGAGAAGGAAATCCGCGCGATCAAGAAGGGCGGCATTCTGATCAACGCGGCGCGCGGCACCGTGGTCGAGCTGGACGCCCTGGCGGACGCGATCAAGGACAAGCACCTGATCGGCGCGGCCATCGACGTATTCCCGGTGGAACCACGTTCCAACGACGAAGAGTTCGAAAGCCCGCTGCGTGGCCTCGACAACGTGATCCTGACCCCGCACATCGGCGGCTCGACCGCCGAAGCGCAAGCCAACATCGGTCTGGAAGTGGCTGAGAAACTGGTCAAGTACAGCGACAACGGTACTTCGGTTTCGTCGGTGAACTTCCCGGAAGTGGCCCTGCCGGCTCACCCTGGCAAGCACCGCCTGCTGCACATCCACGAGAACATCCCGGGTGTGATGAGCGAGATCAACAAGGTCTTCGCCGAAAACGGTATCAACATCTCCGGCCAGTTCCTGCAGACCAACGAAAAGGTTGGCTACGTGGTGATCGACGTCGATGCCGAGTATTCGGACCTGGCGCAAGAGAAGCTGCAGCACATCAACGGCACGATCCGTAGCCGGGTTCTTTTTTAAGAACGGCTACAAGCCTCAAGCTACAAGCGGCAAGTGATGTTCGCTTTTGCTCTAACTTGAGGCTTTCAGCTTGATGCTTGCAGCTTTAAAAAAAGGGAGCCCCCAGAGGGCTCCCTTTTTTTATTCGACGTTGACGGTGATTTTCTTCGAGACGATCGGCGGATCGAACGGCATGTGGCCGCTGTCGCCCAGTTCCAGTTGCAAGGTGTGCTTGCCCGGAGCGAGCTTGATGTCGGCCTGGGTCTGCGCCTTGCCGAAGTGCATGTGGTTGGCGTCGTTCGGGATCGGCGCGCCAGCGGCTGGCATCTTGTCGACGTCGATCAGCAAATGGTGGTGACCCGTGTTCTTGGTGACGTCACCGGCCGGAGCCAGCGCGACGTCCCTGGTCCCGAACTTGACGGTGAAGGTCTGCGAAACCGTGGCCCCGTCCTCGGGAGAAACGATGAACACTTCGGCGCCCTTTGGCGCCGGTGTTGCCGCACTGGCCAGCACCGAAACACCCATCAGCACACCGGCCAACGCTGCACGTGACATAAAGCTTTTCATTTTCTTCTCCAGTTTTTCCGTAAAATCCGCCTGATCATGACAACTTCATGACCATTCGTTGTCGAAGGCACTCGACAACCATAGCAAAGCGAGCCTGACTCAGAGCGTCGCGATAACGATTTCAAAGGAGTGACCATGCGCTTTTTGCCTGGCCTGATCTGCCTGCTTCCCCTTCTGAGCCCTGTGGTTCACGCCGAACTGATTGATGATGTCAACGACCGTGGCGAGCTGCGCATAGCCCTTGAGGCTAATACACCGCCCTTCAATTACAAGGACGCTGACAACAGACTCACGGGGTTCGAAGTCGAGCTTGGTCAGCTTCTCGCCAATGAGCTGGATGTGCGTGCCGACTTCATCGTCACGGACGAAGGCGATCTGCTCCAGGGCGTCGAAAGCGGCAAGTACGACGTCGCGCTCAACCACATAGCACTGACACCTGAACTCAAGGATCGTTTCGACGTCAGCGAGCCTTACGGCAAGGTCGATTCACAGTTGCTGGCAAAGAAAGATGAACAGCCGCGGCCGATGGTGTTGGTCCAGGCGTTGACTGAAGAGAAGCCGAAAGCGGCGCAGCCAGTGGAATTGACGATACCGTTTCAGAAGGGCAATCCGGCGTTCCAGGCCAGCCTTGCGAGCGCGATGCAGCGGATCAAGGCGGATGGGCGCCTGGCGGCGCTGACCGAGAAGTGGTTGAAGCCTTGAAAGCCCCTCACCCTAACCCTCTGCCAGAGGGAGAGGGCTGGGGTGAGGGCAACGATTCCGGATCAATCCAAAGCCGCCAGAGCTAGCGCAGCCTCAGTCAATTCAAGCTCACTGAAAACCTGCACACCATGGCGCCTGAGCAACGCGGCTGTTACGCCTTCACCGCTGACTTTGACACCACTGAACGTGCCGTCATAGGTCAGCAGGTTTCCGCACGACGGGCTGTTTGCCTTCAGCACCGCAATCCGAATGTCGTGCTTCTGCACCAGCGCCAGCGCCTGCCGTGCCCCGTCGAGAAACTGCGCACTGACATCCTCACCCTCGGTAGTGATGACCGCCGCGACGCCATCAAGCACTTCACCACCCTGCCCGCCCGGGATTTCCGCCGCCGCCCGTGGCGTCGGCAATCCTCCCGCGACCTCGGGACACAACGGCACCACCCGCCCCTCGGCGATCCACCGTTCAAGCAAATCAAACGGCCCGCTCGCGCCACCGTCGTAACGCACGCGGTGGCCCAACAGGCAGCGGCTGACCAGAATCTTTTCCATGATCAGAACGGCTCGTTGCCACGGCGACGGAACCAGCCGGTCAACGACAGGCGTTCGCGATTCGCCGGCAGGACTTCATGCGGCACTTCGCCGGAGAGAAATACCACCAGGCAGCCACCGGCAGGCTGCACGTCGTGGACACGCTCATCGCTCAGGTACATGCGCAACTGACCACCGTCCTCCGGCTGCCACGCGTCATTGAGGTAGACCACCGCCGAGACCATGCGCCGATCATCGTCGCGGAATCGGTCGACGTGCTTGCGATAGAACGCGCCGGGCGGGTACAGGGCGAAATGGCATTCGAAGTCTTCAAGACCGAGGAACAGACCACGGTTGAGTGCCTCGCGCAGGCAGTCCATCAGGCTCAGATAACGGTCGCTGGCCTCGGCCTGACCGGGGTCGATCCACTGAATATGGTCGCCACGAATCCCCTCGCGGATCTCCGAAAACGGTCCGCGCCCCACCGCCGCTGGCGCCAGTTCGCCCTCGGCCTCACGTTTGCGGCACTCGTCCGCCAACTCGCGGGTCAAACCGGCGGGCAGGAATAGGTTCTGCTGCGACCAGCCATGCTCGGCGAGGTCGTCGACAATGCGTAACAGCAGTGGGTGTTCAGAGGATATTTGCATGGCGCGCATAGTATGTCGGCGGCAAGAAATCCGACAGAGCCACGCGGCGGCTCGCTACGAATTCTCGACAAGTACCGGCACCGCACGGAGAATAGTCCGCTGCTGACAGGAGTCCCTATGCGCCGTTTGCTTTTTTCACTGTTGATGTTCTGCGTTTTGCCCGCCTGGGCGGACGGCCACGATCAGTTGTACAAGGTCGCCGGCTGGCCAGATCAACGTGCGCATTTCAACGATGCCCTGAGTGCTGCGCAGCAGCGCTATCAGAACAGCCTGCCGCCCGCCGTTTTCCAGGCTTTGGTCAACAACAGCAACCAGCGCTTCGCCCCGCAGGCGATGGACCAGCGCGCCGAAGCGCAATTGCGTCAGCACCTCGCCGATCCAAAACCGGCCCTGACCTTCTTCCAGTCGCCGCTGGGCAGGAAAATCGTCGCCGCCGAATTGCTGGCGACGCGTCGCGATCAACTGGCGAAGAACGCCAAGGGCCTGCCGAAGATGCAGGTCAGCGACAGCCGCCTGCTGATCATCGGCCACCTTGCTCAGGCGCTGCCGGCCCGTGAGGCTGGCGCCGAAGTCAGTCTGGCGATTGCCGGCGTCGCGGCGGACAGTCTGAGTTCGATGATCCCCGGCCTGCTCGGTGGTGGTCAGGCGCAAGGCATGTTGAACGGTCAGCGCCAACGCCTGATGGAGCAGATTGGCGCAGACCTCAACAACACCCTGCTCTACGTCTATCGCGATCTGTCGGATGAAGAGCTGGAAGAATTTGCGACGTTCGCCGAATCGGCGGAAGGCAAGGCTTATTATCAGGCGGCACTGGCGGCGATTCGCGCAGGACTGGCGGTCGGGCAATGATCTTCAGCGCCTGACCGACCGCCTTCTCGAGCAAGCCCGCTGCCACAGAGAGTTCGGGATGCTCACACATTTTGTGTCCATTGAAGACCCAGTGTGGGAGCGGGCTTGCTCGCGAAGAGGCCCTCCAACGCGCTAGAGATTCCGGCCCCTGATCCGCTTGCTCAGGAACTCGAAATACTCCTCGCGCATCTGCGCCGTCTCATTCGCCAGATGATGCCGCGCCTCGGCCAGCAGCAGAATCTGCGGTCGATCAAACTTCCACTTCAACACCTGCAGATTGTGCTGCCAGTCCACGGTCATGTCCGCCTGCCCCTGAATGATCAGTGGCCGCCGCGGACTTTTTTTCGCGTGCTCAACGCGAATGATCCAGCGCGACAACGCCCCGACCCATTGCGTGGGCAAGCGCCGCGGCTGTAACGGATCGGTCTGAAGAAACGGCAGAAAATCCGGATCGTTGGAGTTCTCGCTGAAGCGGCGCGCGACGCCTCTGACAAAAGGCCTGAGCAAGTAATAGCTCAATTGCGACCAGCCCCACGCCCGTGGCCGTACCAACGGTGCGAGCAAAATCACCTGCCCCTGCGCCGGGCTGTTTTGCGCATGGTTGAGCAGGTGATCGACCACAATCGCCCCGCCAGTGCTCTGTCCACACAAGTGCCACGGCTGCGGCAGCGCGATCGATTGCGCCTCGGCGAACAAGGCTTGCAGAACGTCCTGGTATTCCGAGAAATCGCGGATGCTCGCCCGGGGACCGCTCGACAAACCATGCCCCGGCAAGTCGCAGGCGATCACGGCAAAATCCTGATCCAGCGCCCACTCGATCACATGCCGATACAGCCCGGTGTGATCGTAGTAGCCGTGCAGCAAAAACAGCGTCGCCTTGACCTTCTCCGGCCACCAGCAATGGCTGACCAGTTCATAGCCATCGACTTCGAAACGGCCCATGCCACGCCAGACATCACGCTCGGGAAAATCGGTCTGGTAAAAGCGTTGATAAGCCTTGGCCTCGTCCGACAACGGCTGCCACTCGGCCAAAGGCTTGAGGCTGGCGCGGATTTGATCGGGGTCGAAAGTGGCAGGCATGCGCGAATTCCAAAACGGTAAACAGACTTTATCGGCCTGCGATATTCATCTGTCGGAGCAAGCATGGCAAGCTAGCCCGCCTCTGAGGAACCAAATCCATGCGTTCGCCCTACCGCACTGCACTGTTTGCCAGCCTGCTCGCGCTTGTATGCGCCGGGGTGCTGTGGGCCGCGTACAATTGGTTTCAGGGGCGTTATCTGCGCGCGTTCAGCGAACACACCGCAGTGTTTTCCGGCGATCCGCTGCGCCTGCCGAACGATCTCGCCGGCCCCGGCAATATTCGTCTTGTGCACTTCTGGGACCCGGCCTGCCCCTGCAACGTCGGCAATCAACAGCACCTCACCGAGATGGTCGAGCAATTCAGCGCCAAGGGCGTCGAGTTCTTCGCCGTGCAGAAAACCGGCAGCCACGGCCAGTTGCCCGCCACCCTCGGCCGCCTGAAAACCATCCCCGTGCTGCCCGGTTCCGAACAGGTCCCCGCCAGCCCCGCCGTGGCGATCTGGGACCGCAGCGGCAAACTGGCGTATTTCGGCCCGTACAGCGAAGGCCTGACCTGCAACTCCAGCAACAGCTTCATCGAACCGATTCTCAACGCCCTGACGGATGATCGCCCGGTCAACGCCACGCACACCCTGGCGGTCGGCTGTTACTGCCCGTGGCCGGTGGAGGCGAAGTAAGGCATTCCGGACTTTTCAAAGACAGCACTGCACGACACGGAAGGTCTGTGCTAATTGTTTGCAGCCCGACGGGCGGCAATCCCGCATGCACAAGGAGTCACCATGAAACGCGTGTTCACCGCTCTTGCCCTGCTCATCGTTGTCCTGCTCGGCGCAGGCGGCTGGTACGTCTACAGCAAGCAGCCAACGCGACAGGGCCAGGTCGAACTGCGCAACCTGCAAGGTTCGGTGACCGTGCGCTACGACGAACGCGGCGTGCCGCACATTCGCGCCGAGAACGAAACCGACCTCTACCGCGCCCTCGGCTACGTGCACGCCCAGGATCGCCTGTTCCAGATGGAAGCCATGCGCCGTCTCGCCCGTGGCGAACTGGCCGAAGTGCTCGGGCCGAAACTGCTCGACACCGACAAACTGTTCCGCAGCCTGCGCATCCGCGAACGCGCCGCCAGTTACGTCGCCGGCCTCGATAAACAGTCGCCGGCATGGAAGGCTCTGCAAGCCTATCTGGACGGCATCAACCAATATCAGGACACGCACGCCGCCCCGGTGGAGTTCGACGTGCTGGGCATCCCCAAACGGCCGTTCACCGCTGAAGACAGCATCAGCGTCTCCGGCTACATGGCGTACAGCTTTGCTGCGGCGTTTCGCACCGAACCGCTGCTGACTTACGTGCGCGATCAATTGGGCGCCGATTACCTCAACGTCTTCGACCTCGACTGGCAACCCAAAGGCGTGCTGGTCAACAGTCACGCCAAGCAGGCGCCAGCGCTCGCCGCCGGCGACTGGCACGACCTCAACGCCCTCGCCCGCCTCAGCGAACAGACGCTGCCAGACAACGGCCTGCCGCAGTTCGAAGGCAGCAATGCCTGGGTGATTGCCGGCAGCCGCAGCCAGAGCGGCAAACCGCTGCTGGCCGGCGACCCGCACATTCGTTTCTCAGTGCCGTCGGTGTGGTACGAAGCACAGCTGTCGGCGCCTGGATTCGAATTGTACGGCCATCATCAGGCGCTGGTGCCCTTCGCCTTCCTCGGCCACAACCTCGATTTCGGCTGGAGCCTGACCATGTTCCAGAACGACGATCTGGACCTGATTGCCGAGAAGGTCAATCCGGATAACCCGAATCAGGTCTGGTATCACGGCCAGTGGACGGACATGGTCGTCACCGAGCAGCAGATCAATGTGAAGGGCCAGCCCCCGGTGACGGTCACCCTGCGCCAATCGCCTCACGGCCCCATCGTCAACGACGCGCTGGGTACTGCCGCCGGGAAAACCCCGATTGCAATGTGGTGGGCGTTTCTCGAAACGCCGAACCCGATCCTCGAAGGCTTCTACCAGCTCAACCGCGCCGACACATTGGCCAAGGCCCGCGCCGCCGCTGCGAAAGTCCAGGCACCGGGCCTCAACCTGGTTTACGCCAACGCCAAGGGTGACATCGCCTGGTGGGCCTCGGCGTTGCTGCCCAAGCGCCCGGCCGGGGTCAGACCGGAGTTCATTCTCGACGGCAGCAGCCGCCAGGCGGACAAGGACGGTTTCTACCCGTTCAGCGCCAACCCGCAGGAAGAAAACCCGGCGCGCGGCTACATCGTCTCGGCCAACTTCCAGCCGCTCTCACCGACCGGCATGGAGATTCCCGGTTACTACAACCTCGCCGATCGCGGCCAACAGCTCAACCGGCAGCTCAGCGACAAAAACGTGAAGTGGACCAATGAAGCCAACCAGAAACTGCAATTGGGCACGGCGACCGGTTATGGCCCGCGCGTGCTGGCGCCATTGCTGCCGGTGTTGCGTGAGGTGGTCAGCGATCCGGCGCAACTGAAACTGGTCGAGCAACTGGCGCAGTGGCCGGGCGACTATCCGCTGGATTCAGTCAGCGCGACGGTGTTCAACCAGTTCCTCTACGACCTGGCCGATGCGGCGATGCGTGATGAGTTGGGCAATGACTTCTTCGACACATTACTGTCGACACGGGTGATCGATGCAGCGCTGCCGAAATTGGCGGCGAATGCCGATTCGCCGTGGTGGGACAACCGCAGCACGCCGAACAAGGAGACCCGCGCCGATATCGTCCGCGCCGCGTGGCAGGCAAGCCTGCAGCACTTGAAGCTGACCCTCGGCGATAACGCTGTCGAGTGGAAGTGGGGCGCGGCGCATACCCTGACCCACGGGCACCCGCTGGGACAGCAGAAGCCGCTGGAGCGGATTTTCAACGTCGGGCCGTTTGCGGCGCCGGGCAGTCATGAAGTACCGAACAACCTGTCGGCGAAAATCGGCCCGGCGCCATGGCCGGTAACTTACGGACCTTCGACGCGGCGGCTGGTGGATTTTGCAGATCCGGCACACGCCCTGACGATCAACCCGGTCGGCCAGAGCGGCGTGCCGTTCGACAGTCACTATGACGATCAGGCTGAAGCGTATGTCGACGGGATGTATGTGCAAGCGCACTTCAATGCAGAAGAAGTGACGGCGAATACGCGCAGTACCTTGAAGCTGTTGCCGATGCGGGCTGCTCAGTAGTTTTGCGCTGATTGGCGCTGACCTCATCGCAGGCAAGTCCGCTCCCACAGCTTTCGCCGGTGCTCACATGATTTGTGATCGACGCAAAATCATGTGGGAGCGGGCTTGCTCGCGAATAGGGTGTGCCAGGCAACACTTCAGTCGACTGACACCCCGTATTCGCGAGCAAGCCCGCTCCCACCTTTGATGTGTGGTGGCCTCAAGACTGAGGCCAACCCGGTAGTGCTTACGCCCCTTCCGGCGCCGGTGCGCGGCGCACGTCCGGTTGCTTCCACGAATCGGCGGCGCTTTCTTCGATGGCTTGCTGGATGGCTTTCTTGCGGGCTTCTTCGGCACGGCGACTGAAGAACCAGACCATGAAGGTCACAATCGACACCGCCAGCAGAATCAGGCTCGCCACGGCGTTGATCTCAGGTTTCACGCCCAGACGCACCGCCGAGAACACTTCCATTGGCAGGGTCGTGGAGCCCGGGCCGGAGACGAAGCTCGCCAGCACCAGGTCATCCAGCGACAGCGCGAACGACATCATGCCGCCCGCCGCCAGCGACGGCGCGATCATCGGGATGGTGATCAGGAAGAACACCTTCCACGGCCGTGCTCCGAGGTCCATCGCCGCCTCTTCAATCGACAGGTCGAGCTCACGCAGACGTGCCGACACCACCACCGCCACATACGCCGCACAGAACGTGGTGTGGGCGATCCAGATGGTGACGATGCCACGCTCCTGCGGCCAGCCGATCATCTGCGCCATCGCCACGAACAGCAGCAACAGCGACAGACCGGTGATCACTTCCGGCATTACCAACGGCGCCGTCACCAGGCCGCCGAACAGCGTGCGGCCCTTGAAGCGGGTGATGCGGGTCAGCACGAATGCCGCCAGTGTACCCAGCGCCACTGCAGCCACCGCGGTGTAGCAGGCGATTTCCAGCGAGCGCAGCACCGAGCCCATCAGTTGCGTATTGTCGAGCAGGCCGACATACCACTTGATCGACCAACCACCCCACACCGTTACCAGTTTCGAGGCGTTGAACGAGTAGATCACCAGGATCAGCATCGGCAGGTAGATGAACAACAGACCGATGACCAGCATCAGGCTGGAGAAACGAATGCGCTTCATTCTTTGCCCTCCATTTCCTTGGCCTGACTACGGTTGAACAGAATGATCGGCACAATCAGGATCGCCAGCATCACCACCGCCAGCGCGGACGCCACCGGCCAGTCACGGTTGTTGAAGAACTCTTGCCAGAGCACTTTACCGATCATCAGGGTTTCCGGGCCGCCGAGCAGTTCCGGAATCACGAACTCGCCCACCACCGGGATGAACACCAGCATGCAGCCGGCGATGATGCCGTTTTTGGACAGTGGAATGGTGATTTTCCAGAAGCTGTTGAAGGTGCTCGAGCCAAGGTCGGAAGCCGCCTCCAGCAGACTGTGATCGTGCTTCACCAGATTGGCGTACAGCGGCAGGATCATGAACGGCAGGTACGAGTAGACGACGCCAATGTACACCGCGAGGTTGGTGTTGAGGATCTGCAGCGGCTCGTCGATCAGACCCATGCTCATCAGGAAGCCGTTGAGCAACCCGTTGTTGCTGAGAATGCCCATCCACGCGTAGACGCGGATCAGGATCGCGGTCCAGGTCGGCATCATGATCAGCAGCACCAGCACCGTTTGCAGCTCTTTACGGGCGGTGGCGATGGCGTAGGCCATCGGGTAGCCGATCAGCAGGCACAACAGCGTGCTGATAAATGCCATCTTCAACGAGCCGAGGTAAGCGGCGATGTACAACTCGTCGCCGGCCAGCAGCGCGTAATTGCCCAGGTTCAGCAGCAGTTGCAGCTTCTGCTCGGCGTAGGTGTAGATCTCGGTGTATGGCGGGATGGCCACGTCGGCTTCGGCGAAGCTGATCTTCAGAACGATGAAGAACGGCAACATGAAGAACAGGAACAGCCAGATGAACGGGACCCCGATGACCAACTGCCGGCCATTGGGGATTATCCGGTTGATGCGGCGTTTGAATTTGCGCATGTTCATGAGCGAAGTACCACGCCGCTGTCGTCTTCCCACCACACGTAGACCTGATCGCCCCAGGTCGGACGTGCGCCACGGCGCTCGGCGTTGGCAACGAAGGACTGCACCAGCTTGCCGCTCGGCAATTCAACGTAGAACACCGAGTGACCGCCGAGGTAGGCGATGTCGTGGACTTTGCCGCTCGACCAGTTGTATTCGCAGGTCGGTTGATCGGCGGTGACCAGCAGCTTCTCCGGACGAATCGCGTAGGTGACCGATTTGTCCTGCACCGAGGTACTGATGCCGTGGCCGACGTAGATCTGCCGGTCGAGGTCCTTGCAGGTGATGGTCGCGTGGCCTTCGGCATCGTCAATCACTTCGCCTTCGAAGATGTTCACGTTGCCGATGAACTCGCAGACCAGGCGGCTGGTAGGGGTTTCGTAGATGTCGATCGGGCTGCCGATCTGCGCGATCCAGCCCAGGTGCATGATCGCGATGCGCTCGGCCATGGTCATGGCCTCTTCCTGATCGTGCGTCACCATCACGCAGGTCACGCCGACGCGCTCGATGATCTCGACCAGCTCCAGCTGCATCTGCGAACGCAGTTTCTTGTCCAGTGCGCCCATCGGTTCGTCGAGCAGCAACAGCTTCGGCCGCTTGGCCAGCGAACGGGCGAGCGCCACACGCTGACGCTGACCACCGGACAGTTGATGCGGCTTGCGCTTGGCGTACTGGCTCATCTGCACCAGCTTGAGCATTTCAGCCACGCGGGCGTCGACTTCAGCCGCCGGAATCTTGTCCTGCTTGAGGCCGAAGGCGATGTTCTGCGCCACGGTCATGTGCGGGAACAAGGCGTAAGACTGGAACATCATGTTGATCGGTCGTTCATACGGCGGCATGTCGGTAATGTCGACGCCGTCGAGAAAAATGCGCCCCTCCGTGGGCCGTTCGAACCCTGCCAGCATCCGCAGCAGAGTGGATTTGCCCGATCCCGAACCGCCGAGCAGGGCGAAAATCTCGCCCTTCTTGATTTCCAGGGACACATCGTCCACGGCAATCGTCTCGTCGAACTTCTTCGTGACCCGGTCGATTTTGACCAGCACCTGTTTAGGTGTCTGGTCGCCCTCGAGGGCTTTCTTATAGGCGCCGGAGGCAACTGCCATTTACGAAACTCCCAGAAAAAAAAGAGTGCAGTTCGCCCCGCAAGACGAACCCAGATAGTGTGTGCCTTACATTCCCGACTTGACCTTGGTCCAGCTGCGGGTCATCAGACGCTGAATATTCGGTGGCAACTCGGTCGATACGTAGGCCTTGTCGATGACGGCCTGCGGTGGATACACCGACGCATCGGTACGGATTGACTGCTCCATCAGTTTGTCCGACCCCGGGTTGGGATTGGCGTAACCGACGTAATCACTGACCTGGGCAATTACCTCAGGTTTCAGCAGATAGTTGATGAAGGCATGAGCCTGCTTCACGTTCGACGAGTCCTTCGGAATCGCCAGCATGTCGAACCACAGCGCACCGCCCTCCTTGGGCACCGAATAGGCGATGTTCACGCCCTTCTTGGCTTCGGCTGCGCGGTTCTTCGCCTGGAAGATATCGCCAGAAAAACCGATGGCTACACAGATATCGCCGTTGGCCAGATCACCGATGTATTTCGAAGAATGGAAGTAGGTCACGTAAGGGCGCACCGCGAGCAACTTGTCGGTGGCTTTTTCATAGTCCTTCGGGTTGGTGCTATTGGCATTCAGGCCCAGATAGTTGAGCATCGTCGGCATCATTTCATCAGCCGAATCGAGGAACGCCACACCGCAGCTCTGCAGCTTCTTGATGTTCTCGGGCTCGAACAACACACCCCAGGAATCGATCTTGTCGATGCCCAGCACGGCTTTGACTTTATCGACGTTGTAACCAATGCCGTTGGTGCCCCACAGATACGGGACGGCGTACAGGTTGCCAGGGTCGTTTTGCTCCAGACGCTTGAGCAGCGCCGGGTCGAGATTGGAATAATTTGGCAGCTGCGACTTGTCGAGCTTCTGGAACGCGCCCGCCTTGATCTGTTTGCCAAGGAAGTGGTTTGACGGCACGACCACGTCGTAGCCGGTACGCCCGGCCAGCAGTTTGCCTTCCAGGGTCTCGTTGGAGTCGAAGACGTCGTAGACCGGTTTGATCCCGGTGGCCTTCTCGAAGTCGGCCAGGGTGCTCTCGCCGATGTAATCGGACCAGTTATAAATATGCACCGTACCGGCGGCTTGGGCTCCGACAGCAATCGTCAGGCCGGCAGTGGCCAGCAGGGCTTTGCGCAAAGAAGAAAAAATAGGCAAGTGGAGGTCCTCTAAATTAGTTGGGCCCAAGTTACCCGCGCTGCATGACAGCCATGGCTGCCCGGCAACAAACCGGCGCGCAACTTACCCTCGAAAAACCGTTCCTGCAAAACTTCCTGTCATTTAATTAATCCACTGACCGCCCTCGCGGGGAATGACGGCCAGTGGTTGTTGCCTCAAACCGGGTTATTTACCGGATTTGATCTTGGTCCAGCTGCGCGTGATCAAACGCAAGGTCGCTGCGTCCAGATCGCTGATCGCATAGAGCTGCTTCTTCACTTCGGCCGATGGGTAGATGCTCGGATCGCTGGTGATGTCTTTGTCCACCAGTGCCGTGGCAGCTTTGTTACCGTTCGGGAAACGCACGGCATTGGTGATGCCGGCCATGACTTGCGGTTCAAGCAGGTAGTTCATGAACTTGTAGGCGGCTTCGACGTTTTCGGCATCCTTGGGAATGGCGACCATGTCGTAGAACGTGCCGGCGCCTTCTTTCGGAATGGTGTAGTCCAGCTTGACCTTGTCACCGGCTTCCTGCGCGCGGGTCTTGGATTGTTCCAGGTCACCCGAGTAACCGACGGCGACGCAGATGTTGCCGTTGGCCAGGTCCGAGATGTACTTGGATGAGTGGAAGTAAGCCACCGAAGGACGAATCTTCAGGAACAGGTCTTCGGCGGCCTTCAGGTCAGCCTTGTCCTTGCTGTTGGTCGGTTTGCCCAGATAGTGCAACGCCGCCGGAATCATTTCGGTCGGTGCGTCGAGGAAGCTTACGCCGCAGCTTTTGAGCTTCTCGATGTTTTCAGGCTTGAATACCACGTCCCAGGAATCGATCTTGTCGATGCCCAGCGCTGCCTTGACCTTGGCCGGGTTGTAGCCGATGCCGATCGAGCCCCACATGTACGGGAACGCGTGCTTGTTGCCTTGGTCGCTGGCATCGCCAACAGCCTTGAGCAGGTCTTCGTCGAGGTTCTTCCAGTTCGTCAGCTTGGACTTGTCCAGCTCCTGGTAAACACCGGCCTTGATCTGCTTGGCGAGGAAGTTATTGGAAGGCACTACAATGTCGTAACCGGACTTGCCGGCCAGCAGCTTGGCTTCCAGGGTTTCGTTACTGTCGAAGACGTCGTAGACGACTTTGATCCCGGTGGCTTTTTCGAAGTTGGCCACGGTGTCCGGGGCGATGTAGTCGGACCAGTTGTAGACGTGCAGTACCTTGTCGTCCGCCTGAACCGCACCCGCCATCATGCCCGCCACGGACAGCGCGAGAAGTGTCTTGCCAGCAAGCTTTTTACCTAATGCCTTCATGCGTCATGCTCCAAATTTTTCTTTTTTGAACCACTTTGTTCAGCGGCCGAACCCGGACAACTGGAACCGCGGCTAGTCTGGCAAGATCCGAGCCGGTCTTTCAAGAAAAGACCGGCCTTTCTGACAGCTTTGAGCGAAAGCGCCGCAGCTTCTCCCGCTCAGAGCCTAGCACTTAGCCCTGCACCGCACTGAGGGTCAGGTCCAGGCATTTGCGTGCCTTTGTAACCAGCTCATCGATCTCGGCTTTGCTGATCACCAGCGGCGGCGCGATGATCATGGTGTCGCCCACAGCGCGCATGATCAGGCCATTATCGAAGCAGAACTGGCGGCAGATCATGCCGACGCCCTTGCCTTCGTAACGCTTGCGCGTCGCCTTGTCCTGCACCAGCTCGATCGCGCCCAACAGACCGACCCCGCGAACCTCACCCACCAACGGGTGATCGTTCAGTTCCCGCAGACGTTTCTGCAAATACGGTGCCGTTTCGTTGTGCACGTTCTCGATAATTTTTTCATCGCGCAGGATGCGGATGTTTTCCAGGCCTACCGCTGCCGCCACCGGGTGACCGGAGTAGGTAAAGCCATGGTTGAAATCGCCGCCTTCGTTGAGCACCGCAACAACGGAATCGCGAACGATCAGGCCACCCATCGGGATGTAGCCGGAGGTCAGGCCTTTGGCGATGGTCATCATGTCGGGTTTGAGGTCGTAGAAATCGCTACCAAACCACTCACCGGTGCGGCCAAAACCGCAGATCACTTCGTCCGCAACGAACAGGATGTCGTACTTGGCGAGGATTTCCTTGATGCGCGGCCAGTAGGTATCTGGCGGAATGATCACGCCGCCGGCGCCCTGGATCGGCTCGGCAATAAAGGCACCGACGTTGTCGACGCCGACTTCGAGAATTTTTTCTTCCAGCTGATTGGCCGCCCAGATACCGAATTCTTCCGGGGACATGTTGCCACCCTCGGCGAACCAGTACGGCTGCGCGATGTGAACGATGCCCGGGATCGGCAAGTCGCCTTGTTCGTGCATATACGTCATGCCACCGAGGCTCGCGCCGGCCACGGTCGAACCGTGATAACCGTTCTTGCGGCTGATGATGACTTTCTTGTTCGGCTGGCCCTTGATCGCCCAATAGTGGCGAACCATGCGCAGCATGGTGTCGTTGCCTTCGGAGCCGGAACCGGTGAAGAACACATGGTTCATGCCTTCCGGCGCCACGTCGGCAATCGACTTGGCCAGTTCCAGTGCCGGCGGATGCGCGGTCTGGAAGAACAGGTTGTAGTACGGCAGTTCACGCATCTGTCTGGCGGCCGCGTCGGCCAGTTCATCGCGACCGTAGCCGATGGCCACGCACCACAGACCAGCCATGCCGTCGAGAATCTTGTTGCCTTCGCTGTCCCACAAGTACACGCCTTTGGCGTTGGTGATGATCCGCGGGCCCTTCTCTTTCAGCTGCTTGAAATCGCTGAACGGGGCCAGGTGGTGATCATTGCTGAGTGCTTGCCACTCGCGGGTTTGCGGGTTGTTGCTGGTCATGCCAATTCTCCTTGTTATCGGTGAAGGCGCGGCTTTTCAGGGCCGCGCCTGGCGTATCAGACGGCGAAGAGCAGGTACTCACGCTCCCAGGAACTGATCACGCGCTTGAAGTTTTCATGCTCGGCCCGCTTGACCGCGACGTAGCCCGTGATGAAAGTTTTGCCCAGGTACTTCTCGATGGTGGCGCTGTTTTCCATACGTTCCAGCGCGTCTTCGATGGTCAGCGGCAGGCGCAGGTTGCGGCGCTCGTAACCACGACCAACGACGGGTGCGCTCGGATTGAGGCCCTCGACCATGCCGATGTAACCGCAGAGCAGACTCGCGGCAATCGCCAGGTAGGGGTTGGCGTCGGCGCCAGGCAAACGGTTCTCCACGCGGCGATTCTGCGGACCGGCATCCGGTACACGCAGGCCCACGGTGCGGTTTTCTTCGCCCCACTCGACGTTTACCGGAGCCGAGGTATCCGGCAGGAAGCGGCGGAACGAGTTGACGTTCGGCGCGAACAGCGGCAGCAACTCCGGGATCAGTTTCTGCAGGCCACCGATGTGGTGCAGGAACAGTTGGCTCATGGTCCCGTCCTCGTTGGAGAAGACGTTCTTGCCGGTCTCGATATCGATGATGCTCTGGTGCAGGTGCATCGCACTGCCAGGCTCGCCGGTCATTGGCTTGGCCATAAAGGTGGCGGCCACGTCGTGCTTGAGCGCGGCTTCACGCATGGTGCGCTTGAACACCAGAATCTGGTCGGCCAGCGACAGCGCGTCGCCGTGACGGAAGTTGATTTCCATCTGCGCCGTGCCGTCTTCGTGGATCAGCGTGTCGAGGTCCAGCTCCTGCAGTTCGCACCAGTCGTAGACGTCTTCGAACAGCGGATCGAATTCGTTCGCCGCCTCGATCGAGAACGACTGACGACCGATTTCCGGACGGCCCGAGCGGCCAATCGGCGGCTGCAACGGATAGTCAGGGTCGTCGCTGCGCTTGGTCAGGTAGAACTCCATCTCCGGCGCGACGATGGGCTGCCAGCCTTTGTCGGCATAGAGTTTGAGAACTTTCTTGAGGACGTTGCGCGGCGACAGCTCAATCGGGTTGCCTTGCTTGTCGTAGGTGTCGTGGATCACCTGAGCAGTCGGCTCGATGGCCCACGGCACCATGTACACGGCGTTCTGGTCGGGACGGCAGATCATGTCGATGTCGGCCGGGTCGAGCAGTTCGTAATAGATGTCGTCTTCGACGTAATCGCCGGTCACGGTCTGCAACAGCACGCTCTCTGGCAGGCGCATGCCTTTTTCGGCGATGAATTTGTTGGTCGGCGAAATTTTGCCACGGGTGATCCCGGTCAAGTCGGCGATCATGCATTCGACTTCTGTGATCTTGTGGTCTTTCAACCAATCGGTGAGCTGGTCGAGGTTGTTACTCATAAATGCCTCTGGGCTGAGTCTCCTGACAGGGTGTCAGGCAAAGTTTGACGCGGCTGCGTCGCGTTAAAGGGGGCTTGCTCGCGCAGTGCCGGCTTACGCCTGGCACCGCGCATAGACAATGAAAGAGGAGCTTACCTGCCCTTTACGCTGGCGTTGCATTTCCTGTGCACATTGCGCCCGTGCAGAATCACGAGCACGGTGTGCGGAGCGGTACAGGCTTTGAGAGTGAAAGAGATCTATATTGAAAGGAGACGCCATAAACAGAGTGCTGTGCCGTGTGTCCAGAATATCGGACGTTGCCGTTTCGGCTGGCGCTGACGAGAATGTCGTAAACAATCCGCAAGGCAGGCTGGCTGCGCTAAGGACGGATTTTTCGCCACTGATGTGATGAGCATGCAGACCGGACTGTTGCGAGCAGTCGGTGATGCCGATTAACGGCAGGCGAGACATGAAGCACCCCGGTATTATTGCTGTTATGGGTTTGAACCGAGCTTAGCCTTGTTCATTTTTTTACACAACACCCCCGTAAAAAATACAACACGGCCTGCTCAAGCCTGCGGGTGCCAAGCGTCCCAGGGAGCAAAAACCGCCCCAAAGTGCCCCATAAATGCCCTCACGGCGCTTTTTTAGGGCAAAAAAGGCCTCGCTTGACTTCGGCAGGCCGTTCGGGTTGACTGAAACCAGAAAAGATCAATGATTGATATTTTTAACAACAAAGGTGTTGCATCATGTCGGTACCCCCGCGTGCCGTTCAGCTTAACGAAGCGAACGCGTTCCTTAAGGAACATCCTGAGGTTCTGTACGTTGACCTTCTGATTGCGGATATGAATGGTGTGGTGCGCGGCAAGCGCATTGAACGCACCAGCCTCCACAAGGTTTACGAGAAAGGCATCAACCTTCCGGCCTCTCTATTTGCTCTGGATATCAATGGTTCGACGGTGGAAAGCACCGGCCTGGGCCTGGACATCGGCGACGCCGACCGCATCTGCTATCCGATCCCCGATACCCTGTGCAACGAGCCATGGCAGAAGCGCCCGACCGCGCAACTGCTGATGACCATGCACGAACTCGAAGGCGACCCTTTCTTCGCCGATCCCCGTGAAGTGCTTCGTCAAGTTGTTGCAAAGTTTGACGAGCTGGGCCTGACCATCTGCGCGGCCTTCGAACTCGAGTTCTACCTGATCGACCAGGAAAACGTGAACGGCCGTCCACAGCCGCCACGCTCGCCGATCTCCGGCAAACGTCCGCACTCGACTCAGGTCTACCTGATCGACGACCTCGACGAATACGTCGACTGCCTCCAGGACATTCTGGAAGGCGCCAAAGAGCAAGGCATCCCGGCCGACGCCATCGTCAAGGAAAGTGCCCCGGCGCAGTTCGAAGTGAACCTGCACCACGTCGCCGACCCGATCAAGGCCTGCGACTACGCGGTACTGCTCAAGCGCCTGATCAAAAACATCGCCTACGACCATGAAATGGACACCACCTTCATGGCCAAGCCGTATCCGGGCCAGGCGGGCAATGGTCTGCATGTACACATTTCGGTACTCGACAAAGATGGCAAAAACATTTTTGCCAGCGAGGATCCCGAGCAGAACGCCGCGCTGCGTCACGCGATCGGCGGTGTGCTCGAGACCCTGCCGGCGCAGATGGCTTTCCTCTGCCCGAACGTCAACTCGTACCGTCGTTTCGGCGCACAGTTCTATGTACCAAACTCGCCAAGCTGGGGTCTGGACAACCGCACCGTAGCGATTCGCGTACCGACCGGTTCGTCCGATGCCGTGCGTATCGAACACCGCGTGGCCGGTGCCGACGCCAACCCGTACCTGCTGATGGCTTCGGTTCTGGCCGGCGTGCACCACGGTCTGACCAACAAGATCGAGCCGGGCGCGCCCGTTGAAGGCAACAGCTACGAGCAGAACGAGCAAAGCCTGCCGAACAACTTGCGCGATGCCCTGCGCGAGCTGGACGACAGCGAGGTGATGGCCAAGTACATCGATCCGAAGTACATCGATATCTTCGTCGCCTGCAAGGAAAGTGAGCTGGAGGAGTTTGAACACTCCATCTCCGACCTTGAGTACAACTGGTATCTGCACACCGTTTAAGCGGATTGCAGCTGCATGAAAACGCCGTTGGCTAGCGCAGCCGACGGCGTTTTTTTATGGCCGCCTGCGGCGGTTCGGGAGCAAGCCCCCTCCCACAATAAAACGCCTGTGTACGCATGATTCATATTCACTGGAGATCCCTTGTGGGAGGGGGCTTGCTCCCGAAGACGGCCGACAAGACAACACAAGAGCCGGCTCGTACAATGCCCGCTGCCCCGCAGGAGACTTCCATGACGCGTCCCGCCCCCGTTCGCAAACCCCGTGCCCGCAGTCAGGCGCGGATCGATTCGATACTCGATGCCGCCCGCACGCTGCTGGCTGCCGAGGGTGTGGCCAGTCTGTCGATCTACAGCGTCGCCGAGCGCGCGCAGATTCCGCCATCCTCCGTGTACCACTTCTTCGCCAGCGTACCCGCGCTGCTCGAAGCGTTGACGGCGGACGTGCACGCCGCGTTTCGCGCTTGCCTGCAAGCGCCGATCGATCACGAAGCCCTGCGAGACTGGCGTGATCTGTCGCGGCTGGTCGAACAACGGATGCTGGAGATCTACGACGAAGACGCGGCGGCGCGCCAGTTGATACTCGCTCAACACGGCTTGACCGAAGTGACCCAGGCTGACCGTCAGCACGATATCGAGCTGGGCGACCTGATGCACAAGCTGTTCGACCATCACTTCGAGTTGCCGAGACTGCCGGAGGATGTCGACGTGTTTGCCTTGGCGATGGAACTGGGCGACCGGGTGTATGCACGCTCGGTGCAGCAGCACGGGCAGATCACGCCGCGCATGGCGGAGGAAGGGATGCGCGTGTTTGATGCCTATATCGGGTTGTATCTGCCGCCGTATCTACCCAAGAGAATTCTCTAGCGCCCTTACCGGCCCCTTCGCGAGCAAGCCCGCTCCCACAGGGGATCGCATTCCAATGTGGGAGCGGGCTTGCTCGCGAAGGCCGCGCCGCCAATTTCAGGCCAGGCACAAAAAACCCCGAAGGGCTCACGCCCTCCGGGGTTGTTTTTACTCACCGGATTACAACTTGGCAATCGACACCTCGGTGGATTTCACAAAGGCGATCACTTCGCTGCCCACAACCAGCTCCAGCTCCTTGACCGAACGGGTAGTGATCACCGAAGTAACGATGCCGGAAGCGGTCTGCACGTCGATTTCCGACAGCACGTCGCCGAGGACGATTTCCTTGATCGAGCCTTTGAACTGGTTACGGACGTTGATGGCTTTGATAGTCATGATATTTCTCCTGAGATCGAAATAAGCGGCAAGTGGCAAGCTTGAAGCGGCAAGCAAAAGCACAGCGCTTCTACTTGTAGCTTGTAGCTTGAGGCTCGCAGCGGCTTCATTGCGCACAACGCAGTTGCGCAGGCAGTGGTGAAACAGGTTCCGGCGCCGGCGGCTCGCCGGGCAGGGACAGAACACGGTTGAGCACTTCGGTTTCCAGCGCTGCCAGGCGATGCGAGCCACGCGCCCGTGGGCGCGGCAGCTCGACGTGCAGATCAAGGCCGATTTCGCCGTCCTCGATCAGAATCACCCGGTCGGCAATCGCTACCGCTTCGCTGACGTCGTGGGTCACCAGCAGCACGGTGAAGCCGTGTTGCTGCCAGAGACGTTCGATCAGTTGCTGCATTTCAATGCGGGTCAGCGCGTCCAGTGCGCCAAGGGGTTCGTCGAGCAACAGCAGGCGCGGTTGATGGATCAGTGCCCGCGCCAGCGCGACACGCTGCTTCTGTCCACCGGACAACGCTGCCGGCCACTCATGGGCGCGATCCGCCAGCCCCACTGCTTCCAGTGCGGCTAACGCTTGTGGGCGCCAGTTGCCTTTGAGGCCGAGGCCGACGTTGTCGATGATCTTTTTCCACGGCAGCAGACGTGCTTCCTGGAACATCAGTCGCGTGTCTTGCCGCGCTTCGCTGAGCGGCGCAGCACCCGCCAGCAGGTCGCCGCCAGTCGGTTGATCGAGGCCGGCGAGCAAGCGCAGCAGGGTACTTTTGCCGCAACCGCTGCGCCCGACCACGGCGACGAATTGCCCCGCCGGAATGTGCAGATCGATGTCGCGCAGTACCTGCCGCGCACCGAAGGTTTTCTGCAGGTTGCGCACCACCAGAGGACTCCCGCGCAGCAGGCGTGGAGGTTGTTGAGCGGTCATGCCGCACCTCCTTTGGCCACCTGATAAGCCGGATGCCTGCGCAACCACACACGCTCAAGTCCACGGGCGGCGAGGTCAGCGAGTTTGCCAAGCACCGCGTAAAGCAGGATCGCCAGCACCACCACATCGGTCTGCAGGAACTCGCGAGCATTCATCGCCAGATAGCCGATGCCCGAGCTGGCGGAGATGGTTTCGGCAACGATCAGCGTCAACCACATAAAGCCCAGGGCGAAGCGCACGCCGACCAGAATCGAAGGCAGCGCCCCCGGCAGAATCACCTGCCAGAACAGGCTGAAACCACCCAAGCCATAACTGCGCGCCATCTCCACCAGCGCCGGGTCGACGTTGCGGATGCCGTGATAAGTGTTGAGGTAGATCGGGAATAACGTGCCCAGTGCCACCAGAAAAATCTTCGCCGACTCGTCGATGCCGAACCACAGGATCACCAGCGGAATCAGCGCCAGGTGCGGCACGTTACGGATCATCTGCACCGAGCTGTCGAGCAGGCGCTCGCCCCATTTCGACAGGCCGGTGATGAACCCCAAGACCAGACCGATGCTGCCACCGATAGTGAAACCGAGGGCCGCGCGCCAGCCGCTGATCGCCAGGTGTGTCCAGATTTCGCCGCTGCGCACCAGGCTCACGCCGGCCTCGATCACCGCCACCGGAGCCGGCAGAATCCGTGTCGACAACCAACCCGCCGACACCGACAACTGCCACACCGTCAGCAACAACACCGGCAGCGCCCAGGGCGCGAGGCTATGGATGATTTTCTTCATGACGCGCCTCAGCTCTGCGACGCGGCTTTGGGAAGAATGTCGTTGGCGACCATCTCGCCGAACGGACTGACATAACCGGCGCTTTTCGGCAGTTCCGGGCGTTCGACGTCGAGGTGCGGGAACAGCAGCTCAGCGACGCGATACGACTCTTCAAGGTGTGGATAACCGGAGAAGATGAAGGTGTCGATGCCCAGATCGGCGTATTCCTTGACCCGCGCAGCCACGGTCGGGCCATCGCCGACCAGCGCCGTACCGGCACCGCCGCGTACCAGACCGACGCCAGCCCAGAGGTTCGGGCTAACTTCGAGGTTGTCGCGGCTGCCGCCGTGCAGTGCGGCCATGCGTTGCTGGCCGACCGAATCGAACCGCGCCAGTGAAGCCTGAGCGCGAGCGATGGTGTCGTCGTCCAGATGCGAGATCAGCCGATCCGCTGCTTGCCACGCTTGAGCATTGGTTTCGCGGACGATGACGTGCAGACGAATACCGAAGCGCACAGTGCGGCCAAGCTTCGCGGCTTTGGCGCGCACCTGTGCGATCTTTTCTGCCACCGCCGCCGGGGGCTCGCCCCAGGTCAGGACCATTTCCACTTGTTCGGCAGCCAGATCCTGCGCCGCTTCCGACGAGCCACCGAAATACAGCGGCGGACGCGGTTGCTGGATCGGCGGATAGAGCAACTTCGCGCCTTTCACGCTGATGTGCTGGCCGTCGTAGTCCACGGTTTCGCCTTCCAGCACACGACGCCAGATGCGGGTGAATTCCACCGAGGCCTGATAGCGTTCTTCGTGGCTGAGGAACAAACCGTCGCCAGCCAGTTCTTCCGGGTCACCGCCGGTGACCAGATTGAACAGCGCACGACCGCCGGACAGACGATCCAGCGTCGCAGCCTGCCGCGCCGCGACCGTCGGTGAAATGATCCCGGGGCGCAGGGCAACGAGGAATTTCAGGCGCTGGGTCACCGGGATCAGCGATGCTGCCACCAGCCACGAGTCTTCGCAGGAGCGGCCGGTAGGAATCAGCACGCCGCCGAAACCCAGACGATCCGCCGCTTGCGCGACCTGTTGCAGATAACCGTGGTCGACGGCGCGAGCGCCTTCGGCGGTGCCAAGGTAATGGCCATCGCCGTGGGTAGGCAGGAACCAGAAGATATTGAGGCTCATGGAGTGGTCTCCTTGCGAATTCGAGTTACCGGGCTTGGGTGGCCGAGCTTTGGGCCACAGCGGCCGGTGGTGTCCAGATCACATCCTTGATGCTCAGCGGCTTGGGAATCAGCTTGAGCTGGAAGAACGTGTCAGCGATTTTCTGTTGCGCGGCGACCACTTCCGGGGTCAGGAACAGCGCGCCGTAGCCCTGGCGTTTGACCGAGGTCCGGGTGATGTCCGCCGGCAGGCCGAGCAGTGGCGCGACTTGTTGGGTCACCTCTTCAGGATTGGCTTTGGACCACTCGCCGACCGCGCGCACTTCCTCGACAAGGGTTTTGATCACCTGAGGATTTTTCTCGGCGTAAGGCTTGGTCGCGAGGTAGAACTGGTGGTTGTCGACGATGCCTTTGCCGTCGCGCAGGGTGTGGGCTTGCAGTTGCTTCTCGGCGGCGGCCTGATACGGGTCCCAGATGACCCAGGCATCGACGCTGCCACGTTCGAACGCGGCGCGGGCATCGGCGGGCGGCAGGAATACGGTTTGAATGTCGCTGTACTTGAGACCGGAATCTTCCAGTGCGCGCACCAGCAGGTAGTGGACGTTGGAGCCTTTGTTCAGCACGACTTTCTTGCCCTTGAGATCGGCCACCGATTTGATCGGCGAGTCTTTCGGTACAAGGATCGCTTCGCTGTTCGGCGCTGGCGGCTCATAGGCGACGTAGAGCAGATCGGCGCCGGCTGCCTGAGCGAAAACCGGCGGGGTTTCGCCGGTGACACCGAAGTCGATCGAGCCGACGTTCAAGCCTTCCAGCAGCTGCGGGCCGCCGGGGAATTCAGTCCATTGCACGTCGACGCCTTGGGCGGCCAGACGTTTTTCCAGCGTGCCCTTGGCTTTGAGCAGCACCAGCGTGCCGTACTTCTGATAACCGATCCGCAATGTCTCGGCTTGAGCTTGAGTGATGGCGCCGAAGGTGACAGCCGCAGCAAACAGAGCGACCAGACCACGACGCAAAAATACAGTGCGCATAGCGCTCTCCTTTTTTGCTGTTGGGTTTTGGCTGCACCTGCTTGGCCGTTAGCGGCAAAGTAAGGTGAGTTACATCAAGTTGGGGTGTGCCTTAAATGCTCCAGCGAGCACTCAACAAACGTTCATTCAACAAGCCGGGTTCCAGCGGTTTCGGCCGGCGCGCCATGGCGCCGAAAAACTGATCCAGTGCTTCATGCAGACGCTGCTCCAGCGCCGGTGCCAGTTGCGCCGCTGCACTGCTCTCGCCGTAGGCGATCTGGCTGTCCTCGGCGAAAATCCCCTGGAGCATTTCCTGGGCTTTGAGCGCCGACAGCACGGGCTTGAGGGCGTAATCGACCACCAACATGTGGGCGATGCTGCCGCCAGTAGCCATCGGCAAAACGACCTTGTGGTTCAGGGCGCGCTCGGGCAGCAGATCCAGCAGCGTCTTCAACGCGCCGGAAAACGAGGCCTTGTAAACCGGGGTGGCGATCAGCAGACCGTCGGCGTTTTCGATCTGCTGCAGCAGGTCGAGCACTTTCGGGCTGTCGAAGCGGGCGTGGAGCAGGTCTTCAGCCGGGAAGTCCCGCACCTGATAACTCACCACTTCCACCCCTTGCTGCTGTAACCAGCGTTGCGAGCGTTCCAGCAACACCCCGGAACGGGAACGCAGGCTGGGACTGCCACCGAGTGAGACGACCAGCATTCAGGTAATTCCTTAAGCACAAGGCGATTCGCGGATTGCGATCTCGCTTCAATGGAGTGACCTTACCAGCTCATTTATATATCCATAAATCATATTTATTCATTTGGTTATGCGTTATGGAGATATAGAAATTGCTTTGTCCGGGACGAAAAAAAGGCCGTCGTGACGGCCTGAAATCCCCTGCATCTTGGTTCCGAAAGCTGAATTCCGGGTTGCCAGCGCTAACGCCTTCGCGAGCAAGCCCGCTCCCACATTTTGGAATGTGTTCCCCCTGTGGGAGCGGGCTTGCTCGCGAAAGCGCCGGCAGCTACAACAAATATCTCACTGATCATTTGTTCGGCTGTGGCGTCAGGCGCAGATACGGTTTTACCGCGCGATACCCCTTCGGAAAGCGCTGCTTGATCTCTTCTTCATCTTTCAGCGACGGCACAATCACCACCTCTTCACCGTCCTGCCAGTTGGCCGGGGTGGCCACCTTGTAGTTGTCGGTGAGTTGCAGCGAATCGATCACCCGCAGAATCTCGTGGAAGTTGCGACCGGTGCTCGCCGGGTAGGTAATGGTCAGGCGAATCTTCTTGTTCGGATCGATCACGAACAGCGAACGCACGGTCAGCGTGTCACTGGCGTTCGGGTGGATCAGGTCATACAGGTCGGAAACCTTGCGATCGGCATCAGCCAGGATCGGGAAGTTGACGATAGTGTTCTGGGTTTCATTGATGTCTTCGATCCACTTGTGGTGCGAATCCACCGGGTCGACCGACAGGGCGATGGCTTTGACGCCACGCTTGGAGAATTCATCCTTGAGCTTGGCGGTGAAGCCCAGTTCAGTGGTGCATACCGGCGTGAAATCCGCTGGGTGGGAAAACAGCACGCCCCAGCTATCGCCCAGCCACTCGTGGAAACGGATCTTGCCGGCGCTGGAATCCTGTTCGAAATCGGGGGCGATGTCGCCGAGTCTGAGGCTCATGATGCTGCTCCTGATGAGGTATTGGAGACCTCAACTGTAGCTCGGGATTTGCCTTCATGAAAAAGAATAAATAACAAGATATCTAGAACCAAATAGAATATTAAACATCTGTTCACTGGACGCTGGACGCCATCCCGACGAACATCGGCCGCAAGGTTCGAGAAGGCCTTGAGTTGCTGTAAAGAGGGAAATTTCGGGGAGGGCTTACGGGGGTGAGCCTGACTCGATAACGCAAAAGCCCCGTCCGGCGCGATGCCGGACGGGGCTTTTTTTACATCAACGAATCGAGACGCGCGATTACAGCAGCGGGATCGAGTAGCTGACGATCAGGCGGTTTTCGTCCTGGTCACGCTGACCAGCAATGTCGTTGCGCCACGAAGCGTTTTTCCACATGAAGCCAACGTTCTTCAACGGGCCTTCCGGGATCACATACGCTACGGTCAAATCGCGTTCCCACTCGGAGGCGCCGTTGGAGGTTTGCACGCGACCTGCGTTGTAGGTATCGATGTTGTCGCCACGCAGGTAAACCATACCAGCGGTCAAGCCAGGTACGCCCACCTTGGCGAAGTCATAGGAGTAGCGTGCTTGCCAGGTGCGCTCACCGGCACGGCCGAACTTCTGGATTTGCATGTCGGTGATGGTGTAGTTCGACGAACCGTCGCCCTGGTTCAGCCAAGGGAAGTCGCTGCTGCCGTTGCTGACCTGGTAACCACCACCAAAGGTGTGACCGGCAACGGTGTACAGGAACAAGCCGCTGTACAGGTTGTTGTCGACTTTACCGCGACCGTTGGCGAAACCGGCGTAGCTCCCGGTGCTGTAGTAAGCAGGGGTGTCGCCGTTTGCGCCGTCATCGGAGCTGTTGAAGTAACGGAAGTCAGACTTCAGCACGCCCGGACCGATTGCCCAGTTGTGAACCAGGCCCAGAAAGTGTTGCTTGTAGAAATCTTCCAGGTTGCCGTAGTAGTACTGGGCAGTCAGGTCTTTGGTGATTTTGTAGTCACCACCGGCGTAGATGAACTTGTTGCTGTTAACGGCACGCGGTGCAGCGCCGCTGATAGACAGGTTCTCGTTGTTGCTGGAGTTACGACCTTTCACTGCTTCGATCTGACCGCCGACCAGAGTCAGGTCCTTGATCTCGCCGGAAGTGATCTGACCACCCTGCCAGGTTTGTGGCAACAAACGGCCGTCGTTGGTGACGATAACCGGCAGTTTTGGCTGCAGCGTACCCAGCTTCAATTCGGTTTGAGAAATTTTGGCTTTGGCAGTCAGGCCCAGGCTGGAGTAGTTATCAACAGCTTCGCCATTGGATTTGCTCGGGAAAATCGTGCCGCCATACGAAGTGGCGCTGGTTGCACCGTTGGTGCCGCCACCAGTGTCCAGACGCACGCCCAGCAGGCCGATCGCATCGATACCGAAACCGACGGTACCTTGGGTATAACCGGAGATGAAGCGAAGATCGAAGCCTTGGCCCCACTCTTCAGCTTTGCTCTGAGTGGAGTGAGCACCGGAGTCACGGTTGTCGTTATTGATGTAGAAGTTACGCAGCCCCAAAGTTGCCTTGCTGTCTTCGATAAAACCGGCGGCGCCTGCCTGCTGCGCCATAACCCCTACGGCCACAGCCAGGGCCAAGGTGGACTTGTTCATGTATCGCTCCTCTCGTTTCTAATTTTTTGCTTTCTTACTGTCGGTTCCGGGTCTGTTGCCCGAAATCCTGAACGCTTGATTGCTTGATCGCGACGGCCAACTACCCCTGTCGAAGCCGCGAAAGGATACCCCTGCATAGTTCTTAAAAGAATTATTTCACTCTTTTTCAGAGCCTAGAGATATATAAAGGCAGTGCAGACTGGAGGTATCGGCTTCAACGCCAATTCCTGAACCCTTCAGATTGTCGAGGGACAAAAATGCCAAAACACCGCAGCGTTTTTGAACGCTGGACAGGCCCACTTTAGGCTTTCGTCATAAAACGTAAAAAGAATAAAAAAATCTCTTAAGCTAATATTTTGGAATATCAAAAAACACGCAAAAAAAACCCTGCCGGGCGGCAAGGTTTTTTTTCAGGACGTCTTACAGGAAGCTGTAGGTGTAGTTGAAGATCAGGCGGGTCTGATCCTGATCGGCAATGTTGATTTCGCTGCCGCGATAAACACCATTGCGCAGTGTCACACCAAAGCCTTTGAGTGCGCCCTGTTGAACGGTGTAGTCGATACGCATGTCTCGTTCCCACTCGGACATATCGCTACCGGAACCGTTCGTTGCCTTGATGTTGTCGCCATACAGATAAGCAACCGAGGCTTTAAGGCCCGGTACACCCAGCCCTGCGAAGTCATAGGAATATTGGCCGAAGGTGGTGTTTTCACCGGCACGAACGAAACCGTTAATCATGGAGTCGGTGAACAGGTAGAAACTGGCGCCACCGGCACCTTCAGGGCGACCGTTGCCATCGACCACGTTGCCTTGGTTCAGGTAGACGAAACCACCGTCATCGTTGACGCGTTGATGACCAAGCAAGAAGGCATTGCCACCCAAGGTGTAGGTGAACATGGCGCTCCAGGTCTTGTTATCGACCTCGCCCGGGTTCTTGGCATAACCACCGTTATTATTGAAGCGATAGCCTGCGTCGCCGTTCTTGCCATCGGAGCTGCTGTCGAAATAGCGAATGTCGGTCTTGAACGACTGGTTCGAGCTGATCGGGAAGACGTGTACCAGACCGAGGAAGTTCTGTTTGTAATAGTCTTCCAGGTTCGCGTAGTAGTACTGCAGCGTCAGGTCTTTAGTGACTTTCCAGTCTGCACCGGCATAACGGAACTTGTTGCTGTCCTCGGTACCACCTGCGACCGCCAGGCCGGTGGTATTGGAAGAAGCGCGACCTGCGGCATGTTCCAATTGACCTGCGTTGAAGGTGACGTTGTCGATTTCCTTCGAAGTGATGGTCCCGCCTTCAAAAGTCTGCGGTAGCAGACGGCTATCGTTGGCAACGAGAATCGGCATGCTTGGCTGCAAGGCACCACCGTAGTGAGCCTCGGTCTTCGAGAAACGCGCCTTGACGTTACCTGCCACGCGGCTCCACTCGTCAACGGCCGAACCGTCGCTGTCGCTCGGGAAGAATGTGTTGGAATCCGGGTGATGCCCCTTGCCACCATCAAGGTGAATGCCCACCAGTGCCTGCGCATCGAAACCGAAACCGACGGTGCCTTGAGTAAAGCCCGACAGATAATCGAACTTCAGCCCCTCGGCAGTCTCTCTCTGATCTGCACCGCCATCACGGTTATCGCTGTTGAAATACATGGTGCGGGAACTAACGGAAGCCTTGCTGTCTTCGATGAAACCCGCGGCACCTGCCTGCTGCGCCAATACCCCAAAGGCCACAGCCACGGCCAAGGTGGACTTATTCATTGTTAAGCTCCTCTCGTTTCTAATTCTTGTTTGCCTGGCCCGGATCGACGCCCGGGTTCCAAAGGTATGCGATTAGCGCCAGAGCGTGACCCACAAGTCAATCGTAACTTTGTGTGTCTACGACCATAGTCTAAGCTCTGGTTTTTTGGTCCATGCAGGTTCATGAGTTCGTCATGAATCTGAAAAGAATGAATACCTTCTTTTCTAATACCCTTTAGGAATTTCAACCCCGTATTTGCACGTCCTGGTGCTCCCCACTACAACGCGCCGGCTAATTCCTGAAGAGTATTAAACTGCCCTGTTTAGACTGATTTGCCCTGAAGCAATCCTGTAACAGTTCCATCACCCGGCAGTCAGCCCAGCGCACTATCCAGATCAATTGTTACAGTTTGTGTGTCAGCAGTATTTTTTCGAGCACGGCGCAGCCGCCGTCCCAACCGGCATGCACTACGTCATTTCAACCGTGGAATCAGCGGTGGGGAACAGGAACGAGAGGTTCAGACTGGAATGCACAACAGGTGCAGCAATGTGGGGGCTTTGCAGCCTGCCCCCACTCGCCACACCCTGCTGAATCAGAGAGTTTTTTCGAAGATCTTCGAATTACGCTGATAGTTGTAAAGCGACGCCCGCGCCGCCGGCAGGCGTTCAACGCTGCTCGGCTCGAAACCACGCTCGCGGAACCAGTGCGCGGTACGGGTGGTGAGGACGAACAGCGTCTTCAGGCCCTGTGCCCGCGCACGGGTTTCGATGCGTTCCAGCAGTTCATCACCGCGACCGCCATGGCGGTACTCCGGGTTCACCGCCAGGCACGCCAGTTCACCGGCGTCGGAATCGGCAATCTGATACAGCGCCGCGCACGCGATGATCATGCCTTCACGCTCGACCACGCTGAACTGCTCGATCTCGCGCTCCAGCACTTCGCGCGAACGCCGCACCAGAATCCCCTGCTCTTCCAGCGGGCTGATCAAGTCGAGCAAACCGCCGACGTCTTCAATCGCCGCTTCGCGCACCAGTTCGAATTGCTCTTGCGCGACCAGCGTACCGCCACCGTCACGGGTGAACAGCTCGGTCAACAGCGCGCCGTCTTCGGCGTAACTGACGATATGGCTGCGCGCTACGCCGCCACGGCAGGCTTGGGCAGCGGCATCCAGCAGTTCCGCCTGATAATTGCTGCCCAGACGCTGAAGATGCGTCGGCACCTGTTGCGGGCGCAGTTCACGCACCAGTTTGCCGTTTTCGTCGATAAGGCCGAGTTCAGCGCCAAACAGCAGCAGCTTGTCGGCGCCCAGATCGATGGCGGCACGAGTCGCGACGTCTTCGCAGGCGAGGTTGAAGATTTCACCGGTCGGCGAGTAGCCCAACGGCGACAGCAGGACAATCGAGCGCTCGTCGAGCAACCGGTTGATGCCCTTGCGGTCGACCCGGCGCACTTCGCCGGTGTGGTGATAGTCGACGCCTTCGAGCACGCCGATCGGCCGCGCAGTAACAAGGTTGCCGCTGGCCACGCGCAGACGCGAGCCCTGCATCGGCGACGACGCCATGTCCATGGACAGGCGTGCTTCGATGGCGATGCGCAACTGGCCGACGGCGTCGATCACGCATTCCAGGGTCGCGGCATCAGTGATGCGCATGCCGTGGTGGTAATGCGGGGTCAGGCCACGCGCAGCGAGGCGGGTTTCAATCTGCGGACGCGAACCGTGCACCAGCACCAGACGCACACCGAGGCTGTGCAGCAGGACGATGTCGTGGACGATGTTGCCGAAATTCGGGTGCTCCACGCCGTCGCCGGGGAGCATGACGACAAAGGTGCAATCGCGGTGGGCATTGATGTAAGGGGACGCGTGGCGAAGCCAATTGACGTATTCGGGCATGTACCTGGGCCTGTAATAAATAGCAGCCTAAAAAGGGGCGAAACGAAAAACGCACAGCGGGCTGATGGTTATCGTCGGAACAGGCTTGGCGACACGCGCGCTCTCCTCATGAATACGGGTTGGAATGCTGGCAATTTACAGCGTTTGATCAAGCAAAACACACTTCCCTTGTGGGAGCAGGCTCGCTCCCACAAAGGGCATCATCGTTCGTCTGTGCTCAGGCAGTAATGTTCAATCAACTGCCGTAATAGATGCACGGTAGGCTGCAAACGTGACATTTCAAGGTACTCGCCGGGCTGGTGCGCGCAGGCGATGTCGCCAGGGCCGAGCACGATGGTTTCGCAGCCAAGGCGCTGAAGATAAGGCGCTTCGGTGCCGAACGCTACTGCTTCGGCCCTATGACCCGTAAGCCTTTCAGCGACGCGCACCAGTTCGGCGTCTTCGGCCTGCTCGAACGACGGCACTTCCGGGAACAACGGCTTGTAGTCGATCTTTACCTGATGCCGCTCGGCGACCGGGTTGAGCTTGCGCAGAATCTCCGCGCGCAGGACTTTCGGGTCCATGCCCGGCAACGGCCGCAGGTCGAATTCCAGCGAACACTGGCCGCAGATACGATTCGGGTTGTCGCCGCCATGGATGCAACCGAAGTTCATCGTCGGCTGCGGCACGCTGAATTGCGGATTGTTGAATTCGCGTTGCCACAGCAGGCGCAGACCGCGCAGTTCGCCCATCGCATCGTGCATCGCTTCAAGAGCGCTATGGCCCAGACGCGGGTCCGACGAGTGACCGCTCTGCCCGAGAATGTCGATGCGCTCCATCATGATGCCCTTGTGCATGCGGATCGGCTTGAGCCCGGTCGGCTCTCCAATCACCGCCGCGCGCCCCAGCGGACGGCCAGCCTCGGCCAACGCACGGGCACCGGACATCGAGCTTTCTTCATCGCAGGTGGCGAGAATCAGCAAGGGTTGTTTGAACGGCTGGTCGAGCAGCGGCTGCACGGCTTCGATGATCAGCGCGAAGAAACCCTTCATGTCGCAACTGCCCAGGCCAACCCAGCGGCCATCGACCTCGGTGAGCTTCAACGGGTCGGTCTGCCACAGCGCATCGTCGTAAGGAACGGTGTCGCTGTGTCCCGCCAGCACCAGGCCACCGGGGCCGGAGCCGAAACTGGCGAGCAGATTGAATTTACCGGGGCTGACCTGCTGGATGTCGCAGCTGAAACCCAGATCACCCAGCCAGCCGGCGAGCAAATCGATCACCGCCCGATTGGACTGATCGAGGTTCGGTTGGGTACAGCTGACCGACGGCGCGGCAATCAGCGCAGCGAACTGGTCTTGCATGGACGGCAAAGGCATCGCTGACTCCAACTCCCGATTTGAAGTCCATCATAGAGCCATCCGGCGTCAGGAATAAACCGCCGCAGGGCGTAGGACGAATCAGTCCTGTACACTGCACGACCTTGGCAGCCACACATTTCCCCGGCTGCGCTCCCGATCCTGGATTTTCCGGCCATGCAGAAAGAAACCGAAATCAAACTCCGCGTCAGCCGCGAAACCCTCGCGGCTCTGCGCGAGCACCCGTTATTGAAGAAACGCAACAAAAATGGCTGGGAACGCCGTGAGTTGATGAACCAGTATTTCGACACCCTTGAGCGCGATCTGGCCCACGCCAAAGTCGCTCTGCGCCTGCGCAAGGACGGTGACGAAGTCATTCAAACGCTCAAGACCCGTGGCCAGAGCGTCGCCGGCCTGTCCGAGCGTAACGAGTACGACTGGAAATTGCCGAAAGCCAAGCTCGACGTGAAGAAACTCGACGGCGAATGCTGGCCCGAGTCGCTGGCCGAGCTGGACAAGAAAACCCTGAAACCCATCTTCACCACCGATTTCGTCCGCGAGCACGCCGAAATCGCCTGGGGTCGTGGCAAGAGCAAAGTGGTCATCGAAGCCGCTCTGGATCTCGGTCACGTTGTCGTCGGCAAGCAGAAAGAAGAAATCTGCGAGCTGGAACTGGAATTGCGCGAAGGCGAGCCAGCCGCACTGCTGGAGCTGGCCGCCGAACTGGCTGAAACCCTGGCACTGATGCCGTGCGACATCAGCAAGGCTGAGCGCGGTTATCGTCTGTACGACGCCAACAGCTACTCGCTGAGCCTGCCGGCGCCGGAGCTGACCCCCGAAACGAAACTCGACGACGCCTTTGCCGCGTTGGGCTGGCACTTGCTCGGCAGCAGCCAGCGTCTGGCGGAACAGTACCGTTTCAACGGCCACTGGCGCCTGTTGCTCGACTGGGTCGAGAACCTCGCGGAAATGCGCGCCCTGCTCAGCAGCCTCGGCCAGGCTGCCCCGCGTCAGTCGACCCACGACTTGCGTGTTGCCCTGGATGCCTTGCTGGAAGACTGGCGTCCGCTGGTTCAGGTCGGTATCGAAGACGAAGACGTGCGCAAAGCCGCGCCGGAACAGTTTCTCGAAGAACTCGAAGACCCGCGCTGGGGCCTGTTCTCGCTAAGCGCTTCACGCTGGTTGCTGGCTCGCAGCTGGACTGCCGAGCGCAACGTGCGGGGCAACCGTCAAGGCGACGCGCAGTTGCACAGCTGGTTGCCGCGCCTGCTCGGTGAAGAAGCCACGGCCTTGCAACTGCAGCGTTATCAGCAGCAGCCGGAAGATCTCGCCGAACAACTGCCGCGTATCGAGCGCATTCAGGTCTGGCTGCACCACGCCCGCAACGTGTTGGACATCCCGGAAATGGATCGCCTGTACGGTGAACTGAACAAACTGGCACAACTGGCCAGCGAGCCGACGATCACTGACGAACTGCTCGATGCTCGCAAGCATCAGGCGATTGCGGTTTACCAGAATCGCGCGTGGAAAATGCTCCTGCGCATGTAAAACCGCTTTGACGAGCAGGCTCGCTCATCCATTGGAATGCAATTTCCTGTGGGAGCGAGCCTGCTCGCGAAGAGGCCGGTTGCCTGGCCTCAGACCGGCAGGCTTGTAGTGGACTTGATCTCCGACAGCGCCACAATCGAGTTCACTTCCTGAATCCCCGGTACCAGCGACAGCTTCTCGAAGAAGAACCGCTCATAGGCTTCGATGTCCGCCGCGACAATCCGCAGCAAAAAATCCACCGCCCCCATCAGCACATAACACTCCAGCACTTCCGGAAAGCCGCGAATCGCTTCGGTGAACTCGGTGAAGTTCGAACGCCCGTGGGCGTTGAGTTTGATCTCGGCAAAGATCTGCGTGTTCAGGCCGATCTTCTTGCGATCCAGCAAGGTCACTTGGCCACGAATGATCCCCTCCTCCTTCATTCGCTGAATCCGCCGCCAGCACGGCGATTGCGACAGCCCCACCTGCTCGGCGATCTGCGCGCTGGACAGCGAAGCGTCCTCTTGCAGCAGGGCGAGAATCTTGCGGTCGTAACTGTCCAGCTCGCTGTGCATAGAAAAACCTCTAATTGGACATCCTGCAAATTGATCAAGTCGATCAATCGCCCATAACGCCGATCATAGCCAAGAAATACCCGGCACCGAATGTAAAAATTTCTCCAGAAATTCTGGAGACTTGCCATGCCCCACCTTGAAGCCGTCAATAACGCCCCGACCCGCACCGATGTCTGGAACGTCAGCAATGCCCACTGCCTGGCGCAGTATCAGATCCTCGCCGAGGCCGAGCCGGATCTGCTGGTGCGGGTGCTCAACCTGTTCGCACTGCAATTTCTAACGCCCGAGCAGGTCAACGTGCAGCGGATGGACGACTTGATGTCGATCGACATCGTCATGGGTGGTTTCAGCTGGCATCGGGCGCAAGTGATCGCGGAAAAACTTCGTAACCTGATCAGCGTCTGCTCGGTGAACCTGCAAAACGCCGACAGTGATTGGGATGCCCCCGCGCAAGCCGCCGGCTGAGAAATCCGGAAACGCCTTTGTCGGATAGTGGCCCAACGGTCTGCGGGGCCGCGACTATCCTTTTGCGCACTGTCGCTCAAAAGGAAGCCTGCATGTCCGCTCAATTCGCCACTCAGGACCGCTGGCTGGAACTCAACGACGTATTGCGTGAACTGGTCGCCCAAGGTTTTATCTGCCAGGACTCGGCGGAGCAGGCGCTGAACGCGCGCCGTCGTCATGCAGCCCACGGCCAGATGCATCCGCTGGAATTCATCGCCAGTCAGCAACTCGACGACCTCAGCCGTCCGGGCAAACATCTTGATCTGGAAAGCCTGACGCTGTGGTTGGCGCAGCAGGCCGGACAGCAGTACCTGCGCATCGATCCGCTGAAGATCAACGTTGCCGCCATCACACCGCTGATGTCCTATGCCTTCGCGCAACGCCACAGGATTCTCGCCGTAGCCATCGATCACGATGCGGTGACCGTGGCCAGCGCCCAGCCTTACGTCACCGGATGGGAAGCCGACCTGACCCACGTGCTGAAGCTGCCAGTCAAACGGGTGGTGGCCAACCCGGCGGACATCCAGCGCTTCAGCGTCGAGTTTTTCCGCCTGGCAAAATCCGTCAGCGGCGCCAGCACTGCCGACGCCCAGGGCGGCAACCTCGGCAATTTCGAACAACTGCTCAACCTCGGCGCCAGCGATCAGGAGCCGGACGCCAACGATGCGCACATCGTCAATATCGTCGACTGGCTGTTCCAGTACGCTTTCCAGCAGCGCGCCAGCGATATCCACATCGAACCGCGTCGCGAGCAAGGCACGGTGCGTTTTCGCATCGATGGCGTGCTGCACAACGTCTATCAGTTCCCGCCCCAGGTGACGATGGCGATTGTCAGCCGCCTGAAAAGCCTTGGCCGCATGAATGTCGCCGAAAAGCGCAAACCCCAGGACGGCCGGGTCAAGACCAAGACCCCGGACGGCGGCGAAGTGGAACTGCGCCTATCCACTTTGCCGACCGCGTTTGGCGAAAAAATGGTCATGCGGATCTTCGACCCGGACGTGCTGCTCAAGGATTTCGATCAACTGGGCTTCTCCGCCGACGACCTGCGGCGCTGGCAAGACATGACCCGCCAGCCCAACGGCATCATTCTGGTCACCGGGCCAACGGGGTCAGGCAAGACCACCACGCTTTACACCACGCTGAAAAAACTGGCGACGCCGGAGGTCAACCTCTGCACCATCGAAGACCCTATCGAGATGGTCGAGCCGGCATTCAACCAGATGCAGGTCCAGCACAACATCGACCTGAGCTTCGCCGCCGGGGTGCGTGCGCTGATGCGACAGGACCCGGACATCATCATGATCGGCGAGATCCGCGACCTCGAAACCGCAGAAATGGCGATTCAGGCCGCGCTGACCGGGCACCTGGTGCTTTCGACCCTGCACACCAACGACGCACCCAGCGCGATCAGTCGCCTGCTCGAACTCGGCGTGCCGCATTACCTGATCAAGGCCACCGTGCTCGGCGTGATGGCGCAACGACTGGTGCGTACCTTGTGCCCGCACTGCAAGGCGCCCCTGACTCTGGAAGAGGCCGACTGGCAAACCCTGACCCGCCCGTGGCAGGCAGCGATGCCAAGCAATGCCCAGCGCGCCATCGGCTGCCTGGAATGCCGTGACACCGGTTATCGCGGCCGCGCCGGGGTCTACGAAATCATGCAACTGAGTGACAGCCTCAAGGGGTTCATCACCCCGGACACCGACCTCACGGCGATCCGCCGCCAGGCGTTCAAGGAAGGCATGCGCAGCTTGCGTTTGTCCGGCGCGCAGAAAGTCGCGGCGGGGCTGACAACCGTTGAGGAGGTGCTGCGAGTGACACCGCAGAGCGAACAGAAATAACCAGATTGCCATCAATCTGTGTTTAACCGCGGGCCACGCCGGTACACTTCGGCCATCACAACTTCATGCGCCAACCAACAAGGAATCGTTATGCAGACCGCAAGTGTGCTTTTACTGTTTGTGGCCCTGGCCATCGCCATTCTGTTCATGGGTTTCAAAGTCGTGCCGCAAGGGTTCGAGTGGACGGTCGAGCGCTTTGGCCGCTACACCAACACCCTGAAGCCAGGCCTCAATCTCATTATTCCGGTGATGGATCGCATCGGGCGCAAGATCAACGTGATGGAAAGCGTGCTGGATATTCCACCGCAGGAAGTCATCACCGCCGACAACGCCACAGTGCAGATCGATGCCGTGTGCTTCTTTCAGGTGGTCAACACCGCGCAGGCCGCCTACGAGGTGAACAACCTCGAGCACGCCATTCGCAATCTGCTGCAAACCAACATCCGCACCGTGCTCGGCTCCATGGAGCTCGATGCCATGCTCAGCCAGCGTGACAACATCAACGAGCGCCTGCTGCGCACCGTCGACGAAGCCACCGCGCCTTGGGGCATCAAGATCACCCGCATCGAGATCAAGGACATCAGCCCACCCACCGATCTGATGGCCGCCATGTCCGGGCAGATGAAAGCCGAGCGGATCAAGCGCGCGCAAATCCTCGAAGCCGAAGGCCTGCGCGCGTCGGCGATCCTCACTGCAGAAGGCAAAAAGCAGGCGCAGATTCTCGAAGCCGAAGGCAGCCGGCAGGCGGCATTTCTGGAAGCCGAGGCCCGTGAGCGTCAGGCCGAAGCCGAAGCCCAGGCAACCAAAGTGGTGTCCGAAGCCATCGCCGGCGGCAACGTGCAGGCGGTCAACTACTTCGTCGCGCAAAAATACATCGATGCGCTGGGCAAACTGGCCTCGGCCAACAACAGCAAAGTGATCCTCATGCCGCTCGAAGCCAGTTCGATGATCGGTGCGGTGGGCGGCATCGGCGAAATCGTCAAAGCGACTTTCGACGGCAAGAAGGCCTGAGCCATGCCGACCGAACTCTTCAACTTCTGGAGCTGGCTGGGGCTGGGCACCGTATTGCTGATCCTCGAAGTGTTCGGCGCAGGCGGCTACCTGTTGTGGATCGGCATGGCGGCGGCCGCTGTCGGCGTCACGACATTTGTGGCACCCGGCCTGCCATGGGAAATCCAGCTGCTGCTGTTCGCGCTGTTCTCGATCCTGACGGCGCTGTATTGGTGGCGCCGCCAACGCACCGCCGTGCGCCGCAGCGATCAACCGCTGTTGAATCTGCGGGGGCAGGAGTTGATCGGCAAAGTCTTCGTGGTCAGCGAAGCGATTGTCGACGGGCACGGCAAGATCAAGGTCGCCGACGGCGTGTGGATCGCGCGCGGACCGGACACGCCGCTCGGCGAACGCGTGCGCGTGACCGGCCAGCAAGGCGCGGTGCTGCTGGTGGAGCGGGCCGAATAACGGCGTATGGAACCGGATCGGGGAAATGACGATCCAACGCCGTAGTTAACCCCCAGGAGTCACTCAATCATGCGTCTCAAACTTGCTGTCGCCACCCTGGCCTTGCTGTCTCTTCCCGTTGGTTCGGCGATGGCGGACAGCTTTTGGCGTAACGTCATTTCCTCCGGCGCCACCACCGGCTCGACCTACCTGACCTTCAAGGATCACAAGCTGATCATTGCCGCGCAGGACGATGCCGGCAGTTTCGTTGCCAGTGACGGCGGCATTCGCGGGCCATACCTGGAAGCCGCGATGCAGAAAGTCCGCGCCGACAATCCGGGCCTGCAGGCCACGGACATGGAGCTGGCGAACGCGATTCTGGCGAAGAACGCGGTGGCTTCCGAATAACAAAAAATGCCGCTCAATCGAGCGGCATTTTTTTGCCTGGATTTCAGTCCCACAGGGGAAGGTGTGCTTGCCGGGAAATCAGCGGTAATCGTCCACCGGCACGCACGCGCAAAACAGGTTGCGATCGCCGTAAACGTTATCCACCCGATTCACTGCCGGCCAATACTTGTGCGCCTTGGTGTGCGTATCCGGGGTGATGGCCTGCTCAATGCTGTAAGGCCGCTCCCACACCCCGGTAACATCCGCCAGCGTATGCGGCGCGCGTTTGAGGGGATTGTCCTCAGCCGGCCAGTTGCCGTTCTGAACTTCGGTGATTTCCGCGCGAATGCTCAACATGGCGCCGATAAACCGGTCCAGCTCAGCCTTGGACTCGCTCTCGGTCGGTTCGACCATCAGGGTTCCCGGCACCGGGAAGGACATGGTCGGCGCATGAAAGCCGTAATCCATCAGACGCTTGGCAACGTCCTCCTCACTGATCCCGGTCTGCACCTTCAATGGCCGCAAGTCGAGAATGCATTCGTGGGCCACCCGCTCGTTACGCCCGGTGTACAGCACGGGAAACGCGCCAGCCAGATGCCGGGCCAGATAATTCGCCGCAAGAATCGCCACCTCGCTGGCATCGGCCAGTTGTGGGCCCATCATGGCGATGTACATCCAACTGATCGGCAAGATACTCGCACTCCCCCACGGCGCTGCGCTGACTGCGCCATTCTGCGCCAGCGGCCCGTCAATCGGCACCACCGGATGATTGGCGACAAACGGCGCCAGGTGCGCGCGAATGCCGATGGGCCCCATGCCGGGGCCACCGCCGCCGTGAGGAATGCAGAAGGTCTTGTGCAGGTTCATGTGTGACACGTCGGCGCCGATGTCCGCCGGCCGCGCCAGCCCGACCTGCGCGTTGAGGTTGGCGCCGTCCATGTACACCTGGCCGCCGTGCTTGTGGACAATGTCGCAAATCTCGCTGATGCCCTCTTCGTACACACCGTGGGTCGATGGGTACGTCGCCATCAGGCACGACAACCTTGCACCCGCCTCCGCCGCTTTCGCCTTCAGATCTTCCAGATCGACGTTGCCTGCCTCGTCACACTCGACGATGACCACACGCATCCCGGCCATCTGTGCCGAGGCCGGGTTGGTGCCGTGGGCCGAGGACGGAATCAGGCAGATATCCCGCGCGCCCTGCTGACGACTCTCATGATATTTACGGATCGCCAGCAATCCGGCGTACTCGCCTTGCGCACCGGAGTTGGGCTGCATGCAGATCGCATCAAACCCGGTGATCGCACACAGCCAGCGCTCCAGTTCCTCGATCATCAACGTGTAGCCGACTGCCTGTTCGCGCGGCACAAAGGGGTGCAGGTTGGCGAACTGCGGCCAGGTGATCGGGATCATCTCGCTGGTGGCGTTGAGTTTCATGGTGCAGGAACCCAGCGGGATCATCGACTGATTGAGGGCCAGATCCTTGTTCTCCAGTTGCTTGAGGTAGCGCAGCATCTCGGTCTCGCTGTGATGAGCATTGAAGACCGGGTGGAGCAGGTAGGGTGTCTTGCGCTGAAGGTTGTCGGGAATGCCCGATACGATGGTTTCCTCATCGAGTTCGTCGACGTTCAGCCCATGATCGGAACCGAGCAGGACATCAAACAGACGCGCCACGGTGGTTTCATCACAGCTCTCGTCGAGGCTCAGCCCCAACCGACCACGCCCCAAAATCCTCAGGTTGATCTGCGCCGACCGAGCGCTTTCGATGATCGCGGTTTGTGCACCGCCGACGTCCAGCGTCAGGGTGTCGAAAAACTGCGCATTGAGCCGTTTGATGCCGTGACGCTCCAGCCCCAGCACCAGTATGCAGGTCAGTCGATGCACGCGTTGGGCTATGCGCTTCAGCCCCTCCGGCCCGTGATACACCGCGTAGAAACTGGCGATATTGGCCAACAGCACTTGCGCCGTGCAGATATTCGAATTGGCCTTCTCGCGACGGATATGTTGCTCGCGGGTTTGCAGGGCCATGCGCAAGGCGATATTGCCCCGGGTATCTTTCGACACGCCGATGATCCGCCCGGGAATCGCCCGTTTGTATTCCTCGCGACTGGCAAAGAACGCCGCGTGTGGGCCGCCGTAACCCATCGGCACGCCGAAACGCTGGGACGAGCCGAACACCACGTCCGCTCCCAGTTCACCCGGCGGCGTCAGTAGCAACAGACTGAGTAGATCCGTGGCCACGCAGGCCAGTGCCTGTTGTGCGTGCAGATGATCGATCAATGGCCGCAGGTCGCGGATCTCGCCGTGGGTGTCGGGATATTGCAGCAGCGCACCGAACACCTGGTGTTGCTTGAGGTTATCCACAGCGTCGACGACCAGTTCGAAGCCGAAACCTTCGGCGCGGGTCTGCACCACGGAAATGGTTTGCGGATGACAGTTCTCGTCGACAAAGAACAGATTGCTTTTCGACTTGGCAACGCGTTTCGCCAGAGCCATGGCTTCGGCCGCAGCGGTGGCTTCGTCGAGCAAGGAGGCATTCGCCAGTTCAAGGCCGGTGAGGTCGATGGTCAGTTGCTGGAAATTCAGCAGTGCTTCGAGTCGGCCTTGGGCAATCTCCGGTTGATACGGCGTGTAGGCCGTGTACCAGCCAGGATTTTCCAGCACGTTGCGCAAAATCACCGCCGGCGTCAGTGTGCCGTAGTAACCCATGCCGATCAGGCTGGTCCAGACCTGATTCTGCTCGGCGTAACCGCGCAGTCTGGCCAGTGCCGCCTGCTCATCCAGCGCGGGCGGCAGATCCAGTGCGCGATTAAGGCGGATGCCCGGCGGCACGGTCTGTTCAATCAGCTCGGCCCGGCTGCCAAGGCCAAGGCTGTCGAGCATCGCCTGCTGTTCGGCGGCATCCGGGCCGAGGTGACGGCGCAGGAAGGCATCGGGGTCGCGTAACTGGCTGAGGGAAGGCAATGGGGACATGACGGGCTCTCTCTTGGCTGGCGCTCGGCGTCAATGCAACACGGTCAAACCAGCATAGCAGCCCGTGCCCCGGTCAAATTCTGCAGATCAACACTGACCCTGTGGGAGCGGGCTTGCTCGCGAAAGCGGTGCGTCAGTCAATTCAAGTGTGTCTGACACAAGGTATTCGCGAGCAAGCCCGCTCCCACGGGGGGGAAATCATCACCCACAAAAAAGCCCCGACGGATCGGGGCTTTGCAGTGTGGCAGGCGACTTACTCTTCGCTGACAGCCTGGTACTTCGCCGCATCCAGCAGTTTGTCCAGCTCAGCCTTGTCGCTTGGCTTGAGCTTGAAGATCCACGCACCATACGGATCGGAGTTCAGCAGCTCCGGGGAGGCACCCAGCTCTTCGTTGATCGCGATGACTTCACCGCTGACCGGCGAATAGATGTCGGACGCCGCTTTCACGGATTCGACGACGCCTGCCATATCGCCTGCAGCGAATACCTTGCCCACTTCGGTCAGTTCGACAAACACCACGTCGCCCAGCGCTTCCTGCGCGTGATCGCTGATGCCCACGGTGACGGTGCCGTCCGCTTCCAGACGTGCCCACTCATGACTCACGGCATAACGCAGTTCAGCGGGGATATTGCTCATCTTCGGTGTCCTCAGGAAATAGGTCAGCGGTCGTGCCCGCCAAAAAAAGGTTAGATCAACGTTTTACCATGGCGCACGAAGGTCGGTTTGACCACCCGCACCGGATACCACTTGCCACGGATTTCCACTTCGGCGCGGTCGGCGGTCGCCATCGGAACACGCGCCAGGGCAATCGATTTGCTTAGCGTAGGAGAGAAACTACCACTGGTGATCTCCCCTTCGCCAACATCGGCGATCCGAACCACTTGATGAGCGCGCAAAACCCCGCGTTCTTCCAGTACCAGGCCGACCAGTTTGTGCGCAACGCCAGCGGCTTTTTCCGCCTCCAGCGCACGACGACCGATGAACTGACGCGAGGCTGGCTCCCAGGCGATGCTCCAGGCCATGTTCGAGGCCAGCGGCGAAACATGCTGATCAATGTCCTGACCGTAGAGGTTCATACCGGCTTCAACGCGAAGCGTGTCGCGGGCGCCCAGACCAATCGGGGAAATGCCGGCGCCAACCAGATCGTTGAAGAAACCCGGCGCTTGATTGGCCGGCAGGCAAATCTCCAAGCCATCTTCACCGGTATAGCCGGTACGGGCGATGAACCAGTCGCCGTCGGTATAGCCTTCGAAGGGTTTGAGGTGCTGGATCAGCGTGGCGCGTGACTGAGTCACCAGCTCGGCAATCTTGTGCCGGGCCTGCGGACCTTGAATGGCGAGCATCGCCAGTTCGGAACGTTCGTGCAGTTGCACATCGAAGCCGCCGAGCTGGGCGTGCATCCAGGCCAGATCCTGATCGCGGGTGGAGGCGTTGACCACCAGTCGATAAGCGTCGTCGAGACGGTAGACGATCATGTCGTCGACGATGCCGCCGCGCTCATTGAGCATGGTGCTGTACAACGCACGGCCGGGGCGGTGCAGGCGGTCGACATCATTGGCCAGCAAATGCTGGAGCCAGGCCTTGGCCTGAGTGCCGGTGACATCGATCACGGTCATGTGAGAAACATCGAACACCCCGCAATCGCGGCGCACTTCGTGGTGCTCCTCGACTTGCGAGCCGTAATGCAGTGGCATGTCCCAACCGCCAAAATCGACCATTTTCGCGCCAAGGGCGAGATGCAGGTCATACAGAGGCGTGCGCTGTCCCATGGGTTTCTCCTTCCGGGCGTGGCGAAGGTGCGGACAGTCGCTGCACGAATGAAAGCCTTGAAATAGAAGGTTCTCAGCCGATTCCAGCGAACAGGTCTGTCAGACTAACCGCACCGAATGCCGCGCATTGTAGCCGCATGATTCGGGACTCACTACTAAGTGTTTCGGTGCGCCGAGCGACGGATCAGGCCGATGACCGGTAGCAGTCCGACCAGAACCAGGCTCAGCGCCGGCAAAGATGCCCGCGCCCATTCGCCTTCGCTGGTCATTTCAAAGATCCGCACCGCCAGCGTATCCCAGCCAAACGGGCGCATCAGCAGGGTCGCGGGCATTTCCTTGAGCACATCGACGAACACCAGCAGCGCCGCGCTCAGGGTGCCGGGCAGCAACAATGGCAGATACACTTTGAAAAACAGTCGCGGCCCACTGACACCCAGGCTTCGTGCTGCTTCGGGCAAAGATGGCCGTATACGCGCCAGACTGTTTTCCAGCGGGCCGTAGGCGACAGCCACGAAGCGCACCAGATAGGCCATCAGCAACGCCGCCAGACTGCCGAGCAGCAACGGCTTGCCGGCGCCTCCGAGCCAGGCGGACAGCGGAATCACCAGTTCGCGATCCAGATAACTGAACGCCAGCATGATCGACACCGCCAGCACCGACCCCGGCAAGGCATAGCCGAGGTTGGCCAGCCCCACTCCCGAGTTGATTGCCGGCGTCGGCGCCAAACGCCGGGCGAAGGCCAGCAGTAGCGCGACGCAGACCGTGATCAACGCGGCCATGCCGCCCAGATACAGGGTGTGCAGGATCAGCCCGGCGTAGCGCTCATCTAGATCGAAACGGCCGCGCTGCCAGAACCAGACGATCAGTTGCAGTACCGGAATGACGAACGCGCAGGCAAACACCAACCCGCACCAGCTCATCGCCGCGAGGGCCTTGAACCCGCGCAAGTGATACAGGGCTTTGACCCGTGGCCGCTCGTTACTTGCCCGATTCGCCCCGCGCGCGCGACGTTCGCCGTACAACACCAGCATCACCACCAACAACAACAGGCTTGCCAGTTGCGCGGCGCTCGGCAGACTGAAGAAGCCGTACCAGGTTTTGTAGATCGCGGTGGTGAACGTGTCGAAGTTGAACACCGAGACTGCGCCGAAATCCGCCAGGGTTTCCATCAAGGCCAACGCCACACCGGCGCCAATCGCCGGACGTGCCATCGGCAGTGCTACGCGCCAGAAGGCTTGCCACGGCGACTGGCCGAGCACCCGCGCAGCTTCCATCAGGCCTTTGCCCTGGGCGAGGAACGCCGTGCGTGCCAGCAGGTAAACGTAGGGATAAAAGACCAGCACCAACACCAGAATCACCCCGCCAGTGGAACGCACGCGCGGCAGGCGCAGCCCGCTGCCGAACCATTCGCGCAGCAGCGTTTGCACCGGGCCGGCGAAGTCGAGCAGGCCGACGAAGACGAACGCCAGTACGTAGGCCGGGATGGCAAAGGGCAGCATCAACGCCCAGTCGAGCCAGCGCCGACCGGGAAATTCGCAGAGGCTGGTGAGCCAGGCCAGACTGACCCCGAGCAACGTCACGCCGACACCGACGCCAAGGATCAGCGTCAGGGTATTGCCGAGCAGACGCGGCATCTGGGTTTCCCACAGGTGAGACCAGATCTGTTGATCGATGGTTTGCCAGGAGAGCAGCAGAACGCTCAGGGGCAACAGCACCAGCGCGGCGATGGCGAAGACGATGGGGTACCAGCGGCGTTGGGCGGGATGGGCCACTTTTGGGTCTCTGGGGGATTGGGGTGTTCTTGGATTGAGTGTTTCAGGTTGAGATTGTTGCCCTCACCCTGGCCCTCTCCCTGGCCCTCTCCCAAGGGGAGAGGGGATTGACCGCGTAGTTTATGAGAATTACGCCGACCTGAACCACCGAGCCGAACTCAGGTTTCGAAGCCAACTCAGATCGGCTCCCTCTCCCTTGGGAGAGGGCTGGGGTGAGGGGCTGGATTTTAAATCACACGAATCTTTCGAAACGACTCAGTTCCAGCCCGCCCGATCCATCATCCGGATTGCCTCTGCCTGACGCTTGCCCGCGACTTCCACCGGCAACGTATCGGCGATGAACTTGCCCCACGCCGCCACTTCTTCTGAAGGCGCCACCGCCGGGTTGGCCGGGAATTCCTGGTTCACGTCAGCAAAAATCTTCTGCGCTTCAGGTGTGGTCATCCACTCGACCAGCGCCTTGGCCGCTTCCGGATGCGGCGCATGTTTGGTCAGGCCGATGCCCGACAGGTTCACGTGCACGCCGCGATCGGCCTGGTTCGGCCAGAACAGTTTCACCGGCAGCTCCGGTTTCTGCTTGTGCAGACGACCGTAGTAGTAAGTGTTGACGATGCCAACGTCACACTGGCCGGCATTGATCGCTTCAAGCACAGCAACGTCATCGGAGAACACGTCGGTGGACAGGTTGTTGACCCAGCCCTTGAGGATCTTTTCAGTCTTCTCGGCGCCGTGGACTTCGATCATGGTCGCGGTCAGCGACTGGTTGTAGACCTTTTTCGCCGTGCGCAGGCACAGGCGCCCTTCCCAGTTCTTGTCGGCGAGCGCTTCGTAGGTAGTCAGTTCGCCCGGTTTCACGCGTTCGGTGGAGTACGCGATAGTCCGCGCGCGCAGGCTCAGGCCGGTCCAGGCGTGGGTGGACGAGCGATATTGCAGCGGGATATTGGCGTCGATGGTTTTCGAGGTGAACGGCTGGAGAATGCCCATCTGCTCGGCCTGCCAGAGGTTGCCGGCGTCGACGGTGAGCAGCAGGTCGGCAGTGGCGTTTTCGCCTTCCGCCTTGATGCGCTGCATCAGCGGCGCTTCCTTGTCGGTGATGAACTTGATCTTCACCCCGGTCTTGGCGGTATAGGCATCGAAGACCGGTTTGATCAGTTCATCGATGCGCGACGAGTAAACCACCACCTCATCAGCGGCCTGGGCCGTGGTGCTACCGATCAGGGTCAGGGCCAGTGCGGTCAGAAGACGCTTGGGTGCCAACATGGGAGTAGTCTCTCGGTCGGGAAATGAGGGCCAAATGATAAGGACTCACATTTACCACCTCAATCGAACTCTTTTGAAAGAAGTTACCAGATGTTGCGCAGGCTGGAATCCGGCGTGGCGGTTCTGGCACCTTCGCGAGCAAGCCCGCTCCCACAGGGTTTGAAGTGTTCACAAAATTGATGTTTCACACCGACCACTGTGGGAGCGGGCTTGCTCGCGAAGAGGCCATCAGCCTCAATATTGAACTCAAATCCTGGCTAAAGCCGGGAGATCACCGGTCAACCCGAGCGCCTCGCGCACAAACAACGCCTTCGCCTCCGGCATCTGCTCCACCAGCTTCAACCCGGTATTGCGCAACCAGCGCACCGGCAACGGATCGGCCTGGAACAACCGCTCAAAGCCTTCCATCGCCGCCATCAGCGCCAGGTTATGCGGCATACGCCGGCGTTCGTAACGGCTCAGCACTTTCACATCCGCCAGGCGTTCGCCGCGCTCCGCCGCCTGCAGCAGCACCTGCGCCAGCACCGCTGCATCGAGGAAACCCAGGTTCACACCCTGCCCCGCCAACGGGTGAATGGTGTGCGCCGCATCACCGATCAACGCCAGGCCTTGCGCCACGTAACGCTTGGCGTGGCGCTGACGCAGCGGCACGCACAGTCGCGGATCGGCACTGATGACTTCACCGAGACGACCTTCAAAGGCGCGCTCCAGCGCCCGACAGAAATCCGCCTCATCCAGCGCCATCAGGCGCTCGGCTTCGCTCGGCGTAGTCGACCAGACGATCGAACACCAATCCTGCTGACCGTCACGCTCCAGCGGCAGGAACGCCAACGGCCCGTGATCGGTGAAGCGCTGCCACGCAGTCATCTGGTGCGGTTTGCTGCTGCGCACGCTGGTGACGATGGCGTGATGCAGATAATCCCACTCTCGTGTCGCCACACCGGTCAGGCGACGAACCGCCGAATTGGCACCATCAGCGGCAATCACCAGTGGCGCGCGCAACTGACGACCATCGGCCAGCGTCAGCAACCAGTCATCGCCCGAGCGGCGCATCTGTTCCAGTCGTGCATTGGCGAGCATGCCCAGATCACAATCGTGCAAACGATCTAGCAAGGCATCCTGCACCACGCGGTTTTCGACGATATGCCCCAGCACTTCGGCGTGCACGCTGCTCGCCGAGAAATGAATCTGCCCGGTGCCACTGCCGTCCCACACGTGCATGTCGGTGTAGGGGCTGCTGCGGCGTTTGGCGATGCCGTCCCACACGCCGAGGCGTTCGAGAATCCGCTGGCTCGCCGCTGACAGGGCGCTCACGCGCGGTTCAAACGCGGCTTGCGCGTCGAACGGTTTGACGCTCAGCGGGCTGCCGTCCAGCAGCAGGACTTCCAGCCCGCTGTCCTGCAACGCCAACGCCAGGGCGCTGCCGACCATTCCGGCTCCGACTATCAGCAGATCTGCGCGCATTTCCATGCTTTAGGCCTGTCTCGCTTGCGGCTTGAGCCGCACGTAAAGGGTTTTACCGACCCGCGCCACCAGATTGCCGGCGCCGTCATGAATGTCGACCTGCAACTGCGGCAGGTACTTTTCGCCATTGGCGGTCTGCCGGCGGATCTCGGCGAGCAACGTCTCGTCGATGCTGAACCGGGCGAACACCGGGCCTTTGCCCGGCGCAATGAAATCGATGTCGGCGGCTTTGTCCCAGACGATGTACTTCGAACCGAGGTTCTCCATGAGCATCAGCATGAAGAACGGATCGACCATCGAATACAGGCTGCCGCCGAACTGCGTGCCGACGTAATTGCGGTTGTACCAGCCAAGGCCCATCGACACCTGAACGTCGCGGAAGTCATCGCTGATGTGCCGAACCCGTACCCCGGCGCCGAGGTATGGCGGATAGAACGTCATGATCCAGCGCATCAGCCGCGCCTTGCCGAATTTAGCGGTCAGCCACTTAAGCATCCGGACGCGTTCCCAAACCCATCGCCTGACGGGCAAACCAGCGCTTGGCCGGCGGCAACAGATCGAGACCGAGCAGGCCGATGTTACGCCCCAGCGAAACCAGCGGCTGGGTGCTGCCGAACAGGCGCGTGACCTGATCGGAGAAACCGACGGTGAGGTCCTGATCGAGACGCTGACGCTCGCGATAGGCCTGCAGCGTGGCGAAATCGCCCAGCGGTTTGTCGCTCGCCAACAGCGCCGCAGCCAAGGCATCGGCGTCACGCAGGGACAAGTTGAAGCCTTGCCCGGCAATCGGGTGCAGGCTGTGTGCCGCATTGCCGAGCACGGCCAGATGCGAACGCACTTGCTCTTCAGCCTCGACCAGCGTCAGCGGATACAGATGCCGTGCGCCAACCTGCTTCAGCGTGCCGAGGCGGTAACCGAACACGCCCTGCAATTCGCTGAGGAACTCGCGTTCGCTCACGTCAGCCAAACGCTGCGCATCCATGCCCAGACGGGTCCAGACCAGGGCGCAGCGGTTGTCCGGCAGCGGCAGCAGCGCCATCGGCCCTTCGTCGGTAAAGCGCTCGAAGGCCATGCCGTTGTGCGCTTCGCTCGGGCTGATGTTGGCGATCAGCGCACTCTGGTTGTACGGGCGCTTGCGCACGTTGATGCCCAGTTGTTCGCGCAGGCCGGACCGCCCGCCATCGGCGAGCACGGCGAGGTCGCATTCAAGGGTGGTTTCATCATTCAAGGTCAGGCGATAGCCGTCGGGCAGCGGCTCCATGCGCGTGACTTCCGCCGGGCAGCGCCAAGTGATCACGTCTTTGTCGAGGTGCTGCCACAGGCACTGGCCGAGCCAGGCATTTTCCACAACGTACCCGAGCGCTGGCACGCCCTCTTCCATCGCCGATAAACGCGCGGTGGAGAAACGGCCCCGGTCGGAGACGTGAATCTGTTTGATCGGTTCGGCGCGGCGGGAGATTTCCTGCCACACGCCCACCCGTTGATAAATCTGCCGTGAACCGAAGGACAGCGCCGACGAACGTGCGTCGTAGCTCGGCTGCCAACTGTCACCGGGGGCGAACGGTTCGATCAGGACAATCTTCCAGCCCCGGGCCTTGGCCCCGGCCTGCAAAGCCAACGCCAGACTGGCGCCGACCAGACCGCCTCCGATGATTGCCAGATTGACTCGACTCATGCCGCGTGTGTCCGTGCTTGCGCCATCAGCGCTTCGATTTCAGCGACGGTTTTCGGTACGCCGTTGGTGAGGATTTCACAGCCAGTCTTTGTCACTACCACGTCGTCCTCGATGCGCACGCCGATGCCACGCCATTTCTTCGCTACGTTCTGATTGTCCGGGGCGATGTAAATGCCCGGTTCCACGGTCAGCGCCATGCCGACTTCCAGCACACGCCATTCGCCGCCGACCTTGTATTCGCCGACGTCGTGTACATCCATGCCCAGCCAGTGCCCGGCACGGTGCATGTAAAACGCTTTATAGGCTTCGCTGGCGATCAATTCGTCGACCTCGCCCTGCAACAGTCCCAGTTTCACCAGCCCGGAGGTGATCACCCGAACCGTCGCCTCGTGCGCCTGATTCCAGTGCTTGTTCGGAGCGATTTCGGCGAACGCGGCTTCCTGCGAGGCGAGTACCAGTTCGTAGATCGCTTTCTGCTCCGGCGAAAACCTGCCGTTGACCGGCCAGGTGCGGGTGATGTCGCTGGCGTAGCAATCAATCTCGCAACCGGCGTCGATCAACACCAGATCGCCGTCCTTGAGCAGCGCGTCATTCTGCTGGTAATGCAGGATGCAGCTGTTGCGCCCGGCGGCGACAATCGAACCGTAGGCCGGCATCTTCGCCCCGCCCTTGCGGAATTCGTAATCGAGTTCGGCTTCGAGGCTGTACTCGTAGAGCCCGGCCCGACTGGCTTGCATGGCGCGGATGTGGGCTTGTGCCGAGATCCGTGCGGCTGCGCGCATCACCTTCACTTCTGCCGCCGATTTATACAGGCGCATGTCGTGCAGCAGATGATCCAGGGCAACGAATTCGTTCGGTGGCTGGGCGCCGAGGTGCGCCTTGGAGCGGATCACGTTGATCCAGTCCATCAGGTGACGGTCGAATTCCGGGTTGCTGCCCATCGCCGAATACACCCGGTCGCGACCTTCGATCAGGCCCGGCAGGATGTCATCGATGTCCGTGATCGGGAAGGCGTCGTCGGCGCCGAAATCGCGAATCGCGCCTTCCTGGCCGGCACGCAAGCCATCCCACAATTCGCGTTCGGCGTTGCGTTCACGGCAGAACAGTACGTACTCGCCATGCTCGCGGCCGGGCATCAGGACGATGACGGCCTGCGGCTCGGGAAACCCGCTGAGGTACTGGAAATCGCTGTCCTGACGGTAAACGTGCTCGACGTCGCGGTTGCGAATAGCCACCGCGGCGGCGGGCAGGATCGCGATGCTGTTGGGTTCCATCTGCGCCATCAGGGCCTTGCGGCGACGGCTGTATTCCGCTTTCGGGATATGGGTCATGGGCAGATGGCTTTCCCTGGCACGCGATTAATGCAGCGACGGCTTGGCGGCTGGCGGTACGTCGGCTTTGCGGGTTTCCGAGAACAGCAGCAGCGGTGCGACGCGCAGGTACTCCATGACTTCCATGTAGTCGGTTTCGCCGTCTTCGGACTCTTCCAGAGCGTCTTGCACTTGGGAAATCGCGGCCAGATCCTGCAGCACTTCGGTGGCTTCAGTGCTGAGCATGCTGCTGTCGCGGCAGTTCAGGCCGAAACCGCTGAGGAAACCCTGGCACCATTCGCCCAGCGCAGCGGCGCGGTCGGTCAGCGGTGCGTCATCGGTCGGCAGCAGCAGAACGACAGTCACGTCGTCGCCGGTCAGTTCGCCTTTGACCATTTCCTGCAGGCCGATCAGGGCGTTGCGGACGTTGTCCTGAATGTCGCCTTCGAGCAGTTCGGCGGCGTCGATCAACCAGCCTTCGTGATCGAAGCCGGCACCGGCGCAGCTGCGTCCGAGCAGCACGCCATGCAGTTCTGCAGGCGAGACGTTGTGGCCGCTGGAGGTCAGCAGGGTGGCAAAGGCTTGGTACGGGGAATTCGCAATGGTCATGGGCAGCTAGGCGCCAGACGGCGCTATGTCTAGAATGAAGGCCTTGTATCCTACATCGACAGACTCGCCAAGACTATTAAAGGCTGTCCGCCAGCTACCACCCATCAGACGAACATGTGGACACAATGGAAGACACCGACCTGCAAGCGCTGATGGCCAGACTCGAACTGCTGATTGGTCGAGTCGAGCAACTAAAGAGTCAAAACGCACTCTTACTAGCTCAGGAAAAGACCTGGCGCGAGGAACGCGCTCACCTCATTGAAAAAAACGAAATCGCCCGGCGTAAGGTCGAATCGATGATTTCGCGCCTCAAGGCCCTGGAGCAAGACTCATGAGTTCAAGCAATAGCGTTACCGTGCAGATCCTCGACAAAGAATATTCGATCATCTGCCCGCAGGAAGAACGCAGCAATCTGGTCAGTGCCGCACGTTACCTGGACGGCAAGATGCGCGAGATCCGCAGCAGCGGCAAAGTCATCGGCGCCGATCGTATTGCCGTAATGGCCGCGCTGAACATCACTCACGACCTCTTGCACAAAGAAGAGCGCCCGGACATTCAGGCCAGCGGCTCGACCCGTGAACAGGTGCGCGACTTGCTTGATCGTGTCGATCTGGTCCTCGCCGACGATCAGAACACCACCAAGGGCTGATTCGGCAGGCCGCTTGCGGTATACTCGCGGCACTCCCTGGGGTGCTTGCCAGTTGACGATGTCCCTGAGCCGATTCGCACTACCCTGGAAGTTGCACGTTGGGCTGGTGTGCATGTCCGCTAGACGGAAAGCCTTAAAGTCTACTGCATCTTCCACCTTGAACTTTCGGGTTCAAGGGCTAAGTTGACAGCGGTTCATCCGGGGAGCCTGATTCGAATCCGATGTCGGTGAAAACCGACATCGGATTTTTTATGTGTGCGTTTTCGTCCAACCTGCCGAAGCCGAACCATGACCGAACCCGCGCTGCTGCCCCGCCCGCAACTCCGCCGCCTCCTGCGCAAGGCTCGCCGCTCACTGAGCAAAAGCGAGCAACGCCAGGCCGCCAAAGGCCTGTTCCGGCAACTGGCGCAAGACCCGCATTTTCGCCGGGCCAAACATATCTCTCTGTATCTGCCCAACGACGGTGAAATCGATCCGCGCCTGCTGCTGCGCGAAGCACAGCGTCGGGGCAAGGCCACCTATCTGCCGGTGCTCAGCGCCTGGCCGCGAACCAAAATGGTTTTCCAACGCATTCGTCCGGGGGAAAAGCTCAAACCCAATCGTTTTCGCATTCTCGAGCCACGGGCTAACCTCGCACAGCAGCGCAGGCTCTGGACTCTGGATCTGGTGCTGTTGCCGCTGGTGGGCTTCGACGACGTCGGTGGACGTTTGGGGATGGGCGGCGGTTTCTATGATCGCAGCCTTGCCTATCTGGCGCGCCGGCAATGCTGGCGTAAGCCGACCCTATTGGGCCTGGCCCATGAATGTCAGAAGGTCGAACGCCTGGCGCAGGCGAGTTGGGATGTTCCGCTGCAAGGCACGGTCACCGACAAGGCATGGTATTTCGCGAGATAGACGCCGCGCAGATCAGCGGCGTCGGGAAGGCAGTTTCAGCGTTTGAAGGCTGTCGACTGTTGAACCTGTTGCGCGATTTCAATCGGCGCGTCGGCCTTGTTGGCCCACAGGCTCTGCGCGTAACCGGTGGTCACAACGCCCAGGCCAAACAAAATGACCAATGTCCATAGCAAATCCGGTTTGCGTTTCATCGATTGCCCCCCTCAAGGCACATCATCACGATGACAGCAGCGGTTTCCATTCGTAGGCCGTGCAGCAGCGTCAAGCTTTAAAGGCCGGCATTTTGCGACAACGTGAACCTCTGCGCAAACGCTGACGTCAACCGACCGTCGGTTTGTCATAAAATTGCCCGACAACCTGCCCAATGACCGTTTCAGGAGCAAAAAACCATGGCCTATTGGCTGATGAAGTCCGAGCCCGATGAACTCTCGATCAAAGGCCTGGAAAAGCTTGGCAAAGCGCGCTGGGACGGGGTTCGCAACTATCAGGCACGCAACTTTCTGAGGGCGATGGCGGTGGGCGACGAGTTCTTTTTCTACCACTCCAGCTGCCCGGAGCCGGGGATTGCCGGTATCGGAAAAATTATTCAGGCCGCCTACCCCGATCCCACCGCACTGGCGCCGGACAGTCATTACTTCGATCCCAAGGCCACCCCGGAGAAAAACGCCTGGAGCGCGATTGACGTTGAACACCTCGAGACGTTTGCGCGGGTGCTGAAGCTGGATTACCTGAAGCAGCAGACCGCGCTGGCCGAAATGCCGCTGGTGCAGAAAGGGTCGCGGCTGTCGGTGATGCCGGTGACGCCCGAACAATGGGCTACGGTGATGGCGCTGAAACCCTGAATTATCCTTCGCCTGACAAAATGCCTTCGCGAGCAGGCTCGCGAAGGGTCCGCCCGGACAGCAGTAGTCTTACTGAATGATCAGGTTGTTGAACAGCAGATCCTCAACCACCGGCTTGCCGGTCTCATCATTCATCACTTGCTGCGTTTGCTTCAACGCTTCCTGACGCAGCTTTTCCTTGCCTTCGATGCTGCCCATCGCCTCGGTGGTCTGCTGGGTGAACAGCGCCACCAGTTGATTGCGGATCAGCGGCTCGTTGGCCTTGACCAGTTTGGTCGCTTCTTCGCCGGTCACGCGCAACGCGACATCGGCCTTGTAGACTTTGAGCTTCGGCGTGCCGTCGAGCCCATAGTTGCCCACGAACGGCGGGCTCAGGGTGATGTAATTGACCTTCGGCGCTTCGCCTTCTTTGGCTTCTTCGGCCAGCGCTGCCACAGGCAGAGACAGGGCCAGCAACAACATGATCCACGCTTTCACAATTCGCTCCTTATCCGGTTTGCGGCCTAGCATAACGACCCGCCGCGCAAGCACAAGCTTATGGCTGACTATCAGGGCCGGGCATGCTCGTTGACCCGATGACTGACACACCTACACTTATCGGCCATCACTCCCAAAGGAATAGCCCTGATGAAAGCCGTGCTGTGCAAAGCCTTCGGCCCTGCCGAATCGCTGGTGCTGGAAGACGTCGCCAGCCCCGCCCTGAAGAAGAACGAAATCCTGCTGGACGTGCACGCCGCCGGGGTCAACTTTCCCGACACGCTGATCATCGAGGGCAAATACCAGTTCAAGCCGCCCTTCCCTTTCTCGCCGGGCGGTGAGGCAGCCGGTGTGGTTCGCGAAGTCGGGGAAAAGGTCAGTCACCTGAAAGTCGGCGACCGGGTCATGGCCCTGACCGGCTGGGGCAGTTTCGCCGAGCAGGTCGCGGTACCGGGCTATAACGTGCTGCCGATTCCGTCGTCGATGGACTTCAACATCGCTGCCGCCTTCAGCATGACTTACGGCACGTCGATGCACGCGCTCAAGCAACGCGCCAACCTGCAACCGGGCGAAACCCTGCTGGTGCTCGGTGCGTCCGGCGGTGTCGGCCTGGCTGCCGTAGAAATCGGCAAGGCCATGGGTGCCCGCGTCATCGCTGCCGCCAGCAGCGCGGAAAAACTCGCAGTGGCCAAGGCTGCCGGCGCCGATGAGCTGATCAACTACAGCGAAACCGGTCTCAAGGACGAAATCAAACGCCTCACCGACGGCCAGGGCGCCGACGTGATCTACGACCCGGTCGGTGGTGACCTGTTCGACCAGGCCATTCGCGCCATCGCCTGGAACGGTCGTCTGCTGGTGGTCGGTTTCGCCAGTGGGCGCATCCCGGAACTGCCGGTCAACCTCGCGCTGCTGAAAGGCGCGGCGGTACTCGGCGTGTTCTGGGGCTCATTTGCCCAGCGCCAGCCGCAGGACAATGCCGCCAACTTCCAGCAGTTGTTCGGCTGGTTTGCCGAGGGCAAGTTGAAGCCGCTGGTGTCGCAGGTCTATCCGCTGAGCAACGCAGCACAGGCGATCAATGACCTCGGGCAGCGCAAGGCTGTAGGCAAAGTGGTCGTGCAAGTGCGCTGAGACGCTTCAACGACCGGGCGACGCAGCCATGTCGCCCGGCATCAGTTGCTCCTGAACCTTCTCGCTACGCGATTCAACAAGCTGGCCCTTGTCATCGAAACGCAAAACAATCAGCCAGTCGTAAATACCCACCGGCCATTTCGGCTGGCCGATCAATGCCGGGCCATTGCCGCCGAATGCGGCAATGAGCTTATTGATGTGCCCGTGGTGCCAGGCAATCAGCACGGTTTTCGCTTGATTGCTCTTGCGCAGCAGACAGACCAGTTTGTCGACGTCGTTATTGGCGAATGGCTGTTCGATGGGCAACTGCAGGCGTTGCGACAACGGAATCAACGTCTGACGGGGGCGGATGCTTTGCGCGCTGTCCGCGGTGGCGATCAGGCGTTGCGGGGTCAGTGTTTCGTCGCGCAGTTTGAGCGCAACGAAATAGTCGGCGTAGGCCATGGCGCGTCGTTGGCCTTGAGCGTTGAGTTCACGGCCGACGTCCGGTTTTTCCGCATGGCGGACGATCAATACCGTGACATTACGCAGTCCTGGCGCCGCAGATCCCTGGGCAAAACTCAATGCCAGAACAGAAACGGTAACGGCGACCACCATCAACAGTCGTGGTACCAACCTGCGAATCATCGGGGCCATCCTGTATCTCTGCGCGATCAGTCGGTGGATTGATCGCGAGTCTAAGACACAACGCCTCGACCGCTACAAAAACGCCCTGTTCTTACAGCTGAGCGACAGGTTCGTAAAAGAACGCGCGACTTCCAACATTTCCGCTATTTGGTCGATGCGAACCGGTGCTATTTTCGGTAACGAAACTGTAACATTCGCATCCGCAGTCAAAACAAGAAATCTGGAGCTCTTGAATGTTTGCTTTCTTTCGTCCTGCCGCACATCAGGCTCCATTGCCTGAAGAAAAAATAGACAGCACGTACCGACGCCTGCGCTGGCAGATCTTCGCCGGTATTTTCATCGGTTATGCGGGTTACTACCTGCTGCGCAAAAACTTCTCCCTGGCCATGCCTTACCTGATCGACGAAGGCTACAGCCGCGGTGATCTGGGGCTGGCGATGTCGGCCATCGCCATCGCGTATGGCTTGTCGAAATTCCTCATGGGCCTGGTGTCCGACCGTTCCAATCCGCGCTTCTTCCTGCCGTTCGGCCTGCTGGTCTCGGCAGGGGTGATGTTCGTGTTCGGTTTCGCGCCTTGGGCAACCTCCAGCGTGACCATGATGTTCATCCTGTTGTTCATCAACGGCTGGGCCCAGGGCATGGGTTGGCCGCCAAGTGGACGGACCATGGTGCACTGGTGGTCGCAGAAGGAACGCGGTGGCGTTGTCTCTGTGTGGAACGTGGCGCATAACGTCGGCGGCGGCCTGATTGGCCCGCTGTTCTTGATCGGCATGGGCCTGTTCAACGACTGGCACGCGGCGTTCTATGTACCGGCCGCCGTAGCGTTGGGCGTGGCAGTGTTCGCGTTCATCACCATGCGCGACACGCCGCAATCGGTCGGCTTGCCGCCTATCGAGAAGTACAAGAACGATTACCCGGAAGGCTACGACTCCAGCCACGAAGACGAATTCAGCGCCAAGGAAATCTTCGTCAAATACGTGCTGCGCAACAAAATGCTCTGGTACATCGCGCTGGCTAACGTCTTCGTCTACCTGCTGCGCTACGGCGTGCTGGACTGGGCGCCGACCTACCTGAAAGAGGCCAAGGGTTTCACCGTGGATAAAACCTCGTGGGCCTATTTCTTCTACGAGTGGGCGGGTATTCCAGGCACGCTGCTGTGCGGCTGGATGTCGGACAAGATCTTCCGTGGCAATCGCGGCCTGACCGGCATGGTGTTCATGGCGCTGGTAACTGTCGCCACCCTGGTTTACTGGCTGAACCCGGCCGGCAACCCGATGGTCGACATGATCGCCCTGCTGTCGATCGGCTTCCTGATCTACGGCCCGGTGATGCTGATCGGCCTGCAGGCGCTGGAGCTGGCGCCGAAAAAAGCCGCCGGTACGGCGGCGGGCTTCACCGGTCTGTTCGGTTATCTGGGTGGTTCGGTCGCGGCCAGTGCCGCGATGGGCTATACCGTTGACCACTTCGGCTGGGACGGTGGTTTTGTGCTGCTGGTCGGCGCCTGCCTGTTGGCGATGGCCTTCCTGGCCCCGACCTTGTGGCACAAGCAAGTCGCCAGTCAGAGCCGTGAAGCGGTCGCCTGATCGCTTTGTGACTTGCAGCGCTTGAGCCGCGCCTCCAGATTGCGGTCTGGCATGGCGTGGCTGCGCAGGGCGTGAGCGGTCTGCTCGACATAATCGCGAGTGGTGCCGTAACGCCCACTGGCGCTTTCGAACACCTGGCTCAGCACATGATCCGGCAAGTTGCCGGCATAGCTGGGCAGGTGTCGCTCCAGCACAAATCCCAAGGCCTGCACCTGGCTACCGTCGGCGAGACGGCAGTTGAGCCAGTGTGGCCGATAGGAGGGCACCGGCATCTCGCGCTTCCACAAGGCGTAGAGCGCCGCGTCGAGATTGTCTTCCGGCAAGCGATAAGCGAAGCCACTGCACGAACCGCCACGATCCAGACCAAACACCAGCCCCGGCATTTCCGGTGTGCCGCGATGCTCGTGCGACCACAGGTAGAGGCCGCGATGGTAGCCATGCACGCGTCCGCGCACCCGCTCCACCGCCGAACACTCCGGCCGCCAGATCAGCGAACCATAAGCGAACAGCCACACCGGCCCGCCCTTGTGGCGCGCCATAGTCGATTGCATGGAAGCGAGCAGTTGTTCGTGCGTCAGCTGCGGCCCAAGATCGAGCCGCGGAGGGTAATTCAGATTCAAAAAAGCGTTTTCAATGGCGCTCATGGCGAATAGCGTTCAGCTCCCCGCGGGTGAAGAATTACTTAATAGAACGCACCGCTGTAACAATAAGGCACATATGTTTTAAGGCAATTTAAGTGCCATGGCACGGTTCTTAATTGAAAGCCTGATTGATATATAACCTAGCGGTATTTATGCAATTACATAAATACCGTTCAGCTATATACGGAGTTATAACGGATTCAGCACGAGACTCAAGAGCGCGGCTCAAGAGCGCGGGGCGTAGGCGAACACGTCGGCACGCATTTGATGGGCGTCCATCCCGGCTTCGACCAGGGCGTCGAGGGTGCCGTAGACCATGGCCGGTGAGCCGCTGGCGTAGACGTGCAAGGGTTTCAGATCGGGAAAGTCTTCACAGACCGCCTCGTGCAGCATGCCGCAGCGCCCTTCCCAGCCGCATTGATCGCTGACGACTTTGTGCAGGAACAGGTTGGGCAACTTCAGCCATTCGTCCCAATGTTCGATCTCATAGAAATCTTCCGGACGACGCACGCCCCAGTACAGATGCACCGGGTGTTTGAAGCCATTGGCGCGGCAGTGTTCGATCAAGGCGTGAATCTGACCCATGCCTGTGCCGGCGGCAATCAGCACCAACGGCCCGTCAGGCAGCTCGGCCAGATGCGTGTCGCCGAACGGCAGCTCGACACGCACCATTGCGTTGCGTTGCAGCTGCTCGATCAGGCTCAGTGCACTGGCTTCGCGCGCCAACACGTGGATTTCCAGATCACGCCCGCCATGGGGGGCAGAGGCCATGGAGAACGCCGATTTCTCGCCGTTCTCGCGCTCGATCATCAGATACTGCCCGGCGTGATAGCGCGGCGGCTTGCCCGCTGGCGCACGCAGACGCACGCGCCAGGTATCGCCGCCGACGTCCCGGCATTCAATGACCTGACACGACAGGCTGCGCACCGGCAGTTCTCCCAGCGCAAGCACGCCATCCCACAGCAGGATGCAGTCTTCCAGCGGCTCGGCTATGCAAGTGTAGAACTCGCCGTGGTCGTGCACCTTGCCGTCCTGCGCGACGCTGCCCTCAACCAGCAGCGCCGCACACACGTGACAGTTGCCGTTGCGGCAGCTTTGCGGGCAATCGTAGCCAAGGCGCCGCGCACCATCGAGAATCCGCTCACCGGGCTGTATCTCAAGCACTGCTCCGGAGGGCTGCAGGGTTACACGCATCAATCTATTCCTAACTGATTCCAGATGGCATCGATCCGTTGGGTGACGGCGTCGTCCTTGACGATCACGCGGCCCCACTCGCGGGTGGTTTCGCCCGGCCACTTGTGGGTGGCATCGAGGCCCATTTTCGAACCCAGGCCGGAAATCGGCGAGGCGAAGTCGAGGTAGTCGATCGGCGTGTTATCGATCATCACCGTGTCGCGCTTGGGGTCCATGCGCGTGGTGATGGCCCAGATCACGTCGTTCCAGTCGCGGGCGTTGATATCGTCGTCGGTGACGATAACGAACTTGGTGTACATGAACTGTCGCAAAAACGACCAGACACCGAGCATCACGCGCTTGGCATGCCCTGGATACGACTTCTTCATCGTCACCACGGCCATGCGGTACGAGCAACCTTCCGGCGGCAGGTAGAAGTCGGTGATTTCCGGGAACTGCTTCTGCAGGATCGGCACGAACACTTCGTTCAGCGCCACGCCGAGGATCGCCGGCTCATCCGGCGGACGGCCCGTGTAGGTGCTGTGGTAGATCGGTTTGATCCGGTGGGTGATGCGCTCGACGGTGAACACCGGGAAGCTGTCGACTTCGTTGTAGTAGCCGGTGTGGTCGCCATAAGGACCTTCGTCGGCCATTTCACCCGGATGAATCACGCCTTCAAGGATGATTTCGGCGGTGGCCGGCACTTGCAGGTCGTTGCCACGGCACTTCACCAGTTCGGTGCGGTTGCCACGCAGGAGACCGGCGAAAGCGTATTCGGAGAGGCTGTCCGGCACCGGCGTCACGGCGCCGAGGATGGTCGCCGGATCGGCGCCGAGGGCCACGGACACCGGGAACGGCTGGCCCGGATGCTTCTCGCACCACTCACGGAAATCGAGGGCGCCACCCCGGTGGCTCAGCCAGCGCATGATCACCTTGTTGCGGCCAATCACTTGCTGACGGTAGATACCGAGGTTCTGACGCTCCTTGTTCGGGCCTTTGGTGACGGTCAGGCCCCAGGTAATCAGCGGGCCGACGTCGCCAGGCCAGCAAGTCTGCACCGGCAGCATCGCCAGGTCGACGTCGTCGCCTTCGATGACCACTTCCTGGCACACCGCGTCTTTGACGACTTTCGGCGCCATCGAGATGATCTTGCGGAAGATCGGCAGCTTCGACCACGCGTCTTTCAAGCCCTTCGGCGGCTCGGGCTCCTTAAGGAACGCCAGCAGCTTGCCGATTTCGCGCAGCTCGCTGACCGACTCGGCGCCCATGCCCATCGCTACCCGCTCAGGGGTGCCGAACAGGTTGCCGAGCACCGGAATGTCATGGCCGGTCGGCTTCTCGAACAGCAGCGCTGGGCCCTTGGCCCGCAGCGTGCGGTCGCACACCTCGGTCATTTCCAGCACCGGCGAGACGGGAATCTGGATGCGTTTCAACTCTCCGCGCTGCTCAAGCTGCTGCACGAAATCCCGAAGATCCTTGAATTTCATTGACGATGGCACCCTCAAAATAGGCGTACATCCTACCTGCTCTGCAGCCCTGTGGCAGCCTGTCGCTGCTCACTTGGCTGCATTCGTCTGCTCTTTGTCGAGGCTGACCTTGCCTTGCAGGCCGATGAACAGCGGCTCAAGGATCGGCGCCACGAAGCGCGCGCCGACTTCCGAGAGGTGATTGTCGTCGGTGTACAGCGAGTAGCCGTCCAGTTCGGCGCGGCACAGACCGCTGTCATCGCACAACCGTGGCGCCGGATCGACGACGCGCACCGCCGGGTCTTTCGCCAGTTGCGCGAACAACTGGCTGATGAACGCCTGCCGCTTGTGATGCTCGGTCACGGCCAGCCCGACGTCGTCGACCGGACGATCAAGCATCGCCAGCCGCGTGAGGCGATACGGCGGACTGAACATCTGCAACGGCGCCTCTTTCACCAGCCAGACCCGATGCCCGCTGGCGCGCAACTGCGCCACCCGTGCGCGCAAGCCATCAGCCAGGCGTTGCTCGGCGGCGGCGCGCTCGTAGCGACCGTCGGACATTCTCAGTACATGCCCGAGATCGCCTTTGACATCGCCATACAGATACAGGCTCCAGCGCGCGACCAGCACCACATCGCTGACCGACTGACTGCTCAAACCTTGCTCGACCCGGCGATTGAACCGCGCGCACACGGCGTCATGCTCCAGCCCTTCGACGGGAATGCAGCCGGGAGAGCTGGCAAGCATCACACTGACACCGTGCGCCTTGGCGCCATCATCGAATACCGGAATCAATGCGGTCGCGTGGCTGTCACCCCAGACCATCGCCTGGGTCGGCCGGTTGTCCACGCCGTAATGGCAGAACAGCTTGCTGTCCGGGGTCTTGTCATCTGCCAGGCAGGCCATCAATTCCGGACGCCACTCACGGCCCTTGGCGTACTGCAACGCCTGATCCGACAGGCGCCACGGCAAACCGTCGGTCCAGCGCAGGGTCTGCCCGGCCAGTGCGAGCACCAGCACACCGCAGGCACCCGCCAGCAAAATCTGCCGGCGCCCGGCCAGCAAGCGACGCTCGCGGAACGGCGTTTCGACGAACTTCCACGACAGATAACCCAAGACCAGCGTCAACAGGATCAGCCCGGCGCTGTCGAGCGCACTCGGCTCTTCAACACTGGCGTAGCTGGAAAACACGAATACCGGCCAGTGCCACAGGTACCAGGAATAGGAAATCAGGCCGAAACCGACCATGGCCCGGCTGCTTAGAAACTGCCCCACCAGCGTCTGGCGATGACCGTTGGCCAGAATCAGCAGCACGACGCCGACCACCGGCAGCAACGCCGCAGCACCTGGGAATGGCGTGGACTTTTCATAGCCGAACACGGCCAGCAGGATCAGACCCATGCCGAGCAGGCTCAGCGCCTGCGCAGCCATCGGCTTCAAGCGCCAAGCCTGTTTCGGCGCCACGGCCAGCATCGCTCCGGCCAACAACTCCCAGGCGCGCATCGGCAGGAGGAAAAAGGCCTTTTCCGGATGGTTACTCACCGCCCATACGCTCAGCCCGAACGACACCAGCAGCACACCGAACAGGGCCAACCGCCAGTGCTTGAGGCGGCTCGACAGCAACGTCAGCAGCAGCGGGAAGACGATGTAGAACTGCTCTTCAACCGCCAGCGACCAGGTGTGCAACATCGGTTTGAGGTCAGACGCAACGTCGAAATAGCCGTCCTGACGCATGAACAGGATGTTCGAGACGAATAGCACCTGATAGCGCACCGAGCGCCCCAGCTCCTCGTAATCCTTGGGAGCAAGCAGGAACCAGCCCACCGCCAGCACCGCAATGATCATCGCGAACAGCGCCGGCAAAATCCGCCGCGCACGCCGTGCCCAGAATTCGACAAAGCTGAAACGTCCGGCCTGACGCTGGTTCCAGATGATCGAGGTGATGAGGTAGCCGGAGATCACGAAGAACACGTCTACGCCGACAAAACCGCCGGTAAAGCCCGGGACGCCAAAATGGAACAGGACCACGGCAATGACCGCGACTGCCCGCAAGCCGTCGATATCCCTTCGATACGCGAGTGTGCTCATAAATCTTGAATGCCAATCATAGGTTGTTTTTTGTACAGCCGCGCCGCCCTCGACGAGGCAATCACGCACACTGCTTGTCGTTTTGCCCAGTCACAGACCTTACCAGATCAGCAACGTCCCATCGCCCGTACAAAATGCGGGCAAAAAAATGGCGCCCCATGGGGACGCCATTTTTATCGGTTTAATCCGCGATGCTTACTTGCGCTTCATCGACAGGAAGAACTCGTCGTTGGTCTTGGTCGTTTTCAGCTTGTCGACCAGGAACTCGATGGCTGCGACTTCGTCCATCGGGTGCAGCAGCTTGCGCAGAATCCACATGCGCTGCAGTTCGTCGTCGGCAGTCAGCAACTCTTCGCGGCGGGTGCCGGAGCGGTTGATGTTGATCGCCGGGAACACGCGCTTCTCGGCGATCTTGCGATCCAGAGGCAGCTCCATGTTGCCGGTACCCTTGAACTCTTCGTAGATCACTTCGTCCATCTTCGAGCCGGTTTCAACCAGCGCGGTGGCGATAATGGTCAGCGAGCCGCCTTCTTCGATGTTCCGCGCCGCACCGAAGAAACGCTTTGGCTTCTCGAGAGCGTGAGCATCGACACCACCGGTCAGTACCTTGCCGGAGCTCGGGATCACGGTGTTGTAAGCACGGGCCAGACGGGTGATGGAGTCGAGCAGGATCACCACGTCTTTCTTGTGTTCGACCAGGCGCTTGGCCTTCTCGATCACCATTTCGGCAACCTGAACGTGGCGGGTCGGCGGCTCGTCGAAGGTCGAGGCAACCACTTCGCCACGCACGGTGCGCTGCATTTCGGTCACTTCTTCCGGACGCTCGTCGATCAGCAGAACGATCAGGTGAACTTCAGGGTTGTTACGGGCGATGTTCGCTGCGATGTTCTGCAGCATGATCGTTTTACCGGCTTTGGGCGGTGCAACGATCAGACCACGCTGGCCTTTGCCGATCGGCGCGCACAGGTCGATCACTCGACCGGTCAGGTCTTCGGTGGAACCGTTACCGGCTTCCATCTTCATGCGCACGGTCGGGAACAGCGGGGTCAGGTTCTCGAAGAGAATCTTGTTTTTCGCGTTCTCGGGACGATCGAAGTTGATCGTGTCGACCTTGAGCAGGGCGAAATACCGCTCGCCCTCCTTTGGAGGGCGGATCTTGCCAACGATAGTGTCACCGGTGCGCAAGTTGAAGCGGCGGATCTGGCTTGGCGAGACGTAGATATCGTCTGGGCCGGCCAGGTAGGAAGCGTCTGCGGAGCGCAGGAAGCCGAAGCCGTCCTGGAGAATCTCCAGCACGCCATCACCGGAGATTTCCTCGCCGCTTTTCGCGTGCTTTTTCAGCAGGGAGAAAATCACGTCCTGCTTGCGCGAACGGGCCATATTTTCTATGCCCATCTGTTCGGCCAATTCGAGCAGTTCGGTAATCGGCTTTTGCTTGAGTTCAGTCAGATTCATATAGGAATGACGTAATCATTTATGGAGGGGGGGAAATTAAGCTTTTGGCTTAATGAGGCCGCGCCGCGGAGAAGGCGACAGGATCGCGTACTTATTCGAAAAGGAGTGCGTCGGCGACGGCTAGCAGGGGGCAGTGGAGAAACCAGTGCGGGGCCGAATGTACCACCTGAGTTTCGGAGCGTCTAGCCCTGAATACGCAAAAAGCCCCGCTATTTGCGGGGCTTTTCTCAGGCAGGTTGCAGCGACGCTTAGATGTTGGCGTCGATGAAAGCAGCCAGTTGCGATTTCGACAGCGCGCCGACTTTGGTCGCTGCAACTTCGCCGTCCTTGAACAGCATCAGGGTCGGGATACCACGCACGCCGAGCTTGGCCGGAGTTTCCTGGTTCTCGTCGATGTTCAGCTTGGCAACGGTCAGCTTGCCTTCGTAGGTCGATGCGATTTCGTCCAGAACCGGAGCGATCATTTTGCACGGACCACACCATTCAGCCCAGTAGTCGACCAGGATCGGACCGGTGGCCTTGAGTACGTCAGCTTCGAAGCTAGCGTCGCTAACGTGTTTGATAAGATCGCTGCTCATGGAATTCTCCAGGTTGTAAGCAAAAAAACGTGGCCCATCATAGCCGCCCTTCCCCTGTTCAGGAAGCTGCAGTTGATTGAGTGTTGCTATGGTGATCGATGAGTTTGGGTATAGCTCAACTCACGCCGTGGCGGGGGCAATGAAGGCGATTCCGGTGCGCAGCGCCGCGTTGCGCACGTGTTCCTGCATGGCTTTTTGTGCAGCACCGGAGGCTCGGCGGGCAAGGGCACGGAGGATTTTGCGGTGCTCCTCCCAGGTTTCCATGGCGCGCTCGACGCAGATAAACGGTAGTTTCTGGCTCTCAAGGAAGATTTCGGCGCTGGCGGTAAGGATGCTCAGCATCGCCTGATTGCCGCTGCCCAGCAGGATGCGTCGGTGGAATTCAAAGTCGAGTTTCGCAGCGGCGTCGAAGTCGCCAGCCTTCAGTTGCTCGCGCATCGCCGCGACATTGGCTTCCAGCGCTTCCAGATCAAAGGTGCTGAGCATGACCGCCGCCAATCCCGCCGCAAACCCCTCCAGCGCATAGCGCAACTGGAAGATATCCAGTGGCGACGCCTGCGCTGCAAAAGGCCAGCCCAACGTACTCGCGCCGGGCGACAACTCCACCGGTGCCTGCACAAACACGCCTTTACCCGGCTGAATACTGACCACACCCAGCGCACTGAGCGACGACAACGCCTCGCGCAGTGACGCCCTGCTGACGCCCAGTTGCAGCGCCAGATCCCGTTGTGACGGCAGCGCATCGCCCGCGCCGAAGCCCTGCTCGGTGATCAGTTTGCGGATCGCTTGCAGCGCCACTTCGGGTACCGCACGGGAAATCGAGTTCATGGTTTTTCAGACGCACCAGGCCAATGTGCGGCTAGTTGTAAAGCTATTCGTCGAGTCCGGCAAGTCGTGCCCCAGCAGGGTTCGGTGCGGCATGCCGGTGCGCTATCGCAGTGCGAAACCCCACCTGACTGTTCAGACCAGTAAGACCGAACAAACCCGCTGAAACCAAGGCCTGCCGAGACGAACGTCACGTCTTGGCACGGCCCATGCTCTGTCCGATCACAGAAATCACTTCCCGCCGATCCGGAGATTGTCCATGACCAAGCGTTACAGCGCCCTCCTCGCCGCTCTGTTTTCCAGTCTGTTGCTCAGCCAGGCCCCGGCCCACGCCGACGGTCTCGATGACGTGGTCAAACGCGGCACGCTGAAAGTCGCCGTGCCACAAGACTTTCCTCCATTCGGTTCGGTAGGCCCGGACATGAAGCCTCGCGGTCTGGACATCGACACGGCGAAACTGCTGGCCGACCAGCTCAAGGTCAAACTCGAACTGACCCCGGTCAACAGCACCAACCGCATTCCGTTCCTGACCACCGGCAAGGTCGACCTGGTGATTTCCAGCCTCGGCAAAAACGCCGAACGGGAAAAAGTCATCGACTTCTCCCGCGCCTATGCGCCCTTCTACCTCGCCGTGTTTGGCCCGCCAGACGCGGCGATCACCAGCCTCGACGACCTCAAGGGCAAGACCATCAGCGTCACCCGTGGCGCCATCGAAGACATCGAGCTGACCAAAGTCGCCCCGCAAGGCGCGACCATCAAGCGCTTCGAAGACAACAACTCGACCATCGCCGCTTACCTCGCCGGGCAAGTCGACCTGATCGCCAGCGGCAACGTGGTGATGGTCGCGATCAGCGAAAAGAACCCGAAACGCGTGCCGGCGCTGAAAGTGAAGCTCAAGGATTCGCCGGTCTACGTCGGTGTGAACAAGAACGAAGCAGCACTGCTGGCCAAGGTCAACGACATCCTGACCAGCGCCAAGGCTGACGGCGCACTGGAAAAGAATTCGCAGACGTGGCTGAAAGAGCCGCTGCCGGCCGATCTCTGATCGACTGCGCGGGAGACCTTCATGGCTTATCAGTTCGATTTCATGCCGGTGGTGGAAAACACCGACCTGCTGCTACGCGGGGCTCTGTTCACCCTTGAGCTGACGGCCATTGGCGCGCTGCTCGGAGTTGGCGTGGGCATTATCGGGGCGCTGGTGCGGGCGTGGGAGATTCGTCCGTTCTCGACGATTTTCGGTGTCTACGTCGAGTTGATCCGCAACACGCCGTTCCTGGTGCAGCTGTTCTTCATCTTCTTCGGCCTGCCGTCCCTCGGCCTGCAGATTTCCGAGTGGCAGGCGGCAGTGCTGGCGATGGTGATCAACCTCGGTGCGTATTCGACGGAGATCATCCGCGCCGGCATTCAGGCGATCCCGCGCGGGCAACTGGAAGCCGCAGCGGCACTGGCGATGACGCGCTTCGAGGCATTCCGCCACGTGGTTCTGCTGCCGGCGCTGGGCAAGGTCTGGCCGGCCCTGAGCAGTCAGATCATCATCGTCATGCTTGGCTCGGCGGTGTGTTCGCAGATCGCGACTGAAGAGTTGAGCTTCGCTGCCAACTTCATTCAGTCGCGAAACTTCCGCGCCTTTGAAACCTACGCGCTGACCACGCTGATCTACCTGTGCATGGCGCTGCTGATCCGCCAGTTGCTCAACTGGATCGGCCGGCGCTACATCAGCAGGAGCCGTGCATGAGCGACTTCACCTTCTGGGACATCCTGCGCAACCTGCTCGTCGGGCTGCAGTGGACGCTGGCATTGTCGCTGGTCGCATTTATCGGCGGCGGCCTCGTCGGGCTGCTGATCCTGATCATGCGCATCTCGAAAAACCCTGTGCCGAGCAGCATCGCCCGTACCTGGATCGAGCTGTTCCAGGGCACGCCGCTGTTGATGCAGCTGTTTCTGGTGTTCTTCGGCGTTGCACTGGCCGGGATCGAAATCTCGCCGTGGATGGCTGCAGCGATTGCCCTGACCTTGTTCACCAGTGCCTATCTGGCGGAGATCTGGCGCGGCTGCGTCGAGTCGATCCCCAACGGCCAGTGGGAAGCCTCGGCGAGTCTGGCGCTCAACCCTCTGGAGCAACTGCGCTACGTGATCCTGCCGCAAGCGCTGCGCATCGCTGTGGCACCGACCGTGGGCTTCTCGGTGCAAGTGGTCAAGGGCACCGCCGTGACTTCGATCATCGGCTTCACCGAACTGACCAAGACCGGCGGCATGCTCGCCAACGCCACGTTTGAACCGTTCATGGTCTACGGCCTCGTCGCCCTCGGCTACTTCCTGCTGTGTTACCCCTTGTCCCTCAGTGCGCGCTACCTGGAAAGGAGACTGCATGCCTCTGCTTAGAATTTCCGCCCTGCATAAATACTACGGCGATCACCACGTGCTCAAAGGCATCGACCTCAGCGTCGAGGAAGGCCAGGTGGTGGCGATCATTGGCCGCAGCGGCTCGGGCAAATCCACCCTGCTGCGCACGCTGAATGGTCTGGAGTCGATCAACGACGGCGTGATCGAAGTCGACGGCGAATACCTCGACGCCGCCCGCGCTGACCTGCGCAGCTTGCGGCAGAAGGTCGGCATGGTCTTTCAGCAGTTCAACCTGTTCCCGCACCTGACCGTTGGCGAAAACGTGATGCTCGCGCCGCAAGTGGTGCAGAAGGTGTCGAAAGCCAAGGCGACGGAACTGGCGCGCGAGATGCTCGAACGCGTGGGCCTCGGGGAAAAATTCGATGCTTTCCCGGATCGTTTGTCCGGCGGCCAGCAGCAACGCGTGGCGATTGCCCGGGCATTGGCGATGTCGCCGAAGGTTTTGCTGTGCGACGAGATCACCTCGGCGCTCGACCCGGAACTGGTCAATGAAGTGCTGAGCGTGGTGCGGCAGTTGGCCAAGGAAGGCATGACGCTGATCATGGTCACCCACGAAATGCGCTTTGCCCGGGAGGTCGGGGACAAACTGGTGTTCATGCACCATGGCAAGGTGCATGAGGTGGGTGACCCGAAGGTGTTGTTTGCCAATCCGCAGACGGCGGAGCTGGCGAACTTTATCGGCACGGTGGAAGCGACAGCCTGAAAGCCCTGCGGTATCCCTGCCGACGCCTTCGCGAGCAAGCCCGCTCCCACAGGGGATATGCGTTCCAATGTGGTAGCGGGCTTGCTCACGAATGGCGGGGCAACGGTCACAAGACTTTATGCGCTGAATCAAGGGTTTGAGCCGTGCGCGTTGGCGCCAGCGTTTGATCGTGGCACGATGTCGAGGTTATCGACCGAGACCCCCTGACCATGCCGCAATCCCAAGCCAAGAATCTGTCCCTGATCGCCGCAATCGACCTGGGCTCCAACAGCTTTCACATGGTCGTGGCCAAGGCCCAGAACGGCGAAATCCGCATTCTCGAGCGCCTCGGGGAGAAGGTCCAACTGGCGGCCGGCATCGACGATGAGCGTCAGCTCAACGAAGAATCGATGCAGCGCGGCCTCGACTGTCTCAAGCGTTTTGCCCAACTGATCAACGGTATGCCCCTGGGCGCTGTGCGGATCGTTGGCACCAACGCCCTGCGTGAAGCCCGCAACCGCCTCGAATTCATTCACCGCGCCGAAGAAATCCTCGGTCACCCGGTGGAAGTGATCTCCGGTCGTGAAGAAGCGCGCCTGATCTACCTCGGCGTCTCGCACACCCTCGCCGACACCCCGGGCAAACGTCTGGTCGCCGACATCGGCGGCGGCAGCACCGAATTCATCATTGGCCAGCGCTTCGAGCCACTGCTGCGCGAGAGCCTGCAAATGGGCTGCGTCAGCTTCACTCAGCGCTACTTCAAGGACGGCAAGATCACCCCGGCCCGCTACGCTCAGGCGTACACGGCGGCGCGGCTGGAGATCATGAGCATCGAGCACGCACTGCACCGTCTGACCTGGGATGAAGCCATCGGCTCCTCGGGCACCATTCGCGCCATCGGCCTGGCATTGAAGGCTGGCGGTCACGGCACCGGCGAAGTGAATGCCGAAGGTCTGGCGTGGCTCAAGCGTCGGCTGTTCAAACTCGGCGATGTCGACAAGATCGATTTCGAAGGTATCAAGCCTGATCGCCGGACCATTTTCCCGGCAGGGCTGGCCATTCTCGAAGCGATTTTCGACGCCCTCGAACTGCAACGCATGGACCACTGCGACGGCGCGCTGCGTGAAGGCGTGCTCTACGACCTGCTCGGCCGCCATCATCATGAAGACGTGCGCGAGCGCACCCTGACCTCGCTGATGGAGCGTTATCACGTCGACCTCGAACAAGCAGCGCGGGTTGAGCGCAAAGCCTTGCACGCATTCGATCAGGTCGCTGAGGACTGGGAGCTGGATGACGGCATCTGGCGCGAACTCCTCGGCTGGGCGGCAAAAGTGCACGAAGTCGGCCTCGACATCGCTCACTATCACTACCACAAGCACGGCGCCTACCTGATCGAGCACTCGGACCTCGCCGGCTTCTCCCGCGAAGATCAACAGATGCTCGCCCTGCTGGTGCGCGGCCATCGCCGCAACATCCCCAAGGACAAATTCGCCGACTTCGGCGACGATGGCGACAAGCTGATTCGCCTGTGCGTGCTGCTGCGCTTTGCGATCCTCTTCCACCACATTCGTGGCACCCAGGCGATGCCGCAAGTGGTGCTGCATGCGAAGGGCAACACCCTCGATGTGGAGTTTCCGGAGAACTGGCTGGATGAGAATCAGCTGACTCAGGCGGATTTCGGGTTAGAGGCCGAGTGGCTGACGCGGGTGGGGATTGTGCTCACTGTTCACTGAGTCGGGACAGCAGGCATAAAAAAGGCGATCCGCAGGGATCGCCTTTTTATTGGGTTCGGCTTGAGAACAGAGGTGAACCTTCCCCTCATCGGAACGCCGCCCGCCCAGCTCTCTCCCGAGGGAGAGGGGCTTTTGCTTTTGATTTAGCTGCTCACCGGCAAAATCGGGCTACCCAACCGTTCCAGCAACGTTGCCTGCGCACTCCTCGGGTTCTGATTACCCGTCGGCGTATTGCGGATGTACCGACCATCCGACTGCAAACTCCAGCTGTGGGTATTGTCAGTCAAATACAGCTCCAGCTCTTTCTTCACCCGGGTCAGCAGCTTTTTACCTTCCACCGGGAAGCACGTCTCGACGCGCTTGTCGAGGTTGCGCTCCATCCAGTCAGCGCTGGAGAGGAACATCTGCTCATCGCCGCCATTGAGGAAATAGAACACCCGCGTGTGCTCCAGGAAGCGGCCGATGATCGAGCGCACATGGATGTTGTGCGAAACACCCGCGATGCCTGGACGCAGACAGCACATGCCGCGCACCACCAGATCGATGCGCACGCCGGACTGGCTGGCCTTGTACAGCGCGCGGATGATCTTCGGATCGGTCAGCGAGTTGAACTTGGCGATGATGTGCGCCGGTTTGCCTTCGACAGCGAACTGGGTTTCCCGGGCAATCATGTCGAGCATGCCCTTCTTCAGAGTAAACGGCGCATGCAGCAGTTTCTTCATGCGCAGGGTTTTACCCATGCCGATCAACTGACTGAACAGTTTGCCGACGTCTTCGCACAAGGCATCGTCGGAGGTCAGCAGGCTGTAGTCGGTATAGAGACGGGCGTTACCGGCGTGGTAGTTACCGGTGCCGAGGTGCGCGTAACGCACGATTTCGCCCGCCTCGCGACGCAGGATCAGCATCATCTTGGCGTGGGTCTTGAAGCCGACCACGCCGTAGATCACTACCGCACCGGCCGCTTGCAGACGGCTGGCCAGTTGCAGGTTGGATTCTTCGTCGAAACGCGCGCGCAACTCGATAACCGCCGTCACTTCCTTGCCGTTACGCGCGGCATCCACCAGCGCATCGACGATCTCGGAATTGGCGCCGGAACGGTACAGCGTCTGGCGTACCGCGAGCACGTGCGGGTCTTTTGCGGCTTGGCGCAGCAGGTCGACCACCGGGGTGAACGACTCGAACGGGTGCAGCAAGAGGATGTCCTGCTTGCTGACCACGCTGAAGATGTTTTCGCTGTTCTGCAGCAGTTTCGGGATCTGCGGGGTGAACGGCGTGTATTGCAGCTCCGGATGACTGTCCAGACCGGTGATGCTGAACAGCCGCGTCAGGTTGACCGGGCCGTTGACCTGATACAGCTCGCTCTCGCTCAGGTTGAACTGCTTGAGCAGGTAGTCCGACAGGTGTTTCGGGCAGGTGTCGGCGACTTCCAGACGCACTGCATCGCCGTAACGGCGCGAGAACAGCTCGCCACGCAGGGCGCGGGCCAGGTCTTCGACGTCTTCGGAATCGAGCGCCAGGTCGGCGTTTCGGGTCAGGCGGAACTGGTAGCAGCCCTTGACCTTCATGCCTTGGAACAGGTCATCGGCGTGCGCATGGATCATCGACGACAGGAACACATAGTTGTCGCCCGGGCCGCCGACTTCTTCCGGCACCTTGATGATCCGTGGCAACAGACGCGGTGCCGGGATGATCGCCAGACCGGAATCGCGACCGAAGGCGTCGATGCCTTCCAGCTCGACGATGAAGTTCAGGCTCTTGTTCACCAGCAACGGGAACGGGTGCGTCGGATCGAGGCCGATCGGGGTAATGATCGGGGCGATCTCGTCGCGGAAATAGCGGCGCACCCAGGTTTTGAGCTTGACCGTCCAGTTGCGGCGACGGATGAAGCGCACCTGATGCTTTTCCAGCTCCGGCAGCAGGATGTCGTTGAGGATCGCGTACTGGCGGTCAACGTGACCGTGCACCAGCTCGCTGATGCGGGCCAATGCCTGATGCGGTTGCAAACCATCGGCACCGGCCTGTTCACGGGCGAAGGTGATCTGTTTCTTCAGGCCGGCCACACGAATTTCGAAGAATTCGTCGAGGTTGCTGGAGAAGATCAGCAGAAACTTCAGTCGCTCCAGCAACGGATAGGACTCGTCCAGCGCCTGTTCCAGCACGCGGATGTTGAACTGCAATTGCGAAAGCTCGCGATGGATGTACAGGCTGCTGTCATCCAGACCGGGAATGGCAATCGCCGGCACCGCCACAGCGGTTTCGGCCGCCGGCGCGGGTGGCGCTGGCTCCAGTTCCGGCGGGGTTTCAGCGATTTGCTCGACCACCGGTTGAGCTTCTTTTACGGCAACTTCAGTGAGTCCTTCGGTATTCATCGAATGTTCCTGGGAGGGCTATTTCTGCTCTCGTAACAATTGAGCGGCACGAACGGCAAAGTAAGTCAGGATGCCATCTGCACCGGCACGTTTAAAGGCGGTCAGTGATTCAAGAATCACCGCTTCGCTCAACCAGCCATTCTGGATCGCTGCCATGTGCATGGCGTATTCGCCACTGACCTGATAGACGAAGGTCGGCACTTTGAAGGCATCTTTTACCCGGAAAAGAATATCCAGATACGGCATGCCGGGTTTGACCATGACCATGTCCGCGCCTTCAGACAAGTCCGCACCGACTTCGTGCAGCGCTTCGTCGCTGTTGGCCGGGTCCATCTGATAGGAGGCCTTGTTGGCCTTGCCCAGATTTGACGCCGAACCGACGGCATCGCGGAACGGGCCGTAATAGGCGCTGGCGTACTTGGCCGAATAGGCCATGATCCGCACGTTGACGTGGCCGGCAATCTCCAGCGCTTCACGGATCGCCTGAATGCGCCCATCCATCATGTCCGACGGCGCAACCACCTGCGCGCCAGCCTCGGCGTGGGACAAGGCCTGGCGGACCAGGGCGTCGACGGTGATGTCGTTCTGTACGTAACCTTCTTCGTCGAGGATGCCGTCCTGGCCATGGGTGGTGAACGGATCGAGCGCCACGTCAGTAATCACGCCCAGTTCCGGGAAGCGCTCACGCAGGGCGCGAGTGGCGCGCTGGGCAATACCTTCGGGATTCCAGGCTTGGGCGGCGTCGAGGGATTTCAATTCGGGCGGAGTGACCGGGAACAGCGCCAGCGCCGGAATCCCCAGTTCGACCCATTTCGCCGCTTCTTCAAGCAGCAGGTCGATGGTCAAGCGCTCGACACCCGGCATCGAGGCCACGGCTTCGCGGCGGTTTTCACCGTCGAGCACGAATACCGGCAGGATCAGGTCATCGACCGTCAGCACATTTTCCCGTACCAGCCGACGCGAAAAATCATCACGGCGATTGCGGCGCAGGCGCGTTGCAGGGAACAGACGGTTGGCAGGGGTAAAGCTCACGGCAGACTCCTGAGCCCGCGCAAACGGGCGAGCGTGACAGTTATAGACGGCCATTATGACGAACAGATGACAGTTGTGTGAGGTCCGCGACATGTAGCCGCATTCCATTCTCAGTGTAGGAATTGTTCACGTCGAGACACATTTGGACACTTTCATGAATGTGTCCGAAGGGTTAGGCTGCGCGTTCATTTCGCCAGCACCCAGACAATGCTCCAACAATTTCTGCATGACTTTGGCTACTTTGCCTTGTTTCTCGGCACGTTCTTCGAAGGCGAAACCATTCTGGTGCTCGCGGGCTTCCTCGCGTTCCGTGGATACATGGACATCAATATTGTGGTGGTCGTGGCGTTCTTCGGCAGCTATGCCGGCGATCAGCTGTGGTACTTCCTGGGCCGCAAGCACGGGCGCAAATTACTCGCGCGCAAACCGCGCTGGCAGCTGATGGGCGACCGCGCGCTGGAGCACATTCGCAAGCATCCGGACATCTGGGTGCTGAGCTTCCGTTTCGTTTACGGCTTGCGCACGGTGATGCCGGTGGCGATAGGTCTGTCCGGCTACCCGCCGGGACGCTATCTGCTGCTGAACGGCATTGGCGCGGCGATCTGGGCCACCGCCCTTGCTGCCGCGGCTTACCACTTCGGTGCAGTGCTCGAAGGCATGCTCGGCAGCATCAAGAAGTACGAGCTGTGGGTGCTCGGCGCATTGCTGGTACTGGGTGTCGGCCTGTGGCTGCGCCGGCGCTTCAAGAATGCCCGTCTGGCGAAGAAGATCTACGAGGACGAACAAGCCGCGAAGGCTGAGCAGATCCATCTTGCCGAGCAGGCCAGGTCCGCCGATCCCAAGACGCCAGCCGAATAAGCCGCTGCCGGCAAACGTACAGCCCGATGCCGCTGATCAGGCTGTACCCGAGCAGACCCGCCCAGATCAGCGGGTTGGCCGGCCATAGCCCGACCAGCGGCGCGAGCACTGCCAACGGCAGGTTCAAGCCCAGCCGCAACACCTCGACCTTCAACGCCCACGGGCGATTCTCCAGGGCCACGCCCAACGCAAACACGCCGAACGCCACCGTCCCCCAACCGAGCAATAGCGCGGCCATCGGCAAACTGCGCTCCAGATTCATCAGATAACTGCCCAGCGCGATATAAACGCAAAATTGCAGCGCTACATACCCCTGCTGGCGACGCCCGAGCGGCACCTCGAACTTCCGGAAGCGGGCCAGATCCGGTTTGTTCATCGGGTACTTTGCCGCGACGTCCGCCGGCCGCCACCCGGTGCGCATGAACCAGATCCGCAACTTGTCCCATGGGCGCTCGGCGCGACGTGCGTCATCCCACAACTGTGCATAGAACTGTAGATTGGCCCACAGCGGATTCCAGCTTGCCAGCGGCGTGGTCACGCCAAAAATCACCGGCTCGTTATCGTCTTCTTCCTGATATGTGCCGAAGAGCCGATCCCAAAGAATGAACACCCCGCCGTAGTTGCGATCCATGTAGAGAGCGTTCTGCGCATGGTGGGCCCGATGATTGGACGGCGTGACGAAAAACCATTCGAACCAGCCGAGCTTGGGAATGTGTTTGGTGTGTACCCAGAATTGATAGAGCAGGTTGAGCGCCGCGACGCTGACGAACACCAGCAGCGGCACGCCGAGCACGGCCATCGGCAGATAGAACATCCAGCCGAGCAGAAACCCGGTGCTGGTCTGGCGCAGCGCAGTGGAGAGGTTGTATTCCTCGCTCTGGTGATGCACCGAGTGCGCCGCCCAGAGGATGTTGCGCTCATGGCCCAGGCGGTGCAGCCAGTAGTAGCAGAAGTCGTAGAGGACGAAGGCGAACAACCAGGTCCAGACGCTTTGCGCCGGCAGACTGATCAACGCCAGATGTTCGAGGGCAAAGGCATAGGTCACCAGGCCGACGCCTTTGGTCAACAGGCCGGTGGTGGTCGACAGCACACCGGTGCTGATGCTGTTCACCGCATCGGCCAAGCGATAGTTGCTGACCCCGCGCCAGCGGTCGGCAATCAGTTCCACGGCAATCAACACCAGGAAAAACGGCACCGCATACAGAATCAAATCCATGACGCGCCCCGCTCGCAAACGTATGCAATAGATCCTAGGCGCAGCCAGCCATTAACCCTATGGCAACGCGCGACAATTTAGTGGACATTTAGCGCCATGAATCTGGAGAGAAAACCATGAGCAAAAAAGTTGCAGTGATCCTGTCCGGCAGTGGCGTGTACGACGGCGCCGAGATCCACGAGAGCGTGATCACCCTGCTACGCCTCGACCAGCGCGGCGCCCAGGTGCAGTGCTTCGCCCCGAACATCGCGCAATTGCATGTGATCAACCACCTGACCGGCGAAGAAATGCCCGAGTCGCGCAACGTGCTGGTGGAATCGGCGCGCATTGCCCGGGGCAACATCAAGGACATCCGCGACGCCGACGTCGACGACTTCGACGCGCTGATCGTGCCCGGCGGATTTGGGGCAGCGAAGAACCTGTCGAACTTCGCCATCGAAGGCGCCGGCTGCAGCGTGCAACCAGAAGTGCTGGCGCTGGCCGAGGCATTTGCCGAAGCGGGCAAGCCTGTCGGTCTGATGTGCATTTCGCCGGCATTGGCGGCAAAGATCTACGGCCCGGGCGTGACCTGCACCATCGGTAACGACGCCGACACCGCCACGGCGATGAACAAGATGGGCGCCACCCACGAAGATTGCGCGGTGACTGACATCATCGAAGACAAGGCACGCAAACTGGTAACCACCCCGGCTTACATGCTGGCGCAAAACATCAGTGAAGCGGCTTCCGGGATCAACAAACTCGTGGATCGCGTGCTCGAACTGACCCACGAAAACGACGCCTGATTTCAGACTGCACACAAACCCCCAGGCTCGCTCCCACAGGTTTTGTGTAAGGCTCAAGAATGGCGGGTCAGGCGCGTGAGGAGGCGATCCAGCGCATTGGCAAACGCCTGTTTTTCGCGCTCACCAAACGGTGCGGGACCACCGCTCATCTGGCCTTGCTCGCGCAAGTCAGTGAACAGGTTGCGCACCGCCAGCCGCTCCCCCATGTTCTGCGCATCGAACTCCTTGCCGCGCGGATCGAGCGCAGCCACGCCCTTCTTCACCAGACGGTCCGCCAGCGGGATATCGCTGCAGATCACCAGTTCGCCGGGCACGGCGTGCTCGACCAGATAATCATCCGCCGCATCCGGGCCGCTCGGCACCACGATCAGTTTGACGATGGCCAGCCCCGGCTTGATCTGCGGCTGCCCGGCCACCAGCACCACTTCGAACTGGCGCTTGAGGGCGAACTTCACCACCAGATCCTTCGCCGCCCGTGGGCAGGCGTCGGCATCGATCCAGACACGCATGTTGTTTTCCTCAATTCAAAAAGCATCGCGGGCAAGCCCGCTCCCACAAGGTTAACGCTAAACCTGTGGGAGCTTGGCTTGCCCGCGAATGTGAGCGCAGCGAATGCCGTTAAGCGGCGACCCGCTTCCTCTCAGCCATCCAGCTACGTCCATACAACACAACAATCGCCAGAATCGCCACGGCCTGCGCCGTCAACGAAAACGCATCGGCATGAATCCCCAGCCAGTCGAACTCAAAGAATGCCACCGGCCGTGTGCCGAAGATCCCGGCTTCCTGCAACGCCTTCACGCCATGCCCGGCGAACACCACCGACAACGCGCACAGCAGCGCCGCGTTGATGCTGAAGAACAGCGTCAGCGGCAGTTTCGCCGAACCGCGCAGGATCACCCACGCCAGACCGACCAGCAACACCAGTGCCGTCGCACCACCGGCGAGGACTGCGTTATGCCCGGCCGGGCCGGCCTGCAGCCACAGGGTTTCGTAGAACAGGATCACTTCGAACAACTCGCGGTACACCGAGAAGAACGCGAGGATCGCAAAACCGAAACGCCCGCCGCCGCCGACCAGACTGCTCTTGATGTAATCCTGCCAGGCTGCCGCATGACGGCGGTCGTGCATCCACACGCCGAGCCACAGCACCATGACGCTGGCGAACAGTGCGGTCGCGCCTTCAAGCAATTCACGTTGCGAGCCGCTGACATCGATGACATACGCGGCCAACGCCCAGGTGCCGAGGCCAGCCAACAGCGCCAGCCCCCAACCGACGTTGACACTGCGCACCGCCGATTGCTGGCCGGTGTTACGCAGGAAAGCAAGGATCGCCGCCAGCACCAGAATCGCTTCCAGACCTTCGCGCAGCAGAATCAACAGACCGGAGATATAGCTCAGTGACCAGCTCAAGCCGTCGCTGCCCAACAACCCGGCAGATTCCTTGAGCTTGGCCTTGGCGGCGTCCAGGCGCTGCTCGGCCTGCTCGACCGGCAAACCGTCCTGCAACGATTGCCGATACGCCATCAGCGATTTCTCAGTGTCCTTGCGCACGTTGGCATCGACGTTATCCAGCGAACTCTCGACCAGTTCGAAGCCTTCCAGATACGCCGCCACCGACAGGTCATAGGCCTGATCGTGTTCACCAGCGCGGTAGGCGGCGAGGCTCTTGTCCAGCGTCGCAGCGGTATAGTCGAGCAACTGCGCCGGGCCGCGCTTGACCTGTGGCGGCTGCGCACGTTGCGCGCGGAAAGTTGCGGCGGCTTGCGCGCCTTCGGCGGCGAGTACTTCTGCCGGGGTCTGGCGCGCCAGATCGGCGATGTTGTAGCGCTTGTCGGATTGAGCCGCCGCATCGGCGCTGAAACCGGCGATGTAGGTGGCCAGGTCCCAACGCTGACGATCATCGAGCTGGTCGGCAAACGCCGGCATGTCGGTGCCTTCGACGCCTTGGCCGAGGGTGTTGTAGATCGCATACAAACTCAGGTGATCCAGCCGCGCGGCATCGCGCAGGTTGGCTGGCGGCGGCGTCATGCCGAGACCCGCCGGACCGTCACCGGCACCGGTCTCGCCGTGGCACACCGAGCAGTTCTGCGCGTAGAGCGGTGCGCCGCGAACCGGATCGGGGGTGATGATCGGCGCTTGGCTGACTTCATAGGCCACCGCCAATTGCGCGCCCAGTTGCCGCGCCTGACGGGCCACTTCGGCTCCATCCTGCTTCGCCGCAATCGCCACGCGCATGGCCTCGACACCCTGCTCCAGTGCGGCCTTTTCGGGCTTGGCCGGCATGCCGGCAATCAAGCCTTGCAGCGCCCGGGTGAACTCCAGTTGCTCGCGGTATTCGGCGTCATCGACGACTGTTCCCGCCTCGACCGTCGGCGGGTAGTCCGCGCTGATGTAATCGAGCAGGTGCAGCGCTTGCGGCGCGCCTTCCACAGTATCGGCCAGCAGATTGAAGCTGCTCAGGGCAAACAACGGGAACACCAGCCAAGCCAGAAAACGGGACGAGGCAGTCATGAATGAGTCTCAAATGGAAATGCGAAGTTACATATTGTTCACTCCGGCGATGAATCCCTCAAGTGTTGTTGCTATTCAGCGTAAAGAAGCATCCATGTTTCGCTCGCGTTCGAGCAGGCGCCGGCGCGCATGGCGTACCAGCATCCGCACATCGTCCCTATAATGCGCCACTATTTCGCCCTCTCCGTTCAAGGAAGAACCGCTCATGCGTCACTGTTTGCTGCCGCTCTTGCTGATCGCCGCTGTTGTGCAACTCAGCGGCTGCGGGGCCTATCGCAATTACGATCTGGAACTGGAACAGACCACGCAGCAATTCAAGGCGGGCAATATCGACGGTTCGCTCGCCCTGATCGAGGCGCATAACCCCGGCGAAGACAAGGATTTGCTCTATTACTTCGAGAAGGGCTCGGTGCTGAGCGCTGGCGGTGACCTGCCGCAGAGCCAGGTCGCGTGGCGCAGCGCCGAACAGATGATCATTGCGCGCCAGGACACGATCCAGACGGCCACCGATAAATGGCTGGCCACGGTGGGCAATCAACTGGGCAGCATCATCAACGACAAACTGCGGCGCTACGATGGCTACGATTACGAAAAAGTCATGCTGACCACGCAGATGGCCCTGAACCAGTTGGCGCTCAATGACTTCGACGGTGCCCGTGCCGACATCAGGAAAACCCACGAACGGGAAGACTTGATCGCTCGGCAACGAGAACTGGAATACGAGCGCATCGAGGAAGCGGCCAAGGCTCAGGGCGCGCAGGTGCATTACAAGGATCTGCAAGGCTACCCGGTGGTCATGCTCGAATCCCCCGCCGTGATGGCTCTGAAAAACGGTTATCAAAGTGCGTTCAGCCACTATCTCGCCGGCTTCACCTATGAAGCCCTGGGAGAGAAGGATCTCGCCGCGCCGGGTTATCGTCATGCCATCGAATTGCGCCCGGACATGGCGATTTTTCAGCAGGCCCTGCACGACCTCGACAATCCCGGGCTCAAGGCCGATGAAAGCGATGTACTGATCATCGTGCAAAGTGGCCTCGCGCCGGGCCGCAGCTCAGTCCGCGTACCCTACCCGGTCCGACTGAAGGACGGGCAGGTGATCGTTGCCAATATCTCGTTTCCGGTGATGGTGCCGGACGTCTCCATGCCCTCCTTCGACTACATCAGCGTCGATGGCCGGCAGAAGAAACTCATCGAGGTCAACAGCATCACCAACATGTCCCTGCGCACCTTGCGTGATGACATGCCCGGCATTATCCAGCGCACCACCTACCGGGCGTTTCTCGCGGCCGATGTGCAAGGCACGGACAACCGGCGTAATCCGGACAAGGCATCCTACGTGACCCAGTGGGACACCTTCGAGCAAGCCGACACGCGCATCTGGCGCACGCTGCCCGATCTGACCCAGGTGGTGCGCCTGCGCCTGAAAAAGGGCGAGCACCTGATCAGCCTGTCCAACCCGACGGGCGGAACACCGCTGAAAGTGCGCATCGAAAAAAACCGCCAGGTCATCAACCTGCGGGCGCTGGGTAACCGGATTTTCGCCAATGGCAGTGCCTTCCAGCCCTCCGGCGCGCCGGCCCACGGCGTGGTATCGAACCTGAAATAAGTACTGGCACCTCAAAAATCAGTGCAATTAAAAAGCTATTACATGGCCATCATCCCGCGCTTATAATGCGCCGCCCTCGCGGTTGCGAAGCGGCAACAAAGCTCCTCGGGTAACGAGGAATTGGCAGGAGGCCAGTGCCACTGTCGATGGGTCCCATCAGCCCGACCAGCACACGCGGCTGCACTAATAAGCTCTCAGGGAAGAAGTACCCCCATGGCATTCCGCGCTCCCACTCTGATCGCGCTCAGCGCCGTCACTCTGCTGTCCGGCTGTTCGGCATTTCGCAATTACGACTCCGAGCTGGCCCAGACCAACCAGCAACTGGCCACCGGTAATGTCGACGCCGCGCTGACCTTGCTGGAAAAGAACAACACCGGCACCGACAAAGACCTGCTCTATTATTTCGAGAAAGGTGAGTTGCTGCGTGCCAAGGGCGATCTGTCCGGCAGCCAGAACGCCTGGACCAGCGCTGATCAGGTGGTCGGTCAGTGGGAAGATTCGGTCAAGCTCGACACCGGCAAGTACCTGGCCCAGTTCGGCAGCTTCATCGTCAACGACAAGGTGCGTCGATACGAAGGCTACGACTACGAAAAAGTCATGCTGACCACGCAGATGGCCCTGAACCTGCTGGCGGTCAATGACTTCGACGGCGCCCGCACCGCGATCAAGCGCACCCACGAGCGTGAAGCGGTGATCGCCGACCTGCGTGACAAGGAGTACCTCAAGAGCGAGGAAGAGGCCGAGAAAGAAGGCATCAAGACTCAGTACAAGGATCTGCAAGGCTACCCGGTCGCCAGTCTCGACGCGCCGGAAGTGGTCGGACTGAAAAACAGCTACCAGAGTGCGTTCAGCCATTACCTGGCCGGTTTCGTTTATGAAGCCCTGGGTGAGAAAGACCTCGCTGCACCGGGCTACCGCAAGGCCGCCGAACTGCGCCCGAACACGCCACTGCTCGAGCAGGCGCTGGTCAACCTCGACAAACCGGTCAAGAGCGACGACAGCGACATCCTGATCGTCGTGCAAAGCGGCCTGGCGCCCGCCCGTGACTCGATTCGCGTGCCGCTGCCATTGCCGATTTCCAACAATGTGGTCATTACCCCGTTGTCGTTCCCGATCATCAAACCGGACACCACCACCGCGCCATTCGCGCAGATCGGTGTCGATGGCCAGCAGGTCGACCTGACTGCCCTCAACAGCATCACCGCCATGTCCCGCCGCGCCCTGCGTGACGATATGCCGGGGATCATCCTGCGCACCACCGTGCGCGCGATCACCAAAGGCGTAGCGCAAAAGCAGATCAACGAAACCAACCCGCTTGCCGGTCTGGCCGTGGGTATTTCTTCAGCTGTGCTTGAAGGTGCCGATACCCGTACATGGCGGACCCTGCCGGACAACACCCAAGTGGTGCGTCTGCGCTTGAAGAAAGGCGAACACCAAGTCACTCTGCCGAGCGCCGTGGGCGGTTCGGTGGTCAAGATCACTGTCGACCAGCGGTATCAGGTGATCAGCCTGCGCGCGGTGGGCAACCAGGTGTTTGCCGGCGGTCTCGCCGCCCATGTCGTCCCGAGTGCCGGCGCGACCAATGTCGCCAGCCTCAAACAACCTTAAGAACGGAGTCTTTGCATGCGCTTCAAACTCATCGCCGTCGCCGCCCTCGCCTTGCTGGCGAGCGGCTGCGCCACCCCGCCACCACCGGAGCCGGGCAGCGCCGCGAGCAAGGTCGTGGCCATGGGCAAACTGAAGAACATCGTGGTCGGCGCCATGCGCGTCGCCCGGGAAAACGGCTTCCTGACCGTCAATGCGCAGCTGAGCAACACCAGCTACAACAACAAGACGTTCTACTACCGTTTCGCCTGGCTCGGCCCTGAAGGTTTCCCGGTCGCTGAAGAAGAAGTCTGGAAAAGCCAAATGATGTACGGCGAGCAGACCAGCTTCATCCAGGCCATCGCCCCGACCGCCAAAGCCGTGGATTTCCGTCTGGAAATCAAGACGCCTTAAGCCCGACACCCTATTTCAGTTCTAGAGAGCACTCCCATGTTTGTACGCTTTTCCTGCATCGCCGTCCTCGCCCTGCTGGCCTCCGGTTGCGCCAACACTTCGCCGACCCTGGGCAGCAAGAACATCAGCTACGGCGACACCAAGGCCGTTGAAACAGTGACCAACGAGTTCGGTTCCACCGACCTGCAAATGATCGCCGAGTCGATGACCCGCTCGATGGCCCAGTCCGGCATCCTGCAAGGTCGCCCGGTGGTTCAGGTTTACGATGTGAAGAACAAGACCAGCGAGTACATCGATACCCGCGAAATCACCACCAGCATCAAGACCCAGCTGATGAAGACCGGTGTGGCCCGCTTCGCCAGCGACAACACGGCAATGCAGAGCCAGGTTGACCAGTTGAAGCTGCAAAACCAGAGTGGTCTGTACAAGAAGAGCACTGTGGCCAAGACTGGCAACATGATCGCTGCCAAATACCGCCTTGAAGGTTCGATCAGCTCGATCGTCAAGCGCAGCAGCGATTACAAGGATGTCTTCTACAAATTCAGCCTGCAACTGATCGACGTTGAAAGCGGTCTGGCCGAGTGGATGGACGAAAAAGAGATTCGCAAAACCACGGAGCGTTAATCGATGCGCGCATGGATTGGCATGATGGCCCTGGCTTGCGCGTTCAGCGTGCAAGCGGCCCCGAAAGTCGCGGTGACGGATCTGGCGTATCAGGAGCGTGTGGAGCAATACATCCATATCGTTTCGGCGCAGAACAATTATCGCGAGGGTTACTACAGCTCCAGCGGCTCGTCGAATTACAACGAGTACGAAGCGAACACCAGCTACATCGAGCAGGCCGAGTTGCGTAAATTCACCGGTGATATCAAAGGTGAAATGCTGCGCACCGGCATGTTCCAGCTGGTGCAGGGCACGCCGTACACGGCGGCGTCCAAGGGTGACATTTACGATGTGATCAAACGCATCAAGGCCGGCAACTTCAAGGGCGCCGACTATGTACTGTTCGGAACGGTGTCGGACATCGATTTCACCCAGGACATCAACGAACTGGCCAACACCGACAGCTATTCGGCGGTGCTGGGCCTGACGCTGGTGGCGGATTTCAGCCTGATCAACACCAAGACCTACGAAATCACCTCGGCCTTCACGGCGATGGGCGAAGCGCAGGACACCAAACTGGTGAACCACCGCGACATCAAGATCTCGCTGAACCGCCCACGGGTGGTGCGTGACGTCTCGAAGGCGCTGGGTGAGGACGTGGCCGGGCAACTGAGCATGCAACTCGGCGGTGGCGGCTACGATCAGCCGCGCCAGGCACCGCAGCGCAACAACCTGCCGCCTGATACGGCGCCAGTGATCTTGCGCTGAGTCGGGAGAAATAAAAAAGGCGACCTCACAGGGTCGCCTTTTTTGTGCCTGCGCGCTTTACGCCGCAGCTTTACGCAACGTCGCCATAAACGCCGCCGCACCAATGAACAGCCCGGCAAACGCGCGATTCATGCGCTTCTGTTGCTGCGGTGTGCGCAGCAGGCGCAACACCTTCGACGCCAGACCGGTATAGCCCGCCATCACGATCAGATCAACGCAGATCATGGTCGCACCAATCACCACGTATTGAATCAGCAGCGGGGCATGGGGATTGATGAACTGCGGCAGTACCGCCAGCATGAACACCAGAGCCTTTGGGTTGCTGATATTCACCAGAAAACCACGGAACACCAGCGCCAGCGGCTTGCCGATCGGCCGCACTGCCGCGTCATCGCTCATGTCCATGGGTTGCGCGCGCCATTGCTTGATAGCCAGATATACGAGATACGCCACACCAAACCACTTGATCGCATGGAACGCGGTGGCCGAGGCGGTCAGGATCGCGCCGACACCGGCGCCGACAATCGCAATCTGCACCGCCAGGCCGATCTGCAGACCGAGGGCGTTCCAGTAACCGCGCCAGAAACCGTATTGCAGACCACTGGACATCGACGCAATGGCGCCGGCGCCCGGTGAAAGACTGATCACCCAGCAGGCGGCAAAAAACGCCAGCCATGTTTGAAGCTCCATCGCACACCTCGACTCATGCTCGTGACAAATGCATAAGCTAATGCGGGTTTGAATGGATGACTACCGATTTTTTGCCGGAAGCTGCAGGCGCTGCTGAGAGCCTCTTCGCGAGCAAGCCCGCTCCCACAGGGAAATGCATTCCAAAATGTGGGAGCGGGCTTGCTCGCGAAGGCGTCAGAACAGACGCCGCAGACATTACTTTTCGAAACCACTCGACGGAAACACATCCGTCCCACGCCAACGTCGCACCGAGCGCTGGAAGAACAGACTGTTCGGCACCTGCACCATCGCGCTGCCGGTGCCCAACTCCTCCGCCTCGATCAACGTCGTATAGAGCAGATTGATCGCCACCACCCGACCTTTGACGCCTGGCTTGTCGGTGGTGTCGACCAACTCGACCACGTCACCCAGACGGAACGGTCCAACGGTGAAAATCAGAATCGCGCAAAGCAGGTTCGACAGCACACTCCACATCGCAAAGAACGCCACCGCCGCCACCGCGACGAACCCCGACAGCGCCGTCCACAGCACCGTGGCCGAGACGCCAAGGCGCTCCAGCACAAAGATCAGCGCGCTGCCCATGATCAACCAGCGCAACACGCCACGCAGCGGCATCAGTAGCTGCGGCGGAAAGGGATAGCGCTCGCCCAGACGCGTCAGGCCTTTGGCAACGAAACGCTGAGCAACATAGCCGGCCAGGAGGATCAGCAGAATCTGCACGGCAAACCACACCGGCTCGACCCAGACGGCGGGCAGCGGCAGCTTGAAGGCTTCCATCAGGACAGCGCCTCCAGCTCCGCCTGCATGCTTTCCAGCGTCTCCAGAGCTTCCATCCACGCCTCTTCCAGCTCGGCTTCCCGAACCTTCAGCCTGGCCTGCTCGGCGAGCAGGTCACGCAGTTCGTTCTTGCGCGCCGGCTCATAGATGTCACTGTCACCGAGGCTGGCATCGACCTTGGCGAGTTTCTCGTGCAGCTTGCCCAGTTCGGCTTCGAGCTTGTCGGCTTCACGCTTGTGCGGTGCCAGTTGCTGACGCAAGGCAGCTGCAGCCTGACGCTGGGCCTTCTTGTCGGTCTTGTCCGGATTCACCGGAGTGTTGCTGACCGGCGCGTTGCGCTGGCGGTATTCCACCAGCCAGCGTGCGTAGTCTTCGAGGTCGCCATCGAACTCTTCGACCTTGCCATCAGCGACCAGATAGAAGTTGTCGGTAGTGCTCTTGAGCAAGTGCCGGTCGTGAGAAACCACCAGTACCGCGCCGCTGAACTCCTGCAGCGCCATGGTCAGCGCCAGGCGCATTTCCAGGTCGAGGTGGTTGGTCGGTTCGTCGAGCAGCAGCAGGTTCGGGCGTTCCCAGGCGATCAGGGCCAGCGCCAGACGCGCCTTTTCGCCGCCGGAGAAATTCAGCACCGGTTCGTCGATGCGCGCGCCACGGAAGTCGAAACCACCGAGGAAGTCGCGCAGGGTCTGCTCGCGCTCGGTCGGCGCCAGACGCTGCAGATGCAGCAACGGGCTGGCCTTGGAATCCAGCGAGTCGAGCTGATGCTGGGCGAAGTAGCCGACCACGGTGTTCTCGCCACGGGTCAGGCGCCCGGCAATCGGTGACAGCTCGCCGGCGAGGTTCTTGATCAGCGTCGATTTACCCGCACCGTTCGGCCCCAGCAAGCCGATCCGCGCGCCTGGGGTCAGTTGCAGCTTGACCTTCTCCAGGATGGTTTTGTCGCCGTAACCCAGACGCGCATCGGACAGGTCGATCAGCGGGCTGGAAATCTTCGTCGACTCACGGAAGACGAAATCGAATGGCGAGTCGACGTGAGCCGCCGACAGCTCTTCCATGCGTTCCAGCGCCTTGATCCGGCTCTGCGCCTGACGGGCCTTGGTCGCTTGCGCCTTGAAGCGGGCGATGTAGCTTTCCATGTGCGCACGCTGCGCCTGCTGCTTTTCGTAGGCCTGTTGCTGCTGGGCCAGACGTTCGGCACGGGCGCGTTCGAACGCGGTGTAGCCGCCACGGTAGAGGGTCAGTTTGCGCTGATCGACGTGAGCCACGTGATCGACGACTTCATCGAGGAAATCGCGGTCGTGGGAAATCAGCAGCAAAGTGCCCGGATAGCTTTTCAGCCACTCTTCGAGCCAGATGATGGCGTCGAGGTCCAAGTGGTTGGTGGGTTCGTCGAGCAGCAGCAGATCCGATGGGCACATCAATGCCTGCGCCAGGTTCAGACGCATCCGCCAACCACCGGAGAAATCGCCTACCTGACGGTCCATCTGCTCATTGGTGAAGCCGAGACCGGCCAGCAGTTTGCGTGCACGCGCGTCGGCGGTGTAACCGTCGGCACTATCGAGCTCAGCGTGCAGCCGGGCCAGCGCAACGCCGTCGTGGGCCTCTTCGGCCACGGCGAGGTCACGCTGAACCTCACGCAGGCGCAGGTCACCGTCGAGCACATAGTCGACCGCCAGACGCTCGAGGGTGTCGACCTCCTGGCGCATGTGCGCGATGCGCCAGTCGGCCGGCAGCAGGCAATCGCCCGAGTCCGGGTGCAACTCGCCGCGCAGCAAGGCGAACAGGCTGGATTTGCCGGCGCCGTTGGCACCGATGAGGCCGGCTTTGTGGCCGGCGTGCAGGGTCAGCTCGGCGTCTTCTAGCAGACGTTGCGGGCCACGCTGTAAAGTCAGGTTCTGAAGTCGGATCATAATGGCGGCGGAGTCTACCAGCTTCGCTCACAACTGGCGCGAGTAGCACGATGTCCTCTGACCTGTGGAGTTTTTCCCTTGCCACCTACGCCCGTCCGGGCGTGGAAGACGCCTGCCTGCAACTGCAGACGGCGGGCGCCAATGTGTGCCTGCTGTTGTGCGGTTTATGGCTGGAACAACGCGCAGTACCTTGCGATGAACAGCGCCTGGAGGTGCTTCAGGCACTGACCGGGCCTTGGGATCGCGAGGTGGTGCAGCCGTTGCGAACCCTGCGCATGCAATGGAAAGCGCGGGCGATGGATGATGCGGTGTTGAAAGGCATGCGCGAGCAGATCAAGTCACTCGAGCTGGAGGCTGAGCGAGCATTGCTGTCAAGACTGGAAGGGGTAGCGCAGGCGTGGACGCGAAACGAAACAGGCTCAATGACCTGGCTTGAGGGATTGGCCGGCGCTGCGGCCAGCCCGAACCGCGACGCGCTGCAAGTGCTGCGCGTCGCGGCTACCGGCACTTAGGAAGCGCTGGTTGGGTTGTTGCTGACACTCGACGCGGCGGCTGGCGATGGCGCAGTCGAAGGGGTCGAGGCAGTGGCGGCTGGCGCAGGTGCGGCCGGGGTTGCCGAAGCGGCAGGCTTGGCAGCTGCAGGGGTTGCCGGTTTGGCGGCTGGTTTGGCAGCGGCTGGCTTTTTCGCGGCAGGTTTTGCTGCGGGTTTAGCAGCCGGTTTTGCCGCAGCAGGCTTGGCAGCAGTGGTCGCTGGTTTAGCAGCGGCAGCCGGTTTCGCGGCAGGCTTGGCTGCCGGCTTGGCGACGGCTTTCACGGCAGGTTTGGCAGCAGGCCTGGCGGCCGGTTTCGCCGCCGCTTTCGCAGCAGGTTTGGCTGCAGCCGGTTTTGCGGCTGGTTTGGCAGCGGCGGTTTTGGCAGCAGGTTTTGCTGCAGCTTTTACAGCGGGTTTGGCGGCGGCGGTTTTCGCTGGCGCAGCTTTGGCAGCAGAAGATTTAGCGGCTGGCTTGGCGGCAGCAGGTTTTGCTGCGGTTTTTGCAGCCGGTTTGGCCGCCGCTTTTACCGGTGCTTTTGCAGCCGGTTTGGCAGCGGTTTTAGCAGCAGGCTTAGCCGCAGCAGTCTTCGCTGGAGCCTTCGCCGCAGCAGGTTTGGCCGCAGTTTTCTTCGCCGGGGCCGCTGCCGGTTTGGCCGCGCGGGTGGACAACACTTTGCCCACGGCTTCTTGAACACGACCCACGCCCTGAGCCAGTTTCAGGCTTTCCTGAGCATCGCGCTTGAGTTGCAGAATGTAGCTGCGAGTGTCGGACTGACGCTCTTTCAGCGCATCGAGCAGGTCTTCCAGTTCTTTCACTGCGTTCTTGGCTTTGGACTGCGCCTTGGCTTTACCGGCGCTCGCTGCGTCCTGCAATTTGGTGCGGGATTTGTGCAGTTTTTCTTGCGCCTTGCCGCGTTGCTTTTCCAGTTTGGCGAGCAGTTTTTCAGCATCAGCCAAGGCTTGGGAGCAAGCGTTTTCCAGATGTTCGAGCAAGCTGCCCGAGAGTTGTTGGAGTAAGTGCAACGGAGTGTTTACAGGCTTCTTGGTGGCCGACATGGTTTACCTCCTGACTGACGTGAGTGCGGCTCATACTAGACCTCTGCTGCTACCGCCGCTAGGTCATCTTGACAGTATCGAAACCGTTGCGTTGCAAGGAGGTGAAAATGTTCTTCAACACTGTGAAAGCAGTTCACCGTTGCAGGGGCTCGCGCTGGCATAATCCACCGCATCTCAGGACGGAGAGTGCCCATGTCGCGCTACCTTTTTTTATCCCTCTGCATGATTTTTTCTGCGGCCAACGCTGACGAAAAAACCACGGCAAATGATGCTCACGATCTGGCCTACAGCCTCGGTGCCAGCCTGGGTGAAAGGCTGCGTCAGGAAGTCCCGCAATTGCAGATTCAGGCATTGATTGAAGGACTGCAGCAGGCGTATCAAGGCAAGCCACTGGCACTGAGTGAGGCGCGGATCGAACAGATTCTGGCCGATCATGAAGCACAAAATGCCGAGCACTCTGCACAGCCCTCAAGCGATGCCGCGATGGACATCGAGCAACGTTTTCTCACCGCCGAAAAAGCCAAACCCGGTGTGAAGGAACTGGCCGATGGCATCCTGCTTACCGAGTTGACACCCGGCACCGGAGCCAAGGCCGGACCTGACGGCAAAGTGCAGGTTTTGTACATCGGTCGCTTGCCGGACGGCACCGTGTTCGATCAGAACACTCAGCCGCAATGGTTCAACCTCGACAGCGTCATTGCCGGCTGGCGCACCGCGTTGCAAAACATGCCGGTGGGTGCGAAATGGCGACTGGTGATTCCATCGGATCAGGCTTACGGCGCGGACGGTGCGGGTGACTTGATCGCACCGTTCACACCGCTGGTGTTCGAGGTCGAATTGCGTGGCGCGACGAGTTGATCAGGCATAAAAAACGGCGCGCCCTGGGCGCACCGTTTTTTATTGAAGGAAAGATTCAGGCCTGAACCGGATCTTCTTCCTTGTGTGCTGTATGCAGCACTTCGATAAGGCAGTCTTCGAGCTCAAAGCGCTCGTGCAGCAGGCCACCGAGTTCCTTGAACTTCTCGGCAACGCACTTGCCTTCGTCGCAAAGGTCATTGAACGCGAGCAGCTTCTCGGTGATCACGTCGATGCGCGGGTAGATCGTTTCGGCAAGCTCAAGACCACGCTTGTCGTTGAACGCCTTGGCTTCGCCCGTCAGCTGTTCGTAGATTTCGAAGTGCCCGGCCGAGACGTAATCGACCAGCACGCCGCAGAATTCCTGCAAGGGCTTGCGACTCTCGGACAGCGACTCAGGCTGCGCACCGAGATTGTCGTAGGCACCGATCAGATCTTCACGCTCCTGCAACCAGCGGTCGATCAACAGATGAACCCCACCCCAACGTTCCTGAGCATTCTGACAACTTTCGAGCATGGCGATCTCTCTTCCCTTGTGGGTCATGCTGCTCTACACCCGCGCCCCTCTTCTGGTCTGAACTGGGAGGGCGGCCGGGCAGAGCGTCATCGAGCAACATAAATCCAATGACACGTGCGGGCCAGATTATGCCCGCACGCCTATGGCTTCAAGGTACGCAGGAGACAAAGTTCATACAAGTGTTTAATCCCTCACCAGCCTGCGGTGCGACGCTTCGCCGCTGAGCGGTCGCTGCAGAGCGTTCCAGACCATCCGCGTCAGTTGAAAAAACGCCAGCATCGACACTGCCATGAAGAACAGCAGGCTCCACTCCGGGACGCTCAAATCAAACAGCGTCCAGGAGATTTCCGCGCAATCGGCACCGCCGCTGAGCATCCGCACCGTGGCACATACCCACGGCATACTGCCGAACAGCTTCTCCGGATCGGGCGAACAATTGACCAGTTGCAGCATCTGGTCGCTTTGCATCAGCACCTGCCGCCACGCCGCGACCGTGCCGCCGAGGCTCGCGCAAAAGGCGAGCACCCAGTAGAACGAAAGACCGCCGCGCTTGGGCCCATGCACCGCCGCGAGGCCGCAGCAGATCGTCAGCAGGGTCATGAAGAACCGCTGCACCAGGCACAGGCTGCACGGCACCAGACCCACCGCATATTCAAGGTAATAGGAAGCTCCCAGGGCGATGGCCCCCGCGGTGAAAGCCATGAAAAACAAGGAGCGTGAGCAGGCCAACGACATGGCTAATCCGTAACAGTGGAGACAGGCTGTTACGGTAGAGGAAAGCGCGCCGGCCTTTCAAGGCAAGGCACTGCCGACACTTCACCAGATGTGTAGGGAAAACCCGACAGGTATGAGAGGAAACGATGTAGGACGTTGTAGGATTTTGCCTAGGAGGCTTGTAGACGGGGATTTTTCCGTCATCAGGTGAAGCGAGGGAGCACGCTCCCTCGAGACTTCAGACCCGCGCCGGCACGGGCAACGGTGCGGCGAGCAAACGTTCGTCCAGCAGGCCGAGACCTTCCTGGAACAAATGATTGCTGCGTTCGGTATCGCCGAGCTGAGCGAGCAGTCGTGCCAGTTCTGCACAGGCCTCCGGGTTGCGCTGCAAACGCAGGCTGCTTTCCAGATAATCCCGCGCCTTGCCCCACAAACTGGTCTGCAGACACAAACGGCCCAATGTCAGCAGCAGGCCAGGATCGCCCGGGTGCTCCTTGAGCCAGCCTTCGGCGGTTTGCAGTTGGCGCGCCGGGTCACTGCCGCGCACCAGCCCGTACAGGCGGGCCAGATGGCTGTCGTACTTGCGCTTGAGGGCGGTGCGCAGGATTTCCTCCGCTTCAACCTGAGCGCCCAGTTGACGCAGCTGTTCAGCATACGCAAGCACCAGCGCAGGTTCCTGACGCTGCGCTGAAGTGAGCTGTTCCCAGGCGCGCTTGAGCGACTGCAGGCCGACCGCGCTGTCTTCCTCGCGATGCGCCGCCAGCGACAGGTTTTCACCCCAGGCCCGACGTTCCAGTTCAGTCAGTTCGGCAGGCGGCAGGACCTTGTCCTTGCGCAGCTCGGGCAGCAGACGAATCACCTGCGACCACTCACCGCGCTGCTGAAAAAGACGCTGCAGCTGGCGCAGCGTCTGCGCATTATGCGGATGGCGTTCGTGCATCGCCTGCAGCGTGACCAGTGCGCCGTCGGTGTCACCACGGTCGGTCTGCAACTGCGCATGGTTCAGGGCAATCGCCAGCTCCGCCTGAGGCTGACGCTCGAGTGCTCGTTCAAGCAGTCGATCACACTCTTCGTAATGACCTTGCTCGTTGGCCGCGCGCGCCGCACCGAGGTAGTACAGCAGCGGTTGACGCTCCGCTTCGGCGGCGCGAGAGAGATGACGTTGAGCGCTGGCCCAGCGACCTTCAGCCAGATCGAGCTGACCGTGTTCGATGGCCACCTGCACACGACGGCTGCGGTTGCGCCGTGACCAGGGATTGACCACGCCACTGGAGGCCATGACCAACTCGACCAGCGCCTTGACGCCCCAGATCAACAGCCACAACACGGCGATCACCGCCAGGGTCGCCCACAGGCTCGATTCGTAGCGGAAGCTCTTGTAAGCCACCAGCACGTAACCGGAATGTTCGGCAATCGCCAGGCCCAGCGCGGCGGTCGCGGCGATCACCAGAAACACGATTACATACAGGCGTTTCATGGCGTGGCCTCCTGCGCGGTGCTGGTGGACGGCTTGGCGAAGGGTTTCACCGACTCCTCAGCGTTGACATTGCGCCGCTCGAGATAAGCCTGCACCGCGCTGAGCGTCCCGGCCAGGTCCGGGATGTTGACCGTGACCGGTTCCTTGCTCAGCTCGCCGACCTGCTCAAGCATCACTTTGCTCTGCGGGTTATCGGGATTGAAGTTGCCTTTGAGCACATCACGGGCCTCGGCCAGCGCCTGGGTGTAGACCGCCGCCTGACCATTCAATGCCGCCCACTGCGCCTGCTCCAGCGCCAGACTCAGGGCCAGGCGGACCTGGCTCAGGCTCTGCCCGGCGAGCAATGGGCGGACATTGTCATCGGCGTTGAAATCAATGCGGATATAGCGGGAAACCTGATCCCACCACTGCGCCCACCGACCGGCGCCGTCACCATCAGCCGTCAAGCCGAGCAGCGATTCACCGCGGTCCTTGTATTCCGGCGCCAGCTCGGTCAGGCCGATGACCTGATCCCGCAGCGCGCCGATGCGCAGGAACAATCCGGTGCGATCCGGCTGCTCGGTGCTGCGCAGGGCGACCAGGGTTTTAGCCACTTGCTCGCGGGCGGCGAATGAACCGGGATCGTTCTGTTCGCGGAGAATTTCGTCAGCGCCCTGCACCAGCGCCTGGGCACTGCTGATGTCCTGCAAGGCCGAAAGACGCAGGCTGGCCAGGCGCAACAGGTGTTCGGCCTCGGCCAGACGCCAATCCTTGCGGCTGGCGCCAAGAACGGTTTCCAGACGCTGATTGAGGCGCTGCTGATCGCCTTGAAGCTGCGCCACCAGACGCTGGCGATCAGCGAGTTCGTCAGCACCCGGCAACTGCGCGAGGCGCTCGGTCAGGCGTTGCTCGTTGAGCTTCAGGCTCTGCGCCTGATCGTTCAACGCCTGTACCTGACCCGACTGCTGCGCGGTGTTGGCTTGCAGGTGCCGCACCTGCCAGACACCCCAACCACCCATGGCGACACCGGCAGCACCGAGCAACAGGGCGACGATGGCCAATCCATTGCCTCGGCGCGGCGCAGGGGCCGGCGGTGGAGTTTCAACCTGGGCATCAATCACAGGCTGGACGTCATCTTTGGGCAAGGCTGTTTCGCTCACGTATCCATCCTTTGCATTAGTAAACGGGCTGGGGATGCTCCCGCAGCGCCGTCAGCAAAGCCGCAGCACTCGCGCCACGGCAATCCACAACTATTTGAGCCCCGGCGGCGTGTGCCAGCTCGGCGACCCTTGGGCTTGGAACAAACAACGGCAACTGCGCTACCGCCGGCCAGGCATCGCCGGCCATCTGGCGCAGGTGCTCGAAACCCTGTCCACTGCTGACCACCAGCCCGTTCAAGCGTTCCGCTTTGATGCGCCGCGGCAGTTCACCTGGCGCATAAGCTGGCAAGTCGCGTCGATACAACTCCAGATACTCGACACTAGCACCTCGCTCACGCAGGCGCTCGGCAAGCAGCTCACGCCCACCCTCCCCGCGCAGGATCATCACCCGCGCGCCGGGCTGGCTGACCACCTGCCGCAGGCGCGGCAGTTGCAGCAACGCTTCGCTATCATCACCCTGCGCCGGGAAGCTCGCATCAAGGCCGCGTTCGAGCAGAATCTGCGCGGTCGCCGCGCCGACGCTGAACCATGGCGTCGCCGGCAGCGCCATCCCGCAGACATCCAGCCACTCGAGCGCGATACGTGCTGCCGGCTTGCTGACCACAATCACTGCGCTGCATTGCACCAGCTCGGCAAGCGAGCGACGGATTGTCGCCGAAACCGGCAGCGGAGCAATTTCCAAAAGCGGCAGGCAACTGCTGAAAACACCCTGCGCGGCCAACGTTTCGGCCAGCGCCGCACAGTCATCCGCGGGGCGTGTCAGCAGCAGGCGCCAGTCAGTCACTCGTGACCTGCCTCGCCATACACCGCCTTGAGAATGTCGTCGGCGCCCTGGCTGAGCAAGTCTTCAGCGACCTGCACGCCCAGCGCTTCGGCATCGCCGCGCGGTGCGCGGGCTTGAGCGCTGAGCAGCTTGCCACCGCTCGGCTCACCGACCAGACCGCGCAACCACAACTGCTCGCCTTCGAGCACGGCGTAGCAGGCGATTGGCACTTGGCAGCCGCCATTCAAATGTTTGTTGAGGGCACGTTCGGCAGTCACCCGAGACGAGGTATCGGCGTGATGCAGCGGTGCGAGCAAGGCATGAATTTCAGTATCGGCGCTGCGGCATTCGATGCCGACTGCGCCTTGGCCACCCGCCGGCAGGCTGTCGTCGACGCTGATCGCCGAGGTGATGCGGTCTTCGAAACCGAGGCGGATCAAACCGGCCGCCGCAAGGATGATCGCGTCGTACTCGCCGGCATCGAGTTTGGCCAGACGGGTGTTGACGTTGCCGCGCAGGAAACGGATTTGCAGATCAGGACGGCGCGTCAGCAACTGCGCCTGACGCCGCAGACTCGACGTGCCGACAATGGCGCCGGCGGGCAATGCATCGAGGCTCGCATAGGTATTGGAGACGAAGGCATCGCGCGGGTCTTCGCGCTCACAAATGCAGAACAGACCGAGGCCTTCAGGGAAGTCCATCGGCACGTCTTTCATCGAGTGCACGGCGATGTCGGCTTCGTTTTCCAGCAATGCGGTTTCCAGCTCTTTGACGAACAGGCCCTTGCCGCCGATCTTCGACAGAGGCGAATCGAGCAGCTTGTCGCCGCGACTGACCATGGGCACCAGCGTCACCAGCAGACCCGGATGGGCAGCCTCCAGACGGGCTTTGACGTATTCGGCCTGCCAGAGGGCCAGCGCACTTTTACGGGTGGCGATGCGGATTTCGCGAGAGGACATGGATCAATCCGTACTGAATAGATACGGCGGATAATAACAGCTCAGCCAAATCCACTTTGACTTGAATCAGAGTCGGCGCGGCCTCCCGGGCCTGCAATGCCCGGTGAAAAGAACTGTGAATCGCCGGAAAAGACCGGGTTACAGGCCCTGCATCATCTTGCGCACGCCGGCCACATGCCGACGGCTGACGATCAGCGCATCACCATTGAGCCCCTTGAGGAATAACTGGAAATGCCCCAGCGGCGTGCGTTGCAGACGTTCGATGCGGTCGCGGGCGACCAGGGCATTGCGGTGGATACGCACAAAGCGTTCGCCGAACTCGTCTTCAAGGGCTTTGAGCGGTTCGTCCAGCAACACTTCACCGGCCTCGTGGCGCAAGGTCACGTATTTGTGGTCAGCAATAAAATAGACCACCTGATCCAGCGGGATCAGCTCGATGCCTTTGCGGGTGCGGGCGCTGATGTGGCTGCGCGGGCCATTACCGCTTTCGGCAGCAGGACGGGTCAGGGCCGAGAGTTGCGCCCGGTTGGGACGTTCAGCCCGTTTCAGGGCGTCATGCAGATGTTCGGTTCGCACGGGTTTCACCACATAGCCCACGGCGCTGGCCTGCAGGGCTTCCACGGCAAATTCATCGGGACTGGTGCAAAACACCACAGCTGGCGGTGTCTCACGTTCGCACAGACGGGCAGCGACCTGCAGGCCATCCAGGCCAGGCATACGGATATCGAGCAGCACGATATCCGGCTTGTGGCTGTCGATCAGCGCCAACGCCTCTTCGCCATTCGTGGCGCTAGGCTCCAGGACTGTGTAACCCTCGAGTTCGCTCACCATTCGGCTGAGGCGCTCGCGAGCCAGTGGTTCGTCATCAACGATCAGGACATTCATATTGCGCTGGATTCCTGCGTGAGTCTCGCACAAGGATAGCGTAGACAGGTGAAGTGACGTCCGTCACCGCGATCCACGCTAAGACTAGCCCGAGCGCCAAAAAGTGCCGCACGTCGGCCAGCAATATTTGCCAGCGTTCGGGTCGTACCGCTCAAAGCCCGCTTTTTCCTGCGTTTCTCACCGGGTTTGCCGAAAGACAATCCACCCACTCCCCCTTCTTATAGTCGGCGCCCTTGCCTTTGCACGATCCGCAGTGGCGCCAACCCTTATGTCCAACTGTAGACGTTCGTCGGAACGATATTGCTCAATCGGAAAATATCCTTGCGCAAATCCTTCGGAGCCTGCGTCGACGCTGGACACGAACATGAGAAAAAACGTATCGACCGGTGTCAGCGACAGGATTGGCAACCCTGTTATTATCCGCGCCAGCGTTTCACGCCTTTTTTCTTCAAGCCGATACGAGCGAATTCATGAGCACTGACAAGACCAATCAGTCCTGGGGCGGCCGCTTCAGTGAACCCGTCGACGCCTTCGTCGCCCGCTTCACCGCCTCCGTCACTTTCGACCAGCGCCTGTATCGCCACGACATCATGGGCTCGATTGCCCACGCCACCATGCTGGCCAAGGTCGGCGTGCTGACCGATGCCGAGCGCGACAGCATCATCGATGGCCTGAACACCATTCAGGGCGAAATCGAGGCCGGCCAGTTCGACTGGCGTGTCGACCTCGAAGACGTGCACATGAACATCGAAGCACGCCTGACCGATCGCATCGGTGTGACCGGCAAGAAGCTGCACACCGGGCGCAGCCGCAACGACCAGGTCGCCACCGACATCCGCCTGTGGCTGCGTGACGAGATCGACCTGATCCTCGCCGAGATCACCCGTCTGCAAAAAGGCCTGCTGGAGCAAGCCGAGCGCGAAGCCGCGAGCATCATGCCCGGTTTCACCCACCTGCAGACCGCGCAGCCAGTGACCTTCGGGCACCACATGCTGGCCTGGTTCGAAATGCTCAGCCGCGACTACGAACGTCTGGTCGACTGCCGCAAGCGCACCAACCGCATGCCACTGGGCAGCGCCGCACTGGCTGGCACCACCTACCCGATAGACCGCGAATACACCGCGCAACTGCTGGGTTTCGACGCCGTCGGCGGCAACTCGCTGGACAACGTTTCCGACCGCGACTTCGCCATCGAATTCTGCTCCGCCGCGAGCATCGCGATGATGCACTTGTCGCGCTTCTCCGAAGAGCTGGTGCTGTGGACCAGCGCGCAGTTCCAGTTCATTGATCTGCCGGACCGCTTCTGCACCGGCAGCTCGATAATGCCGCAAAAGAAAAACCCCGACGTGCCAGAGCTGGTGCGTGGCAAGACCGGCCGCGTATTCGGCGCGCTGATGGGCCTGCTGACCCTGATGAAAGGCCAGCCACTGGCCTACAACAAGGACAACCAGGAAGACAAAGAGCCGCTGTTCGACGCCGCCGACACCCTGCGCGATTCGCTGCGAGCCTTTGCCGACATGATCCCTGCGATCAAACCGAAGCACGCGATCATGCGTGAAGCGGCGCTGCGCGGCTTCTCCACCGCGACCGATCTGGCGGATTACCTGGTACGTCGCGGCCTGCCGTTCCGTGACTGCCACGAAATCGTCGGCCACGCGGTGAAATATGGCGTGGATACTGGCAAGGATCTGGCCGAGATGAGCCTGGAAGAACTGCGTCAGTTCAGTGATCAGATCGAGCAGGACGTGTTTGCCGTGCTGACCCTGGAAGGCTCGGTGAATGCCCGTGACCATATCGGCGGGACTGCGCCGGCGCAGGTCAAGGCTGCGGTGGTGCGCGGTCAGGCTCTGATCGCCAGCCGCTAAAAGCAAAAGCTTCGCGAGCAAGCCCGCTCCCACAGGGGATTTATGTCGGTCACAGATTCTGTGTACAACATAAATCCAGATGTGGGAGCGGGCTTGCTCGCGAAGGCGTCCTTCACAACACGACAAATCTCACTTCTTGGCAGCAATCATCGCCAAAAACGCCGGCATCGCCGCTTCCTTGTCCGCTGCAATCTTCTGCACATGCGGATTCTGCTCAAGCCGCTCCAGCAGTACCTTCGCCTGCGGCATCTCAGCCAGCAAATCGATCCCGAACAGCTTCTGCCCGACCGCACAGGCCAGCGGCACGCTGTAGAGGAAGTACAAATCCGCAATGCTCAGACTGTCGCCCGCCACGTAAGGGGCGAATTTGCCATGCCGGCCCAGCGCCGCAAAACCCAGCTGCAATTCAGTTTTGGTTTTTTCCTTGATTGCCTCCGGCAAAGTCATGCCGAAAAATGCTTCGCCATAGCAGGCACGGCCCGGCAGCTCGATATACAGCTCGATTTCCTTGGCCAGCGCCAACACTTGGGCGCGCTCGAACGGGTCGCTCGGCAGCAGCGGTGTGCCCTTCTGAGTCTGTTCGAGGAACTCGAGGATCACCGCCGTTTCGTTGATGAAACCGCCGTCGACGCCCAGCACCGGGACCTTGCCGCGCGGGCTGATGGCCAGCGACTCCGGGGTCTGCGCCGGATAAAAGGTGACCTCCTCGAAGGGCAGGCCTTTTTCCAGCAGGGCCAGTTTGACCATGTTGTAGTAGTTGCTGACTGAGAATCCGTAAAGCTTGAGCATCACATAGCCTCCAGGCCGTGCGGGGTGGGCAGTGCCTGTTTATAGATCCCCCGGGCGGTTCCCGCCAGCAGCATCACGCACCTGAATGCGGTTAAACTGGCGCCTTTACTTGAGGAGCCTGCCATGAGCGAGCCGACAGACATCGACAACGACGAAGAAGAATTCACCGAGGCTACGTTGATCGAAGCCATCGAGAACCAGATCGAAAGCGACAACCCGCCAGCGGCCAAAGCGACCTTCAACAAACTGACGCTGGTAGGTGTCGAACGCGAAGAGATCCTCAACCTGATGGCCCACGTACTGGCCTACGAAATTGACGCGATGCTCGATGAAGATCGCGCATTCAATACTCAATGGTACGAAGCGGCGCTGCGTGCATTGCCTGAGCTGCCGCCAGAAAAGCAGTAAACCGCATTCCGCCCTGTGGGAGCGACGGTGCGACGATTCGACTTGCTCGCGAAGGCGTTTTATCAGTCAACTTATTGGTGAATGACACATCGCTTTCGCGAGCAAGCCCGCCCCCACACAATTTGTCACCCATCCATTCGGCCTGCGCCTGAGCCCCGACTACACTGGAATCCGCCTCAAGACAAAATCCCTGATCTGAGCACTGGACATGCCGCAAAAGCGGGTTCACCTTAGGGACGCTGTCGTCCAATTCCTAGAAAGTCTGGAGTCCTTATGTCGCTTACCCCTGAGTTGGTTGCCGAACTGGAAGTCCTCGCACTCTTCAACCTGGACAGTTCCCAGGAAGGCCTGAAAATTCATCAGACCGCTGCCCCGAAACACATTGCCGCCGCCAAACGCCTCTTTGAAAAAGAACTCACCGACCAGCCTGATGGCGGTTATCTGACCAGCCTGGGTCGCGATGCCGCACAAAATGTGCAAACCGTGCTGACCATTCTGAGAGAGCAGGAAACCGCCTGATCCCCCCCTGACTTCGCCCACGGGAACTCCTGCCACGGGATTTCCGCGGGCCCGCTTGCTCATCCGCGATAGAAATCTGACGTCAAAAAACAAATTCAGCTTAAACGTCCCGCCGCGCTAAGGCTAAACTGCCTGACATTCCGAGACCCTCTACGTCCGAGCCTGCGAGCCGGTTTGAGCTGACATGACGCGCACCCACGAAATCCGCCCCGACCTGGACGAGGGAATCGACCGCAAGGTGCTCAACCAGTTGCGCGCGCGTTTTCTCAAACTCAACGAAGGACGCCTGGGCCGTGCGCTGGAAGGTTTGTCGCCGCGTCAGCAGGGGGTGCTGACGCTGCTGCCGCTGTTCTTTCACGTCAATCATCCGCTGCTGCCGGGATATGTCTCGGGCAGCACGCCGGCCGGTGTGTCCAATTACGAACCGGACGCCGATGCGCTTGCCGAAGCCCAGCGCCTGACCCGTTCGTTTTCCTACAAGCCGCGCCACGGCAGCAACCCGCCGCGACCGATTCACGGCCTGTTCCTGATGGGCAGTCTCGGCACGCTGGCGCAGGCCGATCAGAGCGACATGGACGTGTGGGTCTGCCACGCACCGGACCTGAGTGAAAGCGAACTCGCCGAACTGAGCAAAAAATGTCAGTTGCTCGAAACCTGGGCGGCCAGCCAGGGCGCCGAAGCGCATTTCTTTCTGATCGACCCGGTGCGCTTCGTCAAAGGCGAACGCGACACCCAACTGAGTTCGGAAAACTGCGGCACCACTCAGCACTACCTGCTGCTGGACGAGTTTTACCGCACTGCGATCTGGCTCGCCGGGCGCACGCCGATCTGGTGGCTGGTGCCGGTGTATGAAGAAACCGCCTACGACCAGTACACCCATACCCTGCTGTCCAAGCGCTTCATCCGCGCCGACGAAACCCTCGACCTCGGGCACCTGGCGACTATTCCGCCGGGAGAGTTCATCGGCGCCGGTTTGTGGCAGCTGTTCAAGGGCATCGAGTCACCGTACAAATCAGTACTCAAACTGCTGCTGACCGAGGTCTATGCCAGCGAACACCCACAGGTGCAGTGTCTGAGCCTGCGTTTCAAGAAAGCTGTGTTCGCCAATCAGCTTGATCTCGATGAGCTGGACCCGTACATGGTCGTGTACCGGCGCATCGAGGAATATCTGACTGCGCGCCATGAGCCGGAGCGCCTGGAACTGGTGCGCCGTGCGCTCTACCTGAAGGTCAACCGCAAGCTCACCGGCAACAGCCGCACCCAAGGCTGGCAACGTTCGCTGCTGGAACGACTGGCCAGCGAATGGCATTGGGATCAGCGGCAACTCGCCCTGCTCGACAGCCGTAGCCAGTGGAAGGTGCGCCAGGTCAGCGCCGAACGCCGCGCGCTGGTCAGCGAGCTGAATTACAGCTACCGCTTCCTGACCCAGTTCGCCCGTACCGAGCAAACCGTCAGCCTGATCAACAAGCGCGATCTCAACGTACTCGGCCGTCGTCTCTACGCTGCGTTCGAGCGCAAGGCCGACAAGGTCGAGTTCATCAATCCCGGCATCGCCCCGGATCTGGCCGAAGACACCCTGACACTGGTGCAGTCGCGCAACAAGAAGGAACCCGGGCAAACCCAATGGGGCCTGTACAACGGCAGTCTGACCGCGCTGGAGTGGGAGCACTTCGCGCCGATCAAGCGCAGCCGCGAGTTGCTCGAACTGCTGACCTGGTGCCACCGCAACGGCGTGATCGACAGCAGCACGCGCCTGGCCCTGCATCCCGGCACCAGCGACCTGAGCGAATTCGAACTGTTCAACCTGCTCGGCAGCCTGCAGCAGTGCATCGCCCTGCCCCTGCCCACCGTGGCCGAAGAGCCGTTGCTGCGCGCCGCCGTGCCGAGTGAAGTGCTGATTCTGGTCAACGTCGGCATTGATCCGCTCAAGCATCACCGCGACCTGAATATCCTGATGACCACCGAGCGCACTGATTCGCTGAGCTATGCCGGCGTGCGCGAAAACCTCGTGCTGACCCTGGATCAGGTCACGCTCAACAGCTGGAACGAAGTGCTGGTCAATCGCTTCGACGGGCCGCACGCCTTGCTCGACTGCCTGCGCGATTACCTGAACACCTTGCCACTCGGGCCATTGCAGCCGTCGTTGAAGGTGCGTTGTTTCTGCCACAACCGCGCGCAATTCATTGCCCGCCGCGTCGAGGAAATCGTCGACACCGCGCAGAATCTGTTGCTCAGCGAACTGAACCATCGCTACCTGATTCAGGTGCAACAGCACTATCACGTGCTGGAACTGGTGCCGGGACAGGTCAACCACGTCGCACTTGCCACCCTGCCAGCCCTGCTCGATTACCTTGGCGAGGAGCAGCCGCGCTACAGTCCGCTGCACCTGGACCCGATGGCGCTGGAAGATCACGACCTCGCGCTGATCCTGCCAATGGGCCAGCCGCAATGCATTCAAGCGTTCTACCGGATCACCGAGCAGCAGGCCGAGCTGTACGTGCTGGATGAGTTCAACGCGCTGTGGCAGCAACATTTGCCGTACCACGACGAGCAGAGTTTGCTGGTGCCGTTGCAACGTTTTCTGCAGTCAATCCTGTTTCGCCGCGAAGCCGTGCTGCCGATGGAGGCCAGCCCGGATGTGCGCCTCGAAACCTTGTATTACCAGGTATTGCCTTCGGGACCGGGGCGCGCACGCCGGGTCGAAGCGCGGCCAGCGCCGCAGACGCCGGTGAACAAGCCGTTCTACGACGTGCAGGCAATCGTCGGCAAAGCCGCACCGGGCGAAGTGCAGGTCACCTTGTATTGCAATCAACGGGAATTCAGCGAGCTGGAACATGGCGACCAGCTGTTCAGCGTGGTCGCCCGGGAGATTGTCGAGCAGCGCCGCGACAGCGAACGCTATCGCTGCTACATCACCGACCTCGACCTCTCGGGGCTGCTCGGTGACGGGCAGAGTTCAAGCAACCTGTATCTGCGCTACAAGGCGGACCTGGAGCGCGCCCTGAACGAGGCGCTCGAACAGGTCTGAGGCGGGGTTACTCGCGGAAATCACCGCCATTGGCTGGCTGTGATTCGACTTCGAGCAAGGTCAGTTTGAGGGTCTTGCCACCCGGCGCCGGCCAGTCGATGTGCTGACCGACTTTCAGCCCCAGCAGTGCACTGCCGACCGGTGCGAGGATCGAGATCTTGCCTTCATCGGCATTGGCATCCTTCGGATACACCAGCGTCAGGTGGTAATCCTTGCCACTGCCTTCTTCGCGGCAATGCACGCGGGAATTCATGGTCACGACATCGGCGGGCACTTCATCGTGGCCGACCACGGTGTCGGCGCGGTCCAGCTCGGTTTGCAGCGCAATCACGCCCGGCGCAGCCTGGTCTTTGTCGTTCAGGTTGTCGATCAGGCGCTCCAGACGTTGCACGTCCAGACGGGTAAGGGTGATGGAAGGTGCGGTCATGATCCGGGCAGACTCCTTTCTTCTGCACACAAAAAAAGCAAAACCCCGCCAAAAAAGACGGGGTTTTCACCAGGCCTCGATGGGTTGAGGCGTGTTCGGACACTATCACAGCTCAAAAAATATACAAGTCACGCCCCGCCGCACTGTTTGCGCTGCGATGCCTGTGCGCAAATCACTCGCCGCCGCTCGTCATCTGCCGAGCGCCATTCGCGAATATCTTCGACATGGCGAAAGCAGCCCAGGCAAACCTTCTGCTCATCCAGTCGGCACACGCCGCTGCACGGCGAAGGCACGGCCGGGCTGATGTTGCTGTAAAGCGGCTTCGGTGGACGAACGGGAGCGGTGTCAGTCACGGAATCACAGACCTTCGAAATCGAAATCGGCGCCGGCCTGCTGCTTGACGATGCGCTCGAGCATTTCGCCCAACTGCTCTTCGCTCTTGTCACACATCCAGCGCTCGCTTTCTTCGTCATAATCGAAGTGGAAACCACCGGACACCGCCGCCAGCCATAGCTGACGCAATGGTTCCTGACGGCTGAAGATCAGCTGCGAGCCGTTTTCGAACTTGACGGTGAGGACACCGGCCGAATTCTCCATATCGATATCCAGATCGCTTTCGTCAAAGATGTCTTCCAGTTTTTCCTGGGTTTCATCGACCAGATCGTGGAAACGGGCTTCGGACAAACTCATTGCGGCAACCTCAAAAATTGTTCTGATCAGGCTCAAGCGCCGAAAGATACGGACGCTTCCGACCGATTGCAAAGATTAACGACCAAGCACCGGTGAGGGCATCGAACACCCAACCCGGTGGGAGCGAGCCTGCTCGCGAATGGCCGGCACATTCAACATTATTGTTGCCTGACACACCGCTTTCGCGAGCAAGCTCGCTCCCACAAGGGTTTTCGCGCATACAGTGAGCCCCGCCGGACGGGAGCCCCCTCGCATAGGCAAGCTGCCGGGTGGCCGGTATACTCCGGCGCAATTAACGCATTTTCAAGGATTTCGCCATGAAGCGCCTGATCTCTTCCCTTGCTGCGCTCGTCGCGGTTGCCTGCCTCGTTTCGGCCTGTGGTCAAAAAGGCCCGCTGTACCTGCCGGATGACGATCAGGACCCGGCCGAGCAAGCCCAGTCTTCGCAGAAGCAGCCTGCCTCAAAAGCACACAAGCACGACGTCTACTAAGGGATCGCCATGGACGCTTTTAACTACCGTGGCGGGGAGCTGTTCGCGGAAGGTGTGGCGCTGTCCGCCATCGCCGACCGCTTCGGCACGCCCACCTATGTTTACTCGCGCGCGCATATCGAAGCCCAGTATCTGGCCTACGCCGATGCGCTGGCCGGCATGCCACATCTGGTCTGCTTTGCGGTCAAGGCCAATTCCAACCTCGGCGTACTGAATGTCCTGGCCCGTCTCGGCGCCGGTTTCGACATCGTCTCCCGTGGCGAGCTGGAACGCGTGCTCGCCGCTGGCGGCAGCGCCGACAAGATCGTCTTCTCCGGTGTCGGCAAGACCCGTGACGACATGCGTCGCGCGCTGGAAGTCGGCGTGCATTGCTTCAACGTCGAATCCACCGACGAGCTCGAGCGCCTGCAAGTGGTCGCCGCCGAGCTGGGTGTTCGTGCGCCGGTGTCGCTGCGCGTGAACCCGGACGTCGATGCCGGTACCCATCCGTACATTTCCACCGGTCTCAAAGAGAACAAGTTCGGCATCGCCATCGCCGACGCCGAAGACGTGTACGTGCGCGCCGCGCATCTGCCGAACCTGGAAGTGGTCGGTGTCGACTGCCACATCGGCTCGCAACTGACCACCCTGCCGCCGTTCCTGGATGCCCTCGACCGTCTGCTGGATCTGGTTGATCGTCTCGGCGATTGCGGCATTCACCTGCGCCACATCGATCTCGGTGGTGGCCTGGGCGTGCGTTATCGCGATGAAGAGCCACCATTGGCTGCCGACTACATCAAAGCCGTGCGCGAGCGTCTCAATGGTCGTGATCTGGCACTGGTGTTCGAGCCGGGCCGTTTCATCGTTGCCAACGCGGGCGTATTGCTGACTCAGGTCGAGTACCTCAAGCACACCGAGCACAAAGATTTTGCCATCGTCGACGCGGCAATGAACGACCTGATCCGCCCGGCGCTGTATCAGGCGTGGATGGACGTCACCGCGGTCAAACCGCGTGACAGCGCTGCGCGCCTATACGACATCGTCGGCCCGATCTGCGAAACCGGCGATTTCCTCGCCAAGGATCGTGAGCTCGCGCTGGAAGAAGGCGATCTGCTGGCCGTGCATTCGGCCGGGGCCTACGGATTTGTGATGAGTTCCAACTACAACACCCGTGGCCGCGCCGCTGAAGTGCTGGTAGACGGTGACCAGGTTTTTGAAGTGCGTCGCCGCGAAACCGTGGCCGAGCTGTTTGCCGGCGAAAGCCTGCTGCCGGAGTAACCCATGCTGCTGCGTTTTACCAAAATGCACGGACTGGGCAATGACTTCATGGTCCTCGACCTGGTCAGCCAGCACGCGCATATTCAGCCCAAGCACGCCAAGCAATGGGGCGACCGCCATACCGGCATCGGTTTCGACCAGTTGCTGATCGTTGAAGCGCCGAGTAATCCGGACGTGGACTTCCGTTACCGGATCTTCAACTCCGACGGCTCGGAGGTTGAGCAGTGCGGCAACGGTGCGCGCTGCTTCGCCCGCTTCGTACTGGACAAGCGCCTGACCGCGAAACGGCAGATTCGCGTCGAGACCAAGGGCGGCATCATCGAGCTGGACGTGCGTAACGACGGCCAGATCGGCGTGAACATGGGCGCTCCGCGCCTGGTGCCGGCGGACATTCCGTTCGACGCGCCAGCGCAGGCCACCAGCTATCAGCTGGAAGTCGACGGCACCACGGTCGAACTGGCCGCCGTGTCGATGGGCAACCCGCACGCCGTATTGCGCGTGCAGGACATCAACAGCGCACCGGTGCATGAGCTGGGGCCGAAAATCGAGCATCATCCGCGCTTCCCGGCGCGTGTGAACGTCGGGTTTCTCCAGGTCATTGACCGCAATCGCGCGCAGTTGCGCGTGTGGGAACGTGGCGCCGGGGAAACCCAGGCCTGCGGCACCGGCGCGTGTGCAGCGGCTGTCGCTGCGATCAGCCAGGGGTGGATGGATTCGCCACTATTGATCGACCTGCCCGGCGGGCGTCTGTCCATTGAATGGGCGGGCCCTGGCCAACCGGTGTTGATGACCGGCCCGGCAGTGCGTGTATATGAAGGACAAGTACGTCTTTGAGTGAGCAGAAACCATGACCGATAAGCCTCAGGTACCCGCCCGACAGTCCGACGAATCAGCGTCCGAGAGCCTGGAGGCGGCAGCGGTTGCCGCATACCTGGAGGCTCATCCGGACTTCTTCGTCGAGCACGAAGAACTGCTGCCCGCCATGCGCATCCCCCACCGACGCGGTGACACGGTGTCCTTGGTCGAGCGGCAGATGACCATCCTGCGCGACCGCAACATCGAGATGCGTCACCGCCTCTCGCAGTTGATGGACGTCGCCCGGGACAATGACCGCCTGTTCGACAAGACCCGCCGCCTCATTCTTTCGCTGATGGACGCCAGCAGTCTCGAAGACGTGGTGATCAGCGTCGAAGACAGCCTGCGCCAGGATTTTCAGGTGCCTTTTGTCAGCCTGATCCTGCTCGGCGACAACCCGGCACCGGTCGGTCGCTGGGTCACCCACGCCGACGCCCAAGTCGCCATCGGTGGCTTGCTCACCGAAGGCAAAAGCGTCAGCGGCAGCCTGCGCGAACACGAACTGGACTTCCTGTTCGGCGAAGAACAGCGCAAGCAGATCGGCTCCACCGCCGTCGTCGCGGTCAGCCATCAGGGCATCCACGGCATTCTGGCCATCGCCAGCCGTGATCCGCAGCACTACAAGAGTTCGGTCGGCACGCTGTTCCTCAGCTACATCGCCGAAGTCATGGGCCGCGTGCTGCCACGGGTCAACAGCTCCCTGCGCTCGGTACGCTGAACATGGAACGACAACTGGACGCTTACTGCGAACACCTGCGCAGTGAGCGACAGGTGTCGCCGCACACGCTATCGGCCTACCGCCGCGACCTCGATAAAGTCCTCGGCTGGTGCATCAAGCAGAACATCGACAGCTGGACGGCGCTGGACATTCAGCGTCTGCGCAGCCTGATCGCCCGCTTGCATGCGCAAGGTCAGTCCTCGCGCAGCCTCGCCCGACTGCTCTCGGCGGTACGCGGGCTTTATCACTACCTGAATCGCGAAGGCCTTTGCGACCATGATCCGGCAACCGGTCTTGCGCCGCCGAAAGGTGAGCGTCGCCTGCCGAAAACCCTCGACACTGACCGCGCATTGCAACTGCTGGAAGGTGCGGTCGAGGACGATTTTCTCGCACGTCGGGATCAGGCGATTCTGGAGTTGTTCTATTCCTCCGGCCTGCGCCTTTCCGAACTGACCGGGCTCAATCTCGATCAGCTCGATCTGGCGGACGGCATGGTTCAAGTGCTCGGCAAGGGCAGCAAAACACGACTGCTGCCGGTGGGTAAAAAGGCCCGCGAAGCCCTCGAACAATGGCTGCCGCTGCGGACCATGACCCATCCTGCAGATGACGCCGTATTCGTCAGTCAGCAAGGCCGACGCCTCGGCCCGCGAGCGATTCAGGTGCGGGTCAAACTGGCCGGCGAGCGTGAACTGGGGCAGAACCTGCACCCGCACATGCTGCGGCACTCATTCGCCAGCCACCTGCTGGAATCCTCGCAGGACCTGCGCGCGGTGCAGGAGCTGCTTGGCCACTCGGACATCAAGACCACGCAGATCTACACCCATCTGGACTTCCAGCACCTGGCGGCGGTCTACGACAGCGCCCATCCACGGGCCAAACGCATGAAAGGCGACGATTCATGAGCATCCATTTGATCACCTTCGACCTCGACGACACGCTGTGGGACACCGCCCCGGTGATCGTCAGCGCCGAAGCGGTATTGCGCGAATGGCTGAGCGAGCACGCGCCGAACCTGGGCGCGGTGCCGGTGGAGCATTTGTGGGCAATCCGCGAGCGAGTGCTGGCCAACGAGCCGCAGCTCAAGCATCGGATCAGCGCCCTGCGTCGGCGAGTGTTGTTTCATGCGATGGAAGACGCGGGATACGCCCATGGCGAAGCAACCGACCTGGCAGACAAGGGTTTTGAAGTGTTTTTGCATGCGCGGCATCAGATCGAGGTGTTCCCCGAAGTCGAGCCAGTGCTGGAGATTCTTGCCAACCATTACGCGCTTGGCGTGGTCACCAATGGCAATGCCGATGTGCGTCGGCTGGGGCTGGCGGATTACTTCAAGTTTGCGTTGTGCGCGGAAGATATCGGCATCGCCAAACCGGATGCCCGGTTGTTTCATGAAGCGTTACAGCGTGGCGGCGCTACTGCGCAAACCGCCGTGCACATAGGTGATCATCCGGGCGATGACATCGCCGGGGCGCAGCAGGCGGGCATGCGCGCGATCTGGTTCAACCCGGCGGGCAAGGTCTGGGAGGCGGATCGTCTGCCCGATGCCGAAATCCGCAGCCTGACTGATTTGCCGGCGGTGCTTGCGCACTGGAATTCAATCTCGAACTGATCGATTACCCCCTGTGGGAGCGGGCTTGCTCGCGAAGAGGTCGTGCCAGTCGAACTATCAATTGAATGACACACCGCATTCGCGAGCAAGCCCGCTCCCACAGGGAAATTGCGTCCACTTCGACGGGATTATTTCAGGCATGAAAAAGCCCGCAGCGACGGCGGGCTTTTTCAGCAAGCGAGCGGCACGCCTCAGATAGGGCGACTGCCGTACTTGTTGTCCGGCTTCTTGGGCGGATCGGCGACCACATTGGCCTCCACTTCCTGCACCTTGCCGCCGCGTGCAAGGAATTCTTCCATGGCCTTGGCCAGGGCGTCGCGCTCCTTGTTCTTGGCTTCGATGCTCGGCAATTCGTCCACCGACACCGCAGCCTTGGCTTTGCCTTTGGCAGCCGGCGCCGGCGTATCGTCACCGCCATCGTCTTCAGCAACGTCTTCCGCTGCTGCTTCCAGACCTTCCTCGGCCTCGTCTTCGTCGCCTACTTCGAGGTCGTCGTTTTCCAGATCATCGTCGCTCATGTTCTACCTCATGACTTGCGAAAAGCAGATTAGTTATAGACCAGCTTTGGCGACTGTCGAAAGTCGCCGGAAAAAAATCAGTAACCATTGGTGACCAACGGTTTATGCCCCTTCACCGTGCAAGGTGGCGAGGACTTTACGGGCACCGCCATGATCACGGTGCTCGCCCAGATAAACGCCCTGCCAGGTTCCCACTGCCAGGCGACCTGCCGAAACCGGCAGACTGATCTGGCAGCCAAGCACGCTGGCCTTGAAGTGCGCCGGGAGGTCGTCCAGGCCTTCGTCGTTATGCTCATAGCCGTCTGTTCCTTGTGGGATCAGACGATTGAAAAATCGTTCGAAGTCGCGACGTACCGCCGGATCGGCGTTCTCGTTGATGGTCAACGACGCCGAGGTATGCTGCAGCCACAGATGCAACAGACCGACCCGGCACTTCCTGAGTTCAGGCAGCCCGGCGAGTAACTCGTCCGTTACCAGATGAAAGCCCCGGGGCCTGGCCCGCAGGGTTATCAGAGTCTGTTGCCACATACAGTTCTCCGCACGTTCGGGGCGCATTCTAGCGCGCTCTGGGAAAAAACAAAGGGCCTAATATTCCTGCAATGGTGTAAGCCTTTGGCCGCAGAAAAACGTTCGGCGTAAACACGACCAAAGCCGTAGGAAAAAACCTTTCAGCTGTGCTTTCAATGACAAATTCCAGACAAAAAAATGCCCGGCGAGCCGGGCAAGTTTTTGAGTGCGCGTACTTACAGGTTGTAGCCGCGTTCGTTGTGTTGCGCCAGATCGAGACCGACCGACTCTTCTTCCTCGGTTACACGCAGACCCATTACGGCGTCCAGTACCTTGAGGATGATGAAGGTGACGATCGCGGTGTAGATCACCGTGAAGCCAACGCCCTTGATCTGAATCCAGACTTGCGCACCGATGTCGGTGACGGTGCCGAAGCCACCCAGAGCCGGCGCAGCAAAGACACCGGTAAGGATCGCGCCGAGGATACCGCCGATACCGTGCACGCCGAAGGCATCCAGGGAATCGTCATAACCGAGTTTGCGTTTCAGGGTGGTGGCGCAGAAGAAGCACACTACGCCCGCCGCCAGACCAATCACCAGGGCGCCCATCGGGCCCACGGTGCCGGCAGCCGGAGTAATCGCGACCAGACCGGCCACCACACCCGAGGCGATGCCCAGAGCGCTTGGCTTGCCGTGGGTGACCCACTCGGCAAACATCCAGCCCAGCGCGGCAGCAGCGGTAGCGATCTGAGTCACCAGCATCGCCATGCCGGCGGTGCCGTTGGCTGCTGCAGCGGAGCCGGCGTTGAAGCCAAACCAGCCAACCCACAGCATTGCCGCGCCCATCAGGGTGTAACCGAGGTTGTGCGGAGCCATCGGGGTGGTCGGGAAGCCTTTGCGCTTGCCCAGTACCAGGCAGGCAATCAGACCGGCCACACCGGCGTTGATGTGCACCACGGTGCCGCCCGCAAAGTCGAGTACGCCCCAGTCCCACATCAGGCCACCGTTGCCGGACCAGACCATGTGCGCGATTGGCGCGTAAACCAGGGTGAACCAGATAGCCATGAAGATCAGCATCGCGGAGAACTTCATCCGCTCGGCGAACGCACCGACGATCAGCGCCGGAGTGATGATCGCGAAGGTCATCTGGAAGGTGATGAACACCGCCTCAGGGAACAGCGCCGCGGGACCTGTCAGGCTCGAAGGCGTGACACCGGCGAGGAACGCCTTGCCCATGCCGCCGAAGAACGAGTTGAAGTTGACGACGCCCTGCTCCATGCCGGTGGTGTCGAACGCAATGCTGTAGCCATAAATGACCCACAGGATGCTGATCAGACCGGTAATGGCGAAGCACTGCATCATCACGGAAAGAATGTTTTTCGAGCGAACCATGCCGCCGTAGAACAGCGCCAGGCCCGGGATGGTCATGAACAGCACGAGGGCTGTCGAGGTGAGCATCCAGGCAGTGTCGCCGGAATTGAGGACTGGGGCCGCCACTTCGTCTGCCGCCATTGCAAGGCTTGGCATTACGATGGACAACAGGGCTCCTAGCCCTGCGAATTTACGCAGAGTCATATTGTTTTCTCCTGGGGCGTTGGGGTTTGTGGCGGCGCTTAGATCGCGTCGGTATCGGTTTCGCCGGTACGGATGCGAATCGCCTGTTCCAGATTGACCACGAAGATCTTGCCGTCACCGATCTTGCCGGTGTTGGCCGCCTTGGTGATCGCCTCGATCACCCGATCCAGATCCTTGTCGTCGATGGCCACGTCGATTTTCACCTTGGGCAGAAAATCGACCACATATTCCGCGCCGCGATACAGCTCGGTGTGACCCTTCTGCCGGCCGAAGCCTTTGACTTCAGTAACGGTAATGCCCTGCACGCCGATTTCGGACAGCGACTCGCGCACGTCGTCCAACTTGAACGGCTTGATGATGGCAGTGACTAGCTTCATGAAACTCTCTCCCGAATTGGTGGACTTGCCCCAGGAAAACAAACCCGACTCAAGTCTAAGCGCAGTGCCTGGCTTTGTAACGCATCGTCGGCCTTACCTGCCCGACTGACGCCAGCTAACCGCTGCTGACGAAACTCCCCGCTCCGTCTGCCGCACTGCATTCGTCACAGCGACTGCATCAGTGCATGGGTCGAAGGTGACTAAGCAGAAACCTTGCCATCTCGCCAAAATCCCCTGATTTCAATCCCTTGGCCGCTGCTGCAAGCCATCGCGCGCAAAAGGCTCGGTGGATACGCACAACAACGGTGCGTCACCGTCCGTCCGGCTGCGCGAAAAGCGTGCATCCCTGACCACGGGATTGACTATAGACACTGCGTGATACACTGCCGGCCATTGTTTCCAGGACATCTACCATGCTCGCGCCCAAAGACTTCCTCGACGCCCTGAGCGGCACCGCCTCCCGCCTGTTCAGCGGCGACACCCCGCTGCCGAAAGCCGAAATCGAAAGCCAGTTCAAGATGCTGCTGCAGAGCGCCTTCAGCAAACTCGATCTGGTCAGCCGTGAAGAGTTTGATAGTCAGATGGTGGTGCTGGCCCGCACTCGCGCTCGCCTCGAAAGCCTCGAAGCCAAAGTCGCCGAGATGGAAGCCAAGCTGACGCCGCCTGCGGAATAACACCGCAATTCCCTGTGGGAGCTAGCCTGCTAGCGATTGAAGGTCGGCACGACCTTCAGCTTCATGTGTAGGAATTAGCGCGGGCTCAATCTTTTGATGCGCAGCCCTGCAAAAATCCCGGCAACGTCCTACACACTGCACCACCGCCGTCCGATTGCGCCGAAAAGCCCAGGTTTCTAAGCTCACCCGATGCTGAATGTTCAGCACCGGGTTTGGCGACCTGGATCGAATTTGACGCAATGCAACTAAACTCACAGAGAGGTTTTTTCTCTCAACGAGTTATGGCGGCTTTGCGTGGGAGACCTCAGGGTCTGCCGGTTTCGAATTCACCGGTTCGCCAACCCGCGCATAGCTGCCACCCTTTTCGTTTGGCGACGAACAGAAGCAGTTTTCTTCACTTGAATTCGAGAACTGAACCATGGACGAAAACTACCTGACACCTAGCATCTTCACCCGCCACAAACTCCCCCTCCACGCCCTTCTCATCCAGAACCAACCCTGGTTCTCCGCCCGCGACCTCGGGCGATTGCTCCACATCTACCTAAACGAACGCATCCTGCGAAAACTCGACCCCGACCAATACCAAACCCGCAAAACCCTGATCCACAACCAGATCGAAAACACCCTGCTGATCAGCGAATCAGGCATCTACGCCCTCCTCGTCTACCACTACTGCCCCGAATACCGAGCCCTGCGCGAATGGCTCACCCATCAAGTCATCCCCACCCTGCGCGACGCCCAACACCCCAACACAAGCGAACGCCCACACCTCAGCCTGCTCAGTTGGCCGGACATGACGTTGAGTTTGTTGCACTGGAATAATCAGCTGTGGATTAGGTTACAAGATGTGCCACACATGGTGACGGAGCGAGAACTGGTAAACCGCACGGTTGTGAACTCATGGTGGAAAAAGGCTCTGCAATTGATCTGAATTTTTGCGCTGCAACCTCACCAAAGTGAATCGCCCCGGGTTTCGTAGACACCTCCATGCCTTAAAATGAGGCCAATCAGGAGGTGCCATGAGCAACCCGCGTTATCCCGAAGAATTCAAAATCCAAGCAGTCAATCAAGTGACCGAAAAGAA
>NZ_CAXAPT010000005.1:0-394014 GCF_963970475.1 Pseudomonas sp. EA_5y_Pfl2_R50 | reverse complement strand
ATGGTGCCCTTGTGCTTGTGGATGTAAAACGACGCCTTGATTGCCGCGCGCTTGGTGGCCTCGGTCCACCGGTAATCCCAGCGATCCACTGACCACGCCCACGCCAGATGCGGCAGCAGATGCACCGGACAGGTGTCGGGGTTGTAGAGGTCGCGCAGCGGGACAATCGTCTTTTCGAAAAACGCGGCCTCCATGGCCCGTTCCAGTTGCGTGCTGTTGAGCGGCAGTAGACTTTTCATATCAGCCCGCCAGCCTCACGTTGTAGCGCGTGCAGAACGCCGCCTGAGCCTTGGTCGGGGCCAAATCCTGCCACCCAACCAACTCAACCCGGGCAACGCCGGCAACGTGCAACTGAGCGTCAACAGCGGAGCGTGCGACCTCGACGCCCAGCCGCTTGCGTGGATTGATCCAGCCGGCCAATCGCCTTTTCGCTTCGGCCAAACTGGCGTCCACTTCCGGGCCGGCGCCGGTCATATGCAAGATGGCGTCAATCTCGTAGCGGATCACCTGCGCACTCTGCACGGTCACCCGATCACCGACCGGGCGCACGTCATCGTCATTCAACGCAGCGGCCACCGTCGCCAGCAGATCCGGCGACGCTTCGCCTTCCCCGTCCAGCCCCAGCACCGTTACCGTAACGTAACAAGGCTCCGGGCTTTCAGCCGTGGCATCCGCCACCAGCCCCGAGGCGTTACGCGCGTGCAGGATGTAGCTGTTACGCGGGCCGGCCGTGGTCAAGCCCTCATAGGCCAACTGGATGCGTTCGCGAAACGGGTCGTCTTCTTCCATGACCTTGGGCACCGGCGGCACCGCCAGCAGATCCTCGGCCTGGATAACCAGGCGCTTCAGATTGACGTTAGCCCCCAACTGATCGAGGTCACCGCGAATGGCGTGCGCGAGCAGTAGCGCCTTGCCGGCGTCATTGACCCGGGCGCGGTTGCCGACCTTGATATAAGCCCCGACCTCAAGCGTCTTGACCACTGGATCGCTTTCCAGCGCGGCCGTCCAGTTGCCACCCATGTACCCGCGAAACACGCCTAACCCGTTCTGATAAACCTCTTCGAAGTCCAGAGGCTCCAACACGGTAGGTGCCGGCAACGACGACAGATCAACGGTACTCATGCGGCCACCTCCAACGTGACGCTGTCGCCCAGGTACTTCCCGACTATTTGCAGATTGATTTGCCCGCCAATGACGGAAATAACGCGCACCTGATCCAGCTTCAAACGCGGCTCCCAGCGCCCTAGAGCGCGGGCGACTTCAGCCTGTACGGCGCTTTTCCAGCCCTCGTTAACGGGCAAATCGACAAACCGGCGCAGCTTGCTGCCGTACTCCATACGGTGCCGGCGACTGCCCAGCGGCGTGCCCAAGATGTCTGCGATGGATTGGCGCAAGTGCTCGATGCCGGAAATGGGCTGGCCGGTGTGGCGATCCATTCCGATCATCGATGTCACTCCTTTAACGGCTCGTATTCTTCGCTGGCTTTCAGGAACTTGACCGCTTCGATGTCGGAGGCCGGCACCTCGACCGTCGCCTTCTCGACAGGATAGGAACGGTCAGTACCGGGCACGATCACCAGTCGCGACGTGTAGAGCTTGTCGCGGAATTTCAAGAACTCCGGCGATGAGAACATTGAGGATGCAATTACTGGCTCAGAGGACGCTTGCACCTCAGTGACGTTCGTATCGATCTTGGCCATGTGTTTCTCCAGGCATGAAAAAGCCCGCACTGGGCGGGCTGGATAAATGTTTGGGTTAATGCTTGTGGTGGTTGTCGCTGTTGCCGGCGGCCATGATGTTGCCAGCGCCGTCAATGTTGCCCGTTACGGATAACGGGCCGTCGATATTGACAGGCCCTTTGATATTCACGGTCGCTTCAAGATCGATCATTCCCGACTTCACCGTTACCGCGTTATCCGTAACGACGACGTCCGTGCCGCCGACCTTGATCGCCACCGTGCCACTCGGCAGGGTGATGGTGTAAGACTTCGCCTGCCAGTCGTAGATCAGCGAGCCGCCATCATCGAAACGCCAGACCTCGACGTGGTCGCGGTTGTCCGGCGGCGGTCCGGCATTCCCATACAGGCCCGGGACAAACGTGCCTTGTGACACGTCACCGCTGGGACTGATCAAACTGCCCTGCTCGCCCAAAGACGGCGCCCGCCAGTGCCTGGCCTTGCCGGCGGCGATGCTGTGCCACCGCACCCAGGCGCTGACCCATTCACTGCCATCCGACACGCGACATACCGGCGGCGAAGCGGACAGATCCACCGCGACCACGTAGCAAGCCTTTACCGCACCCGCGATCATGCGGTCATGCTGGGCGCTCGCGTAACTCACGGGAGATCCTCCGGCCTGAATTGCCCGTCACCCGGATCGACTTCCAACACCAACGACCCCGGCGGCTCGTCCGGCCACGGCCATTCCTCAAGGCCGAGATAAACCTGCTGAGTCCACTCCACCAGCCACACCGTGTATCCATCCAGGTGCGGCTGGGTCCAGTCCTGCAGCGATTGCACAAACTCGGCGGGTTCAACTGCCAACCCCCACGTCTGCGAACGCAGCAGCACCGCCAACTGCGTCGCCAATTGCACGGCCTGTTGATGATGGTGCGCCTTGATCGGGTCAACAATGATCCGAGCCTCGAACTTGCACACCAGCGAGGTTTCACCGGTGCCGATATCTTTACCCGGCTCTATCTCGGCCACCTCCAGAAACACCGCTGGCAGCAACACGCGATCCTTAATGTCTGGCCAGGCTGTGACGGTTTGCACGCCAGGCAAGTGGGTACGCAGATGCTGTTCTACCGCCCGATAAAACTGGTCCAGGCTGAACGGTTCTTCAGACATTGCCGATCCTCTTAAGGTATTTCTGCAGCTCAAAGTTGAGTTCTTGTTTGAGAATCTCCAGCAGACGCTCATCTGCCTTTTTGACCCAGCTGTCGAAATGCGGCCGGGCTTGCTCCAGCGACACCTTGGCTTTGGCCAGCGGGAAACGACTACCGTTTTCGGCGACCCAACCCGAACTCGGCCCGCGACCGGGGGACACCGTGCTGTCCGGGTAGTCGTCCCCGTTGAAATGCTTGGAGGCTGTGCGGATCCAGATGTCGGGTTTGTTGCCGTAGACCTTCTTGAGAAAGGCACCTTCATAACGCCGCCCCGCCACCGACACACCGCTCCCGGTCTGCCGCGCCCGGCCGATCCGGCTGGATTCGATGGAGTTCAAACCGAACCACAGTTTGCCGCTCGCGGCACCGCCGGAAACCGGATAGCTGCGCAACCGCTGACGCACCGCTGCAACAGCAATGCGCTCTGACCGACTGACGGCTCGGGCAATGTGCGTGCGCAACCAGCCCAACGTCTTGTTGATCGCGCGCCGATGCGCCGCAGCAGCCGCTTTCGGCACCACCTTGGCAAAGTCTTGGAACGCCTGAAAATCTGCGGCCGAGGACTGGATAGAGATCATCCCGCCCCCGGCCGAGGGTTTGAAATAGCTGCCGACGCTCATGGCCGCAACCTCAGAATCAGCGCGACCAGACCGTCACCGCTCGGCTCGAGCTGGATCAGATCGTAGTCACCGCCACCGTCCAAGGCAGGTAAGTCAACGCTGACCAGCATGCCCTGCTCCAGACCTTGCGAATCGCTGACGCGGATCTCGAAGCGCGGCTCGCGCAATCCGGTATTGAGCTTGCCGAACTTGGGTTGCAGCCACGGCGCGGCAAACATGCCGAACACTGGTTCTTCGCGACCCTCGATCCGTGCGGTATCGCCCAAGGTTTCGAACACCACCGCATCGACCTCGGCGATCAGATCGCGAAAGCCCATGGTCAGAGTTCCAGCGTGATCTGGGCTCGCGGTCGAGTGCATAGGTGCAGCGGGTTGGACTGCGCCTCACCGGCCATGCCCTTGCCGAACTGCATCGGCTCGATTTTGCTGTAGTAGGGAATGCCCTGCGTGTTGACCGTTTCCATGTAGTCGGCCGGCGCAAACGCCGAGATGTACAAATCGGGCACGCCTTCCGGCACCAGCAACGCCTTATCGTCATGGACGAAGGAAACGCCGGCGACCTTGCCACGGTAACGCTCCCAGATGATGCCGCCGAATTCGAAACTTTCCCGGGCGTCACCACGCAGCGCTGCCGCTTGCTGACTGTTGAGGTAGGTCTCTTTGACCGACTTGTGAACAATCAGCTTGTTCCAGAAGTTCTTGCCGCAGAAAGCGCGCGAACTGGTACTGGTCACGCTGCCCAGCGCATCCTCCTGCATGTCCAGCGCTTCGCCGCACTTGACCCGCAGCTCGGTACCGGCATCAGCCAGCCCCATGGACATCTTCTGACGCTGCACACCGAAGGACGCATAGATGTCCAACAGCGGGGTTTGGCCATCGGCATCAAGGATCAGGCCGTTGAGAGCGCCCATTCGCTGGAACTCATGCGTGGCGTCCAACTGGCGACGCGCCTTGGCTAGGCGAGTATTGACCACATCCTGCACCGCCTGCAGTTCGGTACGAGTGCCGAAGGCACGAATGCCCTGAATCTCATCCGCCTTGATGGTGAAGCGCTCCGGCAGATGCACAGTGTTGAACGGGATTAAAGTGCGCTTGCTGGCAGCAACCACCAGACCGGAACCACCGCGCTCACCGGCCGGCACCAGTGCCAGAGTGTCACCGTCCTTTTCAATCTGCACGGTCAGGGTTGTAATGCCTTCCTCGCGGAACAGGCCCAAGGCGCTGATACGCCCCGGCAGGTAGGGTTGATCATTGAGTGCAGCGGTCAGCGAGGTAACGGTAAACGCGTCGTCTTCAAAAATGGCGATATCGGCCATGGGTACTCTCCAGAAACGAAAAATCCCGCACGCGGCGGGATGCATATGAAAGAAGGAAGCGTCTTAGCGGACGATCACCGAATGTGCGGCCAGGGCTTTCTCGGCAGCCAGATCGAGGCCGGTCAAATGCGCTTCGCTGACCTCGGCCAACCGCACCACGGCGCGGCCGCGACGCACCACATCGGATTCGCCAAGCGGGCCGTAGAGAATGGCGACGGCGTTTTCGGTGCCGTCCTCAGCCGTCGGTTCGTAGGGGGCGAATTCACCGGAGGCGGTCACCAGCCCGAGGATTTGTCCCGGCCACAACGCTGGACCGGCGGCGACGTTGATCGCTTCACGCGAAATAGTGCCGGCGCCTTCAGACAGCAGAAATTCACCTGCGTGCATCGGTTCCTGTTTGATGGTCATGCTCATGCTCCTTTCGCGCCGCGCGCGGTTCCAGTTTGAGCCGCTTGGCGGGCAGCCCAAATCGAGTTGGGGTCAGGTTGTTTGGCCAGCACCTTGGGTGCCGGATCGTCCGCCAGCGGCAGACTGTTGTCGATTTCAAAGCCCTTACCGCTGGTGACAATCTTGTCGAACAGACGCGCCCGCACCGCCGGCGCATCCAGACCTGCCGCGACATACTCGGCGCTGAATTCAGGCAGCCGCGCGGCCACGCAGAGGTCGTTAATCGCCTTGGCGCGTGCCAGACCCGCCAAAACGATCTCTTCACTTTCAAGCTGGGTGGACTTGAGCAGCGGCTCGATCAGGTTGCTGATACCCGCCGCCGTGCAGCGCTGAGTGACCATCAATGCCAACTTGGCCGAGTCTACGACGGGCGGCACCAGCGGAGGATCGACAGGATCAAGATCCGGATCCGGCTCGGGAGCCTCGTCGAGCTGGGCCAGCAAATCAGCCGGTGCGTTCTGGAATCGTTGCAGCACCGCGCCTTGACCGAGACAGGCTTTGACCTTGACGCCGTCGCCCACCTCATCGGCCAGTCCCAATGCCACCGCTTCGTTGGCGGTCAGCCAGGTTTCAGCCGCCACCAAACGCCGCAGTTCCACCTCATCAATGTCGGGCGCTTTGGCCTTGTACGCCGCAATGATCGCTTCCATGGTCTGGTCGAGAACGTCGGCCACCTTGCGGAAGTCCTCCGCATCACCGGAGGCGTAAGTCCATGGGTTATGGATCATCAACATCGCGTTGGAAGCGATGACCACACGGTGGGCACCGCACACAGCCACACTGGCGGCGCTCGCTGCCAGTGCATCGATCCGGCCGGTGCAGCGCTCGCCAAGCCGCGACAGCGCGTTGTGCATGGCCAGACCGTCGAACAGGTCACCGCCGATACTGTTGAACGCGGCGACCACCGGTGACACACCATCATCCATGGCGCGCAGATCCTGCACGAACTGATTAGCAGTGATACCCCACGCGCCGATCTCGCCATAGACGAAGACCTCGATCACTCGCTCGGTGGCCTCGCCGCTGGCATGAACGGCGTACCAGGTCTTGTCCTTGACCTCGACGCGTTTGCCGGCGCGGTTGTAAATACGCGGTTTCGCGCTCTTGCTCATGGTTGCTCCTTGTCGTCGGTGTCTTCGACGGCATCAAGGGTGTTGTAGTTGAGGCCAAGCAATGCGGCCCGCTTCAGATCGGCGGCGTTTTCCAGATCGACCGTTTCGGCGTCGTAGCCGGTACGCAAGACCATCTCGCTGCGCGACGAAAAACCGGCTCTCACCTCCATCGCTCTTGCCTGTACATCTTGAACCGGCTGGATATAGGCCCAGCCTTGCGGTACCCAGCGAGTGCGCAGGTATTGGCGGCGCTTCTGTGCGTAATCGTCCAGCACCAGAACACCCGACAGCACCGCCATATCCATCCACGCGGCCCGCACCGGGCGGCAAAGTTGATGGACGTACACGCTGAATTGCAGTTGTTCCAGGCGGCGCCGAAACTCGTTGAGCACCACCCGTAATGCTCGGTCGTTTATTCCGCGCATGTCGCCGGTAAGGATCTCGTAAGGCGTACCGCTACCCGCCGCTGCAGCCATCAACTGCTGACGCATGAAGTCCGGGTAGTTGTTGCCCGCGTCCGGCGGCTTGGAAAATTCCACCTCTTCGCCCGGACCGAGTTCCTGCATGGTGCCGGGTTCGAGCGCGACCATCGGCGTAAAACCATCGCGATCCGTAACCAGCGGCGCACCGGTAACCGGGTCGCGCGGCATGGGTCCCGATTCCGGCGGGGGGCGAGTGATGAAGCCGGCAAACAGGTTGGCCACCTCCTGACGGAACAGCACCGCGTCGTCGTAGTTGTCCAAACTGCGTAGCCGTTTCAGAACCGGCGACAAGCGCGGCACACCGCGCAACTGGCCAGGTTCGACCGGTTCGAAGATGTGCAGCACCTGCGTGGCCGGGACGCGCACTAGCTGGTTGTAGCCGGCGTTCAACGAGGCCGCATCACGCGGGTGCGACAGGTACATCCAATACGCTACCCGCTTGCCGCCGGGCGTGAACTCGATGCCGGCTCGGATGATGTTGCCGTTCTTGGTGCTCTCGAATTTGTCGTGCGGCACGAACTCCGGCGCCAGGATCTGCAACTGCAGCGGAACCGCCAAACCTTCGTCCCGACTGCGAGGACGCAACCGAACGAAGCATTCGCCCGATGTTTCCACCGTGCGCGCCACTAGCGCCTGCTGGCCGTAAAAGTCGGTGTGGTCATCCGCATCAGACTCATCGACCCAATCGCTCCACAGTTCCTGCAGCAGCTTGCGCAGGGCATCATCATCGGTCGCGGGCCGAGGGGTGATGCCGGTGCCGATCAGGTTGCTGACGCGCTTGTCGATGACGTTGAAGGCATACGGGTCATTGCGAACCGCCGCCCGGGAGCGCGACCGCAAATTGCGCAGTGCCGGGGTGTTGATGCTGTTGATCCCGTTGTCGGGAGCGTCCCAGCCAGTGGATCGGCGGCCCTCACCAGCGCCTTCGTAACTGGCTTTGATGTTGGACGGCAGCACAAAGCCGTTACGGGTCAACGTCGGAAAATGTCGGGCCATTAAAGTCCCCTGCCCCCGTGATAAAGGCGAACCACGCGCGAACGTGGCCCGGCGGCGCTGGCCAGCGACGAGCGTATTTCTTCGCGCGCCTTCAGCAGTTCATCGACCGTGCGGTATTCCACGGTACGGTCGGTGTAGCGCACAATTTTTTCACCGCGAGCAATGGCCGCCTCAACCGCGTCGAGGTGCTTTTTCGTAAATGACATATCAGCGTCTCTTCAGGTAGCCACTGGTGGAACTGCGGCGTTGTGGGGGAGCGGCTGCCGGACGTGATTTCACGGCTGGTTGCGGCGCCTGTGGTGCGGCCGGTGTTACGACTGGCCGGCTGAGCCGTTCGCTCTGAACGGGCTGGCTGTTATCGCCCGAAACCGACTGGTAGATCGCCTGCCGAATCCGTGCCCAATCGTGCTCTTGGTAGCGATTGATGCCGAGGTAATGGGCCATGGCCAGGTTGTAAACCAACAGGTCGAGCGCTTCGTTGCGCTCGGCCTTGCCCTTGGTCCATTCGATGCGTTTATGCCCCCTGACGTAACGGGTGACTTTGCGCTCAGCCACACACTGGGCGAAAAAGTCATCCGGCAGGTCGTTGGCAAAGTGCAGCGCTCCCGGGCCGGTGTCGAATGCATAGCGGTTGTAGATCCAGTCCTTCGCCGTGTCGGTACCGACAATCCAAAGCTCGGCGCCATGCCGTTCAGTCAGGCCCTTCCATGTCACGTCGACCATCGAAGGTCGCTGCGCGATCACCGGCCGGCCCCGCTTGCTCGCCCCCTTGATGGCGAACACGCTGCGCCAGCGGCGCATACGACAGAACTGATAGACCTCATCCGTATGGTTACCACCGGAGTCGACCGCAGTAGCCATGATCATCAGCTCAGCACCACAAGGGTGTCGGTAACGGGCCTTGAGTAACCCGTCCAGCGCCGCCCAGGTGCGCTCATCGGCGGGGTCGCCGGAGATCACTTGAAAGTCGACCACCCAGCGCTCCATGCCAGCGCCCCAACCCATCACCATCAGTTCCAGGCGGTTGGCTTGGGTGTCAACAGAAGCGGTCAGCATCAACACGCCGTCGGGCATTGAGCCAAGCCCGTAGTTTTCCAGCCGCGCTCGATCCCTCAGCACATCGGCCGAGGTTTGCTCCTGAGCGCTATCCCAGACCTTGGCCAGACGAGTGTTATAAAACACCTGCATCGGCTCCAGATCGCCTTTGGCCTGAGCCTTTTTAGCTTTCTCGAATTGCTTGGCCAACGAGGCCCAACCGGTCCAGCCGGGCGGCGAGTACAGCGCATTCAAGTTGAAACCAATGGTTTCGCCATCGCCTTGGGTGTGTGCTCGCCACTCCCCTTTCGCCAGCATCTCGCCCTTATAGCGCTCCTCGATCAGTACGTCGCAGTCGGGGCCGGCGCACTGGTAATGCACAACCTGAAAATCCGCCGAGTAATGCAAACGCTCCCACTCCAGAACCTGCATGTGTTCGCAGGTTGGGCACGGCACGTAGTAGTAACGCTGATCGCTGACCTCAAACAGATCAGCGATCCGTGACGCCCCCCTGACCGTCGGCGAACTAGAAAAATAAAATTTGGCGTTACGGCCGAAAGTACTGCCGCGAGTCTCGGCCAGTTCGACCGGGTCGCCCTCTTCGCCCACGTCCACACTCCAGCGATCAACCTCGTCGCCATAAATGTAGCGCGCGGAAAGCTCCGCCAGGTTGGCCGCAGAACCGGCCGTGGTGATGTACAGCGAACCACCCTCGAACTCCTTTGTGTCCATGGTGTTGCGCGCATCTCGCGAGCGGTTAGACGCCACGCGCTCACGCAGAACCGGCGTGGCTTTGATGGTTTTACTAATCCGCGACGATACCCGCTTGGCCAACCCCAGACTGGGCAACAACGTGAGGATGTTGGACGGGGCCATATGGATCAGGCCGCCGATCCAGTTCAAGGCAATCTGCGTTTTCATCAACTGCGAAGCCACCATGGTCACCACCCGCTTGCACGGGTGGGCTGGTGACAGACAGCGCATCGGCTCACGCGCATAAGGGGTACGCGAAGTGTGGTATTGACCAGGCTCGGCCGCACCCGTGTCGCGCGGGATGCGCATGTACTCGTCGGCCCACTGATCAATCCAGACATCCGGCTCTGGTCGCTGCCCACGGAAATACGCTTCGCGGTACACCGTCGCACCGTTCGACATTTCTAAGGACATAGGGTTAGCTCGGGGTAATGGCTTGTTGTAGATCTGCTGCTGACAGCCGCTCAGCATCTTCCAGTGTTTGTCGCAAAGCCGACGTCAGACGCTTTTCGATTTGCCATGGATCAGACAGCGAGGCCAGTTCCGGCGAGAGCTGTGGCGCCATTCCAAGCAAAAGATCACGCAGTAAGCGACCGGCGTTATAGGCCGCATCTTCGACCGCCTTGCGCTCTACCAAGGTGCCTCGGGCTTTAAGGAAGTTGTCTTTTTCCTGAAGCGATAGGTAGTGCTCACGAAGAGCGCGTGACTTTTGAAAGTCGGGTACCTGACCAGAGGGGTCATCTACAAAGTCTGCGATGACTATTTCCAGAGGTGGCTGATCACTCCGCTTCGGGCGATTGCGCTCATGTCGAGCGGCGACGGCTGCCTTGCTCGGGTCGCTCGTCATGGCCAGAAGCTGCTCGCTGGCCTCCACGTCAATCTGCCCGGCAGCATTCAGAACCAGTCGTTCATTCTTGACCAGCTTGCCAACGTACTGCCGAGACCACCCCTTCAGCTCGCAGTACTCCTTGCGAGTTACAAAAGCCATGCGGCCTCCATCGTCGTGGCTTGTTAAGCCTGTCAACTAACCCGGCTTAGTTGACAAGCCTTCTGACCATTGCGCCGGGGCTGCTGTTTAAGAAAATGAACAGGCATGAAAAGGCCTGCAGCCCAATAGAACGGGGGGGACTTCACTAAAAACCTTTGTTTGGATCACGCAAATTCTGTCGCTGAAAACCCGGCATTCCTTGTCAACCTGTCAACCACTGTCAACTAACTTTCCAGCCCTGTGGCTAACGCTTTCCCGCGGGTTTCCGACCCCGTACCCCTCGGATATCCCTAGGGTCCCCGGCGGTTTCAGGCTGGTCCGCCGCCATTCGGCGGGACATCGCACACGCCAAGCCGCTTGGCAGCCCAGCGTTCGTACAACCCGATGGCAACATCCGCACCGGCCATCGCGGTGAGGCACCCCAAGGCGCCCGCCGTCCAGATCGACATGCCCGCCGCGATCATCAGCATCATCGCCGAGACCCCACAGACAATGCAGGCACCGGATCGAAGTGCAAGCCGGCGCATCAAAGCCCAGCCTCGCGCCCCGTCCTTGTCGGCGCGCCACATCTCTCCCGACACGCCACCGACCAAGGCCAAGATGATCACTAACCAAATCGGCATCTCTGCCAGCGCTTGCTGTTCGTTTGTCATTGCTCAAAGCCTTGGTGGAGTCATTGATAGGTTCGGCCCCAGCTGCACTCCCAGCTCGGGGCAATGGGTGCGGGGAGCCGAAAACGAAAACGCCTCAGCGAATGCGGAGGCCCTGAATAGGCGCGAATCGAACAAGTAATTGATTTAAATCAGTCGATCAAGAATTGTCAGACAATTTTTGGAATCTTTCTCAGTGCGAAACATCACTTACTTCATGAGCCGAGAAGGAGCATGACTCGTGAGCAACGTTGCTATTTTCGTGATTGAGTACAAACTTTACGGAGAGCCGAAGTCTTTCGTCATCCGCTCGAAGATGATGAACAACGCGGAGGCTTGGCAATGGGCGAGCTGTGACGCGGGCATTGCTCCAATACCAAAGCCGGGACGGCCTCCACTGAGACGGTTTTCAAAACCCATGGCGGAACGTTTCGGGATCACCGACGTGAGATGGCGTGAATCCGTACCCGTTACGTGGGAGGAGGTCTGAGCAGATGTTAGAACTCATCTTAGGGTCATCAGATAGACACTTTTGGGATGAACAAATCGCTGCAAATACCGAAATGTTTCGCCAGGCGGATCTGCTAGATGAAGCTGCCTACAAAATCATCGAAGCAGATAACGGGAGTCCTGACGCGTGGGTGCGGTTTACGGAGGCTAAGGCTCAAGCTGATCGCCGACGAACAGACGCTTACCGCGACTGGATGCGCATCAAGCGGGCGATGAAAAAATAGCTACGCTCGCCATTCGGCGGGCTGTCCTGGCTACAGGTGAATCTGAGGCGTAAAAAAGCCCGCACTTGGCGGGCTAAGGGATGTTTCGTTTTTCAAGCGCCGGATTCAGGATCGCTCGCAGGTACGCCGCGAGGCTCTTTATCTTCGTCGCGCTGGTCATTCATTTGCTGATCAGCACTACCAGCCGCACCGCCGTTACCGCGGCCCGTGTGGGCATCCTGGTCAGATCCGGGGTTTCCAGGTGGTGGATTCCAATCTTCTGGTCTCTCGTCAGCGCCCTGCTTTGGCTCAGACTCAGCCTGCTCAACACCGGAATCATGACCTTTGCCAGATTCTGGTGCTTTCTCGTCTGGCCCGGGGTATGGCGCTTCAGGGCCGTTGTTGTCGTCAATCATCACTCTCTCCCGTCAGTGGCGCATGGTCTGCGCATACAACTGAGAGGAGCTGCTGAACCAGGGAGTGCGATCAGCTCGACGAGCGGGCATAAAAAGGCCCCGTTCAAAGACAAGGCTTCCCGGTTTCAATCCATAACGCGCAAGATCGACATGATGGGCTTAAATTACGATCATTCCGCCATTGCGTCAAGCGGCATCAATAAAGATTTCCTCTTTGTCGAATAACTCAGTCGCATGGATGACCGCCGCTTCCTCCAGACACTCAAGACGCTTTGCAATACCAGTCTTCCAACGCCGGCGTGTTGACTCAGGCTTACCCTCCACGTCCCAAGTATTCATGTCGTAGAACTCAGCAGGCAGCACAATCATGTCGGTAGATCGCTTGCCAGTCTGGATACCCTTCAGCCTCGGGATGGCCCACGCGGTTAGGGCTTTGTAGATGAACAATTGCGGTGCCGGTGAAACCATGCGGGCAACCAAGCGGCCGATAGCCGCGACCTTGTTGGCCTTGTGCGTCGAGTATTTGGCGACCAGTACATCCCACTGAGCCGGTTCAAGCTGACGATGCAGCAGCGCGTAGAGGCAGCAGTCATAGTCGAACTTGTCTCGCACCGACAACGAACTGCCGGCGCCGCCCTGCCGAAGCTCAGCATCGATCAGCTTCTGCCAAGACTGCTTTGTGCTGTTGTCGATGTTGTCGGCAGCCAGCACCCGCACCAACGTGCTCATCACGTCCTTATAAATGCCCACGTTTCAGTCTCCTTTCATGGCTGAGCCGCCCGGCCCGCGAGTATTGGTTTGCTGGTACAGATCAGCCATGGTCGGTGGTTGTTGCGGCAAAGTCGCCAGGTGACGCTCACGGCGGATCAACATGCCAAGCTGAACCACCAGGTCCTCCACCGGAAGCGGTTCGAGCGTCTCGGCGTGTACCAGGCCAGAGGCGTGGCAACCGATGCACTCCAACTGATGAAACACCCCCTTAATCAATCCCTTCCCTGCACAGGACGGGCAATCAGTGAGCGGGATCTGGCGGCGCACAAAGGCGGGGCCATGCTGCTTTTTATCCATCTTTAAACCTCGCCTATGGTTGTTTCTTCAATGGCCTTGCAGGCCTTATGGTCTGTGGCTTGCAGCGAATTACCGGAATCTTCAAATCTAAAGCCGGTCAATCCATGAATCGCTGCAAAGCCTTTCTGATCTAGATGCGCGTGCCACTGTTCGAGGGCATCACGCTTGCGGCTCATCACGTCCGACTGGATGTACACCTTCACGTTGTGGCCCATCGCGTGGTTGATCAGCAGCTCACCAATCAGGTGATCGATGCCAAGGTCTGCCCAGCCGGTGCGCGCCACCTTGCGCAGGTCGTGGCTGGTCCAATCGCCCTGCCCCAGTCGACGAAACACTGCGCAGCCCTGAGCCTCGCCTAGCGCCCTGCCATTACGTGCTGGGAACAGGCACTGGCCCTCATAGCCTCGAGCGTATTGGCCTTCTCGATACCGGGTCAGCAGCGTGCATACTTGCTCGGTCAGAGGCAGGTGATGCTCGACACCGGTTTTCGTGTTCTCGGCCGGGATGAACCATTCGCGCTCGGCAAGGCTGATATGCGACCAGCGCGCCATCCGGGTTTCACCGATCCGCGTGCCATGGCAGAGCATCATCAGTGCGAGCATCGAATCCATTGGCGCCTTGGCCATCACATCGGCGAGCTGCGCGAGTAGGCCTTCCAGCTGAACGCCGCGCAGACGAGACGGCTTGATGCCGACCTTCGCTTTGGAGAAGTCGTTGAACCGGATCGTCGCCATCGGGTCGGACGTGATCATCCCCAGCTTGGCAGCCTGCCGGAATGCCAGGGCCAGCAACTGGAATGTAGAACGCACGTAGTCGATGGAAACCATCTCCTGCAGCGGCCACATCAGCAACGTATCGAGTGCAGCTTTGTCGATGCTGATCAGCGGCAGTACACCGAGTCGCGGTTTCAGGTGGCACTTGATGATCGAGGCGCCGGTGTTCTTGCGTTTGGTCGACAGATTGCGGTCACGCGACATGCGATCGGCGAACCAGTCCAGCAGCTCGCCGACCGTATCCCACTTCGAAAGGCTCGCGCCTTGGCCAGCGGCCAGACGCAGTCGAATCGACGGCAAGGCCGCGACGACCTGCTTGTGGCTCAGCTCGGGGAAGGTGCCGATCTGGTTCCACGCGCCTTTCAGCACCAGGAACCACGAGCCACCGGTGCGGGCCTTGTTGAAGCGCAAGTACAGGCCTTTGTTTTCGAGATCTCGCACGTCCTGCACTGTGCCGGCCACTTGGCGCTTGATCTCCGCTTCGGTGATCTTCACCGCCGCTGTGCTCATGCAGCCCCCTTTACAGTTAGAATTCCGGACAGGATCAGACTTTCGTGGGTTTCCGCGATGGCGCGCGGCATATCGGACCAATCGACCTCGCCAGCGGCGCGACCATCGATCACGTCGTGGCAGGCGCTGCAGGCGTACACCGCGACGGTGTCGAAGCCCTTCATGCCCATGCCCTTCTGTCCGCATGGCAGGTGCGCGAGAACGGTGGTTTCCGGATTGTGATTACAGGTGCCCGGCATACAGACTGTGCAGTCCTGACCTTGCGCCGAGTTGCGCAGCTTCTTCGAGCTCACTCGCATGACGGCTTCCCCGTAACGACGTCGACCACCTCAAAGGTGCCCGGCCACATCCACGATCCGTAGCGTTTGGCCATGGCCTGGTCGGCGAACAGCGCCAGTGCGTGATCAGGCGGCGAGCTCAAGTCGACCTTGAACGAGCAGCAGAACACGGCCCAACGGTAGGTTTCGATCTCAGGGACAGCGAGGCGGCGATCAGGCATGACGAACCCCACTCGAACGCATGGCGCGCAGCTCTGCCAACGCCTTGTTTCCGACCTCAGGCGTCCGCCGACCATCAACACGGGCAGGCAATGCCAGTGGCATCTTTTGCAGCGGCAGGCCATCGATCAAGCGGCGAACAGTGATCACGTAGTTGCGCTCGAACAGCTTGCGCGCCAGCGAGGTTTCCAAACGGTTCAGGCTTTCGAAGCCAGACTCCTTGGCCGCGTGCCAAATCGCGTCGTGCGACCAGTTCGCCTCGCCGGCCATCGACGGATGAACATTTCGGCACGCTTCGCGAAACGCCGTTTCGAGCGGCGGAAGACCGAGCATTTGCGGGGTGGGCTGGCACAGATTGATGAACTTGCCGACGCTCGGCGCGAAGTCAGAACCAAGCTTCCGGCACCGTTCGATGCCGAAGCGAATCTGCTCGATCGTCGTGATCTTCTCGGCCATGAAGGCCTTGGTCCACGTAGCTTTAGCGGCGTTGGTGGCATCTTTGTCAGGCCACGCCTGCTTCCACGCCGGGAAAATCGCCATCAGCTCGCGAAACAAGGCGTTGATGACTTGGACAGTCCCCGGGTCAGCCTTCACTGGCGTCACCTCGGCCGACGCTACGTTGGGCAACATTTGCAGCACATTCGCAGCGGACTTCATCACAGACCTCCCAGGTCATCGCCCCAGCTGGTGTCGTTGAAATCAGGCTCTTGACCACGGCCTGCTGCCTGCACTCGCTCACGCTTCACCCACTGGACCAGGCGGTAGCACCAGCCGGAGCCGGAATCGAGAGTGTTTGGCTTGGCGCAGTGAAAGCCCTTGAATTTGCGAACCGCTTCGTCAGGGACGCAGTCAGCCGGAAGCCCCGCGATAGCGATCTGATCCGACAACGCTTTCTCGTTGGGAACCCAGGTGGAGAACATGGCGAAGCGTTGGCGATCATCCTGCGGTTCGACGGCAGCACGGTTCTGTTCGGCAAGAGCGGCATCAATCTCGCGCTGCTGCAGCTGCTCTTCGGTTAATTGATGGTTAAGTGACGGATTGGGTGCAGCCGCTGCACCCCGTTCTGTTGTAGGTTGCACCCCGTTCTGTTGTGGATTGCACCCCGTGCCGTCATCTGCACCCCGATCTGTGCGAGGTGCAGCATTTGCACCCCGTAATAGTTGAAGGTCGTAAACGACTGGGCGGCGGTCGTGGCGCTCAATGTGAACAGCGGCAATCGCTTGATTGCCCTGCTTGATCAGACCGGACTTCTCCAGATCATCAAGCTTGTAGCGGACGGTACGCTCGGACAGGCCGGTGTCCTGGGCCAGAGTCGTCGCCGACGGGAAAGCGCCCGCGCCATTCGATCCGGCATAGTTGGCCAGGCACAGGAGAACGTGGCGGGCGCTGGCGTCCTTGAGAACTTGCGTGGGCAAAGACAACGCCCATGACATTGCTTGAACGCTCACAGCGAGGCTCCGATATTCAATTCGGCAAAACGAGATGACGTGTGTTGCGACACGCTTTGCGAACTCTGAAAACGTGTCGCGACATTGTTCTGGGTATTGCTAGAATTTGGCTGGCTCTGCATAATCGGGCGTCTCTAGTTTACGAATCAGCCGACCTCGACCGTCGGCTTTTTTGTGCCTGGGCTTTCTGGGGCTGCTACTTGAGAGTGCGAACCCAAAGACCCCTTTTTTGGTGGTGAACTCAGGATTTCCGCGCATGCGCGGAAAATCAGGCGATCTTCAAATTCGGTCGGTGTTTTGCGATCAGTGCTTCAGCCTTCCGGCCAAGCTCCCCTGCCCGCGCTTCAACCTGACGGCATTGCTCGGCGAACGCCGGCAGGTGCGGCAGGTCCTCTTCGCACATCACCTGGTCGTCAAAGACTTCGCTACCGGTATCGATCACATCGCCTAGGGCGCGGATCAGCGCACCGAAGCTTTTGTTGGCGCACTGATCGCTCTGCATCTGGCGGGCACCGGTCAGGCCGTGGCGACCGGCCAGTTCGTTGATACAGTGGTCGCGATACTCGGGCTCCAGGGCATTCACCCAGGACTCTTCCAGCCACGACGGCATTTCCTGATCACCCGACAGCCAGCGCTGCACACGCTTCAGCCAGCGGCCTGTAGCCTTCACGAATTCGCCAACGTCGTTCAGGCGCGCCAACTCATCAAAGTTTGGGACCTTTGTCTGGACGACTTTCGCTGCTGGAACTCGCAGGCAGATCTCCCGACTCAACGCTTGGGCGAAATCGTCTTGGCTCAGGGCGGTGCGTGCGATCTGGTTTTGAGCGTGCGCGATCAGAACCTGATCACGGGTTTGTGCGGTGTGTCTTGGACTGGACGTTTCCATGGGGACTGCTCTCTTCTAATCTGGCTTCAACGGATTGGCGGACAGGGATGTCACTTAGGCGGCCATCTCGGCCCAAGGAAACGACGGGCACAGGTTTTCTTTTTTGAAAGCACCTTTGGTCAGCGCCTCCGCTCGCTTGGCAATAACCGGAGACATGCCGTGCTTCCCCCGAACCCAGCCGGAAACGGTGCTTTGATCAACCTTGAGCCTTTCGGCGGTGGCCTCCTGGGTGCCGAAGTAGTCAACGAGGCCCTTGTAAATTGCGTTCATGATGCCCCTCCATACGGGAATACCCATATAGTAGGTTATGGGAATACCGATTTGCAAGGGTATGGGAGCGCCCGTAATACTCCACAGATGGAATTCAAAGACCGACTCAAAACCGCCCGCCGCCACGCAAAACTCAATCAGACTGAGCTAGCTGAGCGTGCCGGACTCACGCAGACCTCGATCTCCGATTTGGAGAGGGGAAAATCGAAGGCTACAGCCTTCGCAGCTCAGATCGCCTCTGTATGTGGCGTGTCCCCTATGTGGCTGGCTGAAGGTGTCGGCGACATGCTCAAGGGTGTACCTGACCATCAGGCTGAACGCATCCAGCCCAGCGTGAAACTTGGCACCATCGAAACCTGGGATGACGAAACCCCACTTGATGACGACGAGGTCTACGTCCCCTTCCTTCATGAAGTCGAGTTGGCGGCCGGATCAGGCAGGTTTGCGATTGAAGAAAGCGCTAACTCACGCCTACGCTTCAACAAGAAAGATCTGCGCCACAATGGCGTCCAGTTCAGCAACGCGAAGTGCGTAAAGGTAGGCGGCAACAGCATGATGCCCGTGCTGCGCGACGGCGCCACGGTCGGCGTGAATGTGGGGAAAAACTCACTGAGCGATATCGTCGACGGCGAGATGTACGCCATCAACCATAATGGGCAGCTTCGTGTGAAGCAGGTTTATCGCATCCCAACCGGCCTTCGTCTGCGCAGCTTCAACCGTGACGAGCATCCTGACGAGGACTACACGTTCCAGCAAATTCAGGAACAGCAGATCTCGATTCTCGGGCATGTGTTCTGGTGGGCGATGTACTCACGCTAACGCGAGCAATTTTGCAATGCTCTTGCCAAACTCATGCACGAACCCCACGGCGACCTAAAGCAGACAACAGTGAAGCTGTCCAAAGCATAGGTTGAAGACGGTGCAGCGGGTTGGTGAAGATCGAAGCAGGGCTTGAAGAATCCTGAGTCCTAGCTGACGGCGTATCCGAAAGATCAATGCTGGAAAGATCGTGTGGAGGGCTTCATTGCATTAGCCTGCACACGGCACTTGCGATGGACGGTAGAGAAGCTCAGTATCCTGAAAAACCCGCTACTGTGATAATGGATGATGCGCAAATGAAGACGGAGCTGAAGCGGTGATGTATGCCGGGAATTAACCCAGAAGTGCTCATATGGGCAAGAGAAACTGCCGGACTGAGCAGAGAAAAGGCTGCCAAGGCACTAGCTATTGGCGGCAGCAAGGTATCTGGCCCTGAGATGCTTCGGCGCTATGAAGCCGGGGAAAAAGAGGCTTCCAGAACACTTATTGTCAAAATGGCAGCAGTGTATCGACGTCCGCTTCTTGTTTTTTATCTCCCGTTCCCTCCAGCCCGCGCGGAAAGGGGCGAGGATTTCCGCACGCTGCCCGAAGAGCTACGAATCGAAAGCAAGGGGCCGCTTGACGCCCTAGTGCGTGACATTTACGTGCGGCAAGACCTCGTGAAAAATGTCTTACAGGACGTTGAAGAGGCCTTCCCACGCGACTACGTTGGCAGCGTCAGAGTAGATTTAGAACCCGCTTCCGTTTCTGATTATCTAGGTAAGCTGATCGGATTCGACATTAATGAGTTCCGACGCTATGGGAAGTCCGAAGAAGCTTTTTCTTATCTCCGAAAACTAATTGAAGAGATGGGGACATTTGTTCTGCTAATTGGAAACCTTGGCAGTCATCATACAAACATACCTGTTGAAGCTTTCAGGGGATTTGCGCTATCTGACAAGATAGCTCCATTCATCGTTATTAATGATCAGGATGCGCCGCCAGCCAGGTCATTTACGCTTCTTCACGAATTTGCGCACATTTTGATCGGCGTCACTGGCTTGAGCGGCAGTCGAGCGGAACAGAAAATTGAACGGTATTGTAACGATATATCTAGCCTACTCCTTCTTCCAGCCAATGACTTAATCAAACAGAATTGGCACGCTGAAAATATTGATGTGCTAACACAAAAAATTTCTGGCTTTGCGAGAAGCATCAATGTGAGCAGTTCTTTGGTCGCTTATCGACTCTTCGCATCGGGAGTGATTGAACAGGACACCTGGAACACTCTCTCTCAAAAATTCAGAGAATTGTGGGCCGCACAGAAAGCAGCAGCAAAAGAAGGGCGAGATAGCTCGAGCGGGCCCAGCTATTACGTGGTTAAAAGGCACAAATTAGGTGGAGCCATCGTAAACTTGGTTCAAAGAACCATGCGCGAAGGTGCATTAACGGCCACGAAGGCCGGAAGAGTATTGGGCGTAAAGCCCGCCAATGTCTATAACTTGGTTGGCACATTATAATGGCGCTTGATAGGAAGCTTTACCTGCTGGATGCAAACACGCTGATTACTTCTAATGGCGTTTATTACCCCCAAACAATGGTGCCAGAACTGTGGTCTTGGCTTCTTCACCAGAGCCAAAATGGTCGCATAAAAATGCCAATTGAAATCTATGAAGAGATTTTGGCTGGCAAAGAGGACATTTTGACTGGATGGCTAAAAAAACCAGAAGTTAAAGACAGTCTTGTGCTTCAAGAGGATGCAGATCCCGCAGCCGTTGCTCACGTTACCTTTAACGGTTATGCCGTTGATCTGAATGAGAACGAACTTGCCTATATTGGGCGAGATCCATTTTTAATTTCGTATGCACTATTAAACCCTGTAGAACGATGCGTAGTCTCCCTCGAGACATCCAAACCTTCAGCGCAGCGACAAAATAGGAAGGTGCCCGATGTCTGCAGGGCACTAGGCGCTCAATGCTGCGATGTCTTCAGTATGATGCGGGCACTAGACTTCAAAACGGGCTGGAACAAATAAGAACGAGCTTTGCAGCTTATATGGCCCGGCCCAGCGCCGGGCTTTTTCATGTCCGCCCTTCCCTCCTAAGTACCGCCTTCCAGACCTTCGACCGAGTGCGCGTAGAAGTCTGTCGCTTCCTCCGTCAAGTCGCGCCCATCATCACCGTCAATGCCCGACTACTGGAGACGTAAGGATCGCTTAGCAGCCCATGAACGGCATGCAAAAAACTTCACATCGACTATGCTCATAGCTCCTCATGACTTAACAGCCCGCCTCCCCCTTGGCGGGCTTTTTTTTGCTTGTGATAACTGCCTTCTGCAATGTGGCAAGCGCGGCATCCGTGCAGAGTGCATGCCCTCACCTCGCCATCAGCTCTTCGAAATGCCTGAAATCGCTGACCTTTTTCCTATCGAGCACTTGGCACAGAAGATGCCCTTAATACTGGGAGAACGTGAACCGCAGCCGGAGAGCTGCTGACGCTAACCTGTGATAGTTGAGGCATACATAAATGAACGCTATTGACCTTCTCAAAGCCGACCACGAAAAAGTAAAAGGCATCTTGAGCCAACTAAGCGAGTCCACTGATCGCGCGTTGAAAAAGCGCGTGGACTTGCTCGATAAGCTGGAGATGGAGATCACCATTCACACTCAGCTCGAGGAGCAAATTCTTTACCCCGCTTTCAAAGAAGCCGGTGGCAAAGAGCAGGACGAGATGTACTACGAGGCGAAGGAAGAGCACCGCACCGTGGACTCCCTGGTGCTGCCCGATCTGAAAGGCACTGACCCTTCAACACCCGAGTTCGCCGGCCGGGTAAAGGTGGTGAAAGAGTTGCTCGAACATCACATCGAGGAAGAGGAAACCGAAATGTTTCCGAAGGCCAAGAAGCTGCTGGGCAAGGCAAAGCTCGATGAACTGGGTGAGCAAATGGAAGTGATGAAAAGTTCGCTGAAAAAAAACCTAGCTAAAGGCGACATGGCGGCTTAAGGCGATCTCTATCAAACGCTAACCGTGGAGCCCGGCCCAGTGCCGGGCTTCCTGCAACTCCCCTCTTACGTCCCGCCTCCAAGCCCTTCAGTTGCCTGAGCGAACCTCGTACCCGCCTCTCTCACCAGCTGACGCCACTCGCCGGCAGTAATCAATCCTTCCTGCTCCATGGCATCTGCCATTTTGAGCAGTTCATCGTACTGCTCTTCTGCATCCATCCTAAGCTCGGGCTCCTCCAGCAGCTTGCGCCAAGCACACAGTGCTCTTTGTTTCTCTTCGACTCTCATGGCGATTCACCTAATGGAATGTGAGTCGGTAGAGGCCGCACGTTACATGTCGGTTCGATGTCGGCGACTGACGGCGTAACAGATGGTGGCGCTCGGCCACGAGTGCTAGAGTTCTCCCACAATTCCAGGGAGGTCGATGATGAAAATTCTGGGGTTAGCCATTTGGTTAATTGTTTGCCTAGTCAGCTTATTATTTGGTCGTGGCTACGGCGATTTTGCAGTCCGCGCACGAATTGTGCTCATCCCGAGCGCCGTAGCTCTGTACTTCTACCCGGCGATCTGTGCGCTTGGCGAACATCCAAAGGCTACCCCCATCTTCGCACTGAACCTTTTGGCCGGATGGACGTTTATTGGCTGGCTAGTCGCGTTCATATGGGCTCTCAGCAGGCCCGCACCAATCGAATTCGCAAGGGAAAGTGGTTTTCCTCAATCGACGCACCGCGAACCAGAACGCAAGCTCGAAATGAAAGACTGCCCTTTCTGTGCTGAAACCATCAAGGCCGCCGCCAAGAAGTGCCGATACTGCGGTTCCGACTTGGAACAGCAGACGGTATAGATCGCACGAGCTTCATCTGAAGCCCGCCAAGCGCGGGCTTTTTTGCGGCAGAAATACTGGAGATCCAACTTTTATGGGAATACCCATTGACATCAAATATGGGTTTACCTATATTTCACCCATCGCAGCGACACACAGCCACTGCGAAGGGGCCTCAACAAACCCGCCGCTCTTTAACAGCCAGAAATCTTCGCGGATCGATCCCCGGAAACGGGCACAGCGCGAAACACAAATTTCGATCCACATGCCAGCTCCGGAACTGGCCGGGCTCCCTCATGAGAGCACGCAAAGTTGCACAGCCACCCGATGTGACGCCAGTTGCGGCAGCGGGCAGAGAGAGGACTCCGGCGTTGAAGTGCAGCGAGAAACGGAAAGCATCACTGAGCAGCCTTCTCGCGAGGGCTGCTTGGGATGACAACCGATAGGTAATCAACCATGAAGCACGCAACAGAAATTGCTCAGGTCGAAATGCACCCACTGATGCAGCAGCGCCGGGACGTTCTCAACGCCTTGTTTGTTCGCTCCCACGCAGCCCGTGGAGAGTTCGCCCGACTTGCAGGTCTGGCGGCGCCGGATAAGAAAGTGCGCTTTCAGGTGAGGACGGTCGGCAATGCCTACCACATCGTTGACCTGGTCACCGGCAAGACAAAAGCCTTCCGCTTCAATTATCAGGTCGCGCTGAACATGGCGATCGCATTCGAAAAGCAGGCCAATCGCCTGGCGGAAGGTGTGCATTGATCGGTGCACCAATGCCAAACCCACGAGACCAGTTGCGCGACAACCTGAACCAGCAACTTGATCAGTTCATCGGTTCCGGCGGTAAAGCTCAGCAAATCCCCAGTGGCGTCACTGGCGATCCAAAGCTGGCATCAACCCCGCACCACGACCGCCTGCGCGTCCAGCGCAACAAAATCGCCCCGAAAGTGCACGAGCAGGCCAAATCCGGCAAGACCATGAGCGAGACAGCGAAGACGCTGAACATGCACGTCAAGCGGGTTGCGCTCATCGCCAGCGAGAACGCATTCAAGTTCAACTCATGAAACGCACTAGTAACCGGGCGACTACACGCCGCCGACAAACCTGGCTGGACTTGCCGGCCAGCGGAATTGAGGAAGTAGACTATGGCCGAAGAACAGGAGCTGACGGCGGAAGCCAAGAAACAGCGCAAGAAGCGCGAGAAGGCAGCAACAAAGGACGCTGCATTGGGCGTCGAAAAATTTACGGTTGAAGTGGCCGGGGTGTTCAAGCCTGACCTCAAGCGCGTCATGGCCGCCCACGGCATAAACAACCAGCAGGACATTCACCAGCGGCTTCTGATCAACCTGATTGCCGCCGACTTCGCAACTCAGGCCAAGATGCTTCGCTGTGTCACGACACCTTTTGTTGTTACCGAAAAGGTGTCGCGCATTATTCAGGCCGCCGGCATGAAGTCGCTGGCCGATGATCCGCTAGAGCCTGACGACGAAATTGTTAGCCCCCCTCTAACGGTGCGCCATGCTTAACCGTACCGAACCAATCAAACTGCCCGATAGTTTCCTTCGCCGCATCAAGAATCGCCTGCTCTGTATCGTCGTATCGATCGACTGATGGACATAGCTCAAAGCTACAGCAGCAGCTGTTCGAATCATAGAAGGCGCTTACGACCTTCTTTTGCACGCCTCGACTTTCCAATGCAACGCAGAAATTTATCATTTCAGCGAGTTCGTATGCTTTCCCGTGGCGAGTGGAAATCCCGATGCCGAACACGGTCATCGCATCCACTGAAACCTCTCCCGCGTACATAAGACTTCCTTACTATTCGTGATGATTGATCACTCCTAATAAACCAACCCTAGCCAAATTGCCACCACCGATCACGGAGATCACCGTGGCTATTGAAGAGGCATCATAAGCTGCTGACGCAAAATGGGCTGGTCCGAGCAATATTCTTTGCTGCGAAGCCAAACTATTCGACAAGGCGAACTTTGTGTAATCCGCTGCGCGAAAGTCATAAATCTAATTGAGAAATTGTGGATTAATTGCAAGAAAGCCGTTCACCGTTTTTTTAAAATCGGCATAAGAACCAAACCTTCTAGCCTCTTTCATATGATCCAACAAAAAGCTATAAAAAGACGCATCACCCACACAGCTCTCAGTATCTCGGGAAGGGTTAATCTCCTTATAGCTTTTCAGCACCCCTACCAACTCATCTATAAACTCAATACTTACCGATGCGCTTGAGCCGGAACTTGTGGAAGAATAGTCTCGAGATACTCGACGACCAATCCGAGCAACTTCTCGAGTTAGGTCTTGCATCATATCAAGCAACACTTGATCCGGCGTTCCCACAGTCTGATCCACCGACGCTACTTTAAAACTGCCGAAATTCTTCAAAAAAGTCGAATGATGCGGGTCATTCAAGGATGCTTGATATGTCGCACTCACCTTTTCAGCAAGCAGCTTCTTGAACGTAACAATACGCGAAAATCGTAAATCCCGGGGATAGACTAGATGCTCGATAACTCCTGTATCAAAAGAAAAATCAGTCTTATCATCCTTTATTAGAATAGTCGGCTTATCAAAAGCCAATCTCATGCCAAGCTCAAACATAACGTTGGCATTTTTACAACTTACATCACAAACCACCACATCCGATAAATAAATATTTTGAACGATACGTTTTTGTATGACCCCAACATCGTCTTGCTCACTTACAAGTTTCGATGTAAACGCGACATCCTCAATACTGCCTATTGCGTCACAAATAATGTTTTTAACTTCAACCCAATGCTCCGCGCTACATCCGTCCATGGCCGAAATGGGCATTACCAATCCACAAGTCAACGGTGCCGTCTCTTGGACATCGTCATTTTTTTTGGCCATTTCGAAACTCCTCAAAATAGAACTCCATGGCGGCCTAATGCCACCCTCAAGATAAATACATACCTTAATTTTATGCATTACGCCACCTAGGCGAGGATCCCCTATGTCCGCACAACGGTTCGACGAAAAGAAACTCGAGCGCGCGATCCGTAAGATCAAGCACTGCCTGGCACTGGCCCAAAGCGCAAATGAGAACGAAGCTGCAACGGCGCTTCGTCAAGCGCAGGCACTGATGCGCGAGTACCGGCTGACCGAAATGGATGTGAAGCTGAGCGACGTCGGCGAAGTCGAGTCGCAATTCTACCGGGCCGAACGCCTGCCGGCGTGGGAGCGGAACCTGAGCGGTGCAGTTGCCCACGTTTTCGGATGCACCTCTTTGTACGGTCGGCAGTACTGCAGTGAAAAGGATCGAATCATCGCCCGAACTTCCTTTGTGGGGGTGACACCTGCACAGCACATCGCGCTTTATGCGTTTGAGGCGCTGCTGACAAAGCTTAAATTTGCCCGCAAGCAATATGTCGCCAAGATTCGGGCGGGCGTGCATCGCAGTCCTTACTCAGCCGAAACAGCGGGCGACCACTTCGCGCTCGCATGGGTCAACGAGGTTTACGGGAAGCTGAGCACCCTTGTCCCGAAAGGCGAGGACGATACCCAGTCATCGAGCGATGGGCGCGACCTCATCGCAGTCGAAGCGCAAGACAAGGCGCTGATCACCGAATACCTCGCTAACAAAGGCGTGGGCAAAGCCCGCAAAACGCGTGATGTTGATATCGACCTAGATGCGCAAATCGCGGGAATGCTTGCCGGACGCAAGGTGGATCTGCATGCTGGCATAACACATGGCGGCGAGGAAACCTTGGCCCTCGCCGCAAGCGCCTGACTTTCCAATCCTGGCTCTGCCGCGCCTACTCGTTTAAGGCGCCCTGTATGGAATAGAAGACTTGATGACTTTGACACAATGCTGCTTTCTTTCAGCATAGATGCTTTCACTCAAGGACTGACTTTGAACAAAGGCACTCATCGAGGTATAGGCAAGGTCTTGGTCTCGCATAGGCCCGACATGTATTGCCTTTATCGCTTTGATGGGAATCTCTTGCTCTACGTATGGAATCAAATAGTTACCTTTAGCCCTAAACTGAACTCTAAGCCGCTGATCGAACATTGGATCCTTATCGTGGCCAAGTATTAAACGGACCTCTTTCTCTTCTGAAAAGCTGGAATCTTTGAATGTTGCAGCCAAGGACACGAGATTCGCTACTGCTTCAAAGCTTGGAGCACCACAAAGTCCATCGCCACTCATTTCGCTTGCAACGATTTCCAGGGCAGACAAAGCCTCATGCGCTGCCTGCGTATTTTTTTCATCAGCATCATATACGCAATATTTTACATGCAGAGGAATGTCATCCGATTCAAATTCAATAGCGTAGCTTCCATAAGCTCTCCACTGGCTCAATAAATCGCGTTGCGCGCTGAATGAGCAAACATATACAGGACGTCTTTCAGACTTAAAATATGGCCCTAGGCCGAGGTCCTGCGCTAAGTATCCAGCAGCACGCTCTAAACATTCATGCCTATGCGAAAAGTGTTTCTTTTGATGCTCTAAATAATTAATTATTCTCTCTACGCCATCATGCATTTCTTGAGAGTCATTTAGGAATCGAGAATCTGTTAGCCACATTTTCCCATTTTCAATAATAGACTTGACGGCATAGACATCCGTGTAGTGAAAAAGCCGCATTTTAATCTCCAATATCAACATTCGCCCAATATACCGGTGAGGTAACTCCATGCCCACAGAAAACAAAACGGCCGACCCGCTGAAGGTTGAGCGCTCGACGGTGACCAAGCTGGTAATCACCGGCGCGCCACGTCTCGATGCGATTACCGTGTTCCTCGAGGACTTCGGCCGCCGCGACTGCCCTACTGAATCCGACCCGAGCTATCAGACCGCCCAGGGCAAGATCACGATCAACTGCTGGGACAATAGCTGGAACGCCTACTGGGGCGGCATGGGCCCGCGCACGGTTGCGGAGTTTGTCGCCGACTGTGATTGGCACTACGTCCTGAATTGTCTGGATCGAGGGATCAGCGGCACCCGATTCAGCGGGGCCGCGATATATACCTTCGCGAAAAAATGCATCCTCCAGCGCCGCCGGCAAAAGACAGGCCGACACGACTGGGAACTGGATGAGCTGAGCAAGGATGAGGCTCGTGAGCTCTGGCACGACATCGAAGTTCTGCGAAGCATCGAGTCACCGAACGAATGCTGGCATCACGACAGGCTGCTGACTGAACTGTTTGGCGATGAGTGGCACTACCCCGTCGGCGACAAGGCTGTTGAGGAAAACCACGATTTCGCGTACCTACAGCGCGTTGTCGAGGCAGTTCAGGCAGCGCTGCGGCAGGAACAGCAGCCCGTAGCGAATGCCCATGATCTGGTGTCGATGGAGTTTGCAGGCTGAGCGAACCTACCCGACAGGAGGGTTGCCCCCTTCAGGAGGTCGACCATCAAAAATTGGCATTGGATCTATCTGAATGCCAATGAGGATGGCAGACCAAGCTTCATAAGCCATTTTCTGGCGCAGCAAAGCTTCACTCCATCGAGGTCCTGAAACCTCCGATGCGACCACCAGCATCATCAACTGGTTCGTGGTTGCATCCAAATCAAGTAGGTGTTGATGGGCTTTGAATCGAAAATCATCACTGGTATGCATTTTTGGACACGCGGTCCCGACAGGTACTGGCTCGGGACTACGAGCCGCTATTCCTATTCTTCCAGTATGGTACCAATACCTCTTCATGAGATACGAGGTTTATGCCGCCCTTTTTAGGCTCGCCGCAATCCCGAAGAAGCTGACCTAGAAGCACTCACTCCTACAGCACCAGCGAGCTCTCGAGCACGACCGACGCCCCAAGCTAAAACCCTCGTCATCGACTCCCGTGGGCGAGAGTTATCGGACTCTTCATGCAAGGCCATCCCATCCGAGGCATATATACCTATGAACAGTTGAGTCTCGCCCGCTCGCGATAGCCTGACCTGCACGTCGATATAGATCCCGCTACCGAGCGTTTCTTCGTGCGTTCTGCTGTGCAGCGAAGGGTCTGCCCATGACCAGAAAACATCGCCTCGAAGTCTCATTTGGCTGTCCTCCTGTGCCTATTTTTTTGGTTCAAAAAAAAACCAAAAATAGCTCTATCAGAACAAAGCGCAACCGAATCTAAACGGCGCCTGACAGCTGGTCGCCAAAACTGTACGAACTCAAATTCCCCGTACAACTTTCAGCCGCTATAGCGGCAAGGACCATCAGGGAATCAGCTCTTAGGTTTTTGGCTAATCGCTATAACCAGGAAGACGAGTCCGGGAATCCAAATTCCGGGGAGTGAGCAGGCCAAGCCAACGGCAAAAAATGAAGTGCCCAATATGAACATTGGCCTTTTGATCGTGTTTTCCATAACGAAACGCCTCCTTTAAGAATTATTCCAATTTAACCACAGAGTCAGCCGCTATAGCGGCAAGGACGAAGTCATGTCTGTAAAAAAGCCAATCATCATGTACGACGCCCCGGAAGCGGCCAGCCTCAAAACGGTAACCGGTTGGGTTTCCGCTGACGGTCGTTTTTTCGGCGCCGACGAAAATCTTGCCCGCTACTGCGGTGCCACCCATCGCCGCTGCGAAGCGAACCCTGAACATCCCATCTATGAGGTGAACAGCTCCTGTAATGAATGCCGGCACGACAGGCGCCAGGCAAAGTTCGCGGCGATGCCAGTCAAGGATTGGGCCGGCGAGCCTCTGGTTATCTTCGATGGAGACCGCTACTTCTTCGATGAGGATGACCTCCGCGACTACCTGGTCGACAGCGATATCGAGCTGGCTGACATGCAACTCTGCATCTGTGAGCCGAACTATCCCCGCGAAATAGACCCCGAAGAACATTTCTGCGACGACCTGCCGGAGGACGGCGAGATCAACGATGGTCAGCTGCTTGCGGCGTTCGAACTGCTGAACGAGATGGTCCGCCAGTCTCGGCCGCTGTCGTGGTCGGAAGGCGAATTTGCAGCACGCCTTCCGCAATCGCTCATCGACGAGGTCACCGCCGCGAGAGCCGCGCCATGATCACCAAGTGCATTGCCGACTGCACCCTCTTCTTCTGTCTTCCATTGATACTGACCATAAAGGCGGTGATCGTATGAAAGTAACCGACTCAGAAATCCTGCGCGCCATCTGGCGAGCGCAGGTAAAGCGAACCGCGAAGGGCGTGATCGTCAACTACATCGGTGGCAGCAAAGGACTTACCGGTGATCGCGATATCGACCGCCACCATGCGCAGTACCTGAGCATGATCAGTCGCGGCGGCCTTGGAATCGAACTCAGCAAAGGGCAGCTTGCGAGACGCATCAAGTCCTTGGTGGGCACGGGATACCTGAAATGGAATGGTTGGCCGGGGAACGCTTACGAGTTCCAAACCCCGGCAGCCACCGAAATGTTCCACTTCGCGCGTAACTGGTGGGCAGATCGCGGCGTGCCAGCCGGGTTCGACGGAGAACAAAATCGCATGCGCACGATCCGGCTCAGCGATTACGAGGTGTTGGTCGGCCAGCTTGAGGAAGAGCTGATGCGGTTATTCGGCGATCTCGAGGTGACGCCATGATCGCCCTCGCCTGGTTCGCCTACGTGTACTGCTACACGATGAAGTAACAAGTGAAAACTACTTCTATGCCTTCACAGTTGCCCTCTACCGTTCGCTTCCGACAGCAACTCTCGCCCCATGATTTGAGCGAGCAGGCCTGGAGGAGATCCGCCCACCTGAGTGGCCTTTGAGCCGAATACGGTGCGGACAGTGATCAGCCCCTTGTCTACTGAATACGTGACCCTATACGTCTTCCCCTCGAATTCTATTTCTAGCGCTTTGCTCATGTGAATTTCCTGGGATTGGGCGTCGACGCATTCACATTAGATCAATCCATTAACTTAACAACAGCCTGCCGGTTTAAGGCAGGCGAGGAATTCGTATGTCCGCACTGAACCGCTTTCATGAAACAGCAAGCGATGCGCTGGAGAGATCAGCGCCAGCTTGCCGGCCGGCGCCAAACTTTGCTTGGCCATATACACCCCGGAAAAACCAGAACTCGACATCGTGCTGCAGGACAAAGGGCTCGACCTGAACGAGGTCGTTTCAACGCTACGTCGGCGCGGTCTGAGCATCGACGGCGACAACGCCTACAAGCGTGACCTGCTGGACTCTGTAGTCGGTGCGCTGGCGTTCGGCGCGCAGAACAATAACCAGCCACCGGCCGGACACTGGGGCCAGCGCTTCTGGGGTATCGGCCGAGAGGAACGCGGACTGCACGAAGAGTTGGTCGCGGCACTGAAGCTCACCCGCGAGAACCTGCGCGCCTGCCAAGCCACCATTCACCTAGCAGGCGGGTTCGCCCCCGCATATGTCGACGATGCGCAGGCCTCAATGGGTGTTGCCGACGCGGTGCTGGCCAAGACCGGCGTGTAACCCATCACCACCTTATGCCGCCACGCGCGACATGGAGCAATACATCATGGAAACCGAAATCCTCTCTGACGAGGAGCTAGCCGAACTCACCGGCTACAAGGCCCGGGCCTACCAGCGGCGCTGGCTGATTGATCGCCAATGGGTGTTTGTCGAAAGCCGCGGCAAACGCCCGCTGGTGGGCCGCATGTATGCCCGCATGAAGCTGGGCATGATCAGCCCAACGATTGCCGATCTTAACCCGCCGCCGGCCGCGCCGACATGGACGCCAGACTATTCGCGAGTGAACTGATATGCGCCCCCGCAAGACCGAGCACCAGCACCTTCCCCCTCGGATGTACAAGCGCTCACGGAAGCGCAAAAACGGTACTACTTGGACCGCGTATTACTACCGTGACCTGCTCGGCAACGATATCCCTCTTGGCAAGGATCTCGACAAGGCCAGGCTGAAGTGGGCCGAACTCGAAGCCAAGGAAAAACCGCTCGACCTGCGCACCATGAAGGGAATATTCGACCGGTACATTCGTGATGTGGTGCCAAAGAAAGCACCTCGCACGCAGAAGGACAACTTGGCGGAAATCAAGCAGCTCCGGCCGATGTTCGACAGCGCCCCAATCGACTCAATCACTCCGGCAACGATTGCTGGATACCGCGATGCGAGATCGGCGAAGGTTCGTGCGAACCGTGAGATCGCTACCCTCTCCCACATTTTCAATATCGCCCGAGAATGGGGGCTGACGACGAAGGAGAACCCCTGCCAAGGGGTGCGCAAGAACAAAGAGACACCGAGGGACTACTACGCGAATGATGTGGTGTGGGAGACGGTGTACAAGAAGGCAGCTCAGGAGCTGAAGGAAGCGATGGACCTGGCCTATCTGACCGGGCAAAGGCCGGCAGATGTGCTGGTTATGCGGAAGGATGATGTTGAAGGCGGATATCTGACTGTTCAGCAGAACAAGACGCACAAGAAGCTGCGCATTCAGATGACGACTTCCGGAGAGCCGAACAGCCTAGGCATTCTGATCGCAGCGATCACAGAGCGAAACGCTGCGCACGTTTCGAGCTACCTGATCATCAACCGGAGCGGTAAACGGATGACTGCGACGATGCTGAGGAAGCGATGGGACGCGGCGCGAGAGAAGGCGAAACTGGAAGCTCTTGAGCAGGGAGACGAGCTGCTGGCTAAGCGGATCGGTGAATTCCAGTTCCGAGATATTCGGCCGAAAGCGGCGTCAGAAATCAGCGATGTCGGTGACGCCAGCCTGTTGCTCGGGCACACAAAAGGCGACATTACTGAGCGGGTTTATCGCCGTGTCGGCGCGATCGCCAAACCCTCAAAATAGGCAAAAAATGCGTTCCACAACTCGAAACACGCCCCTTGTAGAATGCGGTCTGTAGAGGTGCTGCAAAACAAAAGTATTGGAACAAAAAAACGGCTGACGCCGCGCATTCAAAGGTTTTCCATAGCGGTCTTGAAAACCGTCGACTGTAACAGGTCCATGAGTTCGAATCCCATCGCCTCCGCCATATTTGATACGACAAAGCCCTGATTTTTCAGGGCTTTGTCGTTTCTGGACTTTGTGATTTTGCGTCCTCCTTCTCTGGATTGTTTCCGCCTCTTTTCCAGTATTTCCGCAGCGCCCTGCCCCCTTTCGGGTGCCTGCAACGGATTGCAAATGTTCGCAGTAGACGACGGATTGCTGCACCTCCCTGTTTCACCAGAACTGATAGAGCAACCCCACCCCTGCTGCGGCATTGCCTCAGCAGGGTGGGGTTGGTAGGACAGCGCCTACACCGTGCCGAAACGCACCTCCACCGAGAGGCTGCCGAGGTTATCGCTCAGACCAGCCCCGAAGCGCCCGTCCAGGTCGTCATTGATGCACAGTTGCAACTCACCCTGCTGGCCACGCGGCATTTGTGCCCGGTTGCCGACCAGGAACGGCGCGCCGCTGCTGCCGATACGCCCGATCAACGCGCCTTCCGGCTGACCGGGCAAGGTATAGCCGGGCTTGGCGATCACCCTTGGGTTGCCCGCCGCGCCGACCATCCCGGTGGCCGGGTTGGCCGTCCACTGCCCTTCGGTGCACACCGCCAGTTGCCAGCTGTGTCCATTGACCTGCACGCCGGTGCCCTGCCAGGCCTGGTTGGCCTGCACCTGCACGGTTCGCTTGAGCAGATCGCTGGCGACCACGTCGGCCGCCTGGAAGGTCAGCGCGGTGATGGTCAAGGTCGGGTTGGCGGTCCCGGTGGTGGGAAACACGCCGTCGCCGACCAGGAACAGATTGGGGTGATCCCAACTGCGCTGGTCCTTGTCCACCACCGAGTTCTTGCGGTCCGAGCCCATGCGGTAGGTGCCCATCAGGTGGCCAGCGCCGAAGAACGTGTAGTTCTGGCCATGGTACTCGAACACCGTTTGCGAGCCGGACGCCAGCTTAGGGTTCAGGTCGGTCAGCTCGGTGGCGCCCATCAGTTCGGTGATGATATGCGTGGCGGCCAGACGCGCCTGCTTGAAGCCCTCCTTGGTGTAGTCGGACAGTTCGTAGGTGATCTCTGGCCGAGGCAGGCCCAAGCCGTCGGTGAACGCCTTGCTCTTCTCGACCCGGCACAACGCATTGTCGGGGTCTTTCTCCACCTGTTCGATCAAGAAGCCCAGACGGAACTGGCGGGTCAGCACGCTGTTGAGCTCCTGCACCAGCGTCTCGCCGGCCAACGCCAGATTTTTGGGGTTAGCACCGCCGTTGTTGGTGCCGTCGATGAAATCGCAGACCGTCTTGTACGGATCATTTGCCGACCAGTTCCAGCCTTCATTGCCGATCTCGATACGCCAGGCGGCACGCTGGCTGCGGAACGGGCCATCGCGCATGTCCTCGATCCCCGAGGTGGACAGTGGCCCGCGGAACGGAAACAACGGCTTGCCTTCAGGCATCAGGCCCCAAGCCAGGTACACCGGGTGGTCGGCCAACGCCTGGCCGACCTGACCGCTGCTGTTGGCCACGCCGTTGGGGCTGTGCGGGCCGACCGAATTGAGCAGCAGTTTCGGCGTTTCGATCGCGTGGGCGGCGATCACGTAGCGTTGACCCTGAGCCATGCCGTTCTGGCGCGTGCCGTCGTTCTGGTACTGGATGTACTCGATGCCGGTGACGCCGCTGGCATCGACTTGCACCTTGCTGGCCACAGTCTGGTAGAGGATACGAACGTTGCCGGTGTCCAGCGCCTTGGCCATGGTCACGGTGGCGTCGTACTTGGCCTGGATCGGGCAGATCGGTGTGCAACTGGTGTTGCCGGCGCACACCCGGCGGCCGTTGTCGCTTTGCGAGTTGCGCCCGGCCGGGGTCTGCCGGACGTTGAGCGTGACACCTGGGTACGACTTGCCGCCGGGCGACTTCTCCGGGCTCTGGTACACCTTTCCAGTGACGTTGTCGCCCAGGCCCTGGTCGACCAGCGACGGCGGGATGCCGTGCATGCTGTACTGATAGCCCTGCGGGAAGGTCACGCCCAGGTAGGTCTGCGAGGCGACATCGGCGGACACGCCCATCTCCTCCTCGGCACGGCAGTAGGCGGTCTGCAGGTCGTCGTAGCTGATCGGCCAATCGACCCCGACCTTGTACGCAGTTTGCATGCGAAAGTCGTTGGGCAACAGGCGCAGGGCCGTGCCCATCCAGTGCCACATGGTGCCGCCGCCTACCCGCTCGTAGGTGCTGGCGAAGAGTTGCGGCCCTTTCTGTACCAGGTAGCTCTTCTGCACCTTGTTCGGGTCGTCGCTGCCGGCGGTGATCAAGTCCTGGATAGTCGCTCGCGGGGCGAACTGCGTGGCCGGAGTCTGCTCGGTCTGCTCCGGTGGGTATGGCGACTCGGGCGACTTGAACACGGCAGTGTAGAAACGCTCCAGGTACTCGCTGCGGTTGGGCGGAATCGCCGGGCCCGACTCGAGCACCAGCACTTTCAAGCCGGCCAGGCCCAATTGATAGGCCATGACGCTGCCGGCCATGCCGGCGCCCACGACGATCACATCGGCGGTTTCGATGTTCTGGGTGTGTAGATTGCTCATGGCTTTTGCCCTTCCTTGGCGTCGACACCGGTGAATTGCTTGAGGGTCGGTGGCTGCTCGGCCCAGTAGCCGAAGTGGTACTGGCTGTAGCCCATGGGGTGGGACTGGGCGATCTTCCACGCCCAGCTTTCCTTGTAGGCCTGGTCGGAGACCACACGGGTATCACCCTCGTGGGCGTTGCCTAGGTCATAAGGCTGGTACCAACTGCCGAGCAGCCACAGCTTCATGATCGAGCGAGCCCCTTGGGCGATTTGCGGGTCCGGGTTGCCGAGCACGGCGCTGGCGATTTGTGCAGGCGGTTGGTTCTTGATGCTGGCGTACAGCTCCAGCAGGTTACTGAACGCTGAGGTGCCCATGCCTTGCTGGGCAGTGGCGAAGAAAAGCGGCGGCAGGTTGATCGGGTCGACGGAGGGCGCGAGCAGTTTGGCTGACAGGCCAGTCAGCACGGCGGACAGGTCGATGAAGTTCTGCAGGTTCGGGTCGCTCATGGCATCACTCCTTGGCGCCGGTGGATTGGGCACGTTCAAGCAGGAAAGTAAAATCGGCGAAACTGGTGCGCGGGGACTGGGTCACCCGGGTGGTCGCGTTGTTGTGGCACTCCATGCAACTGGACGAAGCCTGTGGCGTGGTGCCCTGGTTGTAGGTTTCCAGAGTGGCGTTGGCCAGGAATGTCGGTGCAGGCGTGCCGAGTGGATTGGTCGGCGACGGCACTTGGCAATCCTTGGCCCGGTCGGTCGGCCACTGAGTGCTGATCAGTTGGTAGTTGGCCCAGACCGTGCCCTTGAGCGCACTTTGCCACTGCGCGTTGAGCTGCTGGGTCGCAGGGGTGAGCGGGATTTCCCGCACGATCTGCGAAGGCGTGGCTTTCTTCGACGGGTCCCACGGCTGCGCTGGCGGCTCGTTCACCGGGCGGTCGCTGGCCTGGGCGTCGTAGAACAGGTAGGGACCCTTGCGCTCGTTCATCGGCGTGGTCTTCTCCGGCACGTTGCGCACGTGCTCGAAGCTCGACCATACCCACTGCGGCGCGTCCTTGGTCTTGTGCACGATGTGCAGGCCGACCAGCCCGACCTTCTGCGCGCTGCACGACTCGGGGATCACCGCGCCTTTGTTCGGGTCGGCGTTGCCGGGCGTGTAGACCAAGGCGTCGACGGCGTGAAACTCCTGCGGGTTATCGTTTCCGCCGAGCACCTTCCAGGCCGACTTGACCATGATCGCGCCGACCTGCCGGGCTTCCTCCGAGCCGCAGGAGAAGGCGATGCGGTTGTCGGCCTTGGTGAAGAAAGCCTGCTGGCCTTCCTTGCTGTAGAGACCATTGTTGACGATGTTGTCGAACATCGGCTGGTTGACCATGATCGCGTTGCGCGTGTAAGTGCCGTTCTGGTCCACCAGTGGGCCGGTCTTGAACGGCTGGATGAATTCGTCGAGCACACCGGCGACCTTGCCCATCTGTTGCAGTACCGGCAGATCACCCTTGCCTTGGCACGCCGCCGGTAGCGGCGCCTTCTGGTTCCAGGCGACCGGCTTCTGGCCTTGGGGCAGGAAAATCTCGTAGCTCTCCTTCCACGACTCCCAAACCGTCTGCCCCGGCGCGCCGATCTTCGCCGAGGTGTTGGCGCTGCCGTCGGCGCTTGCGGGCCAGTTCAGGGCGACGAAGGTCTGCCACGAAAGCACGTCGAAATCGTGTTGCAGGCTGTCCAGAGTAAAGGGGGGATTAGCGGTGACGTCGAAGGGAATCGCAGGTGACAGCACCGGCGGGCTGGCCACATCGGCCAGGGCGAGCGCGCTGGTGAAACCAGCACCAAGGCACGCCAACCGTTTCAGGTTTTTTTTCATTATCGTCTCCTCAGCAGATAAAGCGTCGGGACGATGAGGCGTACTGGCCCATCATGGACCGAATGTTCAGCGTTATCCCTGACGCTAGGCTGCAGGCTAGCCGCTGCACTTGAACCGTCAGAAATATCCGACTAGCGGTAGGGATAAGCAGGGGTTGTCGCACAGAAACAGACGCTCTTGGGCGGCGAGTCGTTCCTCCTGTGTGGGCCGGTTTTCAGGATGAATGGCTATTAGATGAAATAGCCAAAGAACTCACAGCACGAGAAAGTAGCTGGGTAAGACGTAGCTTCGACCGGTTAAAGGTCGCCTGGCTACGCTACAGCTACGGTTACATATGGAAAGAAATCATACCTCGGCCCATCCTGGCCCAGGACATGCCCTAAATCATCCCGAGAAGCCTCCTTTGGGGGTCTGCATTCGGCCAGAAGCGCACGTCGGCTTGATGCCCCGCTATTGACTTTCATCAACTCAAAATCAGATAACTTGTGCGTCTTGCTGTTCATCTCCTGTGTCGGCCCATAGTCGAATAAAACTCCCGCCCCATCTGCGACTATATCGACCTATTCACTGAAGGATTGCACATGATCGCCCGTTGGCGCTGGGTCACGAATCAACTCACTAAACGGCTTTGGTTCAGAGCCTCCCTATTCTCCCTTCTAGGGGTAGCTACGGCGCTGCTCGCTGTTGTATTGAAAGACTTCATCCCAGAATCATTGCCGGCGCGTATCGGTGCGGACGCAGTGGACAAGATTCTGGGGATCATTGCCTCCAGCATGCTGGCCGTTACGACCTTCTCGTTAAGCACGATGGTCAGCGCTTATGGGGCCGCGAGCAGCGGAGTGACGCCGCGCGCCACCACTTTGGTGATGGAAGACACCACGACCCAAAATGCCCTTGCCACGTTTATAGGCTCATTCCTCTTTAGCCTGGTAGGGATCATCGCGTTGAGCACGGGTGCCTATGGCACGCAAGGTCGAGTATTGCTGTTCGCAGTCACGATTATTGTGGTCATCCTGATCGTTTACACCCTTCTGCGCTGGATCGATCACCTGTCCAAACTCGGAAGGGTGGGAGAAACCATCGACCGTGTCGAAAAGGCTGCGATAAAGGCAATCACTCAACGAGTTCAGTGGCCCTACTTGGGCGGTTCAGCTTACCCGAACGATCTGTCGTTACCTCCTGGCGCAATAACAGTGAGAAGTGAGCTAACCGGCTATGTGCAACATATTGATGTGAGTGCACTTGGAGGCATCGCGCAGGACGATCAGATACAGATTTATCTGGAGGTACTTCCGGGGACATTTGTGCACGAAGGAATGCCACTCCTCCACATTGTGAACCTGGCCGACACGATGGCCGGTGAGGCCGATGCTGCCAGAGAGAAGGTATTGGCAACGCTGACCATCGGCGTCCGTCGTACCTTTGAAAATGATCCACGATTCGGACTTTGCGTGCTCTCGGAAATCGCTTCTCGCGCCTTATCGCCTGCGGTGAACGACCCAGGAACAGCCATCGATGTCATTGGCCGGGGAGTGAGGACACTAACTTGCTGGAGCAAGCCTCTCCTCTCTGCCTCGCAAACAGATCAAGGGTGTAAACAGGTCTTTCTCCGAGGATTGACGGTTGATGATCTGTTCGATGATTTTTTTGCCCCGATCAGCAGGGACGGTGCAGCTTTGCTGGAAGTTAACGTGCGCCTGTTGAAAGCCCTCATCAGTCTCGCTGAAATAAGCCCAACGATATTTAAAGATCCATGCGACAGGCACGTGGCTCTTCTCATCACTCGTGCACAGACCACGCTAGCGCTGCAGCATGAGAAAGATCAACTTAGCGCACTGGCTAGAACAATCACGCGGTAGGCTTATGAGTTGGATTCTTTGGCTTGGTGTCAGCTTCTGCATTCTCGAGAAAGCCTCGCGCCAATTGCTGGTACAACTCAGGCCCCATTCTTGAACTGACAGCCTTGGCAATCAAAGCGACCGCCATGAGACTGATCACCATACTGTGGCTATCAATCATCTCCATCACAATAATTGCGGAGGTGATTGGCGACTGAGTGACGGCAGCCAGAAAACCAACCATGCAGAGTGCAATAGTGGGCTGCGCGGCCAGGTGGAATAGTTCTGCGGTACTGGCGCCTACTGCGGCCCCTACCGCGAGCGAAGGGGCGAAAATACCGCCCGGAATACCAGAAAAATAGGTCACTACCGTCGCCAGGAAGCGAGTAATGGGGGCGTGCCACGGCAGTGCTACATCGGATGCGATGACCTGAGAGGTAATGCCGTATCCACTCCCGAACGACATTCCGCCACTCAGCCACCCCAATATGGCGACGACCAATCCACAGACTCCGGCAAACCACACCGGGTGCATTCGCCGCCATTGCCAGATGATGAAGTGTGGATGCCGGTGCGGCCATAACAACATTCGGCTGAACAAACCACCCAATAGCCCACATCCAATCCCTATGACTAATGCCGGGACGACTATGTCGAGGTTGATATCCTGAATGCCGAAGTGACCGAAGTAGTTGTAGTTTCCCTGCAAGGCAATGGCAACCATCCCGGAGAGGATAATGGTGCTGAGAAGAACCCCGCTGGTACGGGTCTCCAGCTTGCGTCCTAGTTCCTCTACAGCGAATGCGATCCCTGCCAGGGGTGTATTGAATGCTGCCGCGATACCTGCCGCGCCTCCCGCCAGAATGAGATCCTCGCTGCGCACGATTCGCGCATTGGGCAGAAAGCGATGAAAGAAGTGCATGATGGATGCGGCAACCTGAACTGAGGGGCCTTCACGCCCCGCCGAAAAGCCGCCCGTCAGCGCCAGAGTTCCAAGGCTTATCTTGGCGAAAGCAATGCGCAATGAAACCAGTCTGTTAATGGGCTTACCTTGACGCGCAAGTCGTGTTGCTGCGATTACCTGAGGAATTCCGCTGCCTTGGGCACCCACGAAAAAGCGCGTTGTCAGCCAGACTACAAGCATGCCGATCAACGGGGTGTAAACAAGAGGAAGCCACGCTCGCTCAGCGGCCTGTTGAGCAAACTGCGCCAGGGCCATGTCTGCCAGCCTTGCGAATGCCACCACCAGCAAGCCGGCAATGGTTGCCGCAAGCCATAACGTCACTCTGGTGCGCCAGCGCATGGAGGCGAAGCCTCGGCGCAACAGCATTATCGGTTTGATCACACGAAGTGTTCCTTGAATTCGCCTTCTTGACCGTAAGACTAACGAAATAGCCTCTTGCCCTCATAGCGACGGTTTTGTTGAGTAAAGAAAACGACCTGTGAGTCGCCCTCCGTTTTTTAGACGCTGAGTGACTGCTATTGGCCGTAAGCCGCCGCTCCTGACCGTCCGCTTCGGGAAAAAAGAGGACGTTGGCAGGCGACCGCTATCGCCCAAGAGCGGAGGATTCCCCTCCCTACAGCCAACGTCTGACCTAGCTGCAATACCGCAGTACATTCGTATAACACCACTTGGTCCATAACTGGTAAATTCCCACCCATACTTAAAAATAACGTCCTACGCCGAGTGAATGAGCATGCACATAATCCTATCGGGCATATTCCTATGTCTTGCACTTTTTGCCCCGATGGCGACCTCCGCTTTACCAAAAAATCAAAACGCGATCCAGCAGATCCAGACGTTGGAAGAGAGCATCACAATCCTCAAGGAGGTCACGAGCAACAGGCTCGATGCGCAGGATAAACGCATCGGCGACCTGGGCATCTCGACGGCGCAGCAGGCCAACTACATGGGTGCCATTTCGAATTTGTCTTCACTAGTTGGCCTAGGAATCACTGTAATTATTGCGATTATTGCAATTATTGCCGGTCTTGCCGTTTACGTCAGCGCGAAGAACCGTGCAGTAGCAGAAGCCAAGGAAGCAGCTCAGCAGTGGTTTAAAGAACATAGCGTAAAGCATCATGAACAGATCGATGCACTGCAATCAGAAATGTTGGCACTCCGGAAAAACACTACAGATGCACTGCAGTCAGATATGTTGGAGCTTCGAAAAAACAATACCGATGCACTGCAGTCAGAGATCTCAGTGATCCGGAAGTACATTACAGATACGATTCAGGAAATTGATCGGGAAAGGACGGAGGTCAATCATCACGCAGAGCAAACCCGCCAAACCTTTGATCAGATAGCTCAGAACTTTTTGTCCCGAGTCGGCAGCAAAGATCAAGAATCGCAACAACTAACTGACCCGACAACCGTCAACACTGTTCGAGAAACCAGTCAAGCTCTCGAATTGAAACCGGAAAAGGAATTCACATCAGACGATCATTTTGCCCGCGGCCTCGATGAATACTTCGCTCATCGCTTTGATTCATCTTTGCTCAGTTTCGAGAAGGCTATAAAACAAGCACAAGCGGAATCGCTTTCGCCTGAGAAACTCATCAAACTCATTATTGCTCGTGCGCTCACTCTCGGAGAGCTCGGTCGTAGTGAGGAAGCAATCGCCGTCTATGCCAAAGTCGACCAGCGTTACGGCCAGGATGACAGCCCTGCAGTGCGCGTACAGGTCGCCATGGCGCTCTTGAACAAAGGCGTCAGACTGGGTCAGCTTGATCGGGTTGAGGAAGAAGTCGCAGTGTACGACGAGATCGACCAGCGTTACGGCAAGGATGACAGCCTTGCAATGCGCGAACAGGTCGCCAAGGCGCTCATCTTTAAAGGCATCACACTGGGTCAGCTTGACCTTGGTGAGGAAGCAATCGCCGTCTATGACGAAATCGACCAGCGTTATGGTCAGGATAACAGCCCTTTACTACGCGAAGAGGTCGCTAAGGTGCTCATGAACAAAGGCGTCAGACTGGGTCATCTTGACCGTAGTGATGAAGCAATCGCCGTTTATGACGAAATCGATCAGCGTTACGGCCTGGATGACAATCCCGCACTGCGAGAGCAGGTCGCCAAGGTGCTCATGAACAAAGGCATCACGCTGGGTCAGCATGATCGTGTTGAGGAAGAAGTCGAAGTGTACGACGAGATCGACCAGCGTTACGGCAAGGATGACAGCCTCGCAGTGCGCGAACAGGTCGCCAAGGCGCTCTTGAACAAAGGCGTTAGACTGGGCGGGCTTGATCGTGGTGAGGATGAAATCGCCGTTTATGACGAAATCGACCAGCGTTACGGGCAGGATAATAGCCCTGTACTGCGCGAACAGGTAGTCATGGCGCTCTTGAACAAAGGCATTAGACTGCGTCAGCTTGATCGTGGTGAGGATCAAATCGCCGTTTATGACGAAATCGACCAGCGTTACGGTCAGGATAACAACTCCGCACTGCGCGAAAAGGTCGCCAACGTACTCATGAGCAAAGGCGTCTCACTGGATCAACTTGGCCGTGGTGAGGAAGCAATCGCCGTCTATGACGAGATCGACCAGCGTTACGGCCAGGATGACAGCCCTGTACTGCGCGAACAGGTCGCCATGGCGCTCTTGAACAAAAGCGTCAGATTGGGTCAGCTTGATCGTGGTGAGGAAGAAATCGCTGTTTATGCCGAAGTCGACCAGCGTTACGGCCAGGATGACAGCCCTGTAATTCGCGAACAGGTCGCCATGGCGCTCTTGAACAAAGGCGTCAGACTGTCTCAGCTTGATCGTGTTGAGGAAGAAGTCGCAGTGTACGACGAGATCGACCAGCGCTACGGCCAAGATGACAGCCTCGCACTGCGCGAACAGGTCGCTAAGGCGCTCATCTTTAAAAGCATCACACTGGGTCAGCTTGACCTTGGTGAGGAAGCAATCGCCGTCTATGACGAAATCGACCAGCGTTACGGCCAGGATGACAGCCCTGCATTGCGCGAACACGTCGCCATGGCGCTCTTGAACAAAGCCGTTAGACTGTCTCAGCTTGACCGTGGTGAGGAAGAAATCGCACTTTACGACGAGATCGACCAGCGTTACGGCCAGGATGACAGCCCTGCATTGCGCGAACACGTCGCCAAGGCGCTTTTGAACAAAGGCATCACACTGGGTCAGCATGATCGTGGAGAGGAAGAAATCGCCATCTATGACGAGATTGAGCAGCGTTACGGCCGGGATGAAAGCCCTGCAGTGCGCGAACAGGTCGCCAATGCGCTCTTGAGCAAAGGCATTACACTGGGTCAGCTTGATCGTGGGAAATAATCGCCGTCTCTGGCGAAATCGGCCAGCGCTAAAGTCAAGATTACAACGTTCCGCTTTTGCAGCCGATCTTATCTGGTGCCGACCGGCTGCAAGAGTTTAAACGCCGATTACCAAGGCATAATCTTCACTTAACTCCTTAGTCAGGTTACAGCGTCACCTATGCTGGACTTGATGGCTATGACCTGTTCTATAAATTTGTAGCAGGACCTAAATTATCTGTGGCATGAAATGCGATAGTTACGTTTCTAAGACGGATTGGATTAGCAGGCGATACGCTAGTGCCTGGGATCGCTAATCGAAGGCAGCCATGGTGGAGATTGAATACCTGCCAAGAATGACCGCTTCTGGCCGACAGGGGTCGCTTGCCGATGTCCGCTTTTGGCCGAAACCAGCCACTCGCCAGTGACCGATTCCGGCAACACCTGCTGTTTATGAGTTTCGCTCAATCAACATCCTTTGCAGCGTGTTGTCCTTCATCCAATAGTGATGAAACAGCCCCGCCGCCGCATGGAGACCAATCAGCCAATAACCCGTCGTACCGATCAGCTCATGCCAGTACTTCAGCTGTTTGGCAAAGTCAGGGTCAATGGCCACCGGCGCTGGCACATGGAAACCGAAGTACGGGAAGGGTTTGTCACCGGCGGCAAGCATGAGCCAGGCGAGGATCGGCGTGACGATCATCAGCCCATACAGCGCCAGGTGCGTCAGATGCGCAACCGCAGTCTGCCAGGCCGGTGGTTTGGGGGTGATCGGTGGTCGTGGGCTCAAGCGGCCGATCAGACGCAGCCAAACCAGCGCGAAGATGCTTGCGCCGAACAGGCCATGCAAGCCCATGAACAGGCCACGCGCCTCGCTGCCCTTGGGCAGATAACCCTTGATTTCCACGCAGGCATACACGCCGACGAACAGCGCCAGCATCAGCCAGTGCATGATGATTGAGAGTTTTCCATAACGGGTGACGGCGGTGTTGTGGGTCATAAAAATACCTTCTGATTGTGCTGAGCGTCGGCCAATCCAATTGCCTTGAACCGGTCGCGTCACGTTGCTTGTCCAGCCTTAAGAGAGTCTGAAGATCAGCGCTCGGGTTAACCATTTTTCACCTTCAGAATTCGTTAAGAAATGGCTTGGATACTTCGCTCAAACCATTGAGGGAGGCGTTCGGCCCATGCCCGATTTTGACTGGAACATTACCCTGCCCTTGCATTTCGGCCAAGCCGAAACGCCACCGCTGACCCTGACGGGCGCGCCGCCGGACGACGCGTTGCGGGCGACGTTCGAAGCGTTCATCCAGCAGCGTTTCCGCAAGGCTCACGGTGCCGACATCCGCCACTTCATGCCCGAGCTCTTCGGCATGCACAACAGCGAAGGCCAGTTGTGCGCAGTGGCCGGCGTGCGTCGCGCGCACCTTGAGCCGCTGTTTCTGGAGCGCTATCTGGATAACCCGATCGAGCCGCTGATCAGTGTAGCGGCTGATCAGCCGGTAGACCGCAGCGCTATTGTCGAGGTCGGCAATCTGGCGGCCAGCGATACCGGCAGCGCGCGCCTGAGCATCATCGCCATTACCTATCTGCTGGCCATGGGTGGCCTGGAATGGGTGACCTTCACCGGCAACGTCGGGCTGGTCAACAGCTTCCATCGTCTCGGCCTGAAACCCCTGACCTTGTGCGCCGCCGACCCGGATCGCCTGGGTGACGAGCGTAAACACTGGGGCAGTTATTACGAAAGCAAACCCTGGGTTCACGTTGGCAACATCCGCGCCGGTTTTGTCCATCTACGCAATATCGGCCTGTTCAGCCGCCTGGGTCTGCCGACCTCGATTGAAGGAGCCTGCCATGTCGCTTGAACTGCAGCGCTTTCAGGAAACCCTGCGCGATCACGCCAGACGCAATGACAACGCGACCGCACTGTGGGGCGACACGCTTAAACTCGATTACGCCACCCTGTATGCAGAAGTGTTGTATCGCCAGGAGCGCCTGCGCAGTGAGCAGGTGCACGTCGTCGCCCTAGCGCTGGACAACGGCGTCGACGCGATGCTTTGGGATCTGGCCGTTCTGTTCGAAGGGTTGACGTGCGTAACGCTGCCGCCGTTTTTCAGCGCGGCACAACGTGCCCACTGTCTGGAGCAAAGTCAGGCCGAGCGCGTGATTGCCGAACCGGCGTTTCACCCCGAACTGCGCGCTGCCGGTTATGAGCAACGCGGCGAGTTCTGGTGCCGCGCCTTCAGCAGCCCAAGCCGCATGCCCATGGGCACCGCCAAGCTGACCTTCACCTCCGGCACCACCGGCACGCCGAAGGGCGTTTGCCTGAGTGCCGACAGCTTGTTGCGGGTCGCACGGGAGCTGCAACAGGCGAGCGAGCCTGCCGACCCGCAGCATCATCTGGCATTGTTGCCGCTGGCGATTCTCCTGGAAAACCTCGGCTGTTACGCCGCGCTGTATGCCGGCGCGATGCTGAGTCTGCCGAGCCAGAAAACCCTCGGCATGCAAAGCGCCAGTGGCGTCGACGTGCAGCGCCTGCTGGGTTATCTGGCCAGTCGCGCGCCGCAGAGCCTGATTCTGGTGCCGCAATTACTGCTGTTGCTGGTCGGCGCCGCCGAACAGAAAGCCTTCGAACCGCAAACCCTGCGCTTTGCCGCGGTCGGAGGCGCACGCGTCAGCGAGGATCTGCTCAAACGCGCGCAACGCGTAGGGCTGCCGGTTTACGAAGGTTACGGGCTATCCGAATGCGCCTCGGTGGTCTGCCTCAATCGCCCCGGTGCACGGCGTCCGGGCAGCGTCGGCCAGCCCTTGGCGCACGTTGAGGTGCGCTTGGCCGAAGACGGCGAAGTGCTGATCAAGGGCTCGTCGCTGCTGGGTTATCTGGGGGAAACGCCGCACAGCGAAGAATGGTGGCCGAGCGGCGATCTGGGCGAATTCGACCCGGAAGGTTTCCTCTATATCAAAGGCCGTAAAAAGCATCAGTTCATCACCAGTTATGGGCGCAACGTCAATCCGGAATGGGTCGAGTCGGAACTCACTCAACGCCGCCACATCGCCCAGGCCTTCGTTTACGGCGAGGCCCAGCCGCGTAACCACGCCCTGCTCTGGCCACATCGACCTGACTGCACCGATGCCGAACTCGCCGCTGCCGTCGCCGAAGCCAACGACGACTTGCCTGATTACGCCCAAGTGCATCAATGGACGCGCCTGCCGTGTCCCTTCACCCACGCCAATGGGCTGCTCACCGCCAATGGCCGCCCCCGTCGCGACGCCATCGTCGCGCAGTACCACGCGCAATTGACCGAATCCGTTCTCCGAGAGGAATCCGCATCATGACTTTTTTCGACACCCTGCAAGAAGCCACACAGCACGAACGCAAAGAGCTGTTCAACCTGCCTATCATCGTCGATGCGTTGCACGGCAAAGTCAGCCTTGAAGGCTATCGGGCGTTTCTCGCGCAGGCCTACTACCACGTGCGTCACACTGTGCCGTTGATGATGGCATGCGGCGCACGCTTGCCGACGCGCCTGGAATGGCTGCGCAAAGCGGTGTGCGAGTACATCGACGACGAATACGGCCACGAGCATTGGGTGCTCAACGACATTGCGGCCTGCGGTGGTGATCGCGATGCGGTGCGTGATGGTCAGCCGTCGCTGCCAATCGAGCTGATGGTCAGCTTTCTTTATGACCTGATCGCCCGTGGTAATCCGGTGGGGCTGTTCGGCATGGTCAATGTACTTGAAGGCACCAGCATCGCCCTGGCCACGCACGCGGCGGGGAGCATTCGCGAGCGTCTGGCGTTGCCGGAAACTGCCTTCAGTTATCTGAGTTCACACGGTTCGCTCGACATCGAGCACATGCACACCTATCGCCGCCTGATGAATCAACTGGAAGATCCCGAAGACCAGGCGGCGGTGATTCATGCCTCGAAAGTCGTGTACCGACTGTACACCGACATGTTCCGTGGCCTGCCGCGTGACGCGGAGACTGAACATGCAGCTGCATGACGCACGCGTGGTCCTGACCGGCGCCAGTGGCGGTATCGGCATGGCCATTACCGAAGCCTTGTGCGCCGCCGGTGCTCGAGTATTGGCCGTGGCGCGGCATCAGGACGCCCTGGCCCCGTTGCTCAAGCGCTACCCGGACGCCCTGTGCTGGGTCGCCGCTGACCTGACGCTGCTCAGCGACCGGCGCAAAGTACTCGCGGCCGCCGAAGCGATTGGCGGCGTCAATCTGCTGATCAACGCCGCCGGGGTCAATCACTTCGCCATGCTCGAACAGCTCGACGACAGCGACATCAACGCAATGCTCGCGGTCAACATCAGCGCTCCCATCTGCCTGACCCGGCTATTGCTGCCAATGCTCAAGCAGGCCGAGAGCGCCATGGTGGTCAACGTCGGCTCGACTTACGGCTCGATTGGCTATGCCGGTTACGCCAGCTACTGCGCGTCCAAGTTTGCCTTGCGCGGGTTCTCCGAAGCGCTACGCCGAGAGCTGGCCGACACCCGAGTCAGCGTGCTCTACGTTGCCCCCCGGGCCACCCGCACGTCGATGAACAGCGCGGCGGCGCAAGCCTTGAACGATGCGCTCAAGGCCAACGTCGATGACCCGCAAACCGTGGCCTCGGCGGTCATCCACGCGATTGCCGGCGACCGCCGCGATTTGTATCTGGGCTGGCCCGAGCGCTTCTTCGTGCGGCTCAACAACCTTCTCCCGCATCTGGTCGACCGCGGTCTGCGCAAGCAGTTGCCGTTGATCCGCCGTCTCAGCGAAAAACCTGACAACGAGAGCCTCAAGCCATGAAAAAAACCTTCGCCTTCCTGTTGATCGCCACCCTTAGCCCAAGCATCTGGGCACTGGAGCCCGCCGACCAACAGCGCCTGAGCAGCATCCAGCACAACTGGGCGCACATCCAATATGAAGTGGCGGAAAAACAGCGCGCCGCCGAATTTGAACAGTTGTCCAGTGAAACCCACGCCTTCACGTCGCAGCGTCCGGCGCTGGCCGAAGCCTGGATCTGGCAAGGCATCGTCACCAGCAGTTGGGCCGGTGCCCAAGGCGGACTCGGCGCGCTGGGCAAAGCCAAGGACGCCAAGGCCGATCTGGAAAAGGCCATGACGCTCGACCCGAAAGCCCTGCAAGGTTCGGCCTACACCAGCCTGGCGGCGTTGTATGATCGCGTCCCGGGCTGGCCGATCGGTTTCGGCGACAGCGACAAGGCCGGGCAACTGCTCCAGCAAGCTTTGCAACTGAACCCGGACGGTATCGACAGCCTGTACTTCTGGGGCGATCACCTCTACCGTCAGAAACGCTACGCTGAAGCAAAAGCAGCGCTGCAAAAAGCCCTGCAAGCGGCGCCGCGCCCGGGCCGCGAAACGGCGGATGCCGGTCGCCGCAAAGAGATCGCCGCCCTGCTGGTGGACGTGAACAAGCAACTCGACTGACAGGAGTCCGCGTGCGTTTATTACTGATTGAGGATGATGTGGCGCTGGGTGAAGGTATTCATCAGGCGTTGGGTCGCGAGGGTTACACCGTCGATTGGCTCAAGGACGGTAGCAGCGCGCTGCATGCCCTGCTCAGCGAAACGTTCGATGTCGCCGTGCTGGATCTCGGTCTGCCGCGCATGGACGGCCTCGAAGTGCTGCGCCGTCTGCGCGACAGCGGCTCGAACCTGCCGGTACTGATTCTTACCGCCCGCGATGCGACCGAGGATCGCATCGCGGGGCTGGATGCCGGTGCCGACGATTACCTGATCAAACCGTTCGACCTGGCCGAACTCAAAGCGCGCCTGCGCGCCTTGTTGCGGCGCAGTGCCGGCCGCGCGCAAGCGCTGATCGAACACGCCGGCATCAGCCTCAACCCCGGCACCCAGCAAGTCAGCTATCAGGGTCATCCTGTAGCGCTGACGCCCAAGGAGTATCAGTTGCTGCATGAACTGCTCTCCCCGCCGGGTCGGGTGATGACGCGCGACCAGTTGATTCAACTGCTCTACGGCTGGAACGAAGAAGCCGAAAGCAACACCCTCGAAGTGCACATTTATCACCTGCGCAAGAAGTTCTCTACCGACCTGATCCGCACCGTTCGCGGTGTGGGTTATCTGGTGGAGGAACATGGATGAGCTCGATCCGCCGCCGCACACTGACCTTGATCATCGGCCTGCTGCTGGCCGGTCTCGCGGTGCTGAGCACCTTCAACGTGCACGACAGCAACCATGAAATTGCCGAGGTCTACGACGCTCAACTGGCACAGAACGCGCGCCTGCTGCAGGGCGTGATGCGTATGCCACTGGCGAACAAGGAGCACGCCGAATTGTACCGCGCGTTCAACAGTGCACTTGGCGAGGCGGTGCCGCCCGGCGAGGGTCATCCTTATGAACGCAAGATTGCCTTCCAGGTCTGGGACCCTGCCGGTGATGTGCTGGTGCATACCGCCAGCGCACCCTCCTTCAGCACTGCGCCGACTCAGCCCGGCTTCAGTGATGTGGTGGATTTGAACAACCGTCATTGGCGCGCGTTCCTCCTCCAAGACCCCCAGAACGGCATGCGCATCTGGGTCGGTGAGCGCGATGATGTACGCGCGGATCTGGTCGGCCGCATCGTGCGTCATACACTGTGGCCGAACGTGGTGGGTAGCCTGCTGCTCGCGGCGATGATCTGGCTGGCGATCGGCTGGGGCCTCAAGCCGTTGGCCAACATGGCTGAAACGCTGCGCGCACGGCACAGCGGTTCACTGGAGCCCTTGCAACTGGCGCCGCTGCCCAGCGAGCTGGAACCCATGCAAGCCGCCCTCAACCGTATGCTCGCGCAGATTCAGGAAGTGCTTGGCCGCGAACGCCGCTTCATAGCCGACGCGGCGCACGAAATGCGCACGCCGTTGGCGGTGCTGCGAGTGCATGCGCAGAACCTGCTGGAAGCCGGCACTGAGCAGGAGCGCCGCGAATCCCTGGAGTTCCTGATTTCCGGCGTCGACCGCACCAGTCGACTGGTCAACCAGTTGCTGACCATGGCGCGTCTGGAGCCCAAATCCAACCCGCCGCCACTGCAACGCATTGATCTGAGCGAAACCGTGCGCAATAGCCTGGTGCAACTGACGCCATGGTTGCTGAGCAGACACCTGGAACTGGTTTTCGACGTGGAGGACTCGCCTTATCACGTGTTCGCCGACCCTGCGTCAATCGACATCGCCCTGAATAATCTGATCACCAACGCGGCGAACGTTTCCCCTAAGAACGGGACGATCACGGTGCGCCTTAGCCGGGCGGATGGCTTTTGTCATCTGAGCGTCGAAGATTTGGGGCCCGGCATAAATGAAGCAGACCGGGAACGATTGTTTGAGCGTTTCTACAGCCGTGGCACAGCGCAGGGAGCAGGTCTGGGTTTAACCATCGTCAGCACCATCAGCACCTTGCTCAAAGGACGCATTGAACTGGTAAACCGCACAGCGGGTGGTTTGAGGGCGACGTTATCAATTCCAGCCGCAGAATAACCGCACCGCATGGAGCTGTTACGTCGTTCCGAGCACCTAGAGCATGACGCTCATCAGCCAGCCAGCAATGCCGCTGGCGAGGACAACCACCCACGGCGCGAGCTTCCAGAACATCAGCGCCACAAAGGCGATCAGGGCTAGACAGAAGTCCGACGGCCGATAGATGGCGCTCGTCCATACCGGTTGATAAAGGGCAGCCAGCAGCAGGCCGACCACTGCCGAATTGATCCCGAGCATCGCAGCTTGCATGCGCCGATTGAGGCGAAGTCGCTCCCAGAATGGCAGTACGCCGAATACCAGCAGGAATGAGGGTGCGAAGATTGCCAACAGACAAATCAGGCCACCGACCCAACCCGACTGCGGACCGTTCATCGAGGCACCGAGGAACGCTGCAAACGTGAACAGTGGGCCTGGCACCGCCTGAGTGGCGCCGTACCCGGCCAGAAACAGCTCGTTACTGACCCAGCCATTGGGTACGACTTCAATTTGCAGCAGCGGCAACATGACGTGTCCCCCACCGAACACCAGCGAGCCGGTGCGGTAAAAAGCATTCAGCATATCCAGCGTCTGACTGGCCAGCCATTGCGCCACTGTCGGCAGGCCAATCAGCAAAACAAAGAAGAGTGCCAGCCACAGCGCACCGGCTCGACGACTGATGGTGATGGGTAACGGATCGTATCCAGGCACCTCGGCCGGCCTGAACAGAAACAAGCCTGCGATGCCGGCGGCGGCAATGACGCCTATTTGTGTCCAGGCAGACGGAACCAGCAGTACCGCGCAGGTTGCAACAACCATCATCGAGACACGCAGCGCATCCGGGCACAGATTGCGCGCCATTCCCCAGACAGCCTGGGCGACTATCGCGACGGCCACCACTTTCAAACCGTGCATGGCACCGGGAGCTATCTCTGCGCCGTACCCTGCAGCCCCCAGTGCAAACACGATCAGGATCAGCGCCGAAGGCAGTGTAAAACCCATCCACGCCGCCAACGCGCCAGCGTAGCCCGCACGCGACAGCCCCAACGCCATGCCAACCTGGCTGCTGGCGGGTCCGGGCAAAAACTGGCAGAGCGTCACTAGATCCGCGTAGCTGCGGTCACTCAACCAGCGCCGGCGGTTAACGAATTCCTCTCGAAAATAACCCAAATGGGCAATGGGGCCACCGAACGAGGTTAAGCCCAATCGCAGGAAGACAAGAAATACCTGCCACGCACTTCGATCTTCGCTGTGAGCCTGGAACATGCGCTGTTCTACTGGAAATATCGGGGTTACATGATATTCGGAATGAACGGGCGGGTCAGCACGCTGAGTGCTGAAGACATCCTTGCTTACAGGGTTCTGCCAATTGCTTGCTCGTAGCAAGAAAGGAAATGGCGCCACTGCGACTCATCCCAAAACGAATGCCGTCTGAGTTGAGGAATGTCGTGACGCGCCGCGCCCATCGCCGTAGTACGACCGCGCGACTTCTCGAGATCAAGCAACGCCAGCTCGAAATCGAAGTCCGTCTCAGTAATCGAAGCCTTGATGAAGATGTGTTTGGAGCGCATGCAACCGTGCTGCCATTTGCCCGAGTGCATCCGCGCCAGCATTTGCGCCAAACGCTCAAAAAGCTGCTGATGCTGCTCGGTGGTCAACATGCTGGCAGCGCCCTGGCTGTACCAGGTATCCAGATCAATAAAGCCGCCCAGGTCTTCGGTGACCAAAACACCTTCCCATGTACCTTTGACTTTTCTCGCGCCATAAAACACCGGTCTTGGCGCATTCACGCCCAGTTCCTCGAGACGGGAAAGCGCGATACCCTCACGCAGAGCGGTGGGTCTGCCAGTGGGGTAACGCAGGCTGCGAAACAGATGGCCGGTTTGCCGCTTGACGAAGAACGTCCGGTTGTCTTGAACAACCAGCTGGACACCGCTGGTGCCGCTTCGGCGCACATTCGGCGGTTCAACCCACGGACCGGACGTACCCCACCAAAATTCAAACTCATCGCATGCGCGGCCCATCGTCTGCTCCATTTATTGTAGAAATCTTTTAGCCTGCGACGTTGTATTAAGGTCGCAATAGCAGCTCAGTCTATTGGCGAGGGATAATAGTTCCCTCTCAATCGAGGATGTTGGTGCCCGTTTGGCACTTTTACCGCAATGACCCGCCTTGCTGGCACAATCACCGCGGGTTCTGCATCGTAGAGGAACTGGTCGCCGTGTCGAGTCTGTCCTTGATTCAATAACGACGAAGCCCGGATCAGTCCGGGCTTTGTCGTTTCTGCGGCTTGGGCCAACCCATTCATGCTAAAACTGCACCTCTGTGCAACGCCTCGCAGGATCGTCACCGCATGCCAAAGAAACAACCCGTCACTGAAAAACCCGCCACCGCCGCCGACATCGAACGCTCGATCCAGGCCTTGAACATAATGGCCGAGCGCCTCTGGGGCGATGGCCGCGAGGCCGAAGCCAAGGCCCTGCTCGACGCGCTCGACGCACTGAACCGGGCCCTCGACCGGATCAGGATCGGCGAGAGCCGCAGGGTCGTCACGCTGCATTAAGTCTTGCGCTTATGGCTTGAGAATCAGCACCGGCTCACCCTTCTTGACGATGTATGTCGCCAACTCCGAGCCCTTGTCCTGGCCGACGTTCTTCGCGACATGCGCTACGCCTTCGGGGATGAACAGCGAGTCCCCGGCCTTCAGCGTCACCGGTGCCCTGCCCTCCAGCTGGTATTCAAACGTGCCGCTGATCACATAGGCCACCTCCACGCCCGGGTGGGCATGTCTGGGCGAGGTCACGCCCGGCTCAAAATCGACCCGAGCCTGGATCACCTCGCGATCCGCCGCGCCGAGATCCTGGTGAACCAGATCGATACGGCTCAAACCTTGTTGCCAGTGCCTGGGCTGGGTGTCCGCCGCGTGGGCGATGCCGATCATCGAAACGAGTAGCGCCGCAGAAGCCATAAACAGTCGCATGGTGTTGCCCTCTCAAACGTAGTGGTGGAGTGACCGCTACTGTGAGCTCGGCATGTAGGGCAAATGTGTCGCAAACCGGGCGTTTGTTATCGGCGTGTGTACCGGAGCGGGATAGCTACACGCTTATACAAAGGCATCGTCGTCATGCTGCATCTCCATCGCGGCATCGACGCAGAACGACGCCGCAAGCGGGCCAGATGGACTGCGATTCTGTAAACTGCCGCGACCTTCACTCGCTCGGACAAAAGACTTTCATGGCCAACCAAGACATCATCTTCACTCCCGACCCGGACGCCGACTCGATTTCCTCGGATGTCGCCACGTTTGGCGGGATCATGGTTTCCACCCAGATCCCGACCCGTGCCGATGGCAGCCTGGAACTGGGCGACATCACCGCGCAAAGCGAATGCACGCTGCAAGCCCTGAAAGTTGCCCTGGAGCGTGCCGGCAGTTCGATGGATCGGGTCATGCACCTGACCATCTACCTCACCGACATGGCTGATCGCGCAGCATTCAACGAAGTCTACAAGCGCTTCTTCGCCAAGCCGTGGCCGGTTCGCGCGGCGGTGGGTGTTGCCTCGCTGGCGGTTGAAGGCATGCGCGTGGAAGTCACCGCGATGGCTGCCAAGGCCTGATTGCCCGCTGCTCGCGAGTGCATCAGCCGATGCCTTCGCGAGCAGGTGTGTGGCGCCAGGGCGCCATGTATCACAGTGTGTACACACCTCCACTGGATACAGCGACTTTCAACTTCGCCTCTCTTCGACACAGTCCGGATACGTCTCAACGCTCAAATGCACCCACGGTTTGAGGGATTCATTCAGAACCCTTCACCACAGGCTCGCACAGGAGACGTCATCATGAAGGCACTGCACATCCGCAAAACCGGCACCGCATTGGGTTTTTCGCTTTTGGCGCTCTCGCTGTCCGGGGCCATGGCAAGCGCTCAAGCGCAAACCCCGCCCACCACAGAAACCGCCACTGCCAGCTATTCCACGCCCTCGCCGTTCGGCCCGCTGAAGCACATCAAGGCCGGCCTGCTCGACGTCGCCTACGCCGAAACCGGCCCGGCAGATGGCCCGGTGGTCATTCTGCTGCACGGCTGGCCTTACGACATTCACAGCTACGACGAAGTCGCGCCATTGCTCGCGGCCAAGGGTTATCGGGTGTTGATGCCCTATGCGCGCGGTTATGGCGACACCCGCTTCCTTTCCAAAGACACCCTGCGCAACGGCCAGCCGGCGGCGCTGGCCAGTGACGTCATCGACTTCATGGACGCGCTGAAGATCAGGCAAGCGGTGCTCGGCGGCTACGACTGGGGCGCGCGTTCGGCTGACATCGTTTCGGCGCTATGGCCGGAACGGGTGAAAGCGCTGGTCTCGGTCAGTGGGTATCTGATCGGCAACCAGGCTGCCGGGCAGAACCCGCTGCCGCCCAAGGCTGAATTGCAGTGGTGGTATCAGTTCTACTTTGCGACCGACCGTGGCCGCGCCGGCTACGAGAAAAACACCCACGATTTTGCCAAGCTGATCTGGCAAACCGCTTCGCCGAAATGGGCGTTCGATGATGCCACGTTCGACCGCAGCGCCAAGGCCCTGCAGAACCCGGATCACGTCGACATCACCGTGTTCAACTACCGCTGGCGTCTGGGACTGGTGCAGGGCGAGGCAAAGTACGCCGCGCTGGAGCAGAAACTCGCCAGCGCACCGTCCATCAGCGTGCCGACCATCACCCTCGAAGGCGACGCCAATGGCGCTCCGCACCCGGCGCCGGAAGACTACGCCAAACGCTTTACCGGCAAATATCAGTTCCGCTTGATCAACGGCGGCATCGGCCACAATCTGCCGCAGGAAGACCCGCAGGCATTCGCCAAAGCGGTGATCGACGCCGACCACCTCTGATCGAACCTCAGGAAACGGCGGGGACTATTTGACCAGCCGTTTTTCTTTCGACGGTCGATAACCAAAGTAGGCGCTGTAGCATTTACTGAAATGGCTCGGCGAAACGAACCCGCACGCCACCAGCACCTCCACCTGCGACAGTTCGGTGTGTTGCAGCAGGCGCCGCGCTTCGGTGATGCGTAACTCCAGGTAATAACGCTGCGGGGTGGTGCCCAGTTGTTCCTTGAACAAGCGCTCCAGCTGGCGCCGGGATCGTCCCGCGTAGACGGCCAGTTGTTCCAGTTCCAGCGGTTCTTCGAGGTTGGCATCCATCAGTTTCACCACCTCGCGCAACGGCGCGCTGACGCAGATGTTTTCATCCGGTTTGATCCGCCGGTAGCGCGACTCTTCGAACGCCAGGATATCCTCGACGCCTTCGACCAGTGCCTTGCCGTGCAGGCCCTTGATCCAGTCCAGTGCCATGTGGAAAGCCCCGGACGGGCTCGACGCCGTGAGGCGGTCGCGATCAATCACGTAGGGCTCGCTGCTGACATGGGTGGTCTTGGCGATTTCGGTCAGCGCCGGGCGATGTTCCGGGTGAACGGCGCAACGATAGCCATCGAGCAATCCGGCCCGCCCGAGAAACCACGCACCGTTCCACAATCCGGCGAGGCTGATGCCGCGCTCCGCCGCCGCTTTGAGCAAATGGATGAACTCGTCACTGGCGCGCAACTCAGTGCGATACCCGCCGCACACGACCAACAGGTCCAACTCATCCAGTGCTGACAAAACCAGACGTGCATCAGGGCGGATGACCAGGCCAAGATCACTGATCACCTCACCCTCGCCCAGCCCGAACGTGCGCGAAGAAAACAACCCCGGACGCAACAGATTGCTGGTGACCACCGTGTCCAGCGCCTGGGTAAAGGCCGGCAGTGAAAAGTGTTCCAGGAGCACAAAACCGGTGCGGGTCGTGCGCGGGTCAGCCGCGCTTTGTTCATTCAGATAGCGGAGGTTTTTCCCCTTCATGCCTCCGCTGAATTGGCGTCGTTCGATCAAGTTGTGGTCCATCGGTCATGTTGTTATGCACCGATAGTTGGCTTGATCCGCGCCAGAGTCAATCACGCCTGCGGTTGATGGCTGGTGACGCAGTGAATCCCGCCCCCACCGGCAGCGATTGCATCGATGTCGAGCTGGACGATTTCGCGATCCGGATACAGCCCGGACAGCAGGTCGAAGGCTTTTTTGTCTGCCGCTTTGTCGCTGAATTCGGGGGCAATGACCGCGCCGTTGATCACGAAATAATTGATGTAACCGGCAGCGAAATCCGGGTTGTTCTGATTGAACTTGCTCTTGCGCGGCTTGAGTGGCGGCGAAATCGTGTGGATCTGCAACTTGCGACCGTCGGCATCGGTGGCGTTCCTGAGGATTTCGAGGTGCGCCAAAGTGACTTTGCGATCATAGGATTCAGGGTCGGTGTCGAGGTTGGCAATCACCACGCCGGGTTTGATAAAGCGTGCATAGAAATCGACATGAGCGTCGGTAATGTCCTTGTTCTTGATACCCGGCAGCCAAATGATTTTGCGCAGGCCGAGGCGTTCTTTCAGTTCCGCTTCGACGTCAGCCTTGCTCCAGTCGGGGTTGCGGTTTGAATTGATCCAACTGCTTTCGGTCATGATCCCGGTGCCGTGACCGTCGACTTCGATGCCGCCGCCCTCGCCCACCAGTTCAGTGCGAATGTAGGTGGCCTGTGCGTCGTCGGCGACCCGCGCGGCAATTTGCGCGTCCTTGCTGTGCCGCTGTTTGTTGCCCCACCCGTTGAAGTTGAAATCCACCGCGCCGAGTCCGCCCTTATCGTCGATGACGAAGTTGGCGCCGATGTCGCGCATCCAGATGTCATCGAGCCCGGCAGTGACGTAGGTGATGTTGCTCGTGCCGCAGAACTCTTCGGCAATACTGCGTTCGTTCTTGCGGCAAAACACGGTGACCGGCTCGTAACGAGCGATGGCCCGGGCGATGCGGCCGAGGGCTTCCTGAACGTCCTCGGTGAAGTCTTCCCAGATCGCGTCTTGCGCGCCGAAAGCGATGAAGGCGCGCTCATGCCTGTCACCCTCGTCAGGCATGAACCAGCGTCCTTGTGCGGCGGCAAGAACCTTGGTCGGTGACAGGCCCAGGCCTGTAATCGTGGCGCTGACGGCGGCGACCACCGAGGCCTGCTTGATGAAGTCGCGACGAGTTGTCATGGGGGTTTCCTGTCTTTTCCGTAAAGAACCGGCGCGAACGCCGGCCGTTGATCATTGGCCAGTGGCGGTCTTGAATTTTGTCCAGGTGCGCATGCGCGCTCGCATGTCTGCCTGGGAGATATCCTTGCCCGGAATCAAACGAGCATAAGTCGCTTCGTCGAGGTAGATGTCCGGGTTGTCGCGCATGCTTGCATCGACGTCAGCCCGCGCCTTGGCGTTGGAGGTCGGGTAACCGGTGAAATTGCTGATCGCCGCCATGTTCTCCGGGCGCATGACGTAGTTGATGAACGCGTAGGCGTATTCCGGGTGTCTGGCATCGACGGGTATCGCCATGGTGTCCATCCACACCGTGGTGCCTTCGCGAGGGACGCGGTACTGAAACTTCGTGTGCTTGCCGGCGCTGTCCGAAGTGCGCTGGGCCGGGGTAATGTCGCCGCTGTAGCCAAGGGACAGGCACAGGTTGCCGTTGACCAGATCGGTCACCGGTTGCGACTGGAACTTGCGGATGTACGGGCGCAGCTTCATCAGCAGTTCACTCGCCGCCGCCAGATCCTCGGCTTTACCACTGCGCGGATCGCGACCGAGATAATTGAGCACTACCGCCAACGCCTCATCCGGCGAGTCGATCAGCGAAATCCCGCAACCGGCAAACTTCGCCGCCAACTCTGGTTTGAACAGCATATCGAGGCTGTTGACCGGCGCATCGGCCATGCGCTTTTTGATCTGCTCTTCATTGTAGGTCAGGCCGATAGTGCCCCAGGTGTAAGGCACTGTGGCCGTGCTGGAGTGTGCGTAATGGCTGCGCAGTTTCTGCAAACCGGGTTCGATGTCGGCCAGTTCGGTCAGCTTCGACTGATCCAGCGGCATCAGGCTGCCGGCGCGCATCAGCCGCTCGGCGACGGTGTCGCCGGGGAAGATCAGATCGTAACCGCTGCCGCCGGAGAGCATCTTCGCCTCAAGGGTTTCGCTGCCATCCATGACGTCGTAGATCACCTTGATTCCGGTTTCGCCGGTGAAACGGCTCAGGGTGTCTTCGGCAAAATAGTCGGCCCAGTTGTACAGCCGCAGGGTTTTGTCTTCGGCGTGCAGCGTCGGGATAACGCAGGTCAACGCCAGGCCGAAAACGCCGAGCAAACGCGTGTGTCTGGTCGTCATGTCAAACCCCTTGAGTGTTCCAGCGTGCGTGAAGGTGGCGACCGTCCTGGCTGAGCAGTGCGCCGTACATCTCCGGGCGCCGGTCACGGTAGATGCCCCAGCTCAGACGTTCTTCGCGCATGGCCGCCAGATCAATGCTGTGCATCAGCACGCCGGCCGTGTCACGGTCGGCTTCGGCGAGCAACTGGCCCTTGTGATCGCTGATGAACGACGAGCCGTAGAAATTCATCTGCAGGCTTGGGTCGGTGGTCGCCGTTTCCCGCCCGACACGATTGGCCGCGACCACTGGCAGCAGATTCGCTGCCGCGTGGCCGCGCATGGTCATCTGCCAGTGATCGCGGGAGTCGAGCGCCGCGCAACCCGGTTCGGAGCCGATGGCGGTGGGAAACAACAGCACCTGCGCGCCCATCAACGCCAGGCAGCGCGCGGTTTCCGGGAACCACTGATCCCAGCAGATACCCACGCCGAGACGGCCAAACGCGGTATCCCAGACTTTGAAACCGGTGTCGCCGGGGCTGAAATATTCCTTCTCCTGATAGCCGATGGCATTGGGAATGTGCGTTTTGCGATACACACCCAGCAGACGCCCGTCGGCATCGGCCACGCTCAGCGAGTTGAAGCAGGCGTTGCCGGCCTTCTCGAACCAGCTCAGCGGCAGCACCACGCCCAGCTCGCGGGCCAGTGCGGCGAAGCGCGCGAGCACGCGGCTGTCGCGATATTCCTCGGCCAGGGCCATGTGCTGATGGCTTTGTTCGATGCAGAAGTACGGCGTGGCGAACAGTTCCTGCAACAGGATCACTTGCGCGCCCTGCTGCGCCGCATCGCGCACCAGTTGTTCGGCGCGATCAAGGTTGGCGGGGAGATCCCAGGTGCACGGCATCTGGGTGGTGGCGAGGGTCAGCGTCGTCATGGTCTTAACCCCGCAGCGGCCAGGCGGGCTGCTGTTGGGTGATGCAGTGCACACCGCCGCCGCCATGGGCCAGATGATTGATCCGCACCGGCACCACTTCGCGACCGGGGAAAGCGTATTCCAGCACGCGGGCGGCGGCGTTGTCCGCTTCGATGCCGTAGGCCGGCATGATGATCGCGCCGTTGGCGATGTAGAAATTGGTGTACGAGGCGCAGAACACGTCGGCTTCGGTGTCCACGGCGTCAGTGGCTTCGAACAGTTCGATCAACTCGAACCTGCGTCCCTGGGCATCGGTGGCAAGCTCCAGTGCACGACGGTTTTCCCGTACCACTTCGGCGTACACCGACGATTGATCGCGGGTCGCGTCCAGCAGCAGAACACCCGGACGGGCAAACGCGCAGACACCATCGACGTGGCCGTCAGTCATGTCACCGGTGACGTAATCCGGGTCGCCCGGCAGCCAGATGGTTTTCTTCACACCCAGCAAACGGGCGAAGACTGCTTCCATCTCGACCTTGCTCATGCCTGGATTGCGGTTGGGATTGAGCAGCACCGATTCGGTGGTGATCAGGGTGCCTTCGCCGTCGACATGGATCGCACCGCCCTCGTTGCTCAGCGGTGTCCCGAAGCACTCCAGGCCGAGATGATTGAGTGCCCGCCGCGCCAGGCTTTCGTCCAGATCGTGGGCCGATTTGCCGCCCCAGGCGTTGAAGCGCCAGCTCACGCCGGCGAGGCCCTGCTGCGGATGACAAACGAAACTGGGGCCAGAATCGCGGCACCAGCTGTCATTGACCGCCAACGGGATCAACTCGATGTTCGCGCCGCACAACGCCTTGGCGCTGGCAATCGCCGAGGGATCGACCACCAGTTTCACCGGTTCGAAGCGGGCGATGGCATTGGCGACGCGGGCGAAATCTTCCTGCACCTGCGCCAGCGTCACACCCCAACCCGATTCCCACAACGCGGTGTTGTGCGGCCAGACCATCCATGTCGCGGCATGGGTGCCCCACTCTGCCGGCATCATCCAGGCGCTGTTTTTATTGTCGTTGTGCTGCATGATAAGCCTCGTTAGTTAAGCCAATGTGTTCACACCGACCATGCTACGGACACGAAAACAGGCAAACAAACGATGGATTTAGTGGATAACTGATTAGAAGGGCTTATCGATATGCTTAAACACTGGCCGCCGCTCAGCTCTCTGCGCGGCTTTGAAGCGGCTGCCCGGCTGGGCAGTTTTCACAAGGCCGCCGAAGAGCTGAGCCTGACGCAATCGGCGATCAGCCAGCAGATTCGCAGCCTTGAGGCGTACCTTGAGCAGCCACTGTTTTTCCGTAGCGGGCGCAGTGTGGCGCTGACTGATGCCGGACACGATCTGCTCAGCACCACGCAAGCGATGCTGCAGCAACTGGCGGTGGGCATCCGGCGTCTCGGGCAATACCAGAAGCCCAATCAACTGGTGCTCAACACCACGCCAGCGTTCGCCCGGCATTGGTTGTTGCCGCGTCTGGGGGATTTCCGCGCACAGCATCCGCAGGTCGATCTATGGATCTACAGCACCGACGAGGTGCCGGACATGGCGACGCAAACCATCGACCTCGCGGTGCGCGACGACATCAGTTCGCAAGCCGAATGCAGCTTCAAAGTGCTGCACGCCGATCGCCTCTATCCGGCCTGTCATCCCGATGTTCTGGCATTGCCGGCTGCGCAACGCACCACATTGCATGGCGAGCGGGAAATGGACTGGAGCCACTGGGCGGTCGAGGCCGGGATCGATGTTGGCCAGCAGGATCAGGGACTGAATTTTTCCGATCCGGGCTTGCTGCTCGACGCCGCCTGCGGGGGGCTCGGCATCGCCCTGGTGAGCCGCTTGCTCAGCCGTCAGGCGCGGGCTGACGGTTTGTTGCTGCCGCTGGTCGAAGACACCATTCGCGGACCGAACTGGGCGCTGCTGACCCATCGCGACAGTGAACACGATCCGATGGCGCGCCGCTTCAGCGAATGGCTGATCAGTCAGCTCAACGATTGATGGGCGGCGCAGGTTGCGCCATCAACCCGACGATCCAGTCGATAAACACGCGCAACTTCAGGCTGACATGCCGATTCGGCGGATACGCGATGTAGAGCGGCATCGCCTCCAACTGCCAATCCGTGAACAGTGGCACCAACTCGCCGTGGGCAACATGGGGATCGGACATGTATCGCGGCAGCCACAACACGCCCATGCCGGCCAGTCCGGCGGCAAGATAAGCATTGCCATCGTCGACCGCGAGCACATGGCGCCCCTTGATCTGCAGCGTCTCGCGGGCGTTGTGCAAGGCATACGGCACGGGTTTGCCGGTACGCGCCCACAGAAACCCGACCACGCGGTGGTGGGAATCTTCCAGGTCACGCGGGTGTTGTGGCGTGCCCTCGCGGGCCAGATAGGCAGGCGCGGCGAACACGCCCAGAGCCAGATCGGCAACCTTGCGCGCCATCAGCGACTGATCGAGCAACTCGCCGCCGCGCACGACGCAATCGACGTTCTCATCGATGATATCGACGATCCGGTCGCTGACGCCCATGTCAATCTGAATGTCCGGATAGCGCTGATGAAACGCCGGCAGCGCCGGCATCAGGATCAACCGCGCAAAGGGGCTTGGCACGTCGACGCGCAAGCGTCCCTTGGGCAAGGCTGACGCGCCGGGCAGGCTGGTTTCGGCGTCGTCCATATCCGCCAGCAGCTTGATCACCCGTTCGTAGAACACCGCACCATCGGCAGTGACGTTGACCTTGCGTGTGGTGCGGTTGAGCAACTTGACCCGCAGCCGCGCCTCCAGTTGTTGAACCAGTTGCGTCACCGTGGTCTTGCTCATGTGCAGGGTTTCGGCGGCCTTGGTGAAGCTGCCCGCCTCAACCACCCGGGCAAACGCCTGCATCGCATCAAAACGGTCCAAAGTGCGCCCCTCGATTGTTTGGAATTTACAAACAGTGAACGCCAAGCTTGCGCGTTTATCGCCCACCTGCAAACACCTAAAGTGCCTGCATCAACTCACTGATGGAGAGGCCCCATGACCCAGCGCGATGTCGTTTTCCCACCTACACGCCGTGCACTTTACGAGCGCAATCGTTATTCGCCAGCGGTGCGTTCCAATGGTTTTCTGTTTATTTCCGGACAGGTCGGCACCACCGAGGATGGCTCGCCGGAACCGCTGCTGGAAAACCAGGTGCGCCAGGCATTCCACAATCTCAATGCGATTCTGCAAGAGGCCGGTGGCAGCTTTGACGACGTGGTCGATGTGACCCTGTTCATCGTCGACCCGGCGTCGAAATTCGACACCATCTGGAACATTGCCCTCGCGGAGTTCTGGGGCGACGCGCCGCATCCGACCGTGACCGCCGTCGGTGTGACGTGGCTGTATGGTTTTGATTTCGAGATCAAGGTGATCGCCAGAACGCCAGAAGGCGCTTGATCCCGAGAACCCTGCTGTTTTGCCTGCCAGGCCCGGTCTGCTTACAAATCGATATCGGTTGACGCTGGTCATTGCCCCATCGAGTGCGTATAACCTCGCCGTTTCGTCTACCCTGACGAAGCGCGCCGATGGCTTTGTGCAGCGGTGACGCATCGACTTTGACGCTCACGAAACGGAGAATTCCATGCTCAAGCGAACCCTGGCACTGACGGCCGGCCTGGCCCTGTCCTTTTCTGCGCTGGTTAGCCACGCTGCCGATGTATTGAAAGTCAGCGCCATTCCCGATGAAGCCCCGACCGAGTTGCTGCGCAAGTTCGAGCCGCTGGGCGCCTATCTGGAACAGCAACTGGGCATGAAGGTGCAGTTTGTTCCGGTGGCCGATTATCCGGCGGTGGTTGAAGCGCTGGCCACCGACCGTCTCGACATGGCCTGGCTGGGCGGCTTTACCTTCGTTCAGGCGCGCCTGAAGACCGACGCCACCACGCCCGTGATCCCGCTGGTGCAGCGCGAACAGGATGCGCAGTTCACCAGCAAATTCATCACTGCCGACCCGAATGTCCACAGCCTCGCCGACCTCAAGGGCAAGACCTTCGCCTTCGGTTCGGTGTCGTCGACCTCCGGCAGCCTGATGCCGCGTTATTTCATGCTGAAAAACGACAACATCAAGCCTGAGGGGTATTTCAGCCGAGTCGCCTATTCCGGCGCCCATGACGCCACTGTTGCCTGGGTACAGGCCGGCAAGGTCGATGCCGGGGTGCTGAACGCCAGCGTCTGGCAGAAACTGGTGGATGCCGGCAAGGTCGACACCAGCAAGGTGAAAGTCTTCGCCACCACCCCGACCTACTTCGATTACAACTGGACCGTGCGCGGCACCCTTGATCCGGCCCTGGCGGCGAAAATCAAGAAAGCCTTCCTCGACCTCGACCCGGCCAACCCGGAGCAGAAGAAGATTCTCGATCTGCAGGCCGCCAGCCGTTTCATCGATACCAAGCCTGAGAACTACAAGGGCATCGAGGAAGCCGCCCGCGCCGCCGAACTGCTGAAATGACCCTACGCCTCAACCAGGGCAGCCTGCGCCACGCCAATGGAGTCGATGCCTTGCGGGGTGTCGACCTGCACATCGGCGCTGGCGAACAGGTCGCCATCATCGGCCCGTCCGGCGCCGGTAAATCGAGTTTGCTCAACCTGCTGGCGACGGCGCTGCGGCCCAGCAGCGGCGACATCGAAGTGCTCGGCGAACGCGCCTGGCACTTGTCGGCGCGGCAACGCCAGCGCCTGCGGGCGCGGATCGGTCTGGTGCATCAGGCGCCGCCGCTGCCGCCCCGCCAGCGAGTGGTCACGGCAGTGCTGGCCGGCAAGCTCGGGCAATGGAGTCTGGGCAAAAGCCTGTTGAACCTGCTGCATCCGCTGGACGTCGCCGGTGCACGGGCAGCATTGGCGCGGCTGGATCTGGGCGACAAACTGTTCGCCCATTGCCAGCAACTCTCCGGCGGCCAATTGCAACGTGTCGGCATCGCCCGCGTGCTGTATCAGGCACCGGACATTCTGCTGGCCGACGAGCCGGTGTCGGCGATGGACCCGGTGATGGCCGGCCACACCCTGTCGATCCTGTCGCGCCATGCCCGTGAACATGACGTCACGCTGGTAGCGAGCCTGCACGCGGTGGATCTGGCGCTGTCGCACTTCCCGCGGATCATCGGTTTGCGTGACGGGCAGATACTGTTCGACTGCCCATCCGACCAGGTCAGCCCGCCGATGCTCGATGCCCTGTATGCCAACGAAAAACTGCAATCGCCGACCGCTGCGGCGACGCCTTTGATCGTGCAGATCCCGCGATGCTGAGCGCTGATGCCCGGGACCCCGCCGCTTGGCCACGACTGCTGCTGACCGTGCTGGCGATTGCCCTGCTGTGGCCGGGAATTCAGCTCAGTGAGCTTGACCTTGGCGTGCTGTTCAATGCCGACAGTCGTAGCGAAATGGGCCGTTTTGTCTCGGGGTTCTGGCCACCCGCGCATGATGAAGCGTTCCTGCAGCTGTTGCTCAAGGCCACCCTGCAAACCCTGGCCATCGCCACCGCCGGCATGGCGCTGGCGCTGTTGCTGGCGGTACCCGCCGGGCTGCTCGCCAGTCGTGCGTTGTCGCTTTCCGCAGCGTCGCGCTGTGGCGTTCCCAGCGTGTTCGGGCGCCTGCTGCGCTGGCCGATTCGCGGTTTGCTGATCTTCCTGCGCAGCGTGCCGGAAATCGTCTGGGCCTTGCTGTTCGTGCGCGCGGTCGGTCTGGGCCCGGCGGCCGGCGTGCTCGCCATCGCCATTACCTACAGCGGCATGCTCGGCAAGGTCTACGCAGAGATTTTCGAATCCACCGACCAGCGCCCGGCCCACGCGCTGCTGCAATCGGGCAGCGGTCGGCTGGCGAGTTTTGCCTACGGCATTCTGCCCAATGTCTCGGCGGAACTGTTGTCGTACACGGTCTATCGCTGGGAGTGCGCGATCCGCGCTTCGGTGGTGATGGGGTTTGTCGGTGCAGGCGGCCTGGGTCAACAGATCGACCTGTCGATCCGCATGTTCGCCGGCGGTGAAGTGGCGAGCATGTTGCTCACCTTTCTCCTGCTGGTGCTGGCCGCCGATCAGCTCAGCCGCCTGTTGCGCTGGAGGCTGGCATGAATCGCCTGATCAATCTGCTGCTGATTGCCGGTATCGGTGCGGCGGTGATTGCCTCGTTCGCGTACCTGGACCTGGACCTCGGCGAGCTGAGCAGCGCCAACAGCCTGAAACAGATGGGCGCTTACGTGCAGCGCTTCCTCAGCCCGGACTTGAGCGCTGGCTACCTCACTGCCATCCTCCACGGTGCGCTGGAAACTCTCGCGATGTCGGCGCTTGGCACCTTGCTCGCGGCGGTGTTCGGCATCCTCCTCGCCCTGCCCGCCGCCGGCCGTTTCGGCTGGCCGCTGCAAAGCGCTGCGCGGCTGTTGCTCAATGGCTTGCGCGCGATTCCCGAACTGGTCTGGGCGGCGCTGATGGTGCTCGCCGCCGGCCTCGGGCCGAACGCCGGCACCCTCGCCCTCGCCCTGCACACCACCGGTGTATTGGGCCGACTGTTCGCCGAGGCCCTGGAAAACACCCCGCCGCAACCCGCCGAAGCGATCCGCTTGCAGGGCGGCAATCCGCTCATCGCTTTCTGCTACGGCACGCTGCCGAACCTTGCGCCGCAACTGCTCGCCTATTGCCTTTATCGCTGGGAAAACAACATCCGCATGGCCAGCGTCCTCGGCTTTGTCGGCGCGGGCGGCCTGGGGCAGATGCTCTATGTGAGCCTCAGCCTGTTTCAGGAGGCGCAGGCCAGCACGGTGATCCTGGCGATGCTGGTGCTGGTGCTGGGGGTTGATTCGCTGAGCGCCTGGAGCCGGCAACGCTGGGTCAAGGCCTGACGCCGGCTCAGGACGGGTCAGTGCCGCCCGGCAATTATTGCAACCGGTGCAGATCGTTCAGAAACGCGGGGAATCCAGTCAAAAAAACAGGCATGACGCCGAAGCGTCATGCCTGCTGGCCACTCAGTGCGGCGCGCGCGGGATGGTCTTGAGCAGGTCTTCGGGGCTGATGTGACCGACCACGCTGCCCGGTTGCGGCAGGTTGAGGATATGGCCTTTCATCTTGCCGATGATGTGCATCTCGCACGGCTTGCAATCAAATTTCAGCGTCAGCACTTCGTCGCCATGAATCAACTGCATCGGCGCGACTTTGGTGCGCACGCCAGTCACGCCCTTGGCCTGTTTCGGGCACAGGTTGAAGGAGAAGCGCAGGCAGTGCTTGGTGATCATCACCGGCACTTCGCCCGCTTCTTCGTGCGCTTCATACGCCGCGTCGATCAGCTTCACGCCGTGACGATGGTAGAAGTCACGCGCCTTCTGGTTGTAAACGTTGGCGAGGAAGGTCAGGTGCGAATCCGGGTACACCGGCGGCGGCGTGGTTTCGGCTTTGCGGCTGCCACGCGGATGCGCGGCGACGCGGGCGGCGGTCAGCGCTTCGATCACTTCGCGGCGCAGGGCCTTGAGCTGCGAGTTGGGGATGAAGAATGCCTGTGGCGCATCCAGCTTGATGTCGGTGGCATGGTACTGCGTGGTGCCGAGCTGCCCGAGCAGGTCGCGCAACTGTTCCAGCGCTTGCTCAGGCTTGTTGGCCACACCGAACGGGCCGCTCAGGGTGACGCTGGCACTGATGCCTTCCTCACTGGTGGCCGTCACTTGCAGCTGATCTTCACGCAAGCGAGCAAACCAGCTGAGGGCTACACGACGCTCGGAAGAGGTCTTTTGCAGCGCCTGTTGCCAGTTGTGATCAAGGTTGCGATTCAACGGATGATTCGGGCGCAGCTTGAACAGGCCTTCGGGCATTTCGTTCGGTTCGACGCGGTAGCGATAGCGCTTCTCGCCCTCTTCCTCGAATTCGCCTTTGGCTTCGGCAATGTTGGCGCGGAAACCGACCACTTCGCGCTTCACCAGCACGTTGAGGCCATCACCGTTGGACAGCGGCTCGTGGGTCACGACCTGCATGTCACGCTTGCCGACTTTTTCGACCACGCCCACCGGCAGACCGGTGAAGGTCGGCGAGTCGAACGCGCCGATGTCGATCTTGCGGTCAGTGACAAAGTAGTCGGTGCTGCCACGGTGGAAGGTTTTTTCCGGGTCGGGCAGGAAGAAATGCGCAGTTCGGCCGCTGGAAGCGCGGGCCAGGTCCGGGCGGTCTTCGAGTACGTCGTCGAGGCGCTGGCGATAGTAGGCGGTGATGTTCTTCACATAGCCCATGTCCTTGTAGCGACCTTCGATCTTGAACGAACGCACACCGGCCTCGACCAGCGCGCGGATGTTGGCGCTCTGGTTGTTGTCCTTCATCGACAACAGGTGTTTTTCATAGGCGATCACGCCACCCTTTTCATCTTTAAGGGTGTACGGCAAGCGGCAAGCCTGGGAGCAGTCGCCACGGTTGGCGCTGCGCCCGGTTTGCGCGTGAGAGATGTTGCACTGGCCGGAAAACGCCACGCACAACGCGCCATGGATGAAGAACTCGATGGCGGCGTCGGTTTCGTCGGCGATGGCGCGGATTTCCTGCAGGTTCAGCTCACGGGCCAGAACCAGCTGCGAGAAACCGGCCTGATCAAGGAACCTGGCTCGCTCAAGGGTGCGGATGTCGGTCTGGGTCGAGGCATGCAGTTCGATGGGCGGAATGTCCAGTTCCATCACGCCCAGATCCTGAACGATCAGTGCATCGACACCGGCGTCGTACAACTGATGGATCAGCTTGCGTGCCGGCTCCAGTTCGTTGTCGTGCAGGATCGTGTTGATGGTGGTGAAAATGCGCGCGTGATAACGGCGGGCAAACTCCACCAGCTCGGCAATCTCGCTCACCTCGTTGCAGGCATTGTGGCGGGCGCCGAAGCTCGGGCCACCAATGTACACGGCGTCGGCGCCGTGCAGGATCGCTTCACGAGCGATGGCAACGTCACGGGCGGGGCTGAGCAGTTCCAGATGATGCTTGGGCAAGGACATAGTTTTTTTAGTCAGGCTGTCACGGTTAGGCGCGCATTCTACCCGCGAAACGCGCGCCCGGCACGCCTCTGCTGCCCGATGGCAACCCGCAGGCGGTAGACGATGAACAATGACGCGCCCGCAAGGCTGCACTTACAATGCGCGCACCTTTTGCAGTGGCCCGCCCATGGACATCGACCTCGCCCGCACCTTCCTCGAAATCGTCCGTCACGGCAGCCTCGCCGCTGCGGCACAAAAGCTGTTCGTCACGCAAACGGCGATCACCGCCAGGGTGCAGAAACTCGAAAGCCAATTGGGCAGCACGTTGTTCGTGCGCAACCGCGCCGGGGCGAAATTGACGCCCAACGGTGAGGCCTTCGTGGTCTACGCCAATCAATTGGTGCAGACCTGGGAAGCGGCGCGCCGCGACCTGCCGCTGCCCGAGGGTTATCACAACGTGTTGCACATCGGCGGCGAAGTCAGCCTGTGCAATCCGCTGATGCTCAGTTGGGCCGCCGAACTGCGCGAGAAAATCCCCGGTCACGCCCTGCGCATGGAGATTCGCGACGGCGAGAACCTGCTGCGCCAACTGGAACTGGGCGTGCTCGACGCGGCGCTGGTCTATCAGCCGGAATACTGGCCGGGGCTGCAAGTCGAGCAGGTGCTGGAGGAAAAACTGATTCTGGTGCGCGCGCCGGATCGTCCTGATCCCTATGTCTATATCGACTGGGGCCCGGACTTTCGCCGCCAGCACGACGCCGCCCTGCCGGAAAAGGCCAAGGCCGCACTGAGCTTCAACCTCGGCCCGCTGGCCCTGCAATACATCCTCGAAAACGGCGGCAGCGGCTACTTCCGCACCCGCGTGGTACGCACCTATCTGGAAAACGGCGCGCTGGAAGCGGTAACCAAAGCCCCGGAATTCGGTTATCCGACTTATCTGGTGTACTCGCGGGATCGCGACTCGGCGATCCTGCAACAGGCCTTCGATCTGCTGCGCGAAGTGATCAAGACCGATGACGACTGGTCGCAACGCTGGAATCCGTTGAGCTAGCCCTGCGCTTTACACCGGATCATGGCGCATGTGCCTTGCAGGTCCGGCCTGCACAAACGGCCGGATCGGCTAATCTGCCCGGTATGACGACAATACCGACAGGTGAAGGCAGTGAGGCAGACCACCGAGGCATTCCGCAGCCGCTATCGCGCGGCCATTCATCCCTTCTACAACCCCTGGCTGCACGGCGCGTTCGTGCTGCTGTTCGGTGTTCTGGCCATCGGTGCATTCTGGAGCACGGTGCACAGCGTCACGGCGCTGCAATGGCTGACCGTGCCGCTGACCCTGTTGGGGTTCAACTTTGGTGTGTACATGGTCCATCGCCATCTCGGCCATCACAAAAAGACCTTCGCCAAGATGTTCTACGCCCGGCACGCGGGCGACCATCACAGCTTCTTCACCCCCGGCCACATGACTTACGACACCGCCCGCGACTGGCGGGTGATTCTGTTTCCGGCGTGGCTGATCGTCATTCATACCCTGCTGGTCACGCTGCCGCTGTGGTGGCTGTTGGCGCAGGTCAACGCCAACGTCGCGGGCCTGTTTGGTGGCTGCATGGTCCTCGGTTATCTGGCCTACGAGGTGTTTCACGCCTGCGAACACCTGCCACCGCACAATCCGCTGACGCGCCTGCCGTGGATTCGCCAGATGCGCCGCCTGCACGAACTGCATCACCGCCGCGAGCGCATGCAGGAGCGCAATTTCAATATCGTTTTCCCACTGATGGACTACCTGTTCGGCACCCTGTACTGGGAGCCGGAAGCCACCCCTTCAAGCCCTTCGAGAGCCGCCATGACCCGTATGCAGCACCAGATCGATATCAGCGGTGAGCCGATTGCCGTGCTTGCCTATGCCGCCAGCGTCAGTCGCTGGCCCGAGTGGCATCCGTCGTCGCTGAAGATTGTCGGCGCCCAGGGCCCGCTGCACGCCGGCTCGCGCTTCGAAGAGGATATTCATGCCGGTGGCCGCGAAGGTCACTTGAGCTGGGAGGTCACCGAATACCTGCCGGGCCGGCGCTGGTGCGCGCGGGCGCAAGGCGATCACGGGCTGTCCCTGCGGTTGACCTATGAATGCTCGGCGCAGGGCAGTGGCACACGGTTTGTGCGCACACTGGATTATCGTTTCGAAGGACTGGGCATGCGCATCGCCAATCAGTGGTTGCTGAAGCGGCGCATCGAGCGCGAGTCCGCCGCCTCCATGCTCGCTTTGCGAGACATGGCCGCGCAATACCTGGCGTCAGTGAGGGCCAGCGCGTGAGGCTGCGTTCGGTTCTGCTGTTGTTGATCGTCATCGTCATTGCCTATCTGCTGCTCATGCCGACCCGGATTGAACCGGTGGCCTGGAAGCCTGCGGAGGCGCCTTCGCTGACGGAAGGCGTGTACGCCGAAAACCAGCGCCTCAAAGGCGTGGCCCAGGTCGGCCCGAGCGACATCGAAGGGCCGGAGGCGCTGTTGCTGGAGGGCGACTTCCTGATCACGGGCCTGCACGACGGGCGAGTCATCCGTACCAGCCTCGACGGCACGCAACGCAAAGTGCTCGCCGACACCGGTGGCCGCCCGCTGGGGCTCGCGCGACATCCCAATGGGTTGCTGGTGATTGCCGACGGGGTCAAAGGCCTGCTCTCGCTGGATGCCCAGGGGCAGTTGATTGCATTGACCACGTCCGCCAATGGTGTGGATTTCGGTTTTACCGATGATGTGGCCATCGACAAGTCCGGGCACTACGCCTATTTCAGCGACGCCTCCAGTCGCTGGGGCTACGGCCATGACGGCGAGGCGATCATCGAGCACGGCGGTGACGGGCGCCTGCTGCGTTATGACTTCCAGACCGGCAAAACCAGTGTGCTGCTGGACAAACTGGAGTTCGCCAACGGCGTGACCCTGGGCCCGGATGACGCTTATGTGCTGGTCAATGAAACCGGCGCCTACCGCATCAGCCGCTACTGGTTGAGCGGGCCGAAAGCCGGCACCCACGACCTGTTCATCGATAACCTGCCAGGGTTGCCGGACAACCTCGCCTTCAACGGCACAGACCGCTTCTGGGTAGCCCTTTATGCACCGCGCAATGCCCTGCTCGATGGCACCGCCGGGTATCCATTCGTGCGCAAGATGATTGTCCGGGCACTGCACGTGCTGCCAGCACCGGTGGACAAGCGCGGGTTTGTGCTAGGGCTGGATCTGCAGGGCAAGGTGATTGCCAGTCTGCAGGATGCGAGCAGTGGCAATTATTCGCCGATTACCACCGTGCGCGAGTACGGACCGTGGTTGTATTTCGGCTCGCTGAAGGCGACGCATATGGGGCGGATGTCGTTGGAAGCGGCCTTGAAGTGAATCAGTGGGATTTAGGTTGAATGGATAGACGCTTTCGCGAGCAAGCCCTCATCCGGCTCATCAGGATTGGCCGTGGTATGCGCCGGGCTGTTGGGTTCGGGGTGGGTCGGAACCGGGTCGAATGCGCCCTGCTCTTCACTGGGAAATCCGGGATCGTTCATAAGGCACCTCGCAAAGAGTCGATGATGGAAGACTCTGTACATTGGAGGTGCCGGTCGAGGCTGTCGTTCCAGTCAATCCGCAACCACAGGTCGGCGAATCAAGCGGGCTTCAGGATCGCGCCTGCAATTGCTCGACGATCTTGTCTTTGACCTGCAGGCGCTTCTCTTTGAGTTTTTTCAGGGTGTCATCGCTGGGCGCATCCGAGGTGGCGGTCTCGGCGTTGACGACGTCTGCATCCGCCTGGGAATACTTGGTGATCAGTGCATCCAGATGAGGGTCCGCAGCGCGTTTTTGCTGGATCTCTTCCTTGGTAAGCTTCAAATCCTGTAGCAGGTCATGAGTCGCCGGCATGGAACACCTCCGTCAGTTGATCGGCTGGTCAACGCGATTGATTGCGTTGGTCAGTTATCAGAATGGCCTTGCTTGCACGGTTCTGTCGACCACCTGTCAGACCAGCGGTGTCCGTTCGTCGCCCTGTCGCAAATGCGATAAAACCTTTGCGCGCCGTGTTCTCTCCATTGAACAACACCAACAACAACCTGAGTGGAGAAACATCAATGGACGGATTCAAACTGCGTCACTTGGTTCTGGCAGTGGCCTTGAGCTCGGGCATGGGCAGCGCCCTGGCCGCCACCGAGAATGATTTCGTCGATAACGCCGCCGCCGGTGGCATCGCCGAAATCGAAACCAGCCGTCTGGCCCTGGAAAAAAGCGCCTCTGCCGACATCAAGGCGTTTGCCAACATGATGATCACCGACCACGGCAAGGCCAACGATGAACTGGCGAGCATCGCCAAGGCCCATGACATCGAAGTGCCGGACACCACCACCCTGGTCAAGCAGGCCAAGGAAAAAATCCTCGACATGCGCGATGAATCCTTCGATGCCGCCTACGCCAACAATCAGGTCAAGGCCCACGAAGAGACCATCGAGCTGTTCAAGAAACAAGCCAACACCGTCACCGACGACAAGGTCGAAGGCGCACCTGAGCTGAAAGCCTTCGCCCAGAAAATGCTGCCCGCGCTGGAAAAACATCTGGCCGCCGCCAAAGAACTGCAAGCCAAACACCCCAGCAAATAGTAGTACTGCGCACCCACAAAAAGGGCCGTCCCCATGGGGGGACGGCCCTTTTTGTCTGTCTGCATCAAGCAAAAAAACAGCAATCACAACTGTTGAGCGAATGGATTGACGGCTGCATCGCGCACGACTTCAACAACCTGCTGACCGGCATCATCACCAGCCTTGAACTGAGCCAGAAACGTGTCGCCGATCAACGTCTGGACAAGGTGCAGGGCTGTCGACGATTTATGGTTTGCCCGTCAATCGGGCGGTGACGCGCACATCCGCAGCGTCGCCCGGCACCGCAATTATGGGTTCAAGGCCCGCGCCAAAAACGGCGCGGTCTTGCTCTTTTTGCTCGCGGCGACTTTTTGCGGCGTGCCGGCCACGACAATCCTGCCGCCCTGATCCCCTGCCCCCGGGCCAATGTCGATCACCCAGTCACTCTGCGCCACCACGCGCATTTCGTGCTCGACGACGATCACCGTGTGTCCGGCCGCCACCAGCGTATCCAGTTGCTCCAGCAGCCGGTCAACGTCCCGTGGATGCAGCCCGGTGGTGGGTTCGTCCAGCACATACAAGGTCGCGCCGCGCTGGTTGCGTTGCAGCTCGGTGGCCAGTTTGATCCGCTGCGCTTCGCCACCGGACAACTCCGTAGCCGGCTGCCCCAAGCGCAGATAGCCGAGGCCAATATCGCGCAACACTTCCAGCGAACGGCGAATCCCTGCTTGCTCGGCAAACACCGTTACGGCTTCATCGACGGTCAGTTGCAGCACCTGGGCAATGCTCAAATCCTCCCAGCGAATCGCCAGGGTCTGCGGGTTGTACCGCGCGCCATGACAGGTCGGGCATGGCGCATACACGCTGGGCATGAACAGCAACTCGACGCTGACGAAGCCCTCGCCCTCGCAGGTTGCGCAACGCCCTTTGGCAACGTTGAAGGAAAACTGCCCGGCGTCGTACCCCGCCTCCCGCGCCTCAGGCGTGGCGGCGAACAGTTTGCGCACGTTATCGAACAGCCCGGTGTAGGTCGCCAGATTGGAGCGCGGCGTGCGACCGATGGGTTTCTGATCGACTTGCACCAGGCGCTTGATCGATTCCAGCCCTGAAGTGACCTGCCCGGTGCTGATTTGTGGCGCGTCATCTTCGAGGCTGAGTTCTTCCGGCTCGCTCTCCACCGGCGCACGGCCCAATTGCGCACTCACCAGTTCCAGCAACGCCTGACTGACCAGACTCGACTTGCCCGAGCCTGACACGCCCGTCACCGAGGTAAAGCAGCCCAAAGGGAATTCAGCGCTGAGGTTGTTGAGGTTATTGCGGGTGATGCCGTCGAGTTTCAGCCACGCCGTCGGTTTACGCGCCGCACGGGTTGAACGCCGGTTTTCAGCAAACAGATAGGCACGGGTTTGTGATGCGTCAATGGCGGCCAACCCCGCCGGCGGGCCGCTGTACAACACCTGGCCGCCCTTCTCGCCCGCCGCCGGGCCAACGTCGATCAACCAGTCGGCACGGCGCATGGTCTCCACGTCATGCTCGACGACAAACAACGTGTTGCCATCCGCCTTCAAGCGCTGCAAGGCTTCGAACAACGCCTCGCCATCGGCCGGATGCAACCCGGCGGACGGCTCGTCCAGCACGTAGATCACCCCGAACAGTTGCGAGCCCAACTGCGTAGCCAGCCGCAAACGCTGCAACTCGCCGGACGACAGGGTCGGCGTGCTGCGTTCCAGTGCCAGATAACCAAGGCCCAGATCGGTCAGCGTACTGACGCGCTCCAGCAGATCCTCGGCAATTCGTTGCGCGGCCAGACGTTTTTCCAGCGACATGTTCGGCGTATGCCGCACGTCCGGCGCGCTGGCGTGGCCACTGGCGCCGTGGGCCACCCGTTGCTCGCGGGCTTCGCGGGTTTGCGCATGGCTGAGGGTGTCGCCGGTTTCCTCGGCGTGTTCAAGGTAACTGGCTGCTGCCACCGGCCTGAGCACTTCGGCGACTTGCAGCAAGGGCATCTGCGCCAGCTCGCCGATGTCGTAGCCGGCGAAGGTCACCGACAACGCCTCGCGCTTCAGGCGTTTGCCCTCACACAGCGGACAAGGGCTGCCGAGCATGAACTGCGAGACGCGCTTTTTCATCAGCGCACTTTGCGAATGGGTGAAGGTGTGCAGGATGTAGCGCCGCGCGCCAGTGAACGTGCCCTGGTAACTGGGCTCCATCTTGCGTTTGAGGGCGACACGGGTTTCTTCCGGGGTCAGCCCGGCGTACACCGGCACGGTCGGGGTTTCTTCGGTAAAGAGAATCCAGTCGCGGGTTTTTTTCGGCAGTTTCTTCCACGGGATGTCGACGTCAATGCCCAGGGTCACGAGGATGTCGCGCAGGTTCTGCCCTTGCCAGGCCAGCGGCCAAGACGCCACGGCGCGCTGGCGAATGGTCAGGTTCGGGTCGGGCACCATCAAGGCTTCGGTGACTTCATACACCCGCCCCAGACCGTGGCAATCCGGGCAGGCGCCCTGAGGCGTGTTCGGCGAAAAATCCTCGGCGTACAGCATCGGCTGCCCCGGCGGATAGCTGCCGGCACGGGAATAGAGCATGCGGATCAGGCTCGACAACGTCGTCACGCTACCCACCGACGAACGCGTACTCGGCGTGCCACGCTGCTGTTGCAGGGCCACCGCGGGCGGCAGGCCTTCAATGGAGTCGACATCCGGCACGCCGACCTGATCGATCAGCCGCCGCGCGTAAGGCGCCACGGATTCGAAATAGCGCCGCTGGGCTTCGGCATATAACGTGGAAAATGCCAGCGACGACTTGCCCGAACCGGACACCCCGGTGAACACCACCAACGCATCGCGAGGGATGTCGACATCGACGTTCTTCAGGTTGTGTTCACGGGCGCCACGCACCCGGACCATGCCGGCCGGCGCTTTCGGGTTTCGCTTGGATGTCATTGACGGGCCTTGCTTGAGGGCTCAGGCACTCAGCACCACGCGCAGCATCTGCAACAACGCTTCGGGGCTGTAAGGTTTGCCGAGCAAGTGAGTTTCAGGACTCAGTTGGTGATTGCGCGAGATGATGTCGCGGGTATGGCCGGAGGTGAACAGCACCGGCACCGGCGGCGTCTGCACCTTGGCCCATGCCGCCAGATCAGCGCTTTTGATCAGCCCCGGCATGACCACATCGGTGAAGATCAGGTCGACGTCGATGCCTTCCAGCAGCATTTGCATGGCCACATCGCCATTGCCGGCGGTCAGCACCCGATAACCTTCTTCGCGGAGCAACTCGACAGCCGAGGCGCGCACGGCTTCGTTGTCCTCGACCACCAGCAGCGTCTCGTGCCCGCCGCTCTGTTGCCGTTGCAGATTGGGCGACTCATCAAGAATCGGCCGCAGACTGCGCGGGAAGTACAGCTGCACCCGTGTGCCCTCACCGACCACACTGTCAATCTCGACGTGCCCGCCACTCTGCTTGACGAAGCCGAAAACCATGCTCAAGCCCAATCCGGTGCCTTGACCGTCGGCTTTGGTGGTGAAGAACGGTTCGAACACCTGCTCCAGCGTGTCTGGCGAGATGCCGACACCGGAATCGGTAACCGCCACCCGCACGAAATCGCCGGGAGCGATATCTTTACCGGCGCAAAACTCACGACTGAGGCGCACATTGGCGGCGCTCAGGCCGATGGTGCCCTCGCCCTTCATCGCATCGCGTGCATTGATGGCGAGATTGAGGATCGCGTTTTCCAGTTGATTGCGGTCCACGTTCAAGTGCCACGGTGATTGTGGCAGTTGCACGTTGATCTGAATGGTCTCGCCCAGCGCACGCTGCAACAACTCGCCGACCCCCTCGAAGATCTGCCGTGGATTGCACACCGCCGGCGACAACGGTTGGCGTCGGGCAAACGCGAGCAATTGCGAGGACAGCTTGGCGCCGCGCTCGACGGCCGCCAGCGAGGCGCTGACGCGGCGCTGCACGTTGGCATTGTCCGGCTCATGACGGGCGAGCAAATGCAGATTGCCGGCGATCACTTGCAGCAGGTTATTGAAGTCGTGCGCGACGCCGCCGGTCAGACCACCAATGGCTTCGAGTTTTTGCGACTGTCGCAACTGTTCTTCAGCCGTCAGCCGCGCCTCGACTTCTTCGGCCACGCGCTGTTCGAGGTTGCGGGTAAATTTGAGCAGGGATTCTTCAGCAGTCTTGCGTTCATGAATATCGATCAGTACCCCGGGAAAGCGCAGCGGCTTGCCGTGTTCGTCGAACTCACACCCACCACTGGCCAACACCCACAGATAACTGCCGTCACTGCGCTGGACGCGATACTCGGCGTTGTACGGCTCGCCGGTCTGCACGGAATGAGCCACGCTTTCCTGTACCCACGGGTGATCATCGGGATGGATGCGCGACTCGACAATGTTTTGGGGCAGATTGCTCAGATCCTGATCCGGCGGATACGAGAACGTGCGAGCGAAACGCTCATCGGCCGACAGCGTGTTGTTTTTCACATCCCAGACAAACGAGCCGAGCAAAGCCCCGGCATTCAGCGCCAGACGGACCCGCTCATTGTCGGCGCGGTAGGCCTGTTCCGCCGCCTGACGCCGGCGTTCGGAGTGCACGAATTCAGTGGTTTCCACCACCATCGCCATCACCCCGGCGGGTACGCCGGCATCGTTGGCGATCGGGCTGTAATACAGATCCATCCAGACGTCTTCGGGAACGCCATCGCGCAGCAGCACCAGTTCCTTATTGCGGTACGACAAGGTGCCACCCGCCAGACAGGTATCAACCACATGGCGATTGAATTCGGCGACTTCCGGCCAACCCAGCTCCACTGGCGAACCGAGCAGATACGGATGGCGACCACCGGCAAATGTCGAATAGGCATCGTTGTAGATCATGTACCCGGCGTGCCCCCAGAGCATGACCATCGGCAGCGGCGAAGCCAGCATCAACTGCACCGCGCTGCACAGGCTGGCCGGCCAGCTGTTCAGCGGACCTAGTTCGGTGCGGCTCCAGTCGAACGCAATGATGCGCGCGGCCATTTCGCCTTTCCAGCCGTCACAACCATGGCTATCGGATAAAAACTGCATCGACTGACTCAGTGCCCTGTGGTGATTGCCCGATAAATCGCGACGCCATAATGACGCGGCGCCCGTCTTTTTCGAGCGTCTGCAAGCGCATTGGTTTCATTAGAGGTATAGCCGATTTCATGCCTTCCGGGGACTAGACCCCGATCAGGTGCTTGAGCGGATGGTAGCCAGTCTTCATCTTCGCGGCGACGTCGAGAATGGCCTTTTCGATGCCGTTCAAATGCATGCAAGTCAGCTCGATGGCGGCGCTCTGATTGCCCGCCTCGATGTACTCGATCAGGCGCAGGTGTTCATCGTCGCGGCACACTTCATGGCTGTCGTCGTCCAGCGCAGCGGCGTACAACGAGGCACGCGAGATCAGTTTCTGGAACCAGTCGAGCAGCACCGGGTTGTTCAGGCTGCGCGCCAGCTTGATGTGGAACTCGCCGAGCAGGTGAATCAGCCGTTCGTGGTCACCGGCGGCGTGGGCCTCATCTTCCAGCAGCAGGTGCTCGCGCAAATCCTGCATCGCTGCCGTGTCCTTGCGCCGGCACAGTTCGGTGACGATGCCGATCTCGATCAGCCGGCGGGTTTCGAACAGCGAACGGATCTCTTCGTTGCTCGGCAGCGACACCGATGCACCTTTATTGGGCTCGGTGGTGACCAGTCCGTCGGCTTCCAATTGCTTGAGCGCGGCACGAACCGACGTGCGGCTGACATTGAACAATTCGGCCAGCGAAGCCTCGCCCAACTTCATTCCAGGACGCAACGAGCGCTTGCTGATCGCCTCGTAAACCCCTTGGTAGACGCGGTCGACCGTGGTCTCCAGTTTCTTCTCGGTCATTCAGACACTCCTTTAGCGTCGGGCAACCGCCTCTGGCGATTCGCTGCCATGGAAAAAAGGGGGTTGCACACGCAGATTAATCCGGGTATTTCTAAATTGCATTCATATATTGCATACAATAAATAGAGGATTACACCATTATGGGTCAACCAATAGCAATTGAAGTGCGCAACGTCTCCAAACGATACTCCGATGATCCTGGCCTCGCGCCGGCCCTCGATAATGTCTCGGTGAACATCGCCGACAACGAATTCTTCACCCTGCTCGGCCCCTCGGGCTGCGGCAAGACCACCCTGCTGCGCACCATCGCCGGTTTCGAACACGTCAGTGAAGGCGAGATTCGCCTGGCTGGCGAGCCGGTCAATGATTTGCCGCCGTTCAAGCGCCGGGTCAACACGGTGTTCCAGAGTTACGCGCTGTTTCCGCACATGAGTGTTGCGCAGAATATCGCCTTCGGCCTCGAGATGCAGGGTCTTGATCGCAAGTTGATTCCAGAACGGGTCAACGAAATGCTCGCGCTGGTGCAAATGGAGCATCTGGCCGGGCGCAAACCGGCTGAACTGTCCGGCGGTCAACAGCAGCGCGTGGCTCTGGCACGGGCCTTGGCGCCGAAACCCAAAGTGCTCTTGCTGGATGAACCGCTGTCGGCGCTCGATCTGAAGCTGCGCAAGGAAATGCAGGTCGAACTCAAGCGCGTACAGAAAGAAGCCGGCATCACCTTCATCTTCGTCACCCACGATCAGGAAGAAGCGCTGACCCTGTCGGACCGTATCGCGGTGATGTCGGCCGGCAAGATTCTGCAGATCGGCACGCCGACCGACATCTATGAACACCCGAAACATCGCTTCGTCGCGCAATTTATCGGCGACATCAACTTCCTCCCGGGCCAGCTCAAGCACGGCGAACACAATGAAAAACTCTTCGTGCCCAACGGCATGCCGGTCGAGATTGCCTGTCAGCCCCAGGGCTTCGACGGCAGCAGCGTGCAACTGGCGTTTCGCCCGGAGCGTTCGCAACTGGTCGATCCCAGCGAGCCGCATCATCTGCGCGGGATCATCGAAGCGGTGCTCTACGTCGGCACCGCGACGCTGTACCAGTGCCGCCTGAACAATGACATCAAAGTCATGCTGCGCGAAAACAACGAAGGCCTGAATCCTGGTCGCGCCGTTGGCGAGCGCGTCGCCGTGCACCTGCCACCGCATGCCTGCCTGTTGATGGAGGCCTGAGATGAGCGTCAGCAGCACTTCCCCTGCCCTCAACCGTGCGCTGTTGCTCAGCCCGGTGGTGTTGACCCTGCTCGCCCTGATCGCCATTCCGCTGGGGATCATGGGTTACATCAGCCTGTTGCCGCGCAACACTTACGGCGGCGTTGACTGGCAAGCGCAATGGCAATTACACAGCTATGTCCAGTTGTTTTTCCAGGAAGGCTTCGACGGTGAGCTGGAACTGAACTGGGTCTACGCCCAGGCATTGTTGCGCTCGGTGCTGCAGGCCGGCGGCACCACCGTGCTGTGCTTCCTCTTCGGCTTTCCGGTGGCATTGTGGATGTCGAGCCTGACTCCGCGCCGACGCAACCTGATGGTGTTGCTCATCACCATTCCGTTCTGGACCAACCTGCTGATCCGCAACTACGCGTGGCTGATCATCCTCCGCGAGCACGGATGGGTCGCACAGAGCCTCAATGCGCTGTTGCCGGGTGCCGGTGGCATCACCCTGCTCTACAACGACTTCGCGGTGAGCGTCGGTCTGGTCTACAGCTTCCTGCCATTCATGATCCTGCCGATCTACTCGACCCTGGAAAAACTCGACTGGCGTCTGGTCGAAGCCGCTTACGACCTCGGCGCCAATCGCTGGCACGCCTTGCGCCGGATCATCCTGCCGCTGTCGATGCCCGGGGTGATTGCCGGTGCGTTGCTGGTGTTCGTCCCCAGCCTTGGCGCTTTCATCACCCCGGCGATTCTCGGCGGCGGCAAAACCTTGATGATCGGCAACCTGATCCAGCAGCAGTTCGGCACGGCACGTAACTGGCCGCTGGGCAGTTCGCTGTCGTTCCTGTTGCTGGCGATTCTGCTGGTGTCGCTGGTGCTCTATGCGCTGTACAGCCGCCATGCGGCGAAGACCATCAATCGGGGGGCGAAAGCATGATTTCCCTGCACCTGAAAAAACTTCCGGCGACCCGCGAAATCAGCCTGCTGATCCTCGCTTATCTGTACCTGCCGATCTTCGTGTTGATCGCCTACAGCTTCAACGCCAACCGCTCGGCGACGGTGTGGACCGAGTTTTCGTTTGCCTGGTACGGGCGGATTCTGGCCAACCCGTCGATTCAGACGGCGGCGCTGAATTCGATCATCGTCGCGACCATCGCTACAGTCTGTGCCACGGCGATTGCCCTGCTCGCGGCGCTGGCGACTTACCGGCCGTTTTACGGGCAGAAAATGGTCGAGGGCGGCATCAACCTGCCGCTGATCCTGCCAGAGATCGTCACCGCTGTGGCGACCTTGCTGCTGTTCATGGCACTGGGCATCAAGCTCGGTTTGCTGACGGTGATCGTTGCGCACATCGGCTTCTGCATTCCCTTCGCTTATCTGCCGATTCGTGCGCGACTCAACGATCTCGACAAAAGCCTGCTGGAAGCGGCCAACGATCTGTATGCCAATCCGTGGCAAGTCTTCCGCCGCGTGACGTTGCCGTTGCTGTGGCCGGCGGTGCTGTCCGGTGCGGTGCTGGCGTTCGTGGTCAGTCTCGACGATTTCATCATGACCTTCTTCGTCGCCGGGCCCGGTTCGACGACGTTGCCGGTGTACATCTTCTCGGCAATCAAGGCTGGCGTGACGCCGGAGATCAATGCGATCTCGACGTTGATGCTGGTGATTTCCATCGTCCTTGTGGTGCTGGCCTTCTGGCTGGGCCAACGCGGTAAACAACAATAAATCTGGAGCGCTCTGTTCATGAAAAACAAAAGCATGCGTCTGGCAATGTCCGGTCTGGCCCTGAGTTGTTTCGCCGCGTTCGGCGCTCACGCCGCCGAACCCAAAGAGCTGTTTTTCTACAACTGGACCGACTACTACCCGGTCGACCTGTTGACCAAATTCGAAAGGGAAACCGGCATCAAGGTGACCATGGACGGCTACGACAGCAACGAAACCCTGCTCGCCAAATTGCAGGCCGGCGGCGCCGCCTATGACGTGATCGTGCCGTCGCAGTCGATCATGCAGACGCTGATCAAGCAGGACCTGCTGATGGAAATCGACGCGCCAAGCCTGAGCAACTTCCAGTACGTCAAAGGGCCGTTCCGCGATCCGGGCTTCGATCCGGGGCGCAAGTTCTCGGCGCCCTATCTGTGGGGCACCACCGGGTTTTCCTACGACAGCGCACGGGTGCCCGGCGGCAAACTGGATGACTCGTGGAAAGAGTTCTTCGAACCGCGCAAGGAACTGCAAGGCCAGCTCGCCGCCCTCGATACGTCGAGCAGCGTGATCAACGCCGCCAGCCATTATCTGAACATCGACGAATGCAGCGAAAACCCGCAGGACGCCAAACGCATCCTCGAACTGCTGCAAAAACAGAAGCCGTTTTTGAAGATGTACAGCTCGGACAACACTGTGGATCGCATGGCCTCGGGCGAGGTGATCATGATGCAGAACTGGAACGGCTCGACCGCGCGGGCGACGTTGCAGAAGAGCACGATCAAGTACGTCTATCCGCGTGAAGGCCTGGCGATGTTCCAGGACAACTTCGCCGTGCCGAAAAGCGCACCGCACCCGGGCAACGCGAAGATCTTTATCGACTGGATGATGAAGCCGGAGAACGCGGCAGCCGTGTCCAACGCCATTGCCTACGCCAACGGGATTCAGAGCGATTCATTGCTTGATCCGAAATGGAAGGTGATGGACGCGATCAACATGCCTGAGGAATACGCCTCGCGTTTGCGCCCTGAAAAGGAATGCAGCAACAAGGCGCGGGAGCTGCAGGACCGCATCTGGTCGAAGCTCAAGGGCTGATTGCTTGATCTGAAACCGAGGCGCGGCCTTCGCGAGCAAGCCCGCTCCCACAGGGGATTTTGGTTGCCCACCAACTTTGAGCACAACACTGAGCCCATGTGGGAGCGGGCTTGCTCGCGAAGAGGCCCGCCCGGCCAACACATAATTCGAAGACCTGAATGAGGTTTGTATGCCCCAGCCACACTGGCTCCGCAACGTGCGCCCCTACGGTGCCCCCGCCGAAGACCTGCTGATCGAAAACGGCCGGTTTGCCCAGCGCCGCCCGGCGTCCAACGCGCCCGTGACTGCTACTGACATCGACGGCCAACACCAACTGCTCACCAGCGCCTTGGTCGAAAGCCATGTCCATCTCGACAAAACCCTCTACGGCCAACCCTGGCGCCCGAACAGCGCCGGCCCGACGCTCAAGGATTACATCAGCAACGAACGCCGCATCCTCCGGGAAGTGAAAGCGCCCATCGCCGAACGCGCCGGCGCCCTGTTGGAAAACTGCATCGCCCGTGGCTCGCTGACGATGCGTTGTCACGTCGACATCGACCCGGAATTCGGCCTGCGCCACGTCCAAGCCATGCAGCAACTGCGCGAACGCTACAAAGACCTCATCGACCTGCAACTGGTGGTGTTCCCGCAAACCGGGTTGATCAGCCGCCCCGGCACCGCCGAACTGATGCGCGAAGCGATGGCGCTGGGCGTGGAGAACGTCGGCGGCCTCGACCCGTGCGGCATCGACAACGACCCCATCGCGCAACTGGATTTCGTCTTCAAACTGGCGGCTGAATTTGGCCGTGGCGTGGACATTCACCTGCATGACAAAGGTGAGTTGGGCCTGTGGCAGATCGCGCTGATCGCTGACTACACCGAACGTTTCGGCCTGCAAAACCGGGTGATGATCAGCCACGCCTACTGCCTGGGCATGTTGCCGTGGCGCCAGGTCAACCCGGTCGCCGAGCGTTTGGCGGCACTGGGCATTTCGCTGATGAGTTCGGCGCCCGCCGACACTGCCGTGCCACCGTTCCTGACCCTGCGTGCGGCTGGCGTGAATGTCTGCCTGGGTTCCGACGGCATTCGCGATGCGTGGTCACCGATGGGCAATGGCGACATGCTCGAACGGGCGATGTTGCTGGCGTTCCGGTTTGATTTGAGCAAGGACGATGAGCTGGCGGCGGCGTTTGATGCAGCAACGGTGAATGGCGCGCGGGCGTTGGGTATCGAGGATTACGGATTTGCACTCGGGCACCGTGCAGACTTTTTGCTCATGCCGGTCGAGACACTTGGTGAAGCCGTGGTGGCGCGGCCATTGCGTCAGGTCTATCGCGGCGGTGAGTTGATCGCCGAAGGTGGCCGCTTGCTGAGCAGCCGTCTGTGAAACGCATCGGTCTGCGCGCCAGTTGCGTGGTCGGCTTCGACGGCACTCGACATGTGCTGTGGCGTGACGGCGAAGTGGTGTTCGCCGGGGCGCGCATCGAGTTTGTCGGCCGTGGTTATGCCGGCCCGGTGGATCAATGGATCGACCACGGCAACGCGTTGATCGGCCCCGGGTTCATCGATCTCGACGCCCTGGGCGATCTCGATTCCACCGTGCTGACGCTGGACAACGGCGACGAGCGCGCCATGGGTCGCATGTGGTCATCAGAATACCTGGCAAACGGCCCGCGTGAGACGTACAGCGTCGACGAAGAGGTTTTCAAATACCGCTACGCCTTCACCCAGTTGATCCGCAACGGCATCACCACGGCGATGCCGATCACCTCGATGTACTACCGCCAATGGGCGGAAACCTACGACGAATTCGCGGCCGTCGCGGCTGTTGCCGGCGAACTCGGACTGCGCACTTACCTCGGCCCTTGCTACATGAGCGGCATGGCTTACTGGCGCGCGGACGGCAGCCTCGCTCATCACTGGGATGAACATCGGGGGCTGGCCGGGCTGGCGGCAGCCGAACGGTTTTTCAAGGATTTCGACGGTGCCCACCATGGGTTGATTCGCGGCGCATTGCTGCCTGATCGCATCCAGACCTGCACCCCGACGTTGTTGCGGCGCACGGCCGATCTCAACCGTGAGCTGCAAGCGCCGCTGCGCCTGCATTGCTGCCAGTCGCCGGGCGAATACCGGATGGTTCAGCGCCTGCACGGGGTGTCGCCGCTCAATTGGCTGGAGCAACTGGACCTGCTCACGCCGCGCAGCGTGTTGCCCCACGGCATTTACACCTCGGGCGCTGACGATTTGCAGCGTCTGGTCGACGGCGAAGCCAGTCTGGTGCATTGCCCGGTGGTGTTCGCCCGCGATGGCGAGGCGCTGAATTCATTGGGGCGGTATCGCGCCATGGGTATCAACTTCGCCCTCGGCACCGACACTTGGCCGGCGGATCTGCTGGAGAACATGCGTCACGGCCTGAACATCGCACGGCTGATGGAAGGCGGTTCCGCGCTGACCAGCAGCCTCGATCTGTACAACGCCGCCACTCTGGGGGGTGCCAAGGCGCTGGGACGCGATGACCTCGGACGCCTGGCCCCCGGCGCCAAAGCCGACATCACCGTGTTCAGCCTGCGCGGACTGCATTTGGGGCCGCTGTTCGATCCTTTGAAAAACCTGCTGCTGGCCGGACGTGGCGACGACTGCATCGCCAGTTACATCGACGGGCGTTGCGTGATGCACGACGGTCAGGTCAGCGGCGTCGACTACCCCGCCCTGCAACGTCAGGCGCAACGCCAATACGAAAAACTCATGCGCAGCCACAGCGACCGGGCGTTGGGCCGACCGGACTGGAAAACGTTGTTCCAGCCAGCCATTCCGTTCGCCGATGACTACAGCGCCGACGCGCCGTTGAGCGCGATTGATCCCCTTCTTTAGAGACTTCTGCCATGCACAGCTTTGATTTCAGCCAGCTCAGCCCACGGGAAAAGTACAAGATCCTCATCGGCAGCGTGGTGCCACGGCCCATCGCTCTGGTCACCACCATCGATGGCGAAGGCCGGGTCAACGCCGCGCCGTTCAGCTTCTTCAATGCGTTGTCGGCCGATCCACCGATTCTCGCCCTTGGCGTGGAAAACTACGGCGACCAGACCCCGAAGGACACCACGCGCAATATCCAGCTGAACCAGGAATTCACCGTGAACATCGTCAGCGATGCGCTGGTGGAAGCGATGAACGTCTGCGCCGTGCCCTTCGCGCCGGGCTTCGATGAATTGACCGCTGCCGGCCTGACGGCGATTGCCGGTACCACGGTGAAATGCCCGCGCATCGGTGAGGCGCCGGTGGCGCTGGAATGCCGACGGATGATGGCGCTGAATATCGGCCAGTCACGGGAGATCATTTTTGGCGAGGTGTTGATGGCACATGTGCGCGATGAACTGATCGATCCGAAGACGCTGTACATCGATCAGTTGGCGCTGGACGCCATCGGACGCATGGGCGGCCACGGCTATGCACGCACCCGCGACTACTTCGACCTGCCGACCCGCTCGTTGCAAGCGTGGACGGAAGCACCGGGGGGTGGCGAGCGGTTTTGGCCAGCCGCCAAATAACCCCCTTCTCAATGTGGGAGCGGGCTTGCTCGCGAAAGCGGTGTATCAGACAAATAATCTTTGAATGACACACCGCATTCGCGAGCAAGCCCGCTCCCACAATGGTTTTCAGTTGTACCTGATGACTCAGTCCGTGCCGTATTTCGGCGAGCGCGGGCCATACAGCAAGCCCGCCGGATGCCCGGCCGAGAGCAGACGATTGCTCGCCACACCGGCAATCGGATGACCGGCATCAGTGGAACTGTTGATGATCTGCTTGACCGCCGCCGTGATCAGCATGCCGATCAAACCGCCGCCACCGTTGTTGCCACCCTCTTCGCTCGACGCGCGGGCCGCGCCGGTCCACAGGGTGGTGCCGGTTTTCAGGTCAACCAGTTTCGCCGTCGCGGTCACCGCTGTTTCACTGCTGATCACCATGTAACGCGTGCCGTATTCGCTCACGGTGATGTACAGCGCCGCGTCTGCACCGAAGATGTCCCTGAGCTTGTTCGGCGCAGCCTGATGGATGTCATCCGGGGTGGTCAGGCCGTTCTGGCGGAAGGTTTCGTCCACCAGGGCAATCGGCAGCACGTAATAACCGGCCTCGGCCAGCGGGAAGGTCACTTGCGACAGCAGGCTGTACGACGCCTTGACGTCCGGCGAGGTGTTCAGCGGCGGCAGCACCAGAATGGTCTTGGGGCGTGCCTGTTTGTATGCCGAGTAATCCACGGTCTTGGGGGCGACACAGCCACCGAGCACGGCCAACGCCAGGCCGGCAGCCAGCAGTTTCAAAGTACGCGAGATCATTTGCTCTCTCCGCCCTTGGCGTTTTCAAGCAGAAAATCCATGTACCTGCCGGACTCGGGGAACAGGTTTTTCTCGGTGTTGAACTGCTGCACCATCTGATCGTCCTTGCCCATGCTCAGATAGAGCAGACCCAAGTGCGCGTGGTAACCCGGCGGTACGGCCTTGCCGGTGGAGCGGATTTTCTGCAGGTCACGTTCCAGCGCTTCGGCCTGGGCTTCCTTCGGCTCCTCGCCTTTGAAGTATTCGTAGACCTGGGGCTCGTAGCCTTCCCACTGGTACAGGGTTTGCGGGCTGCTGCAACCGGCCAGCAAAGCGCTGGTCGCCAGCGTCAGCGCCATTAACGAGCGCGACAAAGTCAGGTTCATGGTTGTTGCTCCTTGCAATGGGTGTCGATCAGTTGCCCGGTTTCCAGGCGCCGGCGTTCATGCCTTCCACCAGGCGATTGATCGCCTCGCGCATGGCCAGATCCAGTACTTTGCCGTTGAGGGTGGAGTCGTAGGCAGCGGTGCCGCCGAAGCCGATGATTTCGCGGTTGGACAAGGCGTACTCGCCGGCGCCCTGGGTCGAATAGACCACCTCGGAGGTGCTGATGTTGACGATGTTCAGGTTGACCTTGGCGTAGGCGACCTGGGTCTTGCCACGGCCAAGAATGCCGAACAACTGGTGATCGCCGGTCTCTTTGCGGCCGAACTCGGTGACGTCACCGGTGACCACGTAATCAGCACCTTTCAGACGCTGGGCCTGGCCTTTGATGGCCGCTTCCTGCTGGATTTCACCCATGTTGTCGCGATCCAGCACGCTGAAGCGGTTGGTCTGCTGCAAGTGGGTGATGAGAATGGTTTTGGCCTGGCCGCCGAGACGGTCGACGCCGTCGGAGAAGATCCCGCGCATGTAGCTGGAGCGGTTGTCGAACTTGCCCACTGCCATTGGCACGCGAACGCCGGTCCAGACTTGAGTGGCGCTTTCAACCTTGGCCACCGGCAACGCGCGCGAGCTTTCGGTGGCGCAACCGGCAAGGTTGGTAGCCAGGGTGCCAAGCACGGCAATCGCCACGCCCGAGACCAACATCCGGGAGATCATTCTCACTGAGCATTCCTTCTTGAAAAACAGGGGGTGTACCGGCACCGCAAAGCGGTACGGGGCTGAAAAGGGCCGGCATTATGACAAAGTGCCATCATTGGTGACAGGTTTTTTTGACGCCAATGAATTGGCTGGTTGATGGCCATACACAATCAACTGTGGGAGCGGGCTTGCTCGCGAAAGCGGTGTGTCAGACGAATCATCTTTAACGGATGGATTGCCTTCGCGAGCAGGCTCGCTCCCACATGAAATTTTGTGTTTGGCTTGGGGGTAGGAATCAGTGGAAATCGCGGCTCTGCACGCGGATGCCGTTGAGCAGCGGGCTGAGGTCGCTCAGGCGGCCGGCAATCAGGTGGCGCACATCGCCCTCGCGCTCCCAGCGGCCGTCGACTTTCAGTAGTTGCGAACCGACCAGCACCTGACGCTGACGCTCGGCCAGATCACGCCAGACCACCACATTGACGTTGCCGAACTCGTCTTCCAGGGTCACGAAGGTCACACCACTGGCGGTGCCCGGGCGTTGGCGTCCGGTGACCAGCCCGGCAATGCTCACCGGTCGGCCATGTTCGACGTCGAGCAATTCCTGCGAACTGCGGCAGCGTCGCGCTTTCAACTCGCCGCGCAACAGCGCTAGCGGGTGCGGCCCCAACGTGGTGCCCACCGTTGTGTAATCGGCGTGCAGGTCTTCGCCGACGCTGGGTTTGGGCAACGTCACGTCAGGCTCTTCCTGGCTCGGCAACCCGGCAAACAGTCCGAGTTGTTTCTGCACCCCGGCGACTTCCCAGCGCGCCCGATGCCGGTGCCCGGCCAACCCGCGCAACGCTCCGGAATCCGCCAGTAACGCCTGCGCGCGACTGTCCAGCGCGGCCCGCTCGCCAAGGTCGGCCACATCGGCAAACGCCCCGCGCTCGCGCGCCGCTTCAATGCGCCGGGCATCGTCCTCGCGAAACCCCTTGATCATCCGCAGGCCCATGCGAATCGCCGGTTGTGCCGCCGCGATGGTTTCCAGGCTGCAATCCCAGTCACTGGCGCGCACGTCAACCGGACGGATCTGCAATTGATGCCGGCGGGCGTCCTGAAGAATCTGGTCCGGGCTGTAGAAACCCATCGGCCAACTGTTGATCAGCGCACAGGCGAACGCTGCCGGTTCGTGGCACTTGAGCCAGCAACTGGCGTAAGTCAGCAAGGCAAAACTGGCAGCGTGTGATTCGGGAAATCCGTAACTGCCGAAGCCTTTGATCTGCTCGAAAATCTGCGCGGCGAACTCCGGCGTATAGCCGTTTTTCTTCATGCCGGCGGCCAGGCGCTCCTTGTGCGGTTCGAGGCCGCCGTGGCGTTTCCACGCGGCCATCGAGCGACGCAACTGGTCGGCCTCGCCGGGGCTGTAGTCGGCGGCAACGATGGCGATCTGCATCACCTGTTCCTGAAACAACGGCACGCCGAGGGTTCTCTCCAGGACGACTTTAAGTTCTGGCGACGGGTAGGTTTCCTCTTCTTCCTTGTTCCGGCGACGCAGGTACGGATGCACCATGCCACCCTGAATCGGCCCCGGCCGGACGATGGCCACCTCAATCACCAGGTCGTAGAACTTCGCCGGTTTCAGACGCGGCAGCATCGACATTTGCGCCCGCGACTCGATCTGGAACACGCCGATGGTATCGGCACGGCTGATCATCTCGTAGGTCGCTTTGTCTTCGGCCGGGATCGTCGCCAGACTCAAGTCCAGATGGCGATGGCGACGCAGCAGGTCGAAACAGCGGCGGATCGCACTGAGCATGCCGAGGGCGAGGATATCCACCTTGAGCAAGCCCACCGCGTCGAGGTCGTCCTTGTCCCACTGGATGATCGTGCGCTCGGCCATCGCCGCGTTTTCTACCGGCACCAGGGTGTCCAGCGGTTGCTCGGAAATCACGAAACCACCGGGGTGCTGCGACAGATGCCGGGGGAAACCGATCAGTTGCCCGGTCAGACTCAGCACCCGCCGCAACACCGGGCTTTCGGGATCGAAGCCACCTTCAAGCAAACGCTCGACCGGCGGTGTTTCATCGCTCCAGTGGCCGCAGCAATCGGCCAGTGCATTGATCTGATCCGGCGGCAGGCCCAAGGCCTTGGCCACGTCGCGCACAGCCCCGGCGGCGTGGTAAGTGCTGACCACGGCGGTCAGCGCCGCACGGCCACGACCATAACGGCGGAACACGTATTGCAGGACTTCTTCGCGGCGTTCGTGTTCGAAGTCGACGTCAATGTCCGGCGGCTCGTTGCGCTCCCTGGACATGAAGCGCTCGAACAGCAATGTGGTGCGATCCGGGTCGATTTCGGTGATGCCCAAGGCAAAGCATACGGCCGAGTTGGCCGCCGAACCGCGCCCCTGACAGAGAATGTGTTGCTCGCGGGCGAAACGCACCACGTCGTGCACGGTGAGGAAGTAGCTTTCGTAGCCGAGTTCGGCGATCAGCTTCAGCTCATCGTCGATCTGCTTGAGCACTTTGGCTTGCGGGCCTTTGGGCCAGCGCCAGGCGATGCCTTCCCCGGTCAGATGGCGTAGCCAGGAACTGGCGCTGTACCCCTCGGGCACCAGTTCTTTCGGGTATTGATAACGCAACTCGCCCAGATCGAAGGTGCAGCGCCGGGCCAGTGACACTGACGCGTCCAGCAAGGCCGGCGGATACAGCTCACGCAACACCTCGACACTGCGCAAATGCCGCTCGCCATTGGGGTGCAGACGCAATCCGGCCTCGGCCACCGGCACGCGATGCCGGATCGCCGTCATGGTGTCCTGCAAGGCGCGGCGGCCACGGGCGTGCATGTGCACATCGCCGCTGGCTACCGCCGGGATCTGCAACGCTGCGGCCAGGCTCAACAACTTCGCCAGACGCTGCTGATCGTTCTGTCCGCGATGCAATTGCACCGCCAGCCACAGCCGCTCGCTGAAAGTCGCTTGCAGCCATCGGCCCTCTTTCAGGTCTTCCGGCGAATCCGGCACCCACAACACCTGCAATCCCGGCAACGGCTCGCTGAAGTCCTCGCGCAGCACCTGATACTGGCCTTTCTGCGTCCGCCGTCGGGCGCGGGTGACCAAGCCGCACAAGGCTTGATAGCCCGCAAGGTTCTCCACCAGCAGGACCAGTTTCGGGCCGTTTTCGATGCGGATTTCACTGCCGATGATCAGCGGCAGTTCAACCGATTTCGCCGCTTGCCAGGCGCGAACGATCCCGGCCAGGGTGCATTCATCGGTGATCGCCAGCGCCTGATAGCCGTGTTTTTTCGCCCGCTGAAACAGTTCAAGGGCACTGGAAGCACCGCGCTGGAAACTGAAGTTCGACAGGCAGTGCAGTTCGGCATAACCGTCGCTCATGCAAACCAGCCCTGCAGCCACAGGGGGCCGCCCTCACCCACCGCGCGATAAGCCCAGCCTTGCTGACCGGCGCGGTTCTGGATCAGGTAGTAATCGCGGCGCACGTCGTCACCGTCCCACCAACCGGATTCGATGCGCTCCGGCCCCATGAGAATCCGCGCTGAACCTTCAGCCACACTCTGCGGTTCACCGAGCAACCAGCCCGGCCGCTGCACACCGGGCAACCCGGCGCAACGCTGTTTGTCGACGCCGTGCTGCCACGCGCATTCCGGACGATGATCCGCCTGAAAACGCAGCCCCTGCACCGCGTTATCGCCCAGGCGTGCACGCAGGCGTTCTCGCAATTGCTCCCAGGGCAAGGTCTGCTGCGGACGGTCGTCGAACAATTCCTGAAACTGCGGCACGAAGCTCGGCAGATCCTCGGCGCGCAACCGGAAGCCGCGTACCGGGGCCTCCACCTGCACTTGCTCCAGCCGCCCACGGGCCAACTCGAAGAGCATCGACGGATCGCGTTCGGCGCTGAGCAAGCCGACCTTGATGACAGTGTCCGGCAGCCCGGCGTGCTCCAGATGCAGATCGAAACGTTGCACGCCACTGTCGCGTCCGCACAGGAACGCTGACAGATCGCCGGTCAAACGGCGTAACGGAAACAGCAAGGCCTGATGGGATTGCACGTCGAAATTGAGTTCGATGCGCACATCGAAACGGTCCGGCGGCAGGTAAAAGGCCAGCGCCAGCGGACGTGCACCGAACAGGGTGTCGAGGTGTTTGAGCATCTGCGCCTCGAAACGCCGGGCCAGGGCCTGACGCGGCAGACTCTGCACCTGACTGAGATGGCGCAGGCCCATGCGCGATAACGCCGTGGCCACCGCCGGTTCCAGGCCGACACGGTCGACCGGCAACTGCCCGAGGTGATGCTGCAAGGCTTCACCGTCCGGCACCACCAGGCCATCGTAAGCATTGGCCAGCACCCGTGCTGCCACCGGATTGGGCGCGGCGACGATGCGATGACGAAAGCCCAGGTCGGTCAGTTCCTTGCGCAAGCGCGCTTCGAATTGCGTCCAGGAACCGAACAGGCCAAGACTGGATTCGATCTCGAACACCACGGTACGCGGGTAATGCACGCTGACTTGCGCGCTGAAGCGATAGGCCCACGCGGCGAGAAACTGCTGCCAGTGCTCGACGTCGGCGGCCTCGTAGTCGGCGGTGGCAAAGCCTTTGCTCATGGCCTGGGCGGCAGTCATCGACTGGCCGGCCCGCAAACCGAGCTTGTGCGCCGCCGGATTGACCGCTTGCAACACCCGACGCTGGGCCGGGCCGCTGAGCAGCACCAACGGCTCATCGGCATCGGGACGCTGGCGCAGCACGGCGTCGAGGGCCAATTGCGGAAACAGAATACACACCCAGCGCATGTCGACCTCAATGCCCCACGGCAAAGGCAATCGGCGCCGCACGCGCCAGCCCGCCACGGCACTTGAGCACGCGTAATTGTGCAGGTTTGGCATCAATGGCAATGCGCAGCGCCGCCGGTGACGGGTTGATCGCCTCGCTCAACGGCCGCCAGGCAAACGCCAGGGTCTGGCCGGTTTCCGCGGCGACCTGCAAGCGCCGCAACGCGCGGTCATCGGCCTTGTGCGGCCAGCACAGCACCGCGCCGCAACTGCCGGAACGCAAACACTGTTCCGCCGCCCACAAGGCATCGCGCTCACAGGCCTGAATCACCGACAACTGGCGCAGATCGACCCCGGCGTTCTCCCACGCCTGCGGGTATGGCACGAACGGCGGCGCCACCAGCACGATGCGCTCGCCCGCCGCTGACAACCGCGCCAGCGTCGGCCAGACCAGTTGCAGCTCACCGACACCGGGGCCGGCCAGGAGGATTTCGCTGAGCGCCGCTTCCGGCCAGCCACCGCTGGGCAATGCCGCGTCCAGCGCGGCGTGCCCGGTGGGTTGCGGACTGGCGGCGGGTGGCGCAGGCCGGCCCTTCCAGACCTGGCCGCCATTGAACAGCGTATCCAACGCAACGACGGCGCCCATCAGCCTTGCCTCACCAGACCGCAGAACACCCCTTCGATGGCCAGGTCCTGATCATCGCGCACGACAATCGGCTGGTACGCCGGGTTACGCGGCAGCAGGCGCACTTCATCACCGAGCCGTTCGAAGCGTTTGATGGTGACCTCACCGTCGAGCCGCGCCACAACGATCTGGCCGTTGAGCGCTTCGGGATTGCGCCGCACGCCGACCAGATCGCCGTCGAGAATGCCGTCCTCGATCATCGAATCGCCCTGCACCCGCAGCATGTAGTCGGGTGTGCGCGAGAACAGCGCCGGGTCGAGCATCAAGCGGCCATGAATGTCGGCATCGGCGCCAATCGGCGCACCGGCAGCCACGCGACCGAGTACGGGGATATCGAGCAACTCGGCACGCGGCGGTTGCCCGAGCAGGCGAATGCCCCGGGCCTGATGCGGGTTGACCTCGATAAATCCGGCTTCGGTAAGTGCCAGCACGTGCTTGCGCGCCACGCTGCGCGAGGCAAAACCAAAAGCCTCGCTGATTTCAGCGAGGCTTGGGGGCTGACCGTGTTCGGCGATGCGTTCGCGGATAAAGGTCAGGATGGCGGTACGGCGGGGAGTCAGGTTCGTCATGGAGTACATTTGTACTCTTTTCGGAATTTTCTGACAACGACCACCAGTCGGCCCACGGCAAGCCCGCTCCCAGAGGGGGATGGTGTACGCCGGAAGATTCAGTGGCGTTTGAGGATCTGGTTCATGACCCCGTCGGCGGGGTGTCGTCAGTCGCCACGAATGTGCGCATATAACCCGGCGACGTCCATGCTCAGTCCTCAGCCGATGCGCAAGGCGCGCAGATCGAGGAGACCGTCCTTGAGCGGCGGGCACCAGTAGTAGCCGCCAGTGATCGGCCGGCTGATGCGATAGAGGCCATCGGGGATGCCGTCTTCCAGACCGCTCATGCGCCGCAGTTGCGCTTCGAAGGCGTCCAGCGAGAAGCCGAAGGCGAGGAACATCAAACCGGCGCGATCACCTTCGATCCATGGCATCGAACGGCGCACGACAAACGCCTCCGGCGCGAAGCTTTCCTGCGCGGTGCGTTTGACGTGGGCGGAAACCGGCGCGTCGTCGATCTCTTCGTTGTCGCTCAGACGACGACCCATGATGTTGTCTTTGTCGTCGGCGGTCAGTTTGTGGAAACCCTTGAGGTCGTGCTGCCACTGCTGAATCGCGGCAAAGCTGCCACCGACCATGCCGTCAGTGCCCGCGCTTTGCAGGGCGGCGGCGATGGCCGCTTCGTCGTGGGGGTTTTCGGTGCCGTCTTCATAGCCGGTCAGGTCGTGGCCGTCCTTGTGGCGGAAGGCTTCCTGCATCTCGACCAGGCGCAGGGCCGGCGCCAGTGCGGCTTCGAGGGCATTGCAGCGGTTGAGCAATTCACCACGGTCGACGCCGTGCAACCAGACCCACAATGCGTGCTGGGTCGACGGGTTCTCGACGCCGACGCCGGTCAGCGCCGGGAAGCTGCGCAGGCCGTCGATCTGTACGTTGAGAGCCTTGACCAGGGATTCACCGAAACCGACCACCGCCGACTTGCCGTCCACCTGATTGATCAGGTTGTCGAGCGCCTGCGGCAACGCTTCAACCGACGCCAGGGCGAAAAACAGGTGGCGTGCTTGTGGCGGAACAGGGGTGGCGAGAATGCCCGGCTGGTAGTAACTCATGTGAACTCCTTGAAAAAGTGCGCGGAGTTTACCTGTGGCCGGAGGATTTGTGGGGGTTTGGATGGAGTCAAAAGCCCCTCTCCCTATGGGCAGTCCGACGTTTCGGGAGGGCTGGGGTGAGGGTTAGCGTCATTACGCCACGCGCTAGGGCTCATCCCCGTCCAGCGCTTGAACGCCCGGCGAAAACTGCGTACATCGCTGTAGCCCACTTCCTCGGTAATCCGCTCGATCGGCATGTCCGGGTTGGCCAGCAAACTCAGGGTGCGCGCCTGGCGCACCTGTTCCAGCAGGGCCTCGAAGGTCAACGCATGCTCGGTCAGGCGCCGACGCAAGGTCCGGCTGCTCATGTTCAAGTCGCTGGCAATTCTCTCGATATGGCTGCCGCAAGTCAGATCCCGGGCAATCGCCCGCTCCACCGCCTGAATCAGATCGAGTTTCTGATGCACCTGAGCCGCTTCCAGCTCCAGCAACGCAACCGCCTGGCGCAACGCCAGTGAATGATGAGTGGGCAGGTTCACATCAAGCCACTGCAAATCGATCAGCATGCGATTGTGCAGGCAACCGAAACGCACGTCCGGGCCGAGCAGGCGGTGATACTCGCTGAGGTAATCCGGCGCAGCATGCACGAACTCCACGGCAATCGCCTTGAACTGCGCCCCGACCAGGGCGCGGCCATACACCAGCAGGCTGGCGAAAAACTCCTCGACCGCAAACACCTGCACATCGGCGAATGGCAGGCGGCATTCGGCGTCGAGGCAAACCTGCCCGCCGACCACGTCGACGCTCGATACCACGATCCCGCCCGAGGTGTGCTGATGACGAATGCCCAGCGCAAACGCATCGCGCAAGGTCTTGCACAGCGACAGCACATGCCCGAGCAGGCCCAGCGTGCCGAGCACGTTTTGCGCCCCGACCCAAAGGCCCAGGCCCTGATTGGGCAGCACTTTGAGCGCGCGTTGAATCATCGCCACGGCCTGGCGATAGGAAATCCGTTGCGCCGGGTCCTGCAGGTCTTCGAGGGTAAAACCCAGGCCCCGGCACAGGGTTTGCGGGTCGACGCCCTTGTTCTGCGCGACTTCGGCCAGGGTTTGCAAGAGGAACGGCGACACCATCGCCAGCTCGAAGGTCGGGTCTTGGACTTTTACGTTCATGGGGCTGACATTCCGGATCACGCTTGATTGTTATTTTTGTTACCGGTTATGTCGAAGGAAGTTAGCACAGGGTTCGCCGACTGTCCGCAGAAGTCCCCCTGACTGTCCGCCAATACCCTGCCCCGTCGGGCGCCAGGCGCTTATTTCTATAGTGCCCGGCGTCCTGCGTGCCGGCATTGCGCCCAAACACAATAATAATGAGGACGGATATGCACCCGAATCGCGCGACATTGCCCTTGCGCCTGGCCCTTTCCTTGCTGGGATGCGCCGCCACCCTCCCGGCCCTGGCCACCGAAGCCGGCGTCGACAACATCGGCCCCGGTACCGACGGGTTTTTCATGCTCCCGCTGGAGGTCGACAGCCTTCCGGAGAACATGGTCGCGTTCAACCTCTACTACAACCATTACAAGTCACGAAAACTGAACATCAGCTCACTCGGCGGCAAGGTGCCGACTATCGAGATCGAATCGACGGCGGTGATTCCGCGCCTTGATTACCTGAGCCCGCTGCGGGTGTTCGGTGGGCGCCTCGCCGGCTATATCGCCCAGCCGTGGCTGAAACAGGAAGTCTCGGTGTTCGGTTTGAGCGATACCCGCGAAGGCATGGGCGACACCACCGTGGCGCCGATCATCCTGTGGGACATGGGCAAGCACCTGACCCTCGGCGCCGCTCTGGAAATCACTGTGCCGACCGGCGAGTACAGCGTTGATCGGCTGGCCAACACCAGCAACAATTTCTACACCTACAAACCTCTGTTTTCGTTCACCTGGCTGCCCACCGACCGCAGCGAAGTCTCGGTCAAGAGCACCTACAGCTTCAACGAGAAGAACAAGGACACCGACTACAAATCCGGGCAGATCTTCCACGTCGATTATTCGGCCAGCTACAAGCTCACCGACGACCTGATGCTCGGCATCAACGGCTACTACCTCAAGCAGACCACCGACGACAAACAGTTCGGCCACACCGTGCAGTTCGCCGGGCAAGACGTCGATGACGGCGTGCGCGGCAAGGTTTTCGCCATCGGTCCGGCGCTGCACTTCACCTTCCTCAAATACGCCAGCGCCGAGATTCGCTGGGCCAAGGAGTTTGATGTGGAGAACCGGCCTGAAGGGGAAATGCTCTGGGCAAAAGTCAGCATCCCTTACGCTTTCTGAAACCCGCTCCCACAGAGGTTTCGGCGCGTTGGTGAATGCTTGCAAAAAAAAGGGCGACCCACCGGTCGCCCAAACGTACTGCACGAGAGTCTTTTACAGCGTCAGTTGCCCACGTTCTTCCTCGGTCAACTGCTGTTTCGCCTGTTCATCCAGGGCGCCGGCACCCAACACCTGCACCGGGCTGTTCGGGTTATAGCCCGGGGCCGGGGTGCGGCTGGCGCCATCGCGGGACGGGGCGAGTTGTTCGTTGCCGAAGCTCAGCACCTGCACGGTGAACACCGAAGCCTGATTCTGCCGCGACGCCGCTTGCTGCTGACGCGCGACATCCTCCGCCGCCTGGGTGGCCGAGGACGCGGCGGCGCTGGCCGAAGTGATGGCGCCAGTATTCACCGCCGAGACCACCGGCACGCCGGTTGCCTTGCCCTGCACCGAGATGTTGGCGGCGTTGACCACCGTCAGTGCGGCAATGTTGACGTTGCCCGACACGCGTATCCCCGCTTCGCCGGCATCGATGGTGCCCAGTGGCGCAATCAGGTCGATGTCCCCCGGTGCCACCTCGGCAATCGGGTTGAGCGTGGCGATACCGGCGCCGGTACTCGGCACCGAGGGCGACAGGGTGACGTTGCCCCAGTTGTCGTAAACACGTTTGGGCGGGGTATAGACCACGGTGGTTTTCGACCCGCGACCGGCGTTGATATCACCCGCAGCGGACCAGCCGAGAATCGAACCGCCGAACGTGGTCATGATCCGGCTCTGCCCCAAAAGAATGCTGCCCTGGGAGTAGAGCTGAATGTTGCCCGAGCCCTGGGTGATGATCCCCGCTGTAGACGGCGGCGCCGCGCCTTCGATGCCGAACACCTGACCACCGCCCGGCGTGAGCATCTGAATGTCGCCACCAAACAGGGTCTTGACCCCTGCTCCGCCGTACAGCGTGATGTCGCCGTCATAGCGGATTGGATTACCGGCCACATCGGTGCCGGGGAACAGTGCGGCAATCGCATTGCGGCCACGCAGGTAACTGCCTTTGCGCGGGCCGTCGACGGCGTTGTATTCCAGGCCGCCGGCACGCAGTTCGGCGAAGTACACCTGACGCGCAAAGATCGCCTGCTCGGCACTCGGCAGTGTGGCGAACAACGCTTGCGCCTGTTCCTCGCTGCCGCTGAAGCCATAGCCGAGGGTCAGCCAGTTGCGCAATTCTTCGAGGTAGGTCTTGACCACTTTGCCCGGTTGCGCGCTCAGGGCTTTATCAGGACTGGCGAGGTTCTGCCGGTTCAGATAACGCGCGATGAAGTCACCGTAACCCGGCCCCTGCGCGCCCACGCCCGCCTGCATCACGACGCTCGCCCCCGGACGATTGTCCCCCGCCACCAGCGGCCCGATGCTGGTGATGCTCGCGCGATCCTCCATCAGAAGGTTGCGCCCGGCATTGATGTCGAGAACACCGGGCCCCGCGATGTCGAAGCTGCTGTAGAGAATGTCGCGACCCGCTGATACCCGCGAGACATCCCGTGGATCGTTATGCACGAACAGGTTGCCGGTCGACACGATGCTTTCGGTGCCCGGGTTGCCCATTTCGGCGCTGGGCACAGACGTTGGCTGGCCGAGGTAAGTACCGGAAGCAACGATATCGCGCCCGGCCAGCATCGACACCGGCCCCGCCGCTTCGTACCAGGTGCGTCTGGACAGGCTGAACGTCAGCGTTTCCCCGCTGCGCACGCCAACCAGATCGCCGTTCAGCGCATAGAAGCGTGCCGGTGCCTGAACGGCGCTCAGGCCGGAGTAGCTGTTGGCACCCAAGGCGAACAACGGATAGCGCAGGTTTTTATCCGGCGAGACACCGTCGCTGCCCCGGTTGGTCATGATCGGTTTCGCCGCGTTATCGCTGGCGTAGCCATTGAACGCCGGGGCGAACGGCGTAGCGATGGCCAGCGGACTGGCGCCTGACTGGTTGATCGCATAGCCGCCGGCATAGATCGAGTCCTGCGCCAGCAACTCCAGTTGCCCTGCATTCGACGGTGCCAGCAGCAACGAATACGCGGTGGCCGGGGCGACGCCGCTGCCTCGGCTGTAAACCGCCGATGGCCCGGCGTAAATCGAGCCTTGCGCAGCCACGGCGCGCAGGATCGACGGATAGACAAAGCGTCCGTCCGTCGGTGACGTGTTGTGCCCGGTGACCGGCCCCTGGCCGGTGGTTTCGCCCAGTTGCGTACTCGGCGTCAGGTTGCCGCCCGCCGCAAACAGATCAATCGCCGTGTGATCGGTCCACAACGAGAAACCGCTCAAGCCGCCGCCCGCGTGTTCAACACCGTCATCGCTGGTGAATGGCGTCGAGTTTTGCAAGCGCACCCGCCCCGGGTCCGCCGCCCCGCCCAGCACCAGATCGCCACGGGCACTCAGGCGCATGCCAGAGTCGCCGGGAATCAGCACGAGGCCGCCCGAGGCACTGCCCAACGTCGCCGTAAACGGATCATACGGGCGCACCTCCCGAACGTCCTGCACCGGTGCCGCAGCGCCATATTGCAAGTTGATGCCGCCCAGCGCGCCAGCGCTCAATTGCGCGGCACCGCGCAGGTTGATCAAGGCGCCTTGCAGGTCATGCTGGGCAACACCCACACCGTTCTGCCCGGCCCGGGCCTGCAACGACGGATTCACCGATCCGCCAATGCGGATATCCATGTCGCCGCCGCCGGTCAATTGCAGGCTGCCATCGCTGCCCACCCGCCCGGTGCTGCCCACCGCCACGACGAGGCCCTGCCCGCGTGGATAAAGCCTGCCATTGCCATTGTCGCCCATGACCTTGAGCATGCCCGCATCAGCCCCGGCGCGCAGGCTGAGGTTGCCGCCCCCCAAGGTGCCGAAACCGGTGAACCCGACCAGGAAAGCGCCGCCATCGACGCTCTGATCCGGCAACGGCTGAGTCGCGTAACTGCCGAAGTTGATCCACCACGCGGTCGGCACATCGCTGTTACCGGTGCCTTGGCGCCAGAGCCAGTTGCCCACCGCGACACTCGGCACCTGTTCCGGGGTATCCATGTTTTGCGAGTACACGCGCCGGCCCAGCACATCGCCGGAAATCGAACCGCCAGCATTGATCGTCAGGTTGCCACCCATCTGCGGGTACCACGCCTGATAGAGGCTGTCGCTGCCACTGACCCACTGCTCATAATCGCTGCCGCCGCTGCCGCCGCTGCCGAGCACCGAGCCGTTGTCCGACAGGCGTCCGCGCGGCTGATTGTAAAGAGGGTCGATATCCGGCGACTGCGTGCCGGCGGTGTACACGCCGAACGGTGAATCCATGCTCAGATTGCCCGCCGCGAGCACGTCCAGATCGCCCGTGCCGGTGCGCAGTACGCTGAACATTTGCGCACGGGTTTTCACGGTGATGCCCGGGTTGTTCTCCACGCACAATTCCGGGAACGAACCGCACCACGCCGCCACGTCATCGTCGCTCATCGGCGAGCCCGGCGGCATACCCATCCAGTTGTCCGGTGCCCACGCCCAACGCGGGGCCGGCACACAGGAATTGGGCGCCCAGTCACACCAGTCCTTCAGATCGTCGGGCACCGGTTCGCCGGGGGTGAAGCCGCCGAGGTTGCCTTCGCCCCAGACCAGCGTCGGCGGTTTCTCCGTCACTTTCAGCCCGTAGTGGGTGTCGGCCAGACGCAGATTGCCGTCGCTGGCAAGCGGCTTGATCGCACGGCTGTCCGCCGCACTCAGATCGGCGCCTGCCACCACGCGCATCGACCACGCCGCACTGCCCGACGGCAGCAGGCTGGCGACCGCCCAGTTACGGCCTTGTTGCGTGCCGTTCACCGGGCGCAGATCGATGAACGCGGTGCCTTCGGCCAGCACCACGTCGGTCATCGACGGAATCAGCGAACCGCGCAACAGCGCCAGCGAACCGCTCAACCGGACACCTTTGATTGCCTGGGTGCCGGCCTCGACGTTGCCCGGCAACGGCACGCCTTTGGGCCAGCGAATGGCCGCGATGGCGGTGACGTCGTTCAGGCGAATGCCGGCGCCGAGGCGACTGCCCGCCGGCAGGGTCACGCTGTCGCCGAGCAACGTACCGGCGGCATACAGCAATGTTCCCGAAGCATCGTGGACCGCCGCCGACAGCACGGTTCCCGCACCCAGCGTATACGGCCCGGTCAGGGTCGCTTCGGTGGGCAACAAGGTCCCGGCGGGCAGTGTCGAGGCTTGCAGCGGCACGTCGTAGTTCAGCGTGACACCGGCCGGGAACAGCGTGCCTTCGGCCAAGGTCACGCCCGCCGTCGGCACGATCAAGTCGCCACCAAACGGCTGGATGCCCGGCAACAGTTTCCAGCCGGCATCGTCCACGGTCTGCGGTGGCGGCGCGAAACCATCGTTGAGGCTGCCATGAATATCGAGATTGCCGCCAGCACGAATCACCAGGTTCCCCGCCTCGCCCGAGCCGTACACAGCGGTTTTCTGCGTATGCCGATTAAGACTGGCATAACGGTAGCCGGACAAGTCGACATCACCCTGCACCACCAGATCACCGTCGACGGTTTTGCTGGCGATTTCCACGCCTGGGCGCAGATGGAAGGCATCGGCGTAAGTCGCGTTGTTCAACCCGGCGAGTTTGTTCTGCAGCAGGTTGCTGTTGACCAGCGCGGCGTCGATGAACGCGTTGCTGTCGTCATGGATGCGATCCAGATAAGCCTGATCGATCACCTGATACGGCCGACCGCTCGCCGTCAGGTCGACGCCGTCAGTGGCATCGGTGTAACGGCGCGTGGCGTTGAGGCCAATCGAGCGGGCGCCCTGAATGTTCAGCGCACCGCTGGCATCAATGCCGATGTCGCCGCCCGCGAGGCGCGGCGCGTTCAGCTCCAGCGTGCCACGCAACACCCCGTCGGCCTGGCCGGGCAACGTGCCGCGCACGGCGTCGGTGCCGTGTCGCAGGTCGATCTGCGCGCCGTGACCGAGGGTCAGCACACCTTCAGCGGTATTGAGTTCGACCGTCGCCCGGTTCGGCGCGTCGATGATCTTGCCGTAGCTGTCGACTCGCAGCACACGGCCATGAGCATCGAGCACGGCGTTGCCAGCCAGGGTCAGGCCGTTTTGTGCCGACAGGCGAATGCTGCCCACCCGCTCGCCGCTGGCATCGATCAACCCCGCCACCGTCAGGCGGCCGTTGTCCACCGAAACATTGACCTCGCCGGCCTTGAGCCCGTCGCCAATCGACAGATCGCCCTGCTTGAGCTGCAAGCTGCGGCTGCCGAACACCTGGCCGGCATTCAAGCGCTGGTTGAGGGCGGCAAACTGCTGACTGGCATCACCGTTCAAGTGCCGGGCGCGGATATCCACGCCCGCCGCCTTGTACGGCACCCACGTACCGCCGGCATCGTAATGACCACTGCTGGCGCCGAGGATCTGCCCCTGCAGATCGACCATGCCGGCATCGCTGGCCAGTGCGACAGCCGTGAGGTTGCCGGCCTGATTGTTCTGCGCCAAGAGGTCGATGCGCGAGCCGGCGGCCTGACGAATGTTGCCGTTACGGCTGTACAGCGCCACGTCGCCGCCCCAGCTGTACTTGTTGACGTCATTGAACGGCAAGGTGCGCCCGGCCACATCCACAATCGCGCCGTTGCCAAGGGTCAGATCGCCGTCAGACGTCACCCGCAACTTTCCGCTCGCCAGGCTGATGCGGCTGTCGAGCACAATGCTGCGCGCATCAAGGGTCAGCTCTGCGCCCAAGGCATTGGCCGCCGCCGAGGTTCCGGCGCCCGTGAGGGTCAGTTTGTCACCGGCCTTGAGCAGGTTGACCGAGGCGGCCTCCCCGGTCAGCAGCGGTGTGCGCACGTTGAGGTTGCCGCCGCTGTAGGCGTAGCCCTTGATCGGATCGAACGCGCCCTGCTGCTCATACACCGCCAGGCTGCCCTTGTGGTTGGCGGTGATGCGCTCGCTGGCGCTGAGATTGACGTTGGCAAAGCCCAGCGCCAAGCGGTTGTTCTGCTCCAGACCGCTGGCCTGCGGATTGGCGCCGTAGCCGAACTCAATGCGCTGCGCCTGAATATCAAGGGTGCCGCGCCCCGTCCCCGCGCCGCCAGTGATGACGGCGCCGGGGTCCTGGGCAGAACCGTTCCAGATCAGGTTGGCGGTGCGAATGGAGGCCACATCAGTGCTTTCACCCAGGCCATAAATCGCTGGCGTGGCAAGCATCAGGTTCTGCAATTTGCTCACGCCGGTCTGCGGGTCGAGCGTATCGAGGCTGACCGAACCGTAGAAGTTGAACGCGTCGCGGCTGGTCAGGCTCAGGGTTTCCAGGGCCGGCGCGGCAAATTGCGTATCGCCGCGCAACAGGCGATTCAACACGTTCTGGTTCAGGGTCAGGCCTGTCGGCACACGATTGCCGGCGGCACTGAGGGCCTCGGCGCTGCCGACGTTGACCGAACCGACGGACAGCGCCAGATGACGCGTGCCGAAGCGTACCGCCTCATCGAGTTCGAACTGTTTGTCGGTGGCGGCGGTAATGCTGCCGTTGGAATACAGCAGGGTCGGGTTGTTGCAGAGCGTGGTCGGGCAACGGCCGATATGGATGCTGCCCGACCCGAAGGTGCTGTCGGCGACCGAGGGTGCGAGCACATTGGTCCAGCCGTTCGACACCACCAGCAGACCCGCCGAGCCCGGCTGATAAAGGAACCCCGTGCTGGAATCAAAAGGCACATCGCCCCGGCCCAGGGTGTTGATACCCGAGCCGGCTTCGAGCGTAATCCCGCCATCGGGGCGGGTGGTGAGCAGCAGCACCTCGGGCGCCGAGAGCATCGCGCCCTCGCGCAGGGTGATGGTCGAGGTATCGCCGGTGAACGAGATGATGTTGCCCGCGCCGCTGTAATCGATCAGCGGTTGCGCGCCGACGGTCAACCGCCCGGCGTTGAGGCCGTTAAGGCTGTCGGCGTACACCGACACGCCGGTGAAGCCATCGCTGCGCGCCTGCCCGGCACCGAGCACTTCGATGTCCATCGCCCCGCGCAGCGTTGCCGCGCCGCGCACCCCGCCGGCGGCCGGTGCAAACACGGCGCGACCGTTGAAATCGAGGGCGATGTCCTGCTCGCCGCCCGCCATCAGGTACACATTCAGCGACTTGCCATCCATCGGCGCCAGGGCCCGGGGCACACCACGGCGCGCCGCGTCACTCTGAATGAACTGGCTGAGGCTGGTCTCGTTGTACTGCGAATACCGACGCAGGACATCCGCCGACGTCACGATGACCTGATTGGCGAGGCTGTCACGCAGCCCCGTGTTGGCAATCGACAGCTGCCCGGAGCTTGTCCAGGAGCCGTTGCGCAACGGTAACGCGCCACGGGTCACGCCCGCCGTCGCCTGGCCGTTGATCTCGACGCGGAACGCACCGGGGAGCAAGGCAAAGGTCGATGGCAGCAAGGTGTAGGTGCCCGCCGCCAGACCCGGTACGCCAGCGCCGAGGGTGATCTGCTGACCGATGCGCGGATCGACCGCCCCGGCCTCGCCAAGCATCGGCGCGTAGGCACTCTGGTTGCCCGGCACGATGGCGTACACCGGGTTGCTGGCGAGACTCGGCAAACTGAACGTGCCGTCACTGGCATTGCGCACCAGCGGGTTGTAGCGGGCATCGGTGGAACCGCCGCGCCCCGACACAAACCCGGCGCCACGCAAATCACCACCGCCGGACAGATCGATCAGCGCGCCGCTCTGCACATCGACGTAGCGCGAGGTCAGCGTCACCCCGGCAGTGTCGGCGCTGATGCCCTTGAGCAATACCGACTGGCCGTCATAGCGATAGTCGATGCCGTCAGTGGTGCCGCCATAAGGCATGACCAGCCCGGCCGCGCTGACCGACGTCACACTGCCCGGCAGCAGGCGCAGTTCGCGGGTGTTGACCACCGTCTCGCCGCCGAGGCTGATCATGCCCAACGGTGCGCGAATCACGCCGCCCTGCTCGATGCGCCCGGCCGCCAGGGTCAGGTTGCCGAACACCGAATACGGCAGCGTGGCGGGTGCTGTTCCACTGCTGCCGATGCGCAAGGTGCGCGCCGGATCGGCCCCGGGAGTCACGCTTTGGTAACCCACCCGCACCTCGGCGCTGACATCGCTGGCCGGATAGATTTGCGCGGCACGCAGGTTCAGGTCGCCCGGCGTCCACAACTCGGTTTTCTCGACGAAACCGCTCGGCGCCAGGAAACGCAGATCGCCACGGCTGTGCAGGCTGACCTGATCAAAGCCACGCCGAGCCACCTGCAACGCCGGCCCGCTGAGTTGGGCGATGCTCCCCGCCGTGCCGAACGACAGACTGTTGCTCAGGTCCAGCTGATCGGCGCTGGCGGTGAATTGCCCCAGCGATACCTGCGTGGTCGGAGCGTTCATTACCCGAGGGCGCAGGTTGCCCGGCGCTTCGAAATACTTGCCCGTGCCCGACAGGCGCAGGTAAGGCGCAGACAGGTCGACACGCGCCGTGTCCGGCGCGCCTTCGGCCAGCGACAGGGCGCCGGCGTACAGGCTCAGGCTTTGTTGCAGGTGCAAATTGACGTCGCCGTCGAACGACAGCAGACCATTGCTCAACAGGCTGAGATTGTCGAAACCGCCGGCCATCAACTGATCGGCACTCAGGCGCGCGCGCCCGTATTGCAGCAACGGCGCGGCCTCACCGGCTTGCAGATCGCTCGGCAACAGCGCTTTGCCGGGGGCCTGGCTGAGGATGATTTCGCGGGGCACGCGCACGTCATTGCTGGCGTTACTGCGCAGATAACTCGGCGTCTCCAGCGCAATGTCCAGCCGGCCACCCGCAGCCCCTGCACCGCCGGCTGCCGCTCGCAGGTCGCCGTCGATGAACAGACCGTTGTAGGAACTCAGGGAAATTCGTCCGCCATCGGTGGCGACCGGGGTCGGCCCCTGCCCGGCGATATCCAGCAGCGCCTGCGTGCCGGACGCATCGAGCCGCGCGCCATTGCGCACGATGACGTAGGCATCGGCCGCCGTGGCCGTGGCCTTGGTCGCATCGATTTCACCGCCGATGATGATGCTGCCGCCCTTGCCGACCAGACCGTAAACCCGGCCCAGCGCATCCATGCCCGTGGCGGCGCGGGCGGCGACATCGAGCACCGCGTGTTCGCCGATCCAGATCGAACGGTGATGCACGTCCTTGTCGGCGGTTTGCGAGGAATCGGCGACGTTCATCGAACCGAATGGCTGTTGGCGAATATCGAGGGTGCCGCCCCAGGCATTCAACTCACCGTCGACGGTGATCTGTCCGGCACCGCGCAGTGTGATGCTCTGCCCTGGATCGACATTGATCCGCGAACCCTGGCCGAGGGTCAGGGTATTACGCGCCGGATCAACCAGCGCCACCTCGCTGGAACCGGCCTGCAAGGTCAGGCTGGCGCCCGCGCGCCGGGTCAATTGCGCCTGGGTCGGATTTTCCTGGTAGAGCGGCGCCATCCACTCGGCCAGCGCCTGTTGCGGGTCTACACCGCTGGCCTGCGCCGGCGCCGTGTCAGCAAAGCGGTAGGTCGGCATCAGCACGTCAATGCGGGTGTTGTCCGCGACCGTCAGGCGGTTCAGGCCGATGAGGTTGTAGGCCGCGAAGCCCTTGTCGAACAGATCCGCTTGCAACTGCAAGGTGTTGTCGGCGAGGTCTGTGTCGCTCTGCCCGATCAGCACGTTGGCCGCCTGAATCAACAGGCTGCCACCGCCCGTCACGCCATAGCCACGCACCTGACCATCGAGGCGCAGATGGCTGTCACCCGCAGCCGACAGCGCGCTGGATTCCAGCGTCAGGTCGCCGCCCTTGCCGCCCCGTGTCTGGCCGCTGGCGAGAATCGCCCCGCCGGAGGACACGTCGAGCAGGCTGCCGGCGCCGATATCGATGTCGCCGCTGCTGCGGATCGACACCACGCCACCGTCCAGGTACGCCAGGCTGTTCGCATCATCCGGGTTGGTGCGCAAGTTGCTCCACAGCCCCCGGGTATCGAGTTGCACATTCTCGGCGACACGAACAGCCGTGGTCTTGCCAGCCGGCGCAGCGATTCGGGTGTCGGTGAGGCGGTCGGTGTTGAGTTGATTGAGCACGTTGCCTACATGCAGGCTGCCGCCCCGCGCAGTCAGGTCAGCGTTGACCTGCACATCCGGCCCGTAGAGGGTGATGTCGCCGCCGCTGCCGACGCTCACCGCGCCGTCCACGCTGATCCGCTCCCTGGCGGCGATTTTCAGTGCGCCCGGTTGCCAGGCACTGAGTTGAGCGGCATCGAGAAACAGCTTGCCCTGGCGTGCCGCGGACACCTCGCCGGTCAGGCCCAGGTCATCGCCGGCGAGCGGACGCTCAGCGCCGATCTGCACCTGATCGAGCAACGGATTGAGGCCGTAGAGCACGCCGCCGGCCGCCGCCACATAAGCGGCATCGTAACGGCCGACAATCAATTGCCCACGCCGCGCGAGTGCGGTCTGACGCTGCGCGTAGCCATCGAGCACGGCACGCGGCGCCTGCGTCTGGCGCTCGCCCTGATACACCTCGCCCAGCAGTTGCCCGTCGAGCACGGCGTTGCGCGTACCGATCACCAATTGCCCGGCATCGCGGCCCACGGTGTAACCGGCCTCGAAGCGCTTGGTCGGTGCGATCAGCGGGTTGTAGTAATAGTCCGTCTGACCCCAGCGCTGGCTGCTGTCTTCATAACCTTTATAGAAACCGGTGTAGAGCAGATCGCCCGGCGCTTTCGACAATTCATACAGATTGCCGTCGGCGCCGCGCAGCCAGCTCTGGCGAATTTCGCCACTTTGCACATCGAGGGTGCCGCCGGACAGGTTGATCAACGAGCCCTTTTCAGTCACCACATCGTTGCCGGCAAAATTGACCGCACCGCCCTGGGCCATCCATTCACCGATGCTGTGGCCCTGGGTGCCGAGATAACCGCCGACTTCGAGCAAACCACCGGCGGTGTACCAGCGATCCGTGGCGTAACCCTGGGTGCCGGCGGGCACGTACACCAGCTCTCGGACATCGACCCAGACGTCGTTGCTGTTGAGCGCGCCTTTCTCGCGATTGACCGACGCATCGCGCTGTTCGTTGCCCTGCACGTTGATCTTGATGCTGTTGGATTCCATCGCGACTTTCACGCCGATGGCCCCGGACACATCGATCAACGCGCCGTCGCGCACCAGGCTGCGACGCTGCGCGGCCACCGCCACTTGCCCGCCGGTGGCGAGGGTGATCGAACCATTCTGGAACTCGACGCTGCCCCCGCTCTGGATATCGATGCGCGACTGATCGCTGCGGATCGGATTGGTCGGCGTGACGCCCGTCAGTGCCGCCTGATGCTGGCTGTCGAGGGCCGTCAGGTCACTGCTGTCGAGCAGGATCGCCGAGGCACTGCCCTGCCCCAGCGTGACGCTGCCGGTGCTGTCCGTTGCCGGGTTGAGCAAATGAAGGGTGCCGCGCGTGGCGACCGAGGTGCTGGCGAGCAATACGCCGTTCTGCACCACTTCATGGCCGGTCAGGGTGATGTCCCCGGTCGCGGCCTGAATCAGACCGTTGTTGCTGACCTTGCCGGCATTGCTCGCGGCTGTGAAACCGGGGGTGACTTCGTTGCCGAAGGTCGTCGAGAAGCCGTTGCCCTCGGTGCCCGAGCCTTTGCGAATATAAAAGCGATCACCCGCGCCGAGCACGGTCTGGCCCTTGGCGGTGTTGATGCTGCCGTCGTTCTGCACCTCGCTGCCCAGCAACAAGGCATAACCGCCGGCGTCGGTGGACGTCGCCGGGCGCGCGGTTTCGAGGGAGGCACCGCGCTCCACCAACACTTTGCCCGCCGCGTCGGTGAAGGTCGGCTGGCTGCCGGTGCTGTCGAAATACAGGCCACGGTCGCGGAACTGGATATCGGTGATGCTGGCGGCCGCAGCCACCAGGTTGCGCACATTGACCTGGCTGGTGCCGCTGAAGACGATACCGTTGCGGTTGATCAGCATCACCGTGCCGTCACCCTTGATCTGGCCCTGGATCTGACTGGCCCGCGCGCCCGGATCGTTGACCCGGTTGAGCACCGCCCAGTTCGCCTGCTGGGCGAATTCAACACTCGTGTTGCGCCCGACGTTGAAGGTTTCCCAGTTGAGGATGGCTTTGTCGGCGGTCTGCTCGATCTTCACCGTGGTCTTGCCGTTGGCCTGAGTCTGTTGCGGGCCTTTGGCGTTCTGCCAGCCCTGGCTCAGGCTGTTATCGACTTTCAGCCCACCCTCGGCCAGGCCGTCCGGCACAAACTGCACCGTGTTCAATGCATTCGCGCGACCTGCAGCTTGCGCGGCCTGCTGTGCAGCAATTGCGGCGACGGTGTTGTTCAAGGTTTGAATCGAACGCTGCAGTTGCTGTTGGGCTTTTTGCTGCTGCGCCAGCGGCGGCGTCATCCCCGGCAATCCAGGGCTGCCCGGACGCGCGGCGGCGGCTTGCTGGGCCGCGCCCTTGGCGGCAAACCATCCCGAACTGAACGCGGTGGCCGCCTCGGCGCTGCCCGCCACCAGGCACAGGGCAATCGCCTGCGCCAACGGCTTGAGCAGCCACAGCGCCGGATCGACGGCGACACGCGATTGTGGCTGAACACGGGTACTGCGACGGGATGGGCGAGCGAGCATCACTACGAGATCCTTTTGGGTTGCCAGACGTGGCCACAGGTCGGGTTGACCCTGCTGTTACGTGATAGGCGGTTGGCGAGGGCCGCGACCGAACGGATGTCACACAAACTTCATGATCGAGGAGTAGACCGGCCCAAAAAAAAGCAGCAGCCCGAAGGCTGCTGCTGGGGTGTTGCAGGTGAAGCGAGGCTTACAACGGACGACCGATAGCGTTGCAGACGCTGGCGTTGTTGATGTTCAGGTTGTTGCCCGAGGTGTTGGTGATGAAGTTGGCGGTCACAGCGGTTTTCCAGTTGGTTGGAACCGGCGTGAAGCTGTGCGCGATGGTGGCGGCGTTGTTGCCCGGGTTGCTGTAGTGGGTGGTCAGGAAGTTGCGAACATCGTTGGCCACCGCTGCATCCTTGTAGCACTGACCGAAGATGAAGTTGGTGTACGCGACGATTGGATAACCGCTCGCCGGGTTAGGCACGACCGGAACCCACTGGGCCGGGTTGGAAGGCGTCGTTGGCAGCGCTGCCGAACCCAATGCCAGGGAAACGTTGGCGGTGGTTGGCTGCACGCCATTGACGCGGGCAACCACAGCGTTGCTCGAGGCGTTCACGCCGTCCGGACCGACATAACCGATGGAGCCGTCAACGGCGTTGACTTGAGTGGCGACGTCAGCGGTACCGGCAACACCGACCCAGTTGGCTGGCACAGCCGAACCGGCTGGCAGACGTGCGCTGGTGAAGGTGGAGCTGGTGGCGAAACGGGTCGGGCAGATCGAGTTCAGGTGACGCGTGAGGATTTCCGAAGTGCCGCTGGAAACGTTGCGATAAACCACGCGAATCGGTGTGGTGTCGGCGGTACCCAACAGCGCACCCCAAGTGGTTTTGGCGCCGGAGAATGCATCACACAGCTGAGTGCTGGTCAGGTTCAGAGCAGTCTGGCCAGACTTTTTGTAAGGGATGGCAACCGAAGTGGCTACCGAAGGCAGTTGAATCAGCGGGCCGTAGGAAGCGCCGTAGGTGCTGTTGTAGGTGCTGATTTCCGCAGCGCTGAGGATCGAGTCGCTGCCAGCGAAGTGCACCGAACCGGTGGTGCTGAACAGTGCCGAGTTGTTGGTCAGGAACGCGGTTTTGCCAGTGCCGCTACCGGTGCCCAGGTAGCTGAAGTTGGCTGGCAGGATGCTGTTGGCAGAACCTTTGTACAGAGCGGCAGGCAGAGTCGCGCCACCACCGGTTACGTTGGCGGCCATGGCCTGGGCGGACGCCAGAGCGGCGACGGTCAGTGAGGCGGCGATCAGAGTGCGCTTGAACATGAAGAATCTCCTTTTCAACGAGGTTGTGAACACAGGTTTCAGATTGCTTGCATGACACTGGGAGGACTCACCGGGCCCTCGCTAGCGTTGGCCTGGGTTAAGTCGCACTGAGAAATTCGCAGGTTCCGGTGACAGATAAAGGAAAAAACCTCGGGAGCTGTGCGGCGTTTCCGAAGGGATTTTCTCGGGAGTTTGTGGGGGCTGGCCGAGGGTCTGGATCAAGGGTTTGACGCAATCGCGCTGGAGGCGTTGGCGGGTGGTCGCAGATGACAGAAAGGAGAACCCGAGGATGGGGCAATCGAGGCTCGGGTGATGGGCAAGTTCCGGGAAAAAATCTGGATTATTTGTTGCCCTGACTGGCCCCTTCACAGGGGGAACGCATTTCAAAGGTGGGAGCGGGCTTGCTCGCGAAGGGGCCGGCCCAGACACCATCAATATTTCAGACACGCCACTACTGGACCAACTGATTGATCTCAATGATCGGCAGCAGCACGGCCATCACAATCACCAGCACCACTCCACCCATCACCACAATCATCAGCGGCTCAAGCAATGCGGTCATGCCCATCGCCCGGCGTTCGATATCCCGCGACAGGGTTTGCGCCGCACGCTCAAGCATCGGTGGCAACGAACCGGTTTTCTCGCCGCTCGCGATCAAGTGGATCAGCACCGGCGGAAACACGTTCTCCACACGCAACGCGGCCGCCAGGTTCACCCCTTCGCGCACCTTGGCCGTGGCATCGCTGACGCTCAGGCTCAGACGCTCGTTGGACAACGTCTGTCGCGCCGCTTCCAGCGCACGCAACAACGGCACCCCGGCGCCACCGAGAATCGCCAGCGTGGAGGCGAAACGCGCGGTATTGAGGCCGAGAATGAAGCGCCCGATCAGCGGCAATTTCAGCACCCGATGATGCCAACTCAAGCGCGCCGCCGGGTTACGCAGGTACAGGCGCCAACTCCAGAATGCCCCCGCCATGACTGCCGCGCATAACCAGCCCCAGGCGCGGATGAAATCACTGGCGGTGAGCATCGCCAGCGTCAGCCCCGGCAAGTCCTGCCGCGCCTGGGAAAACGCGCTGACCACCTGCGGCACCACGTAGCTGAGCAGAAAGATCACGATGCCAATCGACACCAGCCCGACCACGCCGGGATAGATGAATGCGGTGAGAATCTTGCCGCGCAGGTTGTTGCGTTCCTCGATGTAATCGGCCAGCCGTTCCATCACCTGGGCCAGATCCCCCGTCTCCTCACCCGCCGCAATCAGTGCCCGATAAATCTCGGGGAAATCCCGTGGCCGCGCCGCCAACGCTTCGGCCAGACGCATGCCGCTGCGCACGTCGGCGCGCACGGCACTGAGGGTGTGGGCGATGTGTTTTTTCTCGGCCTGCTCGACCGTGGCACTCAAGGCGGCTTCCAGCGGCAGACTCGCGCCCAACAGACTCGCCAGTTGCCGCGTGGCCCAGGCCAGATCGTTGTCCGACAGCCGCGCACTGAACAGGCCACCGCCACCGTGACTGGCGACGTTGCTTTCCTTGTGCACCGACAGCGCGGTCAATCCGCGCCCGCGCAAAACACTGAAAGCGGCGCCCTGACTGTCGGCTTCCAGATGCCCGGATTCGATCTTGCCGTTGGCATCGGCGGCCTCAAAACGATAGCGATTCATCAGGCGTCCCGTGTCACGCGAAGGATTTCTTCAGGGGCGGTGGCGCCGCTGCGAATCCAGCGTTCGCCGTCCTCGCGCAGGCTGAACATCCCGGCTTTCGCCGCCGCAGCGCGCAACGCCTGCTCCCCTGCCCCCTGGTGAATCAGGGTGCGGATGTCGTCGTCGATGCAGAACAGTTCGTGGATGCCGGTGCGACCGCTGTAACCGGTCTGATTACACGCCGGGCAACCGACCGGGCGCCAAGTGCCCGGCGCCGCCGGGTCTTGCTGCTTGCACTGATTGCACAACCGCCGCACCAGTCGTTGCGCGAGCACACCGAGCATCGACGACGCGAGCAGGAACGGTTCAACGCCCATGTCGATCAAGCGGTTGACCGCCGACACCGCGTCATTGGTGTGCAGAGTCGCCAGCACCAGGTGACCGGTCAGCGAGGCTTGCACGGCAATTTGCGCGGTTTCGAGGTCACGAATCTCGCCGATCATGATGATGTCCGGGTCCTGACGCAGAATCGCCCGCAGCGCGAGGGCAAAGGTCATGTCGATCCTGGCGTTGACCTGGATCTGGCTGATGCCCGGCAGGTCGTATTCCACCGGGTCTTCGACGGTAAGAATGTTGCTGGTGCTGGCATCCAGGCGCGCCAGTGCCGCGTAGAGGCTGGTGGTCTTGCCGCTACCGGTCGGGCCGGTAACCAGCACGATGCCGTGGGGCTGGCGGATCAGGTGATCGAGTTTGGCCAACACCTGCGCGTCCATGCCGAGGGTCTCCAGTTGCAGACGCCCGGCCTGCTTGTCGAGCAATCGCATGACCACCCGCTCGCCGTGACCGGTGGGCACGGTGGACACACGAATATCAATGGGCCGCCCGGCCACACGCAACGCGATACGGCCATCCTGCGGCAGGCGTTTTTCAGCGATGTCGAGCTGCGCCATGATCTTGATCCGCGACACCAGCGCACCGTGCAACGCCTTGCGCGGCGAGACCACGTCACGCAGGGTGCCGTCGACGCGATAGCGCACCACCGAATGGGTTTCGAACGGCTCAATGTGGATGTCACTGGCCTCATCGCGCGCCGCTTGCGTGAGTAAAGCGTTGATCATGCGGATCACTGGCGCGCCGTCCTGAGTATCGAGCAGGTCGGTGATTTCCGGCATGTCCTGCATCAGGCGGTCGAGGTCGACTTCGTTCTCCGCCGCGCCGACCACCGCCGCCGCGCTGCCGGTATCGGCGTAGGCACTGGCGAGCAAGCCGTCGAGCTGGTCATCGCGCACACGCTCAATCGTGGTCGCACCAAACTGCCGTCGTGCCTCGCTGATCGACCAGCCGGGGGTCGACGGGCACACCGTCAACACGCCATCGCACAACACAATCCGCTGCGCCTTGGCCCAGGCGTAAGGCAAAACACTCATGGGATGGGCACCGCTTTGATCGTCGCGCGAGGCCCTGAGGCCGGTAATACCGCCGGCACACCCTGCGCTGCCGTCGGCAATTGCGGCGCCTGCATGTCCGGCATCGCCCAGCTGCGTTCCGGCTGCAAACCACCCTGGGCGCGGCGCATGAAGTCGTAGCGATTGAGGGTGATGCTGCGCCCCGCTTCGCTGTCGCGAATGATGTACGGGCGCAGAAAGACCATCAGGTTGGTCTTGGTGATCGCCCGACGTTCGTTGCGAAACAGCGCGCCGATGCCCGGCAACGTACCCAGCCACGGCACCGCATCATTGCTCTGGCTATAGCCGTCCTGGAGCAGACCGCCGAGCACCATGATCTGGCCGTCATCGAGCAGAATGCTGGTGTCGATGGCACGCTTGTTGGTGACGATGCCCGCCGAGGTCGAACTGGCCGAAGCACGCTCGTCGATGCTGCTGACTTCCTGATAGATATCGAGCTTGACCGTGCCGCCCTCGGAAATCTGTGGGCGCACATTGAGCTTGAGGCCGACCTCTTCGCGGGTCACGGTCTGGAACGGGTTGTTGCTGGTGCCGCCGCCACCCGTGACGTAACTGCCGCTGACGAACGGGATGGTCTGGCCGACAAAAATACTCGCCGCTTCGTTGTCCAGCGTGAGCAGGTTTGGCGTCGCCAGCACGTTGGTGCCGCCCTTGCTCTTCAAGGCCCGGGCCAGCACTTTCAGGTCAAGAATCTTGCCGATCCCGGGGATGTCCACAGTGCCGTTGACGTAGCCCAGGTTCAAACCCTGCGGCAGTACGTCGATGCTGGTCTTGCCGTTGACGTTGATCCCCGAGCCGCCGAGGTTCGCTCCGCCGATCACACCGTTGCCACCGAGATTGCCGGTCTGCCATTGCACACCGAATTCGCTGGCATCGTCCTCGCCGACTTCAACGATCAGGCTTTCGATCACCACTTGTGCGCGGCGCTGGTCGAGCAGGTCGATGACTTCGCGCAGGTTGCGATACAGCGGTTCCGGCGCGGAAATCAGCAAGGTGTTGGTGGTGGCGTCGGCCTGAATGGTCACGCCGCCGGCGCTGAAGGCGACGTTCTGTTCGCTGCTTTGCGCACCACCGCTGCTGGCGCCACTGCTGCCCTGCGCGTAACTGCCGCCCGTGCTGCCGCTGCTGTTGGTGGTCGACGTACTGCCGCTGCTTTGCGTACCGCTCTGACCGTTCTGCCCAGCGCTACCGTTGGTGCTGCTGCCCATCGCGCTGAGCACCGAACGCGCACTGTCGCTGGTGCCGCTGTCGCTTTCGCCGGTGAGCAAACCGCGCAGGGCCTGGGCCAGTTTCGCCGCTTGCGCGTTACGCAGGTACACCACGTGCAGATTGCTCGGATTGCTCTGCGCGTTATCGAGTTTGTAGATCAGATTACGCGCCAGCTCGGTGCGCTCCGGGCTGCCGGCACGAATGATGATGGTGTTGGAACGCGGATCACCGATCACGGCAATCTTCTGCGTCGGATCATTGCCCGGCGCGTCGAGCAAATCCGCCACCATCGGCGCGATGTCGGCAGCGATACCGTTCTGGATCTGCACCACGTCGGTGTCGATGGCGCTCGGCGTGTCGATGCCGGCGATCAACTGCGCGACACGGGTAAGGTTTTCCGAATAATCGGTAATGACGATGGTGTTGTTGCCCGGATAGGCGTTGATCGGATTGTTCGGCGAGACAATCGGGCGCAGCACCGGGATCAGGTTCACCGCGTTCTCGTATTGCAGGCGGAACGTGCGGGTGAGCATGCCGTTACCGGCGGGTTTGTCGGCGCTGTAGATCGGCCCGCCGAGCAGTTTCGCGTCCGCCTCTGGCACCACCTGCGCCACGCCGCCGACATCGACCACGCTGAAACCCTGCATTCGCAACGCCGCGAGCAACATGTCGTAAGCCTGTCGCGCCGGCACCTGACCTTCCGAGACCAGGGTCAGCGTGCCCTTGACCCGTGGATCGACGAGAAACTGCTGGCCGGTGGAACGCGACAACGCCCGCACCACCGCTTGAATATCGGCGTCGACAAAATTCAGCGTCACCGGCTGATCGCCCAATGGGTTGCTCGGCAAGGCAATGCCCGACGGTGCCGCGCCGCTGCGGGCACTCTTGGTGATGTTGTGCAATTGCTTGGGCACAGGTCGCGCCTGGGCCTGCGCGCGTTCCCGATCCAGCACCGCGTCGCCGCTGCGCTGGGTGTTGGCCAACGGACGGCCGAGTTCGCTGTCGACCAGCAATGGCGGCGGGTTGTGTGGCGTGGTGGTGTGGCTGCACGCGCTCAATGCCATCAGCAACAGCGGCAACGCCAAATGTGCCGGTTTCGACCCTGACCCCTTCATGAAGCTTCCTTAGCGCCCTGCGCCTGATCCATGCGAACGGTGCCTGACAAAGTGCCGGCAGTGACTTCGGTCGAGGGGTTGTCTGCACGTTGCAAACGCGCCTCGACCACTTGCAGAGAAAGTTGTGCCGGGTGGCTCAGCAGCCAGTCGAGCAACGCATCGGCGGGCGCGGCATCGAAGGTCAGCTGCCATGCGCCAGCCTCCCCGGCCTGCAATTGATAGTGCCCACCGAGGCCGCTGGCCTGCAGGGTCTGCTCCAGCGACTGCGCCACGCTTTGCCCCGCCGGACGCACGCTGACTTCGCGCAACAGCACCTCCAGTGCCTCGGTCTGGGCGCGCAGCTTTGGCGTCTCGGTCTGCCAATAGGTGATTTTTTTCAGCGGCGGCTGGATCAGTGCGCCCCAGATCAACAGGCCAAACAGCCCGACCGCCATGCCGCCGACCATGCGTTTCTCGCGCAGGGCCAACGGCTGCCAACGCGCCTGCAGCTGAGCATTAAAGCGTTGCCACCTGGCGCGATACAGCGCGAGCGAGGGCTTATTCATCGTCTGCTGCTCCGCCGCTGTCATCGCTGTCGCTTGGGGTGGCTTCACCGGTCGCGCGCAAGGTCCAGCCGTCGTCGTTTGCCGTGACACTGATGCCCGCCTGCGCCAGGGTGCTTTGCCACGCCTGATCATTGCCGCCACGACGGGCGTCGCTCTGCAGACTCAGTTGCATGCTGCCGTCGACAAACATCAGGCGCTCGACGCTGCCGGCCATCGACGGCATGCCGCTGCCCGCCTGCAACACCAGCCGAGTGAACGTCTGCGCCGGATCATCCGCCGCGCCCTTGTGCCGCGCCGCCAGTTGCTGACGGGCCTGCTGCAACGGGTTGAGGATCACCGGCAATTCGGGAAAGGCCTGCTTTACCCGCAGGTTCATCTGGGTTTTCAGTTGCTGGCCCTGCGCGGCTTCGCGAGCGGCGTACAGGTTCAAACCGATCACCCAGACCGCCACCGCCAACAGCGACAACGCCACGGCACGGCCCCAGCCGCGATGCTCGGTTTGTTGCTGCTGGACCGCGCCGTGCAGGCCCCAACCCGGTAGCGGCCCGGCCCAGCGTTGCGCAGCGACCATCGGCAATTCGGCGCCCGGCGGCGGTTGATCCCCGATCCAGTGCAGCGTGCTGCCCGGCTCCCACACCACGCCGTCGAGGCCATCGTCGAACAACGGCTGCACCCGCGCCGCGTGCACGCTGTCGCGCAGCAACAGATGCCCGTCCTGCACGCAAGCAACGGTGCCCGGCAGCACCGGCAAAGTGAACGGCGCCGGGTAGAGACCGCGCAGGTTCAGTCCCGCCTGCTTGCACAATTCGCCCACACGCAGCAGCAGGTGCCGAGGCGCCCAGGCGATCTGCACCTGCCCGGCCTCGTCCCGCGCGCTGTGGGCGATGTGCATCTCGCTGCTGCCGCCCAGGATCAAGGCCTGCGCCGCACACTGCACCGCCGCGACGATCTTGTTGGCCGGCAACGGCGGCAAATCAAGACTCGCCAACAGGCTGTCAGCCGGGTGCAGAAAACACACCAGCGGCGGCCGTTTCGGCAGTTCGCCCAACTGACTCAGACTGTGAAGTTCTTCCCGCGTGACCTGGCCCTGACGATCCAGCCAGGCGCAGTGCAACTGACTGTGCAGATCCAGTTCCGCCAAGGGCGGCAACGCAACCTTCAACTGGCTCATACGCCCACCCGCGACCAGATCACCTGCGGCAAGCGGTCCTGGCTGCGATGCAGCAACGCCTCCAGGCTGACCCGCCGCTGATCGCGCCGCGCCTCGCCGCGCAGGCGAAACCAGTCGCTGGTGATGCCGACCTTGACGCTGGTCAGTTCCAGTTGCGGCAGGCGCAAGCGGTTAACGAAGTCGCCACGGTTGATAAACCAGCGCCCGGCATCGCGCTCGGCGATCAGCGCATTGGCACGCTCCAGCGACAGCCCCGGCACATAAGCGGCCAACACCGGCGCCGTGGCGGTATTGCCGTTGATCCAGGTGATGGCCGGAATCACCGTCAGGTACGGTGCCAGTTTGCCGATCACCGCCTCATTGACGCCGTCGACACTGCGCAGATCATCGATGCTGCGCAGCATCGGCAGCGTCGGGTTCTGCGGTTTGCGTGTCGCGTTGGGCGAGGTCGCGCGACCACTGTCGAAACCCGTTTTCGGCGCCTCGGCCATCTGCGGATTCAGCAGTCGCGGGTAGGAGGCAATCACCCGCTGACTGATGCGCTGACTCAACCCCGCACTGACCCCGATCAACGCGCACAAGCGCTGAAACGCCGCGACCTGTGCCTCATCCACCCGCTCGTTCGCCACCAGATTGCGCAGGTTGAACTTACCCTGCTCATCCTCCAGTCGCCCTTCAAAACCTTGCGCGGAGAGACGCTGCGCCCACGGCTGATCGAGCCGGGTCAACGGGTCGCGCTGACGTGCATCCCAGAGTAATTGACGGCTGATCTCCAGACCGCCCTGCACCAGCCAACGCCCCTGCACACGCTGCTGATCGGCCTCCAGTGCCCGGGTCGCCACGCTCTGGCGCGTCAACATGCCCGCCGCCATCACCGCCACCACGGCCGCAATCAACAGTGCACTGATAATCGCCATGCCCTGCTGGTTCGATTGGTTGCTCATCGCCGGCCTTACAACTGCCAGGAACCGATATCGGCATTCACGCCGTCGCCGTCAGGCTGACCGTCGGCACCGAGGGAAAAGATGTCGATCTCGCCATTGGCGCCGGGGTTGAGGTATTGATAAGGACGACCCCACGGATCGTTCGGCAAGCGCTCCAGGTACGAGCGCCAATTGCTGTTCTTGGCATCCGCCGGCCGCTCCACCAACACCTTCAGGCCCTGGTTCATGCTCGGGTAACTGCCGTGATCAAGGCGATACAGCTTCAACGCCTGCATCAAGCCACCAATATCCTGCTTCGCCGCCGTCGCCCGCGCCTGATCCGGCCGGTCGAGCACCTTGGGCACCACCATCGCCGCCAAAATCCCCAGAATCACCACGACCACCATGATCTCGATCAGGGTAAAACCCTGCTGACCACGCAGCGTGCGCATCGGTTGCTGAAGCGATTTGAAAGGTGCGATATCCATCTCGACATTCCCTGGCTTGATTCGATTCGACGCGCAGTGTTGCAAGAAGATATGTCAGTGATGTTGAAAATCCTCGGGTGTTTTCGTCGTCAAGCCTTCAAGCACGCGGGTTAGCGTCGAGGGCTGGGTTTTGGTTTTGGGCCATGTATGCGTGCGCGTTCGCGGGAAGCGGGTTTCACGTTGATTGAGGTGCTGGTGGCGCTGGCGATTATTGCCGTGGCGATGTCGGCGGCTGTGCGCGTGGCGGGGTTGATGACGCAGAGTAGCGGGGTTTTAAGGGATCGGTCGGTGGCGATGATTGCGGCGCAGAGTCGGATGGCGGAGTTGCGGCTGGAAGGCAGGTTGCCGATGGGTATGAAGGCGCAGGAGTGCGATCAGGGGCGGCTATTGCTGCGCTGTGAACAGGTGATCAGCGCAGCCGAAAATGGACGGTTGCTCAAGATTGGCATTCAGGTATTCGACCGCAACCAGGATGCTCCGCCGCTGGCCAGGCTTGAGACTTTGCTGTCCCGAACGGAAAGCCCCTCACCCTAGCCCTCCCGAAACGTCGGACCGCCCAGAGGTAGAGGGGACCAATTTGGGGATATTCGAGAGCTACACCGACTTGAAAGCCATTCATTGAATCCAAAATGGCCAAGCTCACAAAACCAAATCGAAGGTCCTTCACCAAAGCCATAATCGCTAAGGCCCTTCACCGAACCATAATCGCCAAAATCTTCCAGGTCGACGTACCCCGCAAAACACCTCGGTCGGCCCCCTCTCCCTCCGGGAGAGGGCTGGGGTGAGGGCCGCTTCTAATCACGAATTCCCCAGAACAACCACCCGATCAATAATCAGGTGATCCCGACACCAACATCACCCCGGCAATTGCAAATTATCCAACGCCCGATTCACCGCCAGCTCCCCGAGCATGATCAACTGCGCAATCCCCAACAACGCCCGACGCTGCGACGCAGGCAACAGACTAGCGACGTTCTGGGCAAGCGTCTGCGCCGAGGCAAGTGTTTCACTGGCATCGACCAACAGTTCTTCGTTTTTGTTGTCCGCCGTCACGGCGTACATCCCACGGACTTTACGTGGCGGCGGCGTGGAACCGGGCGGACAGAGGTAATGATCGAGCGCGCGGTCGGCGGCTTCGTGGAGTTTTTTGGAATTGATGGATTCGTAGGGGGACGTGCAGATAGATTCGGGCGGGTTGGGTGTTGGTTTGATCATGGTGAAGCTCCTTGATGACTGGAGCCGCCACCGTTCGCGGTCAAACAAACAGGGTGGCAGCTGTACGCGGGTTGACCGACCGGACATCAAGGACTCCGGCACACCCGAAGGTGTCCCACGCACAGCCACCGCGACATGATTTCAGACAATGCCTGAACACGTGCAGAACGCTGGCGCGCCTTGATATTGGGCGGGCGGTCAAACCCGATCGCTGATTCGTCAGCGACCGCACCACAATAGAACCCGCCCCCAAGGCACACAAGCCGGCGGATTCTGGCGTAGCTGTAGGCAAAGGCGCAAGGATATGTAGCCTGAGAGAGTGTCTGGAGATGTCTTTTTAAACGTTGGCGTTTATCGGGACCTCGCGGTACCTGCAATGGGAACCGCGCAGTGCAGCAGCACTACACAAAACCGGACTTAACAGCGATCCCAAAACTGATCATGACCAACAACAGAGAAATGACGCTCCATTGCAACACCACCAGCTTTCGTCTGAGGGGGGCTGGGAAATTGGCTAGATCTTCGGCGCTCAGCTCGCCCCTTTTCAGATAAAACTCAGGAAAGGTCACAATCCCCGAAATACCACCTACGAGCAGAAGCTTTCCCCAAGGCCCACCATGCCGAAGTGGAGCGCGAGCCGTAACGGCTGAGCAATTCTTCAGGTGCTCCAGCATCACATCCATCTTCGTGTAGGCGAGGCGCAAACAGATGCCTATCCAAAGAATAAGCCCTGCCAGATCAGCGATAGCAATGAACAGAAGTACCTTATCAACGACGTTCAAACTCATTTCCCTACCAAATAGATCCTCTCGACGGCCCATTCGCTTAGAGCCTCAAAGCGTTCAAACGGGACTGAACAGGCCTCTCATCCGGTTACTTGAGTATTCCTGACTTCCCCAAAGCAACCAGCACAACCATCGCAGAAAGCAGCGCTATTGCGCTCCATTGCATCAACACAAGTCTCTGCTTGAGTGAGGAAGGAAAATTCTCGACATCATCGGCGCTGAGCGTGCCGCGTTTCATATAGAAATTCGTGAATGTAACTAGACCAGAGGCGCCACCAACTAAAAGCAATCTGCCCCACGCACCTCCGTGTTTCAGCGCAGCTAACCTGGTGCCGGCAGAGCTGTTTTTCAGATGTTCGAGGATCAAGTCCATCTTGATATGTGCAATGTAAAGGGCAATCCCGATCCAGATGATCATCGAGATAATCACTACGCCACACAATCCTCCGACTATCAGTTCAGCGGTACTCATTTAGTCACCTCGTAAATCACTTCGCCGAACATCTCACCACCGGCCCCTCCTACCGCCCCGCCAGCATATGAGCCTGCCGCTACAACTACCACGCCGCAAGCGAGGGTTCCCAAACCGCCCGTGGGGACGCCAAGCCCTACACAGATTGCGCCGACTACAGGCGCAGTCATTGCTGCGCCTGTAGTCGGCGCCACAGGTTTAAACGTCATCCACAAATCCATGACCAATAAAAAACCTGTGGGAGCGGGCTTGCTCGCGAAAGCGCCAGAACGGACACCCGATCAATCACAGGTGCCCCAGATACGAGCATCACCCCGGCAATTGCAAATTATCCAACGCCCGATTCACCGCCAGCTCCCCGAGCATGATCAACTGCGCAATCCCCAACAACGCCCGACGCTGCGACGCAGGCAACAAACTGGCGACGTTCTGGGCAAGCGTCTGGGCCGAAGCAAGTGTTTCACTGGCATCGACCAACAGTTCTTCGTTTTTGTTGTCCGCCGTGACGGCATACATCCCACGGACTTTACGTGGCGGCGGCGTGGAACCGGGTGGACAGAGGTAATGGTCGAGCGCGCGGTCGGCGGCTTCGTGGAGTTTTTTGGAATCGATGGATTCGTAGGGGGAAACCGAGGCGGTTTCGGGCGGGTTGGGTGTTGGTTTGATCATGAGTGAATCTCCAAATCATAGAAAAGGAGCCATCATCTTTCGCTACCAAACGAAGGGGTGGTGGCCATACGAAGGTTGGTAGACCGGTGACTTGGAGAACCGGCGCGCCCGAAGACGCCCTACGCATGGCCACCATTAATACACAGCCCCAAAAAGGCCTGTATCGGGTGACGCTATGCGCCAAGTCTAAGCCGGGCTACCAAACCCGATCGCTGATTCGTCAGCGACCGGACCACAATAGAATCCGACCCAAAAGCGCACAAGCCGGCGGATTCTGGCGTAGCTGTAGGCAAAGGCGCAAGGATGTGTAGCCTGAGAGAGTGTCTGGAGATGTCTTTTTAAACGTTGGTGTTTATCGAGGCCTCATTCTGTCATGTATTCACAACAGATCCGTCCCCTCATACCACGAAATAATTTCTAGGACGAACGCCCCCATAAACGGGGCGGTCATTGCATGAGGCCTACCGAAGCAGGCTTTCCGAACGCCAGATCATCATCAGAGTCTGGTATCAGCTAAAAGCGGCAGTTCAAAAAGTCTAACGAGGCATGATGCCGATGCGCCCTTCCCACCAACCTAAGATCGGTTCAATCCGTAGCTCTGGACAGAGTGGTGGCAAACAGCTAGCTTGGATCGTATAACTGGTTGCTAACGATTGGGAGTAGAGCATTGCGAAAATGCTCTTTATAAGCAAAAAGACCTTTAAACAGGGATTTGTTATGGCCAAATTTTCTGGCTTCTTCGCTTATGCAGCTTCACCTAATGAAATTGGTCAAACTATTGAACGAGCTATACTCGTCGCGAACGAAAACAACAATCTATCTATAAAGTCTTGGCGAGCATTAGATATCGTCGGTCAATTTATCGCAGGGGAAGTTTTAACTGGCATCAAACAAGCAGACCTTTTTGTCGCTGATATTTCCGTCCTAAACTTCAATGTCACTTATGAAATAGGATTCGCTATAGGAATAGGAAAAAGGATTCTAATCACTCGAAATGAAAGCATAAAAGAGGGAACGCCCTCAATTCGAGAAATTGGAATATTCGACACCTTGGGGTATAAAACATACCAAAATTCAGCAGACTTAAGCGAGTTCATAAAGACAGCAATTATTTCAACCCCGATCCCAATACCCAACAGAATAAATAACAAGTCCCCAGTGTATTTGCTTGAGGGACTACATAAAACAGACTGGGCCACACGCATTGTTTCCCGCATAAAAAAAGCAAGATACCTCTTCAGATCATTCGATCCTAATGAACAACCAAGGCTTTCTGCGAACGACGCGATTAGTCAAATATCCCAGTCCCATGGAGTAGTAATACCCTTATTATCTTTTAGGTCTGTCGGTGCCGAATCCCATAACATGCGTGGTGCCTTTCTTGCTGGCTTGGCTGATGGAATGGGTAAAGCACTTTGTATCTTGCAGGATGGCGAAGGTCCAGTTCCAATTGACTATCGCGACTTCGTAAATACCACCTTTCATCCGAATGACATTAACGACTATATAGCGGATTTCGCAGGACGCGTAGCCGAATCCTTTCAACAAGATGTTAAGCTAAACATAACTACAAACGATACATTTCTACAGTCCCTAGATCTAGGTGCAACCTCCGCCGAAAACGAAATGCGGACGCTGGAATCATACTATTTGAAAACGGATCCTTTTTTAAAATCTTTAAGAGGTGAAGCCAACATTGTAGTCGGACGAAAAGGCTCTGGAAAATCAGCTATATTCCTACAAGTGCGCGACAGAGAACGCAACAAAAATGGAAATATTGTTTTAGATCTGAAGCCTGACGGCTACAAGCTAATTAAATTTAAGGAATTAATTTTATCTTTTTTAGAGGAAGGTACTTTTCAACACACTATCATGGCATTCTGGGAGTATGTCTTACTTTTGGAGATATGCTACAAAATCTTAGAAAAAGATCGTGAAGCCCATATACACAACCATCATCTTTACGACCCATATCAAAAACTAGCCAAACTATATAAAAGCGAAGGATACGATAGTGAGGGTGATTTTTCAGAAAGGATGAGCATCCTTATGGAAAAGATAACCACTGAATATCGGTCAAAACATGGCACTGCCACAGAAGTTAGACTTTCAACAGGACAGCTTACTGAACTCCTCTATTGCCACGACGTGAAGCAGCTTACAGAGCAAATCATCGAATACATGCGACACAAAGATGTTTGCTGGCTACTATTTGACAATCTTGATAAAGGCTGGCCAACCTCCGGACTACAAGTAGAAGACCTGCTAATTGTAAGAGCGCTCATTGATGCAACTAAAAAAATTGAACGCCAGTTCGGCAGATCAAGTGTTGTTGTTAACACTATCGTTTTCCTTCGAAATGACGTCTATGAACTTTTGGTAAAAAGCACCTCGGATCGCGGCAAAGAAGCAAAAGTCCTTCTAGACTGGACGGACCCTGACTTACTTAGAGAGCTTATTAGATTAAGGATTGTTGCCAACAACTTTACCGGGAAAGAGCAGTTTCAAGGCCTTTGGCCGAAGCTTTGTGTAAGCCACTTTGACGGCGAAGAAAGTTCCCAGTTTCTAATCGACAGATCTTTAATGAGACCAAGATTTCTTCTAAATCTCATCAGCCAGTGTAAAAGCTTCGCGATAAACTTAAATCATGAGCAAATAGATAGTGACGACATCATAAAAGGAATGGCGGCTTACTCAACCGACTTACTTATCGATATAAACTATGAAATAAGAGACGTAGAAAGCCATGTGGACGATATTTTATATGCCTTTATAGATAGTAACGCGATATTGAGCAAAACAGAAATTCACTCAGCCCTGAAAGATTTCGGTGTAGATGAGTCACTAATTGAAAAAATATTTGATTTACTGCTTTGGTACGGCTTTATTGGTCTAGATATTGAAGGAGAGGCCAAATACATTTACAACTTCAACTACAGCGCCCAACTTATGAATGGAGTAATAAAGAAAAAACCGGACATATCCTACGTCATAAACCCAGCCTTCTGGCCAGCATTAATGATAAAAACTAATTTACCAACCCACTAGATCATTGCTCGAAGCCAAGCTAGCACATCCGTCAACGAAGGGAATCATCGATGAACAATCTAATTCAAAAACCACAAATGCAGTTAGTTGACCCACAAGCACAGATGATTGTGGACGTACTGCAAAGTATTGGACTACCACACGACAATATTATTGCGTCTGCTGAAGACAGAGCGATAATTGGGCAGAGCTTGCCGGCTCTTATTGAATCGCTCCCTCCCGAAGCCAAGCAAGGTGCTAGATATCTTTCAAAATTTGTAGTAGGCGCGGGATTCGGTCTTTTCGATTACTCCCTCAATGCAATCTGGAACGAAGTAGTCCTAGACCTTCACAAAAAAGTTATAGCTTACGGCCTTGATATTTTCTACGACGCAGCCATTGGCGGAAAAAACAGAGAATTTTATCAAACAGAGGAGGATCTTCGCTCAGTAAAAGATTCAACACTGCTTGATACGTGCCGTAAACTTGAACTAATCAGTGAAACCACATCCAAGAAACTAAAACATATGCTTGACATGCGGAATGACATAGGTATTTCGCACCCAACTAATTACACTATCAATGCTTATGAATTACTAGCTTGGCTTACAAACTGCATCAAAGACGTCCTGAAAGACCGACCTACAGAGTCCGCACTACAGGTTCAGGCATTTATTCAAAACTTACGCAGTTATACCCAGCCATTAGACGCCACCAATCTTGCTGGAATAACTGCAAAAATCAATGAACTCGCTTCTCATCACTGCGGGAACGTTCTGAGAACAATGTTTGGGATATACGTTGCTCATGATACAGACCCACAGGTTCGAAAAAATATTTCACTTTTATCTATACCTGTTTGGCGTGCAAGCAACGATGATTTCAAATATCGCCTTGGTCTGACATTAGAAGGATACAATACAAATCTCCACAAAGATAAATATGATCTCGGGGCTCAGTTCTTCCAGGTTGTCAACGGTAATGCCTTCCGTTCCAACGCAGAGCGTGCAATATTAGTTGATGGTCTGGTCGACACATTGCTAGAAAAACATCATGCTTGGGATAATTATCATCATGAAGCCCCTGTAGCTGATGAGATCATGTCTTATATCCACAACCAGCAAGATATACTGCAGAACTTTGGCCCAAAACTGATAAAAGTATTTCTCATGTGCCGTATTGGTAATGGCCGAGCCTATAACAACGGCGTTTCGCCACGAGGCACAGGATACTACGACCAACTCCTTGTTTTATTAGGAGACGCGTGGGCTCCATCAGCGCTGGCTGCTTTAACCTCATACGAGATACAGCTCCAGTTAAGCGAAGAGATTTGCCGAAAACAAGCATGTAAGGCCTTAGAAAAACTAAAATCAGGTGTAGTCAATCAGCGATTGCTTGAATGCATTGACTTTCTCCTTGCCAATCTACCGGGTAATGGCAAAGCTCCACTTGATAGCCGGTTCAAACAACTAACCGCAGGATACTTAACGTGGCCATAGTTCTGATTCAGAAAAAGACAACCTTCTCATCTATACAGACAATTTAAATTCAGCTTAGATTCACCTGAAAAGCCCGTATACATAATGAAAGCTGGTATCACGGGCTTTTCATGATCTTCTTGGGTACGGGTACATCTCGCCGCAATTGCCCAACTACCGAATTTTGCTCCGTCTATCTAATGATAGAAGAAATTATCAAACTCTGGGAATTGCTACATTGGATTGGCGAGTCCAAAACGAACTCATAGACCCACCTTGTCGGCGTGTATCACCCGGCGCTGCTCCGGGGAGTTCTTCTTAATAAACGCAGAGACCGCCTTCATTGATCGCACGATCATTCCGTCTACAACTTTCCGGTGAAAATAGTTTTAATGGCCCGCTTTTAGCCGATAGTGGGTATTCACATCAGTCTACCCTTGCGTGAAGGAGCAAATATTTTTTGCTTTTAATTCCTTCTCTTTTTCAGAAGCACTTGTAATGGCATCCGTCTAAACCGTAAAAACCAACTTCCTTCAACATTAGAAATCACGGCCTCACCAACCTAGGCAACACCACCCCTTCCCCCAACCTCTCCACCCCCAACCGCACCCTCTCCCCACCCTGCTCAATCACCACCCCATCCCCCTCCACCGCCACCAACTTCACCCCAGTCCCCACCTTCTCCCCCTGCAAAAAACTCCTCGGCGGCCCATCGTTCAAACTCAGTATCGCTACCGCCCCCCGACTCCCCGCCATCACTCCGCTCACCTTGATGTCCACCGGCGCCGTTTGATTGGAAAACCACTGCAACGCCGGGCTATCACTGCGCGCCGCCAGCAACTGCGGGGCCGCTACCGGGGTGTGTGATTCGGCGGAGGTCAGCAGCAGCGACGACCATGTCGCCACGCCGACCAGGGCGGCGAGCAGTGCGAGGGCCTGGACCATTTGGGGTGGGGAAATGCGTGCGGTGAAGGTCATGGGTTGAATCTCCTTTTTATCCCTGCTGCCAGCCTACGCGGCAATTCTCTCCGTTTTATTTCACACGCCTTACATGTTGGCCGTGCACGATGGCGCAGGACGCAAAGGAGCGCGCGCGATGAACAGGCAACAGGGTTTTACGCTGATCGAGTTGATGGTGGTGCTGGTGATCATCGGTATCGCCAGTGCGGCGATCAGCCTGAGTATCAAGCCCGATCCGTTGCAGTTGCTGCGCAAGGATGCCGAGCGTGTGGCGCAGTTGCTGCAGGTGGCGCAGGCGGAGGCGCGCGCCGATGGGCGGCCGATTGTGTGGGTGAGTGATGCCAAGGGGTTTCGGTTTAGTCGGCGCAGTGACAGTGGCAAGGGGTTTGATCATTTCGCGCAGGACGCGCAGTTGCGGCCGCGTGCCTGGCAGAGTCCGAAGATGGAGGTGCGGGTGGAGCCGAAACAGAGGGTGGTGCTGAACGCTGAGTGGATTAATCCGCCGCTGCAATTGACGTTGTCGGATGGCTTGAATCGCTTGAGTGTGCTGCGTGATAGCAGTGGAAGGATCAGCCTGCAATGAAGCGCCAGCAAGGGTTTACGCTGATTGAGGTGATGGTCGCGATTTTGCTGATGGCGGTGGTGAGTCTGATTGCCTGGCGGGGGCTGGACAGTGTGACGCGGGCGGACAGTCATTTGCAGGCGAGCAGTGAGCAGAGTGACGGTTTGTTGCGGGCGTTGAATCAGTTGCAGCGGGATGTGGAGATGCGGGCGGGGATTGAGTTGACCGAGCCGAAGAAGGTTGGCGTGGAGGATGAGCCGGTGACGGCGCCGCCCGCTCTGACCGTGCGCAGTAGCGACAGTAAGGGGTTTCGGCTGGACATCATTCGCACGGCGGCGGATGAGCCGGGGGCGTTGCAGCGCGTGCGGTGGTGGGTCAAGGGCGGCACGTTGTATCGGGCGGTGGCTGAGGCGCGGAGTCGGTATCCGTTGCCGGCGCCTGGCAATGGGGTGGCTGTTTTGAGTGATGTCCGTGATGTGCAGGTGCGGGTTTGGGAAGTGGACAAGGGTTGGCGGCAGTTGAGCGGGAATCGGCGGGAAGATCCGTTGGGGTTGGAGATTCGGTTGAGTCGGGGGACGGCGCAGGGGGTGGAGAAGTACCGACAGGTGATGGGGCCGCTGCAACCGTAAACCCTGTGGGAGCAGGCTCACTCCCACAGTTTTAATTTGCGTACACCCCAAGCGGCAAAGCCGCCCCACTCAACAGGATGAGCGTTAGCTCGGCTGCCGCTCTTGATCTTGATCCACGGGCGACGTCGGTAGGCTTCGTTCCGGGATTCATCCGGGGGGTGGGAGCGCAGCCAAACCCTAAGCCGCCGTTACCGCAGCAACGGATATGTCCCCAATCAACCCCACTAGCTCAAAACGACGACGCCACCCGGCAACTCGGTGCATTTGACGCCATAGGCATCACGGATCAGCAGTGCAACCCCGGCGAGCTGATCAAGGCTGAAGCGCGCCTGCACCCGCCGCTGCCCAAGCTCACGGTTGAGCAGCAACAACATCCCCGGCCGATAGCGGTTGATCTCATCAATCATCTGGCTCAGCGTAGCGCCGTTGAACACCAGCACTTGCTGACGCCAATTCATCACCGCCGCCGTGTCGACACTCTGCACACTGCCGACTTGCCGCGCGTCATAGGTCACCTGCTGCCCGGGCTCCAGGCGCAGGCTGCGACCCTCAACATCCACTTCTACCGCGCCATCGAGGCAAGTCACGCAGACTTGCTGATCGGTATTGCGCAGGTTGAAACGCGCCTGACGGGCCCGTAACCACCCTCCCCCCGCCTGCATCGCCAGCGGCAGCCGTGCGGTCTGCACTTCGACTTCGCCACTGACCAGTTCAAAACCCTGCACACCGTCAGACACTGCACGCTGATTGATCCGCGTCTGGGTGTTCAACTCCAGGCTCACCCCCTGCGCCGGTTCGAAGCGACGCTGCTGGCCGACTTCGGTGATGTAGTCGGCGCCGAGCCCTTCGAAGCCGCCGGGAATGGTGGCGCGCACCAGCAAAAATGCCGCGGACGCAGCAATCGCCCCGCCCAGAAAGGCACGACGACCAAACCCACGCGGAGCCTGCAATGCTTCGGCGGCGGGTCGCAGGTTGTGCCACAACACCTTGGCCTGCTCGAACGCCTGCGCATGCTCGGCGCTCTGGGCGCACCATTGGCGCAAGGCGCGGGCATCAGCCACGGTGGCGCGACCCGATGTCAGCAGGAGCAGCCAGTCGTGGGCTTCGTTTTGCAGGCGTTTGTCCGCCGAGGGCTCGGCGGGTGTCAGTCGAAAGATGTTCAAAACGCGCAGATTCTCAACGGATTAATCGGGACACTACTCTGAAGACGGTTTTCCGGCCCCGCGACCGAACCGCTGAAACACTTTTCTTTCCAGTTTTGCGGCGCAAAAGCCCAATGCGGCTTTGATTTCCTTCTCGACCATGCGCGTGGAAATGCCGAAGCGCTGCGAGATTTCCAGGTGCGGCGCCTCTTCCAGGCGCGCCGCGATGAAGATTCGGCGACGGCGTGCGGGCAGTTCGTAGAGGGCGCTGAGCAGTGACTGGATTTCCTTTTGCCCGCCCACCACCCGCGCCGGGTCCAGTGCCTCGTCGCCGATTTGCAGCAGCTCTTCGACTTCTTCGCCGGTGAGCAGGCGCGCATCGGCCTGGCGGCGGTCGGCGGCGATGTTCAGGGCCATGCGATAGAGGTATGCGTTGGGCCGCAGCAGGTTCGGCGGCGTCTCCATGCGGTCGACCCGCAGGTAGGTTTCGTGCAGCACGTCGTTGGCCAGATCTTCCGAACCGAGACGCCTGCGCAGGCGCACCCGAAAGTCCTCGTAGGACGTCAGGAACAGTTGGACCATCGAACCTTGTCCGGTGTCTTTCATCCCCCGGAAACTCCTTCCCATTTGGTGCATTCCATGCGTTTCCCTGACGACTCCGGTAACAACAGCAACGTGACCGGCTGACGCAAGGCACTGGGCGTCGGCCGGTCGATCCTGAGAGTGCGAAAACTTTCCACCAGCGCGGTATCGCGCCGTACATCACCGGTCGATGTCACCAACCGGTTGTGCTGCACCACGCCATCGCGCCCGACCCAGACCTGCAACACCGCGCGATAACTGCCCGGGCGGGTCAGCGGCGAACGGCACAGGTTGCGCTCGATGGCTGCCTGCACCGCCGTGGCATAGTTGCGGCTCACCGCAGCGCTGGGCGGCGGTATTTTCTCCGTCGACGATGGCACGTCCTCGACCTGCGCCACTTGCAGCGTGAACGCATCGTCGCGGGCATAACGCGCCATCAAGCCACTGCCACCGAGCAAACGACGCAAGGCGTCGGCGGCGGTGTATTCGCCGTCGACGGCCAGCGAGCGGCGACCTCGACTGAGCTGGCTGTCGACCAGCACCGCGACACCAGTGGCGTGGCTGTACTGGTCCAGCGCGCGGGCCAGATCCTGCGCCGGAATGTGCAGCGTCATGCGCAGGTCGGCCGGCGCCGGCGCCGCTGTCGTCGCGTCTGCCAGCCAGCCAAGCAGCAGCCCCAGACACATCCGGCGCACAAGCCTCGTTGAACGCTGAAGACCGTCCCTGGAACTGCCTCGCTGCACGGCTGACGAATCCTTGAAAACCGTCATCCTGATGACTGTTTATGAATCTGGTGTGACGGGCGGTGCAAAAAAACCATCACGGGAATTGCGCAAGGCTTGCACTAGACTCAAGCCATAGCGCGGCCCCTTTGGGCCGGCCAGGAGGCGAGCATGAACACTCTGTGGCGATTCACCCTGGGCGGGCTTTTGTTGACGGCGCTTTCGAGCGCTTATGCCGAGGAGCCCTTGGGCTGTGTCGAGGTGACGGTCGGCGGCTACAAGGCGCCGAATTACGACTGCTTGAGCCAGCAGATGGGCAACAACCCGGATGGCGCGGCGGCGGCGGAAAAGCATCAGGAGGCGATGAACGTACCGGTAAACAAACGGCCGCCGAATCAGGTCGGCCTCGCGACTCCGTCCGCCACGAGCACGCGAATGGGCAACACCTTCGGCACCTCGGTGAAACCGCAACGTCCACCTCAGTGACAACCCACCGGTCATGCTTGGTTTCCGGCACATGGCGCTGCGCCAACAACGTCACCGCCTACCCTTTTCGGCGACTGACACACCGCCTTCGCGAGCAAGCCCGCTCCCACAGGGGAATAGTGACTTCACCGTAAACGCCGACAGCGACGCAACACAGCCCCAATTTATCGAATTGTGGGTACACCACTGAATGACAGATCCCCACGATCCCTGTGGGAGCGGGCTTGCTCGCGAAAGCGCCCTTCCAGACAGATTCGCTGTTCAATCTCGACCAGCGCGGCCTCGTCGCCTACGTCGGCACCTTCTCGAAAACCCTGCCGCTGGTGCTCGAACTGGCGAAAAAAGTTGAAGTGGCCTGTATGCGACCAACGGTTTCTATTACCAGCAAACCCCGAAAAACGGTCTGTACTTCGGCTTCGGCGCCATCGAGACGCTCGACATCGACATCGCGCTGGAGCGCCTGCGCGACATTCTGCAACACGTTGCCTGAATGATTGGTCTGGGCGATTAACTGCCGATTGGTTATTGGTGATCGGCAGGTGCAAGCCTATTCTGCACAGACGTTATCCCTCAGTGAGCAGGATTCGTCCGGCCTGATTCAGGAGTGTGAGCAATGTCCAACGAAGTGATCAATACGGTTCAGGTGCAGGCTGCCTCCGGCCGCTCGGAGGAACTGGGCAGGCAACTGCAGAAGATCGTCGAAACCCTGCGCGAAACGCCGGGCTGCGATTCCTATCTGGTCGACCGCTGCCCGGAGGACAGCCACCGCTGGATGGTCAGTGCACGCTGGCAGTCGGAAGCGGCGATGCAGGCGCATTTCAACCGGCCCGAGGCACAGGGGTTTATTGACCTGATCGATAGCCGGTTGGCCAATAGCGTCGACTTCAACAGTTTCCCTATCGTCTGATCTGACGTCTTCGCGAGCAGGCTCGCTCCCACAGGGTTATCTGTTGTTCACAAAATAGGTGAGCAACCGCAGAACCTGTGGGAGCGGGCTTGCTCGCGAAGGCGTACTCCGCCACAGCGATAACCGTCCTGCCTACCTCGCCGATTGGTCACATCCGATCATCACAGGTAACCCGCCATGAAAACCCTGCCCTTGCTCGCCTCAGCCCTCGCTGGTGCTGGCCCCGGATGAGCAAGTGTTGATCCCGCTGAAAAACTGATGGATGTTCGAGCAGCCATAAATAAACCGGCGCGAATCGCTGTTTTATTTCCCGGCGTAATTAAGCGAATCGGGTTACAGCAAACAAAACTATGCAATGCCAAACAAGACAGCAAATTGTCAGCTTGGCGGGTTTAGTCTGAATTCACAGTCGTCAACGACGACCATTCACACTTTCCGACTGATGTTGTTTCACGGGAGAAACACCATGAAACCACGACGCCTATGTCGCCAGTTCAAAACCGGACATGGCCGTGGACTGGGTCAGAAGTTGTATTGAATGTGAGGCCCCCTTCGCGAGCAAGCCCGCTCCAACAGGGGGAATGTATTTCAAATGTGGGAGCGGGCTTGCTCGCGAAGAGGCCAGACCCACCAGCACAAATCCCTCAGGTACAAAAAAGCCCCGGCATCTCACGACACCGGGGCTTTTTCATTCAGCCACTACTTACGCCAATTCAAGCTCGGCATTCGCAGCTACCGCAGGCACGACCGCTTGCCCGCTCAACGCCAGGTCAAGCAGCTCACGGTTGGCCACCGCATACATGGCGTAGTCCGTGCCGCTCGCGGCGCGGATTTCCACCAGCATGGCGCGCCAGCGCGAGATCATGCTTTCGTGCTGTTCCATCCACAGCGCCAGACGTGCTTCCACGTCCTGAGTGCCGTCGCCCTGTTGCAGGACGGAGATGGTGATCGCACGTTGCTGCCAGTCGACATCGTCGCGGAACGCTTCACGGGCCAGGGCTTGCCAGTTGTTTTCAACCGGCAGCGCGCTGATCTGTTGCAGGTACCAGGTGATGTCCAGCGCACTGCCCACGGCGAAGTAAGCTTTCGCCACTTCGGCAGGGTTCTGGCCAGTCACGTCGGAGGCTTCGATGATCGGCAGCAGGGTGTACAGGTGCGAGGTGCCCGCGACCATGCGCGCCAGCAATTCCGGCACACCGGCTTCGACGTAAGCCTGATAACGCGCCTGCCAGTTTTCACGGATTTCGCCGCTCAGCAGTTCGTCGAGTTTCAGACCCAGCTCTTTCAGGTGCGGACCGAAGTGCGCGACGTCACGGGCAGCGTTCTGCTCGTTGCGGCGGGCACGCAGGAACCAGCGCGTGGCACGGCGACCCAGACGCATCAGCTCGTCCATCAGCTCCAGCTGCACATCAGCGGAAACCTGGTAGTCCAGCGCTTCGATCTGACGGAACCAGTGCGGGAGGTGGAAGATGTCGCGCACGATCACATAGGCACCGGCCACGTTCGCCGGGCTCATGCCGGTCGACTCTTTGAGTCGTTGAACGAAGGTGATGCCCATGTGGTTGACCAGGTCGTTGGCGATCTGGGTGCTGACGATCTCGCGCTTCAGACGGTGACGACGCATGGCTTCGGAGAACTTGCTGACCAGGCTCGGCGGGAACGCCGTTTCCATGTCGCGGGTCAGGTAGTCGTCGTCCGGCACCAGAGAGCCCAGCAGCTGCTCTTTGAGGTCGATTTTGCTGTAAGAGATCAGCACCGACAGCTCAGGACGGGTCAGGCCGTGGCCCTCGGCAATACGCTCGGCCAGTTGCTCTTCGGTCGGCAGGAACTCGATGGCACGGTCCAGCTTGCCACGGCCTTCCAGATCGCCCATCAGACGCTTGTACTCGGCGATGCGCTCGTAGGCACGACGCGCCGCCAGGGACAAGGCCTGAGTCTGCTTGTAGTTGTTGCCCAGCACCAGATTGCCGACTTCGTCGGTCATGCTCGCCAGCAACTGGTTGCGTTGCTTGTCGGTCATGTCACCGGCCTGAACCACTTCGTTCAGCAGGATCTTGATGTTCACTTCGTGGTCGGAGCAGTCCACGCCACCGGCGTTGTCGATGAAGTCGGTGTTGGAACCGCCGCCATTGAGACCGAATTCCACACGACCCAGCTGGGTCATGCCGAGGTTACCGCCCTCGCCCACGACTTTGCAGCGCAGTTCGTTGCCGTTGACGCGCAGTGCATCGTTGGCCTTGTCGCCGACGTCGGCGTGGCTCTCGGTGCTGGCCTTGACGTAAGTGCCGATACCGCCGTTCCACAGCAGATCCACCGGCGCCTTGAGCAAGGCGTTCAGCAGTTCGGTCGGGGTCAGCTTGTCAGCCTTGATGTCGAAGCGTTCTTTCATCTGTGGCGAGATGGCGATGCTCTTCGCGCTGCGCGAGAAGATGCCGCCGCCTTCGGACATGATGCTGGTGTCGTAGTCGGTCCAGGCCGAACGCGGCAGGTCGAACATGCGCTGACGCTCGACGAAGCTGGTGGCCGGGTTCGGGTTCGGGTCGATGAAGATGTGCATGTGGTTGAAGGCCGCGACCAGTTGCAGCTTGTCGGACATCAACAAGCCGTTACCGAACACGTCACCGGCCATGTCGCCGACGCCCACTACGGTGATGCTGTCTTCCTGAACATTGATGCCGCGCTCGCGGAAGTGGCGCTGTACGCCAACCCACGCGCCTTTGGCGGTAATGCCCATTTTCTTGTGGTCGTAACCGGCCGAACCACCGGACGCAAACGCGTCACCCAGCCAGAAGCCATAGTCGATGGCGATGCCGTTGGCGATGTCGGAGAAGGTCGCAGTGCCCTTGTCCGCGGCCACTACCAGGTACGGGTCATCGTCGTCATGACGCACGACGTTGGCTGGCGGTACCAGCGCGCCGTCTTTCAGGTTGTCGGTGATGTCCAGCAGACCGGAAATGAAGATGCGGTAGCAGGCGATGCCTTCCGCCGCGATCTCGTCACGGCTGCCGCCCAGTGGCAGGCGACGCGGCAGGAAGCCGCCCTTCGCGCCCACCGGCACGATGACCGAGTTCTTCACTTGCTGGGCTTTTACCAGGCCGAGGACTTCGGTGCGGAAGTCTTCTTCACGGTCGGACCAGCGCAGACCACCACGGGCGACGTTACCGAAGCGCAGGTGTACGCCTTCAACGCGTGGCGAGTAGACGAAGATTTCGAACTTCGGCACTGGCTTCGGCAGTTCAGGAATCGCGTGCGGGTTGAACTTGAAGCTGAAGTACGACTTGTTCTGGCCGTTGGCGTCAGTCTGATAGAAGTTGGTACGCAGCGTGGCTTTGATCAGGTCGAGATAACGACGCAGGATGCGGTCTTCGTTGAGCACCTGGACGTCGTCCAGTGCGGTCAGAATCGCTTGTTCCAGACGCTGTTGCTTGTCTTCCAGATCTTCGTCGCTGAGTTTGCGCGCCAGATAGAAGCGGGTCTTGAACAACCGGGTCAGCTCGCGAGCGATGTCGGTGTGGTTGTTCAGGGTGCTGGCGATGTAACCGAGGTCGAAGCCCAGGCGAATCTGCTTCAGGTAACGCGCGTAAGCACGCAGCAGCGCAACGTCGCGCCATGGCAGGCCGGCGGTCAGCACCAGACGGTTGAACGCATCGTTCTCGGCTTCGCCACGGACGATGTGGACGAAAGCGTCCTGCAGGGTGTCGTTGAGTTGCTGGATGTCGAGGTCCAGACCTTCAGCGGCGGTGAACGCAAAATCGTGAATCCAGAACTCGCGGCCATTGGTGTGACGCAGGCGGTACGGGAATTCACCCAGCACGCGCAGGCCGAGGTTTTCCAGAATCGGCAGGACGTCGGACAACGCCAGCGGCGTGTCGGCGTGGTACAGCTTGCAATGCAGCTCGCGCTGACCGGAGACCTGGCCCAGCGGCTGATAGAAGCTCATCACCAGCGGATTTTTTTCGTTGAGGCTCAGCAGGTGCTGCATGTCGACCACGGCCGAATGCGCAGCGAAACGCTCGCGGTAGCCCGCCGGGAAGCCTTTAGGGAAGTCGGCCAGCACGTTGGTGCCGTGGGCTTCGCCGAAGCTTTCGACGGTCAGTGCGGCGTAGTCGTCCTGCCAGCTGCGGCACGCTTGTACGACTTCTTTTTCCAGCAGCACCGGGTCGATGTCGAGACGGTTTTTCGGGTCAACGCGCAGAATCAACTGTACGCGGGCCAGTACCGATTCGGAGAAGAACGTCCAGAATTCGCAGTCGGACGCCTTCAGGCGTTCCATCAGCACGTGCTGGATCTTCTGGCGAACTTCGGTGGAGTAGATGTCGCGCGGCACGTAGGCCAGGCAGTAGCAGAAGCGACCATACGGGTCTTTGCGCAGGAACACGCGGATCTTGTTGCGCTCCTGGATCTGCACAATCGACATCACGGTGGTGAACAGTTCGTCGACCGGGGTCTGGAACAGGTCATCACGCGGCAATACTTCGAGGACCTGCGCCAGCTCCTTGCCCAGGTGAGCCTTGGACTGGAAGCCGGAGCGACGCTCGATTTCCTCGACCTTGCGGCGGATGAACGGGATGACCCGCACGCTCTCGCCATACACCGACGAGGTGTACAGGCCCATGAAACGGTGTTCCTTGATGACTTTGCCGTCGGCGTCGATTTCACGGATCGACACGTAGTCCGGGTACGCCGGACGGTGGACACGGCTCGGGTGCGCAGCCTTGGCGAACGACAGCAGGGTCGGTTCGCGCAGGTACTTCACCGCGTAGTCTTCGATGCGCAGGTCTTCGTAGCTCAGGCCGGTGCGCAGCAGTTTGGTCAGGCCGAGGAAGGAGTTCTGGTCGTATTCGATGTGGCCGCCGTCGGCCTGATCGGTAACCACGAACTCTTCGTAGCCGAGGAAGGTGAAGTGGTTGCCCACCAGCCATTCCAGGAAGCTTTTGATTTCGTTCTTTTCATCGGCATCGATGGCAAACGCGCTGTTGTCGAGCCGGGTGAGGATGTCCTGCACCTTGGCTTTCATCGGCTCGAAATCGGCAACCGCGACGCGGACTTCACCGAGAACCTGTTCCAGCTCTTTGCTCAGCACATTCAGTTCGGCCGCGTTGGCGCAGCGGTCGATTTCCAGGTACATCAGCGATTCGTGCAGAACGCCTTCGCCAGTGCTGCCTTTTGGCAGGATTTCCAGCAACTCGCCCTTGCTGCCCCGACGCACGCTGAGCACGGTGGTTTGCAGGGTGTGGATGCTGTAGCCGCGACGGTTCAGCTCGGTGCGGACCGAATCGACCAGAAATGGCAGGTCGTGGTGCAGGACTTCGACCGCGGTGTGGGTCGACTGCCAGCCATGACGCTCGTAATCGGGGTTGTAGACGCGCACTTGCGGTTGCGTGTGATCGAAGCGCTCAAGCAGGCGCCACGCGGAAAGAGTACAGCCAGCGAGGTCGGAGAGGCGACGTTGAGTCAGCTCGTCCAGGGAAATGATGCCGAAGAATTGTTCAGCGAACAGCGCCACTTGTGGCAGTGCCTGTTCACTGATGTGCTGCGCCAGTGCCGCTTGCAGTTGGTGCTGGAAGTCGGCTTTGCTGGCTGCGGTGAAGAACGCCATCTGTGGTACTCCGCTTAAGCTTGTTATTGATGGAAAGCGTCGCGTGCAACACCCCTTTCGGGGCCTGTGTCGCCCTGTTCCTGATTCTCGGGCAGAGGAAACAGGGTGACAGGTGGGTGAAGCTGGACGGGACACTCAGGTCACATTCACCTTCCATAGAATGAGCATCTGCAAAAACGACTGCCGGCGCTGCCGGAAATGCCTTTACGGGTGCTCATCCGTTGCGCAGCTTAAAGGGTGCGACAATGTGTCTGCTTGCGGTGCTGCGACATATTCGGTCATTGGCACGTAAACCAAGGCTTTGGCACCGGTAAACACTAGCAGTCTTGGCGGAAAATGCCGGTCTGAATGCCCGTTTTTACGGTACCTGCGTGCCAGAAATGACCATTGATCCATGTCGCGTTCACGACACATCCTCTGACACTCTCACATGCAGAAATTCCCGAGGACTGGCAGAATCGCGCCCATTAGCGACCAACACGCCCGCCGAGGCAGGAATTCCCCATGCAAATGACCACCGCCCTACTGATCGTCAACCCGTGCGACGACGAAGAAGACAACATGGCCATGCTCTGCTGCCACAGCGACAAGGGCGACATGTTCCTGATGAGCCGCTACCCGGACGAAGACGAGCTGGAAATCACCCTGGACGGCGAGCCTTCGACCCTCGACGGCGTCAAGGTCACCCTGGGTTCGAACCTGTTGAAGATCGAGATCGCGGCGGCGGATGCCGATGCGCTGAATGGGGATGATGTGCTGGAGATCAGCTTCAACCCGGACATGGTGGATCTGGATGAGGTGGTCGAAACCCTGACGAATATCCTTGATGGGACGGGGACCTTCATCAACGAGGTTTGATGCCGCCTGGACTGGCCTCATCGCTGGCAAGCCAGCGATGAGGCCAGAACTGCCACCTCAATACTCCCCGGCTACAAAAATCCAACAATTCCCCCGGTCATTTCCCGCACTTTGCGCAAAATGCCGTTAGTCGCCACCCCCCGCGATGGATTAAAGTAACGCCCCCAGCCCCGGCGTTATCCGAACGCCTGTGGCCACCCCTTTCCAGGAACAGTCACCGATGGAACATCGTGAAGCGCTGCTGGCGCTGCGAACCTTTCTTTCAACGCAGATTCTCGGCCAGGAAAAACTCATCGAGCGGTTGCTCATCGCCTTGCTTGCCGACGGCCACATGCTGGTCGAAGGCGCTCCGGGCCTGGCCAAGACCAAAGCGATCAAAGAACTCGCCGAGGGCATCGAAGCCCAGTTCCATCGCATCCAGTTCACCCCTGACCTGCTGCCGGCCGACATCACCGGCACCGAGATCTACCGCCCGGAAACCGGCAGTTTCGTGTTCCAGCAGGGGCCGATCTTCCATAACCTGGTGCTGGCCGACGAAATCAACCGCGCGCCGGCCAAGGTGCAATCGGCGCTGCTCGAAGCGATGGCCGAGCGTCAGGTCAGTGTCGGGCGCAGCACTTATGAGCTGTCGCCGCTGTTTCTGGTGATGGCCACGCAGAACCCTATCGAACAGGAAGGCACCTACCCGCTGCCCGAAGCGCAGCTCGACCGCTTCCTGATGCACGTGAAAATCGGCTTTCCCGATGCCGCCGTCGAGCGGCGCATCCTCCAGCAGGCCCGTGGCGAGGCGTTGAACGGCGAAACCAAACCCGAGCGCCGCGTCAGCCAACAGGCGATTTTCGCTGCACGCAAGGAAATCCTTGGTCTGTACATGGCCGACGCCGTGGAGGAATACCTGGTGCAACTGGTCATGGCCACGCGCAACCCGGCCAAGTTCGACCCGGAAATGGCCGAGTGGATCGCTTATGGCGCCAGCCCGCGTGGCTCGATTGCCCTCGACCGCTGCGCCCGCGCCCACGCTTGGCTGGCCGGTCGCGACTTCGTCAGCCCGGAAGACATTCAGGCCGTGCTGTTCGACGTGTTGCGTCACCGCATCATTTTGTCGTTTGAAGCCGAGGCCGCCGGCATCGATCAGGATCGGGTGGTGCAGCGGATTCTCGACGTCGTAGCCGTCGCTTGACCCCCATGAACGCCCCTCTGCCGTCCGAACCGGGTATCCGCGTCAGCCTTGCCGAGCTGATCGAGATGCGTCACCGCGTGCGCGAGGTGCAGCTGTTTTCCACGCCGAGCCAGCGCAGCCCGCTGATCGGCCTGCATCACTCGAAATTCCGCGGTCGCGGCGTCGACTTCGATCAGGTGCGGGTCTATCAGGCCGGCGACGACGTGCGCACCATCGACTGGCGCGTGACGGCGCGCACCCAAGAGCCACACACCAAGCTGTTCCATGAAGAACGCGAACGGCCGATCTTCATCATGGTCGAGCAAAGCACGCGGCTGTTCTTCGGCTCCGGGCTGATGTTCAAATCGGTGCTGGCGGCGCAGGCTGCAGCGTTGATCGGCTGGGCCGCGCTCGGCCACAACGACCGCGTCGGCGGGCTGGTGTTCGGCGACAACGAGCACTACGAAATCAAACCGCGCCGCAGCAAACAAAGCCTGTTGCAATTGCTCAACCGTCTGGTCAAGGTCAATCAGTCGCTGCACAGCGAGCGCGAACCGGATCGCGATGCGTTAGGCGTGGCGCTGCGCCGGGCCCGTGAAGTGCTGCGTCCGGGCAGTCTGGTGATCGTGATCTGCGATGAGCGCGCGCTGTCCGACAGCGCCGAACAGCAACTGAGTCTGCTCTCGCGGCATTGCGACTTGCTGATGCTGCCGCTGTCCGATCCGCTCGATCACGCCCTGCCCGCTGCCGGCCTGCTGCGCTTCGCCGAACGCGGCGCGCAACTGGAAATCGACACGCTGAACTTTGACCTGCGCCAGACCTACCGCGCCCAGGCCGAAGCACGTATCGCCCGCTGGGAATTGCTCGCGCAGAAACTGCGCGTGCTGCTGATGCCGCTGAGCACGCAAAGCGAGATGGTCGAGCAAATGCGCGAGTTCCTCAATCCGCAGCGTCCGGGAAAAGTTCGATGAACGGCCTCGAACAACTGCAACCGCTGATTTCCCCGCCACCGATTGGCTTCTGGCCGCCGGCGCCGGGCTGGTGGCTGCTGCTTCTGTTGTTGCCGTTGATGGGTTTCGCCGCGTGGAAGCTGCGGCGTTTCATTCCGATGAAGAAACGCGCGGTGGTGCGCGCCGAGCAACCGCTGGACCCCGTGCGCATCGCCGCCCTCGCGGAACTGGCGCAAATGCCCAAACCTTACGACGGTGCGCCGGCCGGTGCCTGGCTGCAGCAACTCAACGGCCTGCTCAAACGCCTGTGCCGCAACCATTACCCCTACAGCCAGAGCCACACGCTCAACGGGCGTAAATGGCTGGCGTTTCTCGATAACCGTTGCCCGGCGGCCGGCCTGACCCGCTGGATGGTGCTGGTTGAAGGCGCGTACAAACCGGAATGCAAACTCGACGACAAAGCCATCGCCGGCCTGACCCAAGCGGTCGAAACGTGGATTCGCAAACATGTTTGAGTTCGCTTGGCCGTGGATCTTCGTGCTGGTGCCACTGCCGTGGCTGATGCGCATTGTGCTGCCGGTGGCCGACAGCGGCGAGCCGGCACTCAAAGTCAGTTTCCTCGCCGACCTCGAAGGCCTCGCTCGCCGTCGCGCCCGCGCCAATCTGCCGGCATGGCGTCAACAGGCACCGTTCATGGTGCTCTGGCTGTTGTTGCTGATCGCCGCCGCCCGTCCGCAATGGCTCGGCGAACCATTGCCGATTGCCGCCAGCGGTCGCGATCTGCTGGTAGCCGTGGACGTCTCAGGCTCGATGGATTTCCCCGACATGCAGTGGCAGGACGAAGAAGTCAGTCGTCTGTCGCTGGTTCAGCATTTGCTCGGCGACTTCCTTGAAAGCCGCGATGGCGACCGTGTCGGGCTGATCCTGTTCGGCAGCCAGGCCTATCTGCAAGCGCCGCTGACCTTTGACCGCCGCACCGTGCGTGTCTGGCTCGATGAAGCGCGCATCGGCATCGCCGGCAAGAACACTGCCATCGGCGACGCCATCGGTCTGGCCCTCAAACGTCTGCGCATGCGCCCGGCGCAAAGCCGCGTGCTGATTCTGGTCACCGACGGCGCCAACAACGGCGGTGAAATCGATCCGCTGACGGCAGCGAAACTGGCGGCCAGCGAAGGCGTGAAGATTTATCCGATCGGCATTGGCGCCAATCCCGAGGACAGCGGCTCGACCGGACTGCTCGGCGTCAATCCGAGCCTGGACCTCGACGAACCGGCGCTCAAAGCCATCGCCGAAGTCACCGGCGGCCAGTATTTCCGTGCCCACGATGGCAAGGAACTGCAAGCGATCAAGGACACCCTCGATCAACTTGAGCCCGTCACTCAACAACCGACCCAGGCCCGCCCGGCGCAAGCCTTGTATCACTGGCCTTTGGCGTTGGCGCTGTGGTTGAGCCTGTTGCTGGTCGCCCGCGAATTGTGGCCGGACAACCCGCTGCAACGCTTGTTCACCAAAGAGCTGTATCTGCAAAGTCCGTTGCCTGACTGGCGCGAGCGCCTCAAGCGCCTGCGTTTGCGGAGGCGCCGATGATCGCGCTCTGGCCGCACTGGTTCCGTCCGTGGTGGTTGCTGTTGCTGCCGCTGCTCGGCTGGCTGATCTGGCAGCTCTGGCATCGGCAGAAGCGTGCCGGGCGCTGGCAGATGATTCTGCCCCCGGCGTTCCATGCCACCCTGCTCAGCGGCGGCAATGGGCGCGACAGCAAGTTGCCGTGGGTCGCCCTCGGCGGCGCGTGGCTGCTGACGATTCTCGCGTTGCTCGGGCCCAGTTGGGAGCGGGTCGAACAGACCAGCCAGAAACCCGCTGATCCCTTGGTCGTGGTGCTGGAACTGACCCCGGAAATGCTCGCCACCGACTCGCCACCGACGCGACTGGAACAGGCCCGGCGCAAGCTGTTCGACCTGTTGCAGGCGCGCAGCGACGCGCAGACCGCCATTGTCGTTTACGCCGGCAGCGCGCACACGCTGGTGCCGCTGTCGGATGATCTGGCGACCAGTCGCAATCTGCTCGACGCGCTCAAGCCTTCGCTGATGCCCGAAAGCGGTCATCGCGCTGATCTGGCCGTGATCAAAGCGCTGGCCTTGCTCAAACAAGGCGCGCTTGGTCAGGGACGGATTCTGCTGATCGGTTCGTCGCTTGATGAACAGGAACGCCAAGGCATTCGCCGCGCGCTCAGCGGACAATCGACGCAGTTGCTGATGCTCGGCGTCGGCACCGCCGAAGGTGCGCCGATTGCGCAGGAGGACGGCAGCTTCCTCAAGGACGAGCAAGGCGCGATCCGCGTGCCGCAACTCGACAGTCCCGGCCTCGCGGCATTCCTCAACAGCGTCGGCGGCGAATACCACCCTGCGCGGCTGGACGAAGCGGATCTCGGCGCCCTTGGTCTGCTCAACGGTCCACGCAGCCTGCGCGACGACGGCCAGACCGTGCGCCTCGATACCTGGGCCGATCAGGGTTACTGGCTGCTGTTACCGCTTTTGTTGCTCGCCGCCTGCGCCGGGCGCCGTGGCTGGTTGTTCTGCCTGCCGCTGCTGTTTTGCTTGCCGCAGCCCAGCTACGCTTTTGACTTCGAAGACCTGTGGCTGCGTCCCGACCAACAGGGCCTGCACCTGCTCAAGCAAAAACGCCCTGCCGAAGCCGCGCAGCATTTTGCCGATCACCAGTGGCAAGGAGTGGCGCTGTACGAGGCCGGCGACTACAGTGGCGCCGCCCAGCGCTTTGCTCAAGGCAGCGATGCCCGCGCCCACTACAATCGTGGCAACGCCCTGGCAAAAAGCGGCGAGCTGGAAGCGGCCATCGACGCCTATGAACAGGCGCTGGAACTGCAACCGGATTTGCGTCCGGCGCAGACCAACAAGGCGCTGGTGGAAAATCTGCTGAAGCAGAAAAATACGCCACCGCCCGCCGAGCCGGACAGCAAACCGAGCGAGCAACCAAGCCTGCCGGGGGATGAACCGCCGCCCGCGACCGCCCCGCCGCCTGCCGTGAAAAGTGAAACCCAGGGCGATACGCAACCAGCCGAGCCGGCCAGCGAACCGCCGCCGACCACGCCACCGCTACCGGGTCCCGACGAAGTGCCCGGTAGCGATGAGGCAGAAGAAACGGACACCGTGCCAACGCTGCGCCCGAGCGAAGACAACCTCGAAGGCGAGCAACGTCAGGCACTGGAACAATGGCTGGGCAAGATCCCGGACGATCCGGGCGAATTGCTGCGACGCAAATTCTGGTACGAACAGCAACAACATCAGGATCAGGAAAACACTCGATGACCCGCTTCACCGCTCTCTTGCTGCCCCTGCTGCTCTGCACGGCCACCGCCCAGGCGGCCGAGTTGACGGCCAGCGTGGATCGCAGTCGCCTCAATTCCGGCGAGACGGTCGAACTCACCCTCGAAACCAGCGACGTCACCCAGTTCGGCAAACCCGACCTGACCGCGCTGGAGGCGTTGTTCGAAGTGCGCGGCACGCGGCAGGTCAACCAGCTCAATACCCTCAACGGCGACAACCGCGCGACCACGCGCTGGATCATCACCCTGCGCCCCAAAGAGAATGGCAGCGTGGTGATCCCGCCGCTGCAACTGGGCGACGCGCAGAGCCAGCCGATCACCGTGCAAGTGGTCGAGAGCGACACCCGCGAAAACAAGAACAGCCTTGATCCAGTGTTCATCGAGGCCAGCCTCGACCAGTCCAGCGTCTATGTGCAGGCCCAGGCGATCCTGACCCTGCGCATCTACCATTCGGTGTCGCTGTACGACGACAGCAGCCTGACGCCGCTGCAAATCGCCGATGCCCGCATCGAGCAACTCGGTGACACGCGCACCTACGAAAAAGACCTCAACGGCGTGCGCCATGGCGTGATCGAAATGCGCTATGCGATCTACCCGCAGCACAGCGGTTTGCTGACCATCGCGCCGCAGACGTTCAGCGCCACACTGGTCGACACTCAACCGTCGCAGGACACCAATGCGCAAGGGCCGAAGCCGGGCAAACTGATGCGCGTCAGTTCCGCCGAAATCCCCTTGACCGTCAAACCCAAACCGCTGACCTACCCGGTCGACGCACCGTGGTTGCCCGCGCGCAGCCTGAGCCTCAGCGAAAGCTGGAACCCGGAGCCGGAACACACTCAGGTCGGTGATTCCCTGACCCGCAGCCTGACGTTGAAAGTCGAGGGGCTGGCCGCCTCGCAACTGCCGGCGCTGCCCGCCACCGAAGTCAACGGCCTGCGCCGCTATCCCGATCAACCGGTGCTGAGCAACCAGAGTACCGACCGCGGCATTGTCGGCAGCCGCGAAGAACGCGAAGCGCTGGTGCCAAGTCGCAGCGGCGCCATCGACTTGCCGACGGTGGACGTGGTCTGGTGGAACACCTTCGAAGATCATCTGGAACACAGCAGCCTGCCCGCGCGCACCCTGCAAGTGGCGAACAACCCGAGCCTGCAAGTCGACACCCCGGCCGGCAACCTGCAACCGAGCGTCGTCGATAACGATGTGTTGTGGTGGTGGAAACTCAGCACCCTGATTCTGGCCTGCACCACCCTCCTCGGTTTCGGCCTGTGGTGGCGCGCTCGCTGGCAACCGGCAGTGCACCGCGCCGCCCAAGCCGGCCCGAGTCCGCGCACGTTGATGGACGACATCAAACGGGCGAGCCAGGCCAATGACCCGCAGGCGACGCGGCAGGCACTGGATGCCTGGGCGCGGCAGCAGCCGGAGACACTGGCGGACATGGCGGCGCGGTTTGTGCCGTTGTCGGATGCGCTGGATGGGCTCAATGGTGCGCTGTACAGCGAGACGGGGCAGCATTGGCAGGGTGAGGATTTGTGGCGCGCAATCCGCACGATTCCGGCAGCGGAACGGGTGCAGGACCCGGTGGGTGATAGTGGATTGCCGCCGCTTTATCCCAAATGATGCCCTCCGTGGCCGAGGTGGAATTCGGCGTCCAGATGTATCTCCTGTAAAAAGGCGTTGTCGTGGGAGACGACGATCAATGCCCCGGTGTATTGATCAAGCATCTGTTCGAGGGCGATCTTACTGGGCAAATCCAGATGATTATCCGGCTCATCCAGTAACAGCAATTGTGGGGGTCGCAGCGCGTACAACTCGGCGGCCAAGGCGATTTTCAGACGCTCTCCGCCGCTCAGCCGAGCGGTTTGGAGCATCGCCCGATCCGCATCGATACCCATCTGCGCCAGTCGCGTCCGTGCCTCGGCTTCCGGCAACTGCGGATTACTTTCGTAAAGCCATTGCACTGCCGTGCGTTGAGGGTGCTGCAAACCGGCATGTTGATCCAGCCAGCCGACATGACAACTGCGCACCACTTCCCCCTCACGCGCCGGCAGTTGCCCGGCGATGACCTGCAACAAGGTCGACTTGCCGCTCCCGTTGGCACCAAGAATGGCCATACGCATAGGCCCCGTCAGCGTGAGGTTGACCGGCTCGGCGTGGCCGAAAGGCAGCACCACATTGATCAACTGCACGATCAGCTTGCCATTGGGTACCGAGCACTCCGGTGAAAGCATCACGCGCTGCATGTCCGGTGCGCAACGCGCCCGAGCCTCGGCGATTCGTTGCTGTTGTTGTTCGCAGGCCAATTGTTGATTGAGGCGTAATTTGCCCTGACTGTTTTCGCTACGCTCTTTTTGCGCATTGGTAATCAGTTTGGTCTGGTTGCCGTCACGGGCCTGGCGGTCGCCGCGTGAATTGCTCCGCTGCTGACGCTCCATCTGCACGACCATCTCGCGCTGCTCGCGCCTGGCTTTTGCCCGTTCCCCTTGCAATGCCGACTGGAACGCCTGCTGCTCTTGCTCACGCGTGGCCGAGTAATGACTGTAATTACCGCCATACACCGCCAGCCCGAGGGGCGAAAGCTCGACAATCTCGTTGACGTGTTCCAACAGGCCGCGGTCGTGGCTGATGAGAATCAAGCCATTGGGCCAGCGTTCGATTTGCTGCGCGAGCTTGTGTTGCTCAGAGGCATCCAGGTGGTTGCTCGGTTCATCCAGAATCAACCATTCAGCCCTCGATAACCATGCGCCCATCAGCGCCACCCGTTGCCGTTCGCCGCCGCTGAGCGCTCCAGTCGGTGCGTCGGCACTCAAGTGACCGAGGCCGATGTGCTGCAGTTGTGCCTCAAGCCGCGTCGCACAATCCCATTGGTCGACCGCCAGTGCGTGATCGTCATCATTGACGCTGCCTTGGGCAATGCGTTCCAGCGCCGCCAAAATGGGCTCGACCCCCGCCAGCGCGGCGACGGTGGGATAGCGCTCGGGTTCGAGTAATTGCGCCATCGCGTAAACCCGTCCTTCGCGGCGGACGATGCCACTGGTGGGTTGTTGCTCGCCCGTCAGGAGCCGGCCGAGCAACGACTTGCCACACCCATTGGCGCCCACGATGCCGGTGGCCCTGGTATTGAATGTGTGGTTCAAGTGCTCGAACAGCAAGCGCCCGTCGGGCAGGTTGAACGACACCTGATCAAGTTGCAGTAACCGTTGAGTCATGAGGTTTCCTTGAATAATCGGCCCGATGGGCAAAGCTCCACTCCCGGATGAGGCGCAACAGGCCCAGGCGGATGGGCAATGACCGTAAACACGGCGCCATCCCACCATTGAAAATGACCGTCGAAGAGCATACCGGCCCTGATCGACGTTGAGAGATCCTGGGTCACCCTTAGCACCAGCCGTCCTGAGGTTGGCATCTGATGCTGCAACTAGCCAAGTCTGCGATTTGTTCTGCCTTTCTGCATTCTGCACCTTTTGCCAGTAAACTCCCTGTCTTTGCAGCCGCCACCCTGTCGCGCGCGGCCATCATCTTTTCTGTTGCGGAGTCCACCTTGCGTCTGTTCCACACCTCCGACTGGCACCTTGGGCAAAACCTGCACGGCCAGGAGCGCGATTTCGAGCATGCGTGCTTCCTCGAATGGCTGCTGCGCCAACTGCAACTGGCGCAGCCGGATGTGCTGCTGATTGCCGGGGACATCTTTGACACGGTCAATCCGCCGGTCAAAGCCCAGGAACGCCTCTACGACTTCATCGTCAGCGCCCACGAGCAGCAGCCGTTGCTGACCATCGTGATGATTGCCGGCAACCACGATTCCGGCTCCCGGATCGAACTGCCTGCGCCGTTGATGCGCCGTTTGCGCACCCATGCGCTGGGCCGGGTGCTGTGGCTGGATGACGGGCAACTGGATGCCGAACGTCTGCTGCTGCCGTTGCCGGATAAAACCGGCGAAGTCGCCGCGTGGTGCCTGGCGCTGCCGTTTCTGCGTCCGGCGGAAGTGACGGGCGCGCATCTGGGCGACAACTATTTGCGCGGCATCGGTCAGGTGCATGAATGGCTGATCGAAGCGGCCAACGCCAAGCGCAAACCCGGTCAGGCGCTGGTCGCCATCAGCCACGCGCACATGGCTGGCGGCTCGGTGTCGGAAGACTCCGAGCGCAGCCTGATCATCGGCAACGCCGAAGCCCTGCCCGCCAGTCTGTTCGGGCCGAGCATCAGCTATGTTGCCCTCGGCCATTTGCACAAGCCGCAGAAGGTCAACGGCGAAGAGCGCATTCGCTACAGCGGCTCGCCGATTCCTTTGTCGTTCTCGGAAATCGGCTATCAGCATCAGATTCTCGACGTCACCCTCGACGGCGAAACCCTGGTCAGTGTCGAGCCGAAACTGATTCCGCGCTCGGTCAATCTGCAGCGCATCGGGCCGGCACCGCTGGCCGACATTCTGCTGCAACTGGCCGACTTGCCGAACATCGACCTGCTCGCTGAAACCCAGCGCCAGCCGTGGCTGGAAGTCCGCGTGACGCTCGACGAGCCGCAGCCGGATCTGCGCCATCAAGTCGAAAATGCCCTGCAAGGCAAAGCCGTGCGCCTGGTGCGCATTGCCGCTGAATACGCCGGCAACCGGGGTGCGGATGGCAGCGATGACGGCAGCACGCTGATCGAGCTCGACCAACTCACTCCGCAGGAATTGTTCAGCCGCGCCTGGCTCGACAACTATGGCAGCGAGGTCGATGAGCAAACCCTCAAGGACTTCGCCGAACTGCTGCACGACGTGCAACTGGAGGGCGAGCAGCCATGAAGATTCTCGCCATTCGTTTGAAGAACCTCGCCTCGCTGGCCGGGCCGTTCGAAATCGATTTCACCGCCGAACCGCTGGCAAGCGCCGGTTTGTTCGCCATCACCGGCCCGACCGGCGCCGGCAAAAGCACCCTGCTCGACGCCTTGTGTCTGGCGCTGTTCGGGGCTGTGCCGCGCCTGAACAACACCGGTCGTGACGCAAAAGTCCCGGATGCCGACGGTGAAATTGCTACTGGCGACCCGCGCACCCTGCTGCGGCGCGGCACTGGCGAAGGCTATGCCGAAGTCGATTTCGTCGGCGTTGATGGCCGTCGCTATCGGGCGCGCTGGGAAGCCAATCGCGCCCGCGAGAAGGCCGCCGGCAAGCTGCAGGCCAGCCGTCAGAGCTTGCGCGACATCGATCAGGATCAATTGCTCGCCAGCCAGAAAGGTGAATACAAAACTCAACTGGAAGCCGCGCTCGGCCTGAACTTCGAACAGTTCACCCGTGCCGTGTTGCTGGCCCAGAGCGAGTTCAGTGCGTTCCTCAAGGCCGACGATAACGACCGCAGCGAACTGCTGGAAAAACTCACCGACACGGCGCTCTATACCCGCCTCGGCCGCCGCGCCTTCGACAAGACCAAAGAGGCCCGCGAAGCGCACAAGCTGTTGCAGGATCAGGCCATTGGCGTCACGCCACTGCCCCCCGAAGCCCGGGCCGAGCTGGATGAGCGATTCAACACGGCACAACAGCAATTGAAGTTGCAGCAGGCGCAGCTTAAACAACTGGAACAGCAGCACGCCTGGCTCAAGGATTTGCGTGTGCTGCAGGACGCGCAGCAAGCTGCCGCCGAGCAATTGCACAGTGCCCGGCAGCAATCGGAACGTCTGGCCGGTGAGCGAGTCAAGCTAACGCGGCTGGAGCAACTCGGCCCGCAGCGGCATCAGTTCGCGCGCAAAACCGAACTCGATGGCCTGCTGACGCCACTGGCCGCGCAAATCGCCGCGCACACCCGGCAAAGCGCCGAACTGACTGAGCGCCAGACGCAGCTGGAGCAAAACCTTGAGGCGGCGAAAGTCGCCCTGAGCGAAGCGCAGCAACGACAAAGCGAAAACGCGCCGCTGTTGCGTCAGGCCTTTGAAGAACAAAGCACCCTCGCCCGTCTGGCCAAGGATGTCGCCGCCAGCGCAGACGCCAAAGCCCATGCGCAACAGGCGTGCATCGAGGGCCAGAACGCCATTCAAGCCTTGCTGGAAAAGCAGAGCCAGGTCGCCGAGCGCCTGCAACGTATCGCCGCCGAGCTTGAGCAAAGTGCTCATCTGGCGCCGTTGAGCGATGCGTGGAATGCCTACCGTGATCGTCTGCAACAGCTGATGTTGATCGGCAATCGCTTGAACAAGGGCCAGGCCGAACTGGCAAGCCTCGAAGAAAACGCCACCCGCAGCGCCGAAGTGTTGACCACGCACAAACAGCAACTTGAAGTGCTGTTCAAGGAGGCCGGCGCCGAACCCGATGCCGTCGCCGAACAAATCGGCCTCCTCGGCACGCTGTTGCAGGACAACCGCAAGCAACTGCGCGCCTTCGAAGACCTGTCGCGCTTGTGGGCCACTCATCAGGATCTCGACAAGCGCAGCAGCGAGTTGCAACAGCGCCAGCTCAATGCCCAGCAGGAACGCGAGCGTCTGACTCAGGACGGCGTGAAAACCAAAGCCGAGCTGACCGTCGCCGAGCAAACCCTCAACGTCACCCGCGAACTGCTTGAACGCCAGCGTCTGGCGCGCAGTGCCAGTGTCGAGGAGTTACGCGCGCAGTTGCAGGATGATCAGCCGTGCCCGGTCTGCGGCAGCAACGAACATCCGTATCATCAGCCCGAAGCGCTGCTGCAAAGCCTCGGCCGCCACGATGAAAGCGAACAGGCCAACGCGCAGCAGGGGGTCGATCAGCTCAAGGAAAAGCTCATCGAACTGCGCGCCGAAGTCGGGGGCGTGATTGCGCAGCAGAAAGAACTGCTGCAACAGCAGGAACAACTGGCGACCCAGCAGCAAGCGTTGGCGCCAAGCCTCGACGCGCATCCGCTGTCGGCGCAGTTGTTCAATCAGGACGCCGACAAGCGTGATAACTGGCTCGTCCGGCAAAGCGAGCAACTGAACCAGAGCATCGCTCAGGACGAACAGCGTCAAAGCGCCCTGTTGACCTTGCAACAGGATGCCGCGCGCCTGACTCAGCAATTGCGTCAAGCCGAAACCGCGCATCAACAAGCCGCGCAACAACTGAGCAACCAGCAACGCGAACTGAGCAGCGACCGTCAGCGCCTCGACGAGGAACTGACGGCATTCGCCACCCTGCTGCCCGCCGACACCCTTGAAGCCCTGCGCCAGGAACCGGCGGCGACCTTCATGCAACTCGACCGGCAGATCGCCGAGCGCCTGGCGCAAGTCGATCAGCAAAAGGAAGAGTTGAGCGAACAGCAGCAACGCCAGCAGACGCTGGAAAAAGAACAGGATCGTCAGCAGACCCGAGCCCAGCAAGCGCAGACCGCAGAGCAGCAGTTCGCAGCGTTGGCCGAGCAGCAGCAAAACTGCCAGCAGAAACTCGCGCAATTGCTGGCTGAGCACAGCAGCGCCGAGCACTGGCAGCAGCAGCTTGAGCAAGCCGTGGAACAGGCGCGCAACGCCGAAAACGGCACCGCGCAGGAACTGCAAAGCGTGCGCACGCAGCTTGTGCAGATTGCCGCTGAACTCAAGGCACAGCAGGAACGCTTGCAGGCCCTGGAAAGCGAGGAACAGGATCTGGCGAGCAGGATTGCCGACTGGCGCGCCCGTCATCCCGAACTGGATGACGGCGGCCTCGAAGACCTTCTGCGGGTCGATGACACGCAGCTCGGCGAACTGCGCCAACGCTTGCAGCAAAATGAAAAAGCCATCGAACAGGCCACGGTCTTGTTGCAGGAGCGTGACCGGTTATTGGTCGACCATCAGGCGCAAAGCAACGGCAATCTCGATGCCGGACAACTCGCCGCAGCCCTGACTGACCTGCAGAACCAATTCAACGTCAGCGAACAGCAATGCGCCGAACTGCGCGCCGAGCAAGTCGAGGATCAGCGTCGGCAAAACGCCAATCAGGCGTTGGCGCAGCAGATTGCCTCGGCCTATGCCGAGTATCAACGCTGGGCACGACTGAGTGCCTTGATCGGCTCCGCCACCGGCGACACGTTCCGCAAGATCGCCCAGGCCTACAATCTCGACTTGCTGGTGCATCACGCCAACGTGCAGTTGCGCCAACTGGTCAAACGCTATCGCCTCAAGCGCGGCGGCAGCATGCTTGGCCTGCTGGTGATGGACACGGAAATGGGAGACGAATTGCGCTCGGTGCATTCGTTGTCTGGCGGTGAGACGTTCCTGGTGTCGCTGGCGCTGGCGTTGGGCCTGGCCTCGATGGCATCGAGCACGCTGAAAATCGAATCGCTGTTTATCGACGAAGGTTTTGGCAGTCTTGATCCGGAGTCGCTGCAACTGGCGATGGACGCCCTCGACGGCTTGCAGGCGCAGGGGCGCAAGGTCGCGGTAATTTCCCACGTGCAGGAAATGCACGAGCGGATTCCGGTGCAGATTCAGGTACAACGTCAGGGCAACGGCTTGAGCACACTGGAGGTGAAATGAACACGCTGTATTCCTTTCGCCGCTGCCCGTATGCCATGCGCGCGCGGATGGCCCTGCGTTATTCGGGCGTGGCGGTGGACATCGTCGAAGTCAGCCTCAAGGCCAAACCGGCGCAGATGCTGGCGCTCTCGCCCAAGGGCACAGTGCCGGTGCTGGATGCGGGTGGACGGGTGATCGATGAGAGCCTGGAGATCATGCGCTGGGCATTGGCGCAGAATGACCCGGATGACTGGCTGCTCAAAGATGATCCGGGAGCGCAAGTCATCATGGACAGGCTGATCAAGACCAACGATGAGGTTTTCAAAACATCGTTGAACCACTACAAATACGCCGAGCGCTATCCCGAGAAGCCGATGGAAGTCTATCGGATGCAATGCTCAATGATTGCGCATCATCTGGATCTGACGCTGGGTGAATACGACTACCTGTTGGCTGATCATCCGTGCCTGGCCGATATCGCCCTGCTGCCGTTCGTGCGGCAATTTGCCCATGTTGATCGCGAGTGGTTTGCCCAGACGCCGTATCCACGATTGCAGGCCTGGTTGCAGCGCTTCCTCGAATCCGGGCTCTTCACTTCGATCATGAAGAAGTAACCCTTACCTGATCGTTCCCGCGCAGAGCGTGGAACGCTCAGTCAGGCCAGGGCCTGGCACATGCCAAGCGCCGAGCAATCAACTTCAAAGGGGCCGAGAAAATCCGCCGAGACTTTGACCGGTGGATTGCCAGCCATCAGCCCCAGGATATTTGCCCGTTCAATGTTGTGCGCAATATTGTGATTGGCCTCTATGGCTCGGGCCAGTGCGCCTACCGAGCCTTGGCCGATGCCCAGTAACGATGCGCCGTTGGTGAAGAAGGCCAAGCCGGCGATCACCCAGAATCGATAGCCTTTCATGCGCCGCCGACCCCCGCGAGTTCGACCTGATCGACCATCGCGCTCTGCGATTGGACTTCGAACTGGATGCCAGGATGGGCGACTTGAATCGGTGCGTCGAAGCGGTGTTCCATCTGCGAGGCGATGCTGACGACCAGGACCACGGTCAGGTAAAGACCGATGGCCAGATAGGCGCCGCGTCTGGCTGAGGTGAGGATTGCGCTGGCCATGGTGTTCTCCCGTGGGCATGTTTCGATGTCCACAGAATCAATCAAAAAAGCCGTGCTAACCACTCAGGTTTTGCCATAGTAAACATCAGCTTCGTTGATTATTTAGCCAGTCTATTTGCGCGGTTCAAGAAAGCTATCGGGCCGCGAAAAACACACGGACACGTCCAGGAGCTGCCGAAGGCTGCGATCTTTTGATTTTGCTTTTAACAAAACAAGGTCAAAAGATCGCAGCCTTCGGCAGCTCCTGCAGGGAGTTGTTCGAAGCGGGCATTTCAGTGTTGGGCTTTGTGATCCAGGGCAGCGTAGAAGTTGGCGCTCTGTTGCAGGTATTTCTGGGTGTAGCTCTGGGTGTGGGATTTCTTGCTGCTGAGTTCGACGTTAGCGCTGGCTGGCAGAGCGACGGTAGCGGAGATGGCGGAAGCGGCAATGACGGAGAAGAGATTGAAGTTCATGGCGGTAACCCTCGTGTTCGGTTGGCTTGTCTGCCCGGTTGGGCCGTGAAGCAAACTTAACGCTGGAGGGTTGATCGCTTGAAATGCTTTGTAGCATTACCGGTTATCAGCGCGATTAATACTAAGAGACAGGCCCCGTAAACCGGGGCCTGTGGCTTATTGTCGCACGATGAACTTGAGGTCACTCGGCGCGTCCATCGGCAATTTCTGCACGGTTTTACCGAGCAGACCGGTCTTGGCATCGCGCTCGACGACGACAATCTCATTGCTCTTCTGGTTGGCGATAAGCAGGAATTTGCCGCTTGGGTCGAGGCTGAACTCGCGCGGGTGATCACCCTCAACCGAACGTTTTTGCAGTTCCTTGAGCTGCGCGGTCGCCGGATCAATCGCGAAAACCACCAGTTGATTGGCGGTGCCACGGTTGCTGACGTACAGGAACTTGCCATCGGCAGACGCGTGCAACGCCGCAGCGGCCTTGTCCGAGGTCGGCTTGCCAGCAGCGAGGTCGACCAGTTGCGTCTGGGTCAGCACGCCGTCGTTGTAATCGAACACCGCAACCTGCGCGCTCATTTCCATGGTCAGCCAGGCGTGTTTGCCGTCAGCGCTGAACAGCAGATGACGCGGGCCGCTACCGGCGGGCAAGGTGACCGAGGCGGTTTTTGCTGGAGTGAGCGGCAAATCCGGGTTGGCCTTCGGGTCGAATTGGTAGATGAAGACCTTGTCCGCGCCGAGGTCGTTGGAGAACACGTAGCGACCGTCCGGGGAAGAGACCGTCGAGTGCACGTGGTTGGACGCCTGACGCTCGGGGTTGACCCGGCTAGCCGGGTGCGCGCTCATCTGCACGACAGGTTTGAGCTTGCCATCGGCACCGACCGGCAATACCGCGAGGGTGCCGCCCGGAACTTCCATCACCGAATAGTTGCTGACGAACAGATGGCTGGCGTCACCGCTGAGGCTCGAATGGGTCGGCTCGTTGCCGAGGCTCTGCACCTGATTGATCAGGCTCAGGGCGTGGGTCTTCGGATCGATCGAATAGCTGCTGACGCGCCCTACCGGGTCATTCTGGCCGGGGCCGTTTTCGTTGACCACGAACAAGCGCTTCTGATCTTGGGACAGGGTCAGCCAGGACGGGTTTTCGCTCTTGACCACTTGCAGCGGTTTGGCGTTGATCTGGCCCGTGGCGCTGTCGAAGTTCATCCGATAGAGGCCCTGGCTGGTGCCGGCAGTGTACGAGCCGACCAGCAACTGGAAGTTCTCGGCGGATGCGCTGGAAAGCCCCATAGCGCCGACGCTGCCGGCTATCAGCAGCGGCCAGAATTTACGCATTTTCATCAGTGTCATCCTCATCGTCACTGCTGCTGACGACATCGCCGAGGCAGACCAGACGGTGTTCGCCGGTGGTTTTGGTATCGCTGGCATAACCAATGACCAGCCAGCTCTGCAGGTCTTCGTCGAACGTTGCCGCTGCGACTTGTGCAGGGGTGAACTGCCAATGCCTGGCTGCTCGACCATCGATGCATTCGATGTGCAGGTTGTCGTCTTCGTCGAGGGCGAATTCGAAGGCGTGCAGGCCGTCGATTTCGACCATGCCGCAATGTTCGAGGGCGTTGAGAAGGGTTTGGGCAGTCATGGCAGTAAAGTCTTTCAGGGGGAAACCGGCAATGATAGCTCATTGTGAACGCAGATCCCCTGTGGGAGCGGGCTGGCTCGCGAATACGGTGTTTCAGAAACACATGTGTCGACTGACACAACGCATTCGCGAGCCAGCCCGCGCCCACCGGGAATTGGCGGTAGCTTTAGAGCGCGTCGCGTGAAGGCTTGCCGTCAACCAGGCGCTGGATGCGCAACGGGTTGGCGTTTTTCAGCGGCTCCGGCAGCAAGCTGTCCGGGTAGTTCTGGAAGCACACCGGACGCAGGAAGCGGTCGATGGCCAAGGTGCCAACCGAAGTGCCGCGCGCATCGGACGTCGCCGGATACGGCCCGCCGTGGACCATCGAATCGCACACCTCGACACCGGTCGGATAGCCGTTGAGCAGAATCCGCCCGACCTTCTGTTCCAGCAGTGGCGTCAGTTCGGCGTACTGTTCGAAGTCTGCCGGCTCGCCGATGATCGTCGCGGTGAGTTGCCCGTGCAGGCCGTTCAATGCAGCACTGAGTTGCGCTTGATCAGCCACTTCGACGATCACCGTGGTCGGGCCAAAGACTTCTTCCTGCAAGACTTCATCGCCCTTGATCAACAGGCTCACGTCAGCCTTGAACAACTGCGGCTGCGCCTGATTGCCTTGTTGCGGATTACCCGCCAGATGCTCTATGCCGGAATGCGCCAGCAGCTTCTGCAAACCGTTGCCGTAGCTGCCGAGGGTGCCGGCGTTGAGCATGGTTTGCGCCGGTTGATCAGCGATCAGGCCAGTCACTTGCTGGACGAACGCGCTGAATTGCGGCGACCGAATGCCGATCACCAGACCCGGGTTGGTACAGAACTGACCGCAGCCCTGCACCACCGAAGCGGTGAGGTCACGGGCGACGGTTTCCGAACGCGAGGCCAATGCCTGCGGCAAGACGATCACCGGGTTGATGCTCGACATTTCGGCGAACACCGGGATGGGTTGCGGACGCGCCGCCGCCATGTCGCACAGCGCTCGACCGCCCTTGAGCGAACCGGTGAAGCCGACGGCTTGAATCGCCGGGTGCTTGACCAGCCATTCACCGACGCCACCGCCGTAGATCATGTTGAACACGCCGGCGGGCATGCCGGTCTTTTCTGCAGCACGAATCAGCGCATCGGCGACCCGTTCCGCCGTGGCCATGTGGCCGCTGTGGGCCTTGAACACCACCGGGCAACCGGCGGCCAGCGCTGCAGCGGTATCGCCGCCAGCGGTGGAGAATGCCAAGGGAAAGTTGCTCGCACCGAACACGGCCACCGGGCCGAGGCCAATACGGTATTGACGCAGATCCGGGCGTGGCAATGGTTGACGATCCGGCAGCGCTTGATCAATCCGCGCCCCGTAAAAATCACCACGGCGCAGGACTTTGGCGAACAGCCGCATTTGTCCGCTGGTACGTCCGCGCTCGCCTTGAATCCGTGCGGCTGGCAACGCGGTTTCGCGACAGACCACGGCAACGAAGTCATCACCGAGGGCGTCCAGTTCATCGGCAATCGCGTCGAGAAACTGCGCGCGACGTTCGGCGCTGAGGCTGCGATAGGCCGGGTACGCGGCGGCGGCGGCTTTGGCGGCGGCGTCGACTTCTTCAGCCGTGGCCTGGATGAAGTCGTGCGGCAGCGGTTCGCCGGTGGTTGCGTCGACGGATTGCAATTTGACGTTGCCAGCCGCACTGCGCTGACCGCCGATGTAGTTGTGACCGAGAATCTGAGTCATGGGATCTCCTTAAAGGGTGCCGATGCTGTCCGGTTCAAACGCCGCGGGGACCGGGACGATACCGTTGACCAGCGGTGCGCCGAATTCGGCTTGGCTGATTTCGAATACGTCACCCGGCTGGGTGCGGATGCCATCGGCGAACGACAGGGTCGCGGTGCCGAAAAAGTGAATGTGTACGTCGCCCGGACGGAGGAACTGGCTGTACTTGAAATGGTGGTATTCGAGGTTGGCGAGGCTGTGGCACATGTTCGCTTCGCCGCTGAGAAACTCGTTCTGCCAGAGCACTTCGCCGTCACGCAGGATGCGACTGGTGCCTGCCAGATGTTGAGGCAAATCACCGGTGCGAAGTTCCGGGCCATAGCTGCAACTGCGCAGTTTCGAGTGCGCGAGGTACAGGTAATTCTTGCGCTCCATGATGTGATCGGAGAATTCGTTGCCGACCGCGAAACCGAGGCGATAGGGCTTGCCGTCGTTGCCGATGAGGTACAGGCCGGCCATTTCCGGCTCTTCACCGGCGTCCTCGGCAAACGGTGGCACCGGGAACGGCTGGCCGGGACGGACGACGATGCTGCCGTCGCCCTTGTAGAACCATTCTGGTTGTACGCCAGACTGCCCCGCCTTCGGTTTGCCGCCCTCCACGCCCCATTTGAAGATGCGCATGGTGTCGGTCATCGCCGCTTCGTCACCGGCCTGCTGGTGCATTTTGTCCCGGGCCGAGGCGCTGCCCAGATGCGTCAGGCCGGTGCCGCTGATCAGCATGTGTGCCGGATCTGGATGATCGAGGGGCGGCAGGACACGCCGTTGCGACAGCAGTTCGGCGTAGTCGTGACGGATGCCGAGGCCGAGGATTTGCACTTGCTGCTCAAGGGTGTTGCCCGCTTCGATGGCCGCCAGTGCCAGATCGCGGGTAGTGCGTGCGCCTTGCACTTCGCGCACCAGAGCGCCGTCCACCACGCCGACGCGGCGTTCGCGGTTGCTTAATTCGAATTGAACCAGATGCATGAATTTCTCCTATTCCCTCTAAAAACACCGCCGCTCCCACAGGGGCCAGTGTTGGTCAGTCAGGTGCGGGTTGCGCCCCGCGCGCTGGCGGCGAATTGTTCAACCGGCAGGACGTGTTTGCGCTCCAGCACGCGATACACCACGCCCGTCAGAATCAAACCGAACACCATCACCCCCGAGAGGAAGTACAGGCTGGACGCGAGATTGCCGGTGTACTCCTTCAACGCCCCGATCACGAACGGTCCGATATACCCGCCCAGATTCCCCACCGAGTTGATCAGCGCAATCCCCGCCGCCGCACTCGCGCCGGCAAAGAACCGCCCCGGCAGCGTCCAGAACACCGCCGTGCAGGAAAACAGCGCGAACGCCACCAGGCACAACGCCGCCAGTTGCGCCACCGGCAACGACAGCCAGGCACTCATGAACAGGCCAATCGCCCCCAGCACATAAAGGACGGCGAGATGGCCGTAGCGATCATTCAAACGGTCGGAACTGCGCGGCACGATGAGCAAACCGATGATCCCGAAGATGTACGGCACCGACGACACGAAACCGGTGACGAGATCGCTGCCGCCGAACTGTTTGATCAGCGTCGGCAGCCACAGGCCCAAGCCATAAATGCTCAACGTCACTGGCAGGTAAAACAGCGCCAGCAGCAACACGCGCTTGTCTTTCAATGCATGCAGCGGATTGCCGTGGCGGGTCTGGCCGTACTCCTGCAGGTCCTTTTTCAGCTCGCCGGTCAGCCAGTCTTTTTCCGCCTGATCCATCCATTTCACTTGTTGCGGGCCGTCCGGCAACCAGCGCAACACCGGCCAGGTCAGCAGGATCGCCGGCGTGCCGATGACGATGAACAGCCATTGCCAGCCGTGCAGGCCGAGTACGCCGTCCATGCCGAGCAAACCGCCGGACACCGGGCCGGTGATCATCATCGCGATCGGTTGCGAAAGAATGAACAGCCCGAGGATCTTGCCGCGATGGCGCACCGGGAACCATTGGGTGATGTAGTAGAGAACGCCGGGGAAGAACCCCGCCTCGGCGGCGCCGAGCAGGAAGCGCATCACGTAAAAACTGTGCGGGCCCTGGACGAACGCCATGCCGATGGTGATGGCGCCCCAGGTGATCATGATCCGCGCAAACCAGCGCCGCGCGCCGAAGCGTTCGAGCATCAGGTTGCTGGGAATTTCGAGGAGAAAATAGCCAATGAAGAACAGTCCGGCGCCGAGGCCGTAAGCCGCATCGCCAATGCCAATGTCGGCGCCCATGTGCAGCTTGGCAAAGCCGACCGCAGAGCGATCCACATAGGCGATCAGGTACAGCAGGATCAGGAAGGGAATCAGTTTCAGCGTAATTCGCCGGATTAGCCGCAGTTCCTGGCTCATGAGATCGGTCTCCGATTGTTGTTTTTATAGAACCTCGGGGGACGCCTCTCACGGTAAACCGTCAGGGCCATCCCTCCGTCGAAAACGACTATATAGTAATACTAATTCACCAACAACACTTCCAAACGTAGGATTTTGCGCTTAGATTAAGCCGTAGCTGGAACACTATAGTCATACAATAAGAGAATCGATCATGTCTGATAAGAAACCCACCCTGCGCTCCGCCCAATGGTTTGGCACGGCCGACAAGAACGGCTTCATGTACCGCAGCTGGATGAAGAATCAGGGCATCGCCGACCACCAGTTCCATGGCAAGCCGATCATCGGCATCTGCAACACCTGGTCGGAACTGACCCCGTGCAACGCGCACTTCCGCCAGATCGCGGAGCACGTCAAACGCGGGGTGATCGAGGCAGGTGGCTTTCCGGTGGAATTCCCGGTGTTCTCCAACGGCGAATCGAACCTGCGCCCGACCGCCATGCTGACCCGCAACCTGGCGAGCATGGACGTTGAAGAAGCGATTCGCGGCAACCCGATTGACGGCGTGGTGCTGCTGACCGGTTGCGACAAAACCACTCCAGCGCTGCTGATGGGCGCGGCCAGTTGCGACGTGCCGGCCATCGTCGTCACCGGCGGGCCGATGCTCAACGGCAAGCACAAGGGCAAGGACATCGGCTCCGGCACCGTGGTCTGGCAGCTCAGCGAACAGGTCAAGGCCGGCACCATCACGATTGACGATTTCCTTGCGGCCGAAGGCGGCATGTCGCGTTCGGCGGGCACCTGCAACACCATGGGCACCGCGTCGACCATGGCCTGCATGGCCGAAGCGCTCGGCACTTCCCTGCCCCACAACGCGGCGATTCCTGCGGTAGATGCACGACGTTATGTGCTGGCGCACATGTCCGGCATGCGTGCGGTGGAGATGGTTCGCGAAGATCTGAGACTGTCGAAGATTCTGACCAAGGAAGCCTTCGAAAACGCTATCCGTGTGAACGCGGCCATCGGCGGTTCGACCAACGCGGTGATTCACTTGAAAGCCATCGCCGGGCGCATCGGCGTCGAGCTGGATCTGGACGACTGGACGCGCATCGGTCGCGGCATGCCGACCATCGTCGACCTGCAGCCGTCCGGGCGCTTCCTGATGGAAGAGTTTTATTACGCCGGTGGTTTGCCTGCGGTGCTGCGCCGTCTCGGTGAAGCCAATCTGATTCCTAACCCGCATGCGCTGACGGTGAATGGCAAGTCCATCGGCGAGAACACCCAGGACGCGCCGATTTATGGCGAAGACGAGGTGATCCGCACCCTCGACAATCCGATTCGCGCCGATGGCGGTATCTGCGTGTTGCGCGGCAATCTGGCACCGCTGGGCGCGGTGCTCAAGCCGTCCGCCGCCACGCCAGCGCTGATGCAGCACCGTGGGCGTGCGGTGGTGTTCGAGAACTTCGACATGTACAAGGCGCGAATCAACGATCCGGAGCTGGATGTCGACAAGGATTCGATTCTGGTGATGAAGAACTGTGGGCCGAAGGGTTATCCGGGCATGGCCGAAGTCGGCAACATGGGTTTGCCGGCCAAGCTGTTGGCGCAGGGAGTGACGGACATGGTGCGCATTTCCGATGCGCGGATGAGCGGCACCGCGTATGGCACGGTGGTGTTGCACGTGGCCCCGGAAGCAGCCGCCGGCGGGCCTTTGGCGACGGTGAAGGAAGGCGACTGGATCGAGCTGGATTGCGCCACCGGGCGTTTGCATCTGGATATTCCGGATGCCGAACTGGCAGCGCGCATGGCCGACCTGCAGCCGCCGCAGCAGTTGCTGGTGGGGGGTTATCGTCAGTTGTACATCGACCATGTACTGCAGGCGGATCAGGGGTGTGACTTTGACTTCCTGGTCGGTTGCCGAGGGGCCGAGGTCCCACGCCACTCTCACTAACAGCGCAATGCTTCTGTGGGAGCGAGCCTGCTCGCGAAGAGGGAGTGTCAGTCGACATCTATTTGACTGATATGCCGCCTTCGCGAGCAAGCCCGCTCCCACATTTGGCTTGTGTGTCTGCCTCAAGATTGTCCGGTGCCTGCTATGATGCGCGGCATCTCCATCGCTCAGGATCGCGCCGTTCCCCATGGATTACCGCAAACCTTCCGACCGTAAAAGCATGCATTCGCGCATCGTCCAGGAACTGGGCATGCAGATCGTCTCCGGACGCTTTTTGCCCGACGACAAACTGCCCGCAGAAGCCCTGTTGTGTGAGGAATACGCGGTCAGCCGGCCGGTCTTGCGCGAAGCCACGCGGGTGCTGGTGGCCAAGGGTCTGGTGTACTCCAAACCCCGCGTCGGCACGGTGGTCAAGGCGCGCCGGGAATGGCACATGCTCGATCCGGATGTGCTGCACTGGCTGATGCAAAGCAGTCCGCAGAACGAATTTTTCAACGTGCTGACCAGCGTGCGCAGCATCATCGAACCCGCCGCTGCCGCCCTCGCCGCCCAACACGCGACCGATGCCGATATCGCGGCAATTGGTGAGGCCTACCAGCGCATGGAAGCGGCGCCGACGCCGGAAGCGTTGTTGCAGCCGGATCTGGATTTCCATAGCCGGATCGCCGATGCAACGCACAATGATTTGCTGGCGAACCTGTGCAACATGTTGTCGGTGGCGATTGCCGAGGCGTTGAAGCATTCGAATCAGCGGCCGAACCTGCATGAACTGGCGTTGCCTCGGCACAAGGCGATTTTGACCGCCATCGAAAATCGTGATTCGCTTGGGGCTCGGCATGCGACGCTGGTGCAGCTGGATGATGCCCGAAGTGCGTTGAGTGTTGTGCTTGGCGCTGAACTGACTTAAGGTTTGAGCCACAAAAAAAGCCGCAACCCTAAGGTTGCGGCTTTGTCGTTTCAGGCCTTCAGATCAGTGAGCAAACAGCGAGTTACCCTTCTGCCCCGCCAGCTTCTCAGGCTTGATCAGGAACTTCGCCAGTGCCGGCAGCAGCCACAGCGCACCGAACATGTTCCACAGCAGCATGAAGGTCAGCATCAGGCCCATGTCGGCCTGGAACTTGATCGCCGAGAAGATCCAGGTGCACACGCCAATCGCCAGGCACAGGCCGGTGAACAGCACCGCTTTACCGGTGGACTTCAGGGTCTGGTAATAGGCTTCCTGCAGCGGCAGGCCGGCCCGCAGGAAACTCTCCAGTCGGCTGTAGATGTAGATGCCGTAGTCGACACCAATCCCCACACCCAGCGCCACCACGGGCAGCGTCGCGACCTTCACGCCGATGCCCATGAACGCCATCAGCGCGTTGCCGAGTACCGAGGTCAGTACCAGCGGCAGGACGATGCACAAGGTCGCCGCCCACGAACGGAAGGTGATCATGCACATCACCGCCACGCAGATGTAGACCAGAATCAGGATGGTCAGCTCGGCCTGCTTGATGACTTCGTTGGTGGCCGCTTCGATGCCGGCGTTACCGGCCGCGAGGATGAATTCCAGGCCATCCTTGTTGTTGTCCCTGGCGAACTCCTGCACCGCGTTTACCGCACGATCCAGGGTTTCGGCCTTGTGATCGTTGAGGAACACCAGCACCGGCGCCACCGAGCAACTGTTGTTGTACAGACCGTCGGCGCGGGCAATCGAGTTGTTCAGCACGTCCGGGTTGCGCGACAGGGTTTCCCATTTCAGGTTGCCCTCGTTCATGCCCTTGATCATCTGCTTGGACACGGTCACCAATGAGATCGCCGACTGCACGCCCTCGGTGTTCTGCATCTTCCACATCAGTTCGTCGATGGGCGCCATGGCTTCGTAGCGCGAGCAACCTTCAGCCTTGGTCTTGACCATCACCACCAGCACGTCGGAACTGGTCGAGTAATTGCTGATGATGAAGTTGTTGTCCTTGTTGTAGCGCGAGTCCGGACGCAGTTCTGGCGCACCCTGGTCGAGATCGCCGATTTTCAGGTTCTGGCTGTACCAGAGGCCGCCACCGAAGGCGATCAGTGCCAGCACGACCGAGATGCGTGCCACTTTCGGGCTGGCGAAATTCGACAACAGGCGCCAGAACGGGTGTTCACGGTTTGCGTCCTTCTTGCTCTTGGCAATCGCCCGCTTGCTGATGCCGACATAGGAAATCGCTACCGGCAGCAGGATCAGGTTGGTGAACACGATCACCGCCACGCCGATGGACGCGCCGAAGGCCAGTTCACGGATTACGCCGATGTCGATGATCAACAGGGTGATGAAGCCCACCGCATCCGCGAGAATCGCGATCATCCCCGGCAGGAACAGTTGCCGGAACGTGCGCCGCGCGGCGGTCAGCGCGTTGTCGGCCTCGCTGGATTGCAGGGCGATCCCGTTGATCTTCTGCACGCCGTGGGAAATACCGATGGCGAAGATCAGGAACGGCACCAGCATCGAATACGGATCGAGCCCGAAGCCGAAAAAGTGCATCAGACCCAGTTGCCAGACTACCGCCACCAGCGTCGTACTCAATACCGCGATGGTGCTGCGCAGGCAGTTGGTGAACCACAACAGCAGGATCAGGGTGATGACGAACGCGATGCCGAAAAACATCACCACCATCACCAGACCGTCGATCAGGTCGCCGACCTTCTTGGCGAAACCGACGATGTGGATCTTGACGTTGGGGTTTTGCGCTTCGAACTTGTTGCGGATCTTGTCTTCGAGTTCATGGGAGAACTTGCGGTAGTCCAGCGCGAGCAGCTTGCCCTGGTCTTGCGGGTCCGGGTAGGACTCCAGCAACGGGATGTCGACGATGCTCGACTTGAAGTCGTTGGCCACCAGACGCCCGACCTGACCGGACTTGAGCACGTTGTTGCGCAGCAGATCAAGGCTGTCCTGCGAACCGTCGTAGCTCTGCGGAATCACTTCACCGCCGGCAAAACCTTCTTCGGTCACTTCGGTCCAGCGCACGCTCGGGCTCCACAGCGACTTCAGGCCGGAACGGTCGACGCCGGAGATGTAGAACACCTCGTCGTTGATCTGGCGCAGGGTCTCCATGTAATCCTTGGAGAAGATGTCACCGTCCTTGGCTTCCACCGAAATGCGCACGGTGTTGCCCAGGTTCGCCAGATCGTTGCGGTGCTCCATCATCTTCTCGATGAACGGATGCTGGAGCGGGATCATTTTTTCGAAACTGGTCGATGGACGGATCAGCGTGGCCTGCCAGAACAGGAAAATGCTCACCACCAGGCAGATCAGGATCACTGCCGGGCGATTGTTGAAAATCAGGCGTTCAAGGACCGTCGCCTTTTCCTGCTGAGGTGTGATCAAGGTAGTCATAGCCCCGCCTTCTTGTTATTAACTTCGGCGCCGTTTGGCAGCGTGGTGTGGATGCCACCCTGCCCGGTCAGAATCAGGTTGCCGTCGCCAGCGGCGGTGACGGAAGACAGCGAGATGCGATCCGCACGGTTGAATACGCTGAACGTCTCGCCATCGTCGCTGCTGCTGATCACCGAACCGCCGTTGCCGACGATCACAATCGAGCCGTCTTCAAGCAGGGTCGCGCCGGACAGGCCGAACTCCAGCGCGCCGCGTGCGGCTTTCAGCTCGACCTGTTCCCAATTGCTGCCGAAATCGGTGGAGCGGTAGAGATTGCCGCGCAAGCCGTAGGCCAGCAGGGTTTGCGGCTGCGCCGTGCCGATCACACCGAACAGCGAGCCTTCGTAAGGGCCTTCGAGTTTTTCCCAGGTCTGGCCCCAGTCGGCGGAGCGGAACATGCTGCCCGACTCGCCGACAATAAACAGCCCGGCGTCCTTCACCGCTGCGATGGCGTTGAGGTGGAACTGGTCTTCGTTGTCGAGGCGGTCGCTGACGTCTTCCCAGTTCTTGCCGCCATCGCTGGTTTCCAGCAGCGCGCCATAAGCGCCCACGGCAAGGCCGCTGTTGATGTCCTTGAACCAGACGTCGAGCAGCGGCGATTCACGTTTGAGGTCTTCGAACTGTTTGGTCCAGGTCAGGCCACCGTCTTCGCTGGCGAGGATCTGCGCGTCATGGCCGACGGCCCAGCCGTGCTTGTCATCAACGAAATACACGGCGGTCAGCAGTTGCCGGGTTGGCACCTTGGCCTGGCGCCAGGTCTTGCCCTGGTCATCGGAATACAGAATGTGCCCGCGATCCCCGACGGCGACCAGACGCGCTCCGGCGTGGACAACATCCAGTATCAGACTTTTTGCGGCTTTGGCGGATTCAGTGGCATAGACCGCGTCGGCGGGCGCCTGGGCGGCAATCACAGGTGCCGACAACGTGACGAAACCCAGCATGGAGAGTGCTGTGGCCAGCAAAGCGGTGTTGCGTAACGCCGGCGGGCGGCAACGACTCATAGACCTTTCCCTCTTTATTATTGTTAGGCCATTTGGCCTTCAAGGGCGCCGCAAGTGTGCTCCGCTGATGGCTGGTCAGAAGCATAGTCCTGAAACCCGCAATCCAGAGCGCCTTCGGAAGCTGGCTCATCCTATCGGGCTTTCGAAACGTCTGACAATCGGCGCCACGTTATCTTTTGTTAACCGAAAGCGGCCCTCTACCGACGCTGATTTGCATTGTGGGAGCGAGCCTGCTCGCGAATGCGGTGCACCAGTCACCCAGTTTATTGGCTGACCCACCGCTTTCGCGAGCAGGCTCGCTCCCACAGGGTTTAGAGGCGGTCTTGGGATTTGTGGTTGTCAGTGAATGCAGCGCCATTCGCCGGATGGATGCGGCAAATCTTGCGAGGGGGACTTGCACGATCGGTATTATGGTATACCATCAGACGCACAGACACTCTCAATCCCCCTACGGAGCAGCTCATGAGTTTCGAAATTCGCAAGATCGTCAGCTATGTCGAAGAAACCTTCATCGAAGGCGGCAAGGCCACTGACAAGCCAGTGACCATGGTTGGCCTGGCCGTGGTGATGAAAAACCCTTGGGTGGGCAACGGTTTCGTTGAAGACCTCAAGCCGCAGATCCGCGCCAATTGCTCCGACCTCGGTGCGCTGATGGTTGAGCGTCTGGTCGGCATCATCGGCGGTGCGGAAAAAATCGAGGCCTACGGCAAAGCCGCCGTGGTCGGTGCTGACGGCGAGATCGAACACGCCTCCGCCGTGATCCACACCCTGCGCTTCGGCAATCACTATCGCGAAGCGGTCAACGCCAAAAGCTACCTGAGCTTCACCAACAAACGCGGTGGCCCAGGCACTTCGATCCAGATCCCGATGATGCACAAGGACGACGAAGGTCAGCGTTCGCACTACATCACTCTGGAAATGCAGATCGAAGACGCGCCGCGCGCCGACGAAATCGTCGTGGTGCTGGGTTGCGCCGACGGTGGCCGCCTGCACCCGCGCATCGGTAACCGCTACATCGATCTGGAAGAACTGGCCGCCGAAAAAGCCCAGTAATCACAATAAAAAGGCATTGCAGGAGCGCTCCATGATTCGGCTCACCGCTGAACTCACCCCGGCTGGCACCAGTTACCTGGCGACCGGCCAAGGCCAGCCCGTGGTTTTGATCCACGGCGTGGGCCTGAACAAAGAAATGTGGGGCGGCCAGATTGTCGGCCTGTCCAGCCAGTACCGGGTGATCGCCTATGACATGCTCGGTCATGGCGCCAGCCCGCGACCGGCCAGCGGCACCCACCTGCTCGGTTATGCCGATCAGTTGCTGGAGTTGCTCGATCACTTGAATCTGCCGCAGGCAGCCGTGATCGGTTTCTCCATGGGCGGTCTGGTCGCGCGCGCCTTTGCCCTGCATTACCCGCAGCGCCTGCAAAGCCTGGTGGTACTCAACAGTGTGTTCAACCGCAGCGAAGAACAGCGAGCCGGTGTCATCGCACGCACCGCACAAGCCGCCGAGCACGGCCCGGACGCCAATGCCGAAGCAGCGTTGTCACGCTGGTTCAGCCGTGAATATCAGGCCGCCAATCCGGCGCAGATCGCCGCGATTCGCCAGACCCTGGCCGGCAATGATCCGCAAGGCTATCTGACCACCTACGAGCTGTTCGCCACCCAAGACATGTACCGCGTCGACGACCTGGGCAGCATTCAGGCGCCGACGCTGATCGCCACCGGTGAACTCGATCCGGGTTCGACCCCGCAAATGGCCGAGCAACTGGCCCGACGCATCCCCGGTGCGAAGGTTGCCGTGCTGCCCGAGCAACGGCATATGATGCCCGTAGAGTCACCGCGTCTGGTCAATCAGACGCTGCTGGAATTTCTCGCATTCGCACACGCCCGACCCAACCCTATAAAGGGGATCGTTGCATGACACTCGCACGCTTCCAGATGTGCATCGGCGGAGAATGGGTCGACGCCCTCTCCGGCAAGACCTTCGACAGCCTCAACCCCGCCACGGCACAAGCCTGGGCGCAATTGCCCGACGCCGATGAAGCAGACGTCGAACGCGCCGTACAATCGGCACAAGCCGCTTTCGACAGCCCGGCGTGGCGCGGCCTGACCGCGACCGCACGGGGCAAATTGCTGCGCCGCCTCGGTGATTTGATTGCCGAAAACAAAGAACAACTGGCGCAGCTGGAAAGCCGCGACAACGGCAAACTGATCCGCGAAACACGTGGTCAGGTCAGCTATCTGCCGGAGTTCTTCCACTACACCGCAGGCCTGGCCGACAAGCTTGAAGGTGGAACGCTGCCGCTGGACAAGCCTGACCTGTTCGCCTACACCGTGCACGAAGCGATGGGCGTGGTCGCCGCGATCATTCCCTGGAACAGCCCGCTGTACCTGACCGCAATCAAGCTCGCCCCGGCCCTCGCCGCCGGCAACACGATTGTGATCAAGCCCTCCGAGCACGCTTCGGCGACTATTCTTGAGCTGGCGCGTCTGGCCCTCGAAGCCGGAATTCCGCCGGGCGTGGTCAACGTCGTCACCGGGTACGGCCCGAGCACCGGCGCCGCCCTCACCCGCCATCCGCTGATCCGCAAGATCGCCTTCACCGGCGGCGCGGCGACGGCCCGGCATGTGGTGCGCAGCAGCGCCGAAAACTTCGCCAAGCTGTCGCTGGAACTGGGCGGCAAATCGCCGAACATCATCTTCGCCGACGCCGATCTGGACAGCGCGATCAACGGCGCGATTGCCGGGATCTACGCGGCGTCCGGGCAAAGTTGCGTGTCCGGTTCGCGCCTGTTGGTGCAGGACGACATCTACGACGAGTTCGTCAACCGACTGGTGGAACGCGCCCAGCGCATTCGCATCGGCAACCCGCAGGAAGACAACAGCGAAATGGGCCCGATGGCCACCGCGCAGCAACTGGCGGTGGTCGAAGGTCTGGTCGCGGATGCCATCGCCGAGGGCGCGCGTTTGCGCACCGGCGGCAAGCGTCCGGCGAATCTCGGCGAAGGCTGGTTCTATGAGCCGACGCTGTTCGAATGCGACCGCAATTCGATGAAGATCATGCAGGAAGAAGTGTTCGGTCCGGTGGCTTCGGTGATTCGATTCAAAGACGAAGCCGAAGCGCTGGCGATTGCCAACGACTCGCAGTTCGGCCTCGCCGCCGGCATCTGGACCCGCGATCTGGGCCGCGCCCATCGCCTCGCTCGCGATGTCCGTTCGGGCATCATCTGGGTCAACACCTACCGCGCGGTGTCGGCGATGGCGCCGATTGGCGGTTTCAAGAACAGTGGCTATGGACGCGAAAGCGGCATCGATTCGGTGCTGGCTTACACCGAACTGAAAACGGTGTGGATCAACCTTTCCCAGGCGCCAATGCCTGATCCGTTTGTGATGCGCTAGGAGTCCTGCGAAATGATCGAACCCGGCATTTACAAAGACGTCATGAGCTCGTTCCCCTCCGGCGTCACGGTGGTCACCACCCTCGACCCGGAAGGCGGCATCGTTGGCATCACCGCCAGCGCCTTCAGCGCGCTGTCGATTGACCCGGCGCTGGTGCTGTTCTGCCCCAACTACGCTTCCGACACTTATCCGATCCTGCGTGACAGCAAGAAATTCGCGATCCATTTGCTCTCCGCCGACCAGACCGCCGAGGCCTACGCCTTCGCCAGTAAAGGCAAGGACAAGGCCAAGGACATCGAATGGCATCTGAGCGAATTCGGTAACCCGATCCTCGGCAAAGCCACGGCGATCATCGAGTGCGAGCTGTGGCGTGAATACGATGGCGGTGATCACGCGATCATCGTCGGCGCGGTGAAGAACCTGATCCTGCCGGCACAACCGGTGACGCCGATGATTTATCACAAGGGCAAGCTCGGGCCGTTGCCAACCCTGGCCTGAGGCAACCATGCAAAACCCTGTGGGAGCGGGCTTGCTCGCGATGGCGTCCTGTCAGTCGACATCCATGTTGAATGATCCACCGCATTCGTGAGCAAGCCCGCTCCCACAAGGGAATGGTGGTAAATGGAGGATTCATGAGTAACGACAAGTACGACAAAGGCCTGAAAATCCGCACTCAGGTCCTCGGTGAAGCCTATGTCCAGCGCTCAATAGAGAACGCCGACGACTTCACCCGCCCTCTCCAGGAAATGGTCACCGAATACTGCTGGGGCCACGTCTGGGGCCGAGAGGGTTTGTCGCTCAAGGAGCGCAGCATGATCAACCTGGCGATGATCTCGGCGCTCAACCGTCCGCACGAACTCAAGCTGCATGTGCGTGGCGCCTTGCGTAACGGCCTGAGTCGTGAGCAAATACGCGAAATTCTGCTTCAGGTCGGCATTTATTGCGGCGTTCCGGCAGCCGTGGACAGTTTCCGGCTGGCCCGTGAAGCCTTCGCAGAAGCCGACACCGAAGCCTCAGTTAACCCCTCGGCTGTTTAGATGCCCGTCTGGCATGGACAGCCAACCGAAAGAGCGGATCCCATGAAACGCCTGCCACTCGACGACAGCTTCAAGGTCAATCGCAACCCCGTTACCCTGCGCGAAATCGTGCTGGATAAACTGCGTAGCGCCATCATGAACTTCCAGCTTCTGCCGGGCGACCGCCTGGTCGAACGCGATCTGTGTGATCGCCTGGGCGTGAGCCGCACGTCGGTACGCGAAGCCTTGCGTCACCTCGAATCCGAAGGTCTGGTGGAATTCGCCGACGCCAAGGGCCCGCGTGTCGCCATCATCACCTTGGCCGATGCCGTCGACATCTACGAACTGCGTTGCGTGCTCGAAGGCCTGATCGTGCAACTGTTCACCCTGCGCGCCAAGGCCAAGGACATCAAAGCCCTGGAAAAAGCCCTCGACGACAACCGCAAGGCGTTGAAGGACGGCGAACTGCAACAGGTGATTGACTCGGTGCAGGGCTTCTACGACGTGCTGCTGGAAGGCTCTGGCAACCATGTCGCGGCGACTCAGCTGCGCCAGTTGCAGGCGCGCATCAGCTACTTGCGCGCGACCTCGGTATCCCAGGAAAACCGTCGCGGCGCGAGTAATCAGGAAATGGAAAAAATGGTCGCGGCGATCAAGAGCGGCGACCCGCTGGTGGCGCACCAGGCCTGTGTCGATCATGTTCGCGCAGCGGCTGCCGTGGCCCTCGACTATCTCAAGCGCAAACAGGAAGAAACAGGCGCCACGCCTGCAATCACCCTGCCCATCGCGCTGAAAGAACCGCGCATAGGTCAATGACATGTTCAGCCCGAGCTTTTGCCCGAAATGCGGTGGCCCTGACCTCGGTCAGCAAGTGCCGCCGGGCGATACGCACGAGCGCCTGATGTGCCGCGGCTGCGGCTACATCCACTACGTCAATCCGAAGATCATTGCCGGCTGCATCATCGAGCAAGACGGCAAATACCTCTTGTGCCAACGGGCGATTCCCCCGCGCCCCGGCACCTGGACGCTGCCGGCCGGGTTCATGGAAAGCGGCGAAACCACCGAGCAAGCGGCCATCCGTGAAGTCTGGGAAGAAAGCGGCGTGCGTGCGGAAATCCTCTCGCCGTATTCGATTTTCAGCGTGCCGAAGATCAGCGAGGTGTACATCATCTTCCGCGCCATGGCGCTGGAAATCACCGGCCAGTACGGCCCTGAGACCATGGATTACAAATTCTTCGCGCCTGACGACATCCCGTGGGAACAGATTTACTACCCGGCGATCCGGCAGATTCTTGAGCGCTACATCGAAGAACGCCAGGCTGGGGTGTATGGGATCTACATGGGCAATGACGACAGCGGCAAGATTCACTTTATCCGTTGATCACCACCTATCCCACAGGGGGTTTAGTGGTGCTTGTTAGTGTGGGGCAATGCCCTCGACGATGATGATCTCTGCCCTCGCCCATTCTTCGCGGTAACTTTTCGCCTCCTGGTACGCCGCCGAGTGGTAGCACGCCACAGCCTTCTCATAGCTCTCGAACTCGATCACCACGCTGCGCTGCGGCGTCTTGCGCCCTTCCATCGCTTCGCTGCGCCCGCCCCTCGCCAGAAATTTCGCACCAAACTCAGCGAACGCCGCCGGCGCGCGCTGGGTGTATTGGCTGTAGTGATCGGCATCGGCTATATCCACATGAGCAATCCAGTACGCCTTCATAGTGACCTCTTTGTTGATTTTGTATTATGGTATACCAATATATTTCCAACGAACCCTGAGAGTCCAGCATGGCCTTCAATAGCATCGAAGAAATCATCGAAGATTATCGCCTCGGCAAAATGGTCCTGCTGGTCGATGACGAAGACCGCGAAAACGAAGGCGACCTGTTGCTGGCCGCCGACCGTTGCACGCCCGAGGCGATCAGTTTCATGGCCCGTGAAGCGCGCGGGCTGATTTGCCTGACCCTGACCGACGAACACTGCCAGCGTCTGGGCCTGGAGCAAATGGTGCCGGCCAATGGCAGCGTGTTCAGCACCGCGTTCACGGTGTCGATTGAAGCGGCGGTTGGCGTGACCACCGGCATCTCGGCGGCGGATCGCGCCTGCACCGTTGCCGCTGCCGTCGCGCCGAACGCTCGCGCTGAAGACCTGGTGCAGCCAGGCCATATCTTCCCGTTGCGCGCCAAGGAAGGTGGCGTGCTGACTCGCGCTGGTCATACCGAAGCGGGCTGCGATCTGGCCCGACTGGCCGGTTTTACGCCGGCCTCGGTGATCGTCGAGGTGATGAATGACGACGGCACGATGGCCCGCCGACCTGACCTGGAAGTATTTGCGCGCAAGCACGGGATCAAGATCGGCACCATCGCCGACCTGATCCACTATCGCCTGAGCACCGAACACACCATCGAGCGGATTGGCGAACGCGAGCTGCCAACAGTGCACGGCACCTTCCGCTTGATCACCTTTGAGGACCGCATCGAAGGCGGCGTGCACATGGCCATGGTCATGGGCGATCTGCGCCGCGAAGAGCCGACGCTGGTGCGCGTGCATGTGATTGATCCGCTGCGTGATCTGGTCGGTGCCGAGTACAGCGGGCCCACCAACTGGACGCTGTGGGCGGCGTTGCAACGGGTTGCTGCTGAAGGTCATGGGGTTGTGGTGGTGCTGGCCAATCATGAATCGTCGCAGGCGTTGCTGGAGCGCGTGCCGCAACTGACCCAGCCGCCACGGCAGTTCAGTCGTTCGCAATCGCGGATTTATTCCGAGGTTGGGACCGGGGCGCAGATTCTGCAAAATCTGGGGGTGGGCAAACTGCGTCACCTGGGCCCTCCTCTGAAATACGCAGGCTTGACCGGGTATGACCTGGAAGTGGTCGAGAGCATTCCGTTCACCGAATAACCCACAAAACCATATTCCCTGTGGGAGTTTCTGTTTCAAATACATATGTCCTGCGGGGCAAAAACGCATATTCGCCAGATAACCGGTAAGGCAAAGTGCTTGCACAAAGTTTGGAATACCATAATATGATATTCCATAGACCGGACACTCGAACGAACGTCCAGCTACTGCTCCCGACAGGCGGGCAACAACGCAAGCCCGCTCAAAAACACAACAATGAGGGCGTGAAAATGGTGTTGAACAAAGCTGCAACCGCGATCTTTTTTGCGGGACTGCTCAGCGTTACCGGCCAGGCTGCCATGGCTGCCGAAAGCGTGAATTTTGTCAGCTGGGGCGGAAGCACCCAGGATGCGCAGAAACAGGCATGGGCCGATCCGTTCAGCAAGGCCAGCGGCATCACCGTCGTGCAGGACGGCCCGACCGACTACGGCAAACTCAAAGCCATGGTCGAGAGCGGCAACGTGCAGTGGGACGTGGTCGATGTCGAAGCTGATTTCGCCCTGCGCGCCGCCGCTGAAGGCCTGCTCGAACCCCTCGATTTCAAAGTCATCCAGCGCGACAAGATCGACCCTCGCTTCGTCAGCGATCACGGCGTCGGCTCGTTCTTCTTCTCCTTTGTCCTCGGCTACAACGAGGGCAAACTCGGCGCCAACAAGCCGCAGGACTGGAGTGCGCTGTTCGACACCAAGACCTACCCCGGCAAACGCGCCCTCTATAAATGGCCAAGCCCTGGCGTGCTCGAGCTGGCGCTGCTGGCCGACGGTGTAGCGGCTGACAAGCTCTACCCGCTCGACCTCGACCGCGCCTTCAAGAAACTCGACACCATCAAGAAAGACATCGTCTGGTGGGGCGGCGGCGCGCAGTCGCAGCAATTGCTGGCCTCCGGTGAAGCAAGCATGGGCCAGTTCTGGAACGGTCGCATTCACGCCCTGCAAGAAGATGGCGCACCGGTGGGCGTGAGCTGGAAACAGAACCTGGTCATGGCCGACATTCTGGTCATCCCCAAAGGCTCGAAAAACAAGGACGCGGCGATGAAGTTTCTGGCCGCTGCCAGCAGCGCCAAAGGCCAGGCCGACTTCTCCAATCTGACCGCCTACGCCCCGGTCAATCTCGACAGTGTGGAGCGTCTGGATTCGACGCTGGCCCCCAACCTGCCGACTGCCTACGCGAAGGATCAGATCACTCTTGATTTCGCGTACTGGGCCAAAAACGGCCAGGCCATCGCGACACGGTGGAACGAATGGCTGGTCAAATGAAAATGGCGGCCACCGCGTCCCGTCCCTCCACTGCCACCGGGAGCGCGAACAGCGCTGCCGGTTCGGCCCAAGGAAAACAGGCGGTTGCGATGCAGCAAGCCCCGTCCCTCAGACAACGCTGGCGCGGCGCCGGCAATCTCGCCCCGGCGCTGCTGTTCATCGGCCTGTTCTTTCTCGCGCCGCTGATTGGCCTGCTGTTGCGCGGCGTGCTCGAACCTGTGCCGGGTCTTGGCAACTATGAACAACTGTTCGCCAACTCGGCCTATGCACGGGTGCTGCTCAACACCTTTTCGGTGGCCGGGCTGGTGACGCTGTTCAGCCTGCTACTGGGTTTTCCGCTGGCCTGGGCGATCACCCTGGTGCCGCGCGGCTGGGGTCGCTGGATTCTGAACATCGTGCTGCTGTCGATGTGGACCAGCCTGCTCGCCCGCACCTATTCGTGGCTGGTGCTGCTACAGGCATCCGGCGTGATCAACAAGGCCTTGATGGCGATAGGCATCATCGATCAGCCGCTGGAAATGGTGCACAACCTTACCGGCGTGGTGATCGGCATGAGCTACATCATGATCCCGTTCATCGTCCTGCCGTTGCAGGCGACCATGCAGGCCATCGATCCGATGATTCTGCAGGCCGGCTCGATTTGCGGTGCCAGTCCGTGGACCAACTTCTTCCGGGTGTTCCTGCCGCTGTGCCGGCCGGGTCTGGCCTCCGGTGGCTTGATGGTGTTCGTGATGTCGCTCGGTTACTACGTGACCCCGGCGCTGCTCGGCGGGGCGCAGAACATGATGCTGCCGGAGTTCATCATTCAGCAGGTGCAATCGTTCCTCAACTGGGGCCTGGCCAGTGCCGGCGCCGCGTTGCTGATCGCGATCACCTTGGTGCTGTTCTACTTCTACCTGAAGCTTCAGCCGGAATCCCCGGTTGGCGCCAGTAACGCGAGGTAAGCCGAGATGCTCCTGACTCCCAATGCGATGAGCCGCCGCATGCGTTTCGGCCTCTACGCCACCACCGGGCTGATCGGTCTGTTCCTGCTGTTGCCGATCGTGTTCATCGTGCTGCTGTCGTTCGGCTCCTCCCAGTGGCTGGTGTTCCCACCACCGGGCTGGACGCTGAAATGGTACGGCCAGTTCTTCTCCAACCCCGACTGGATGAACGCCGCAGCCGCCAGCCTCAAGGTGGCCGTGCTGACCACGATCTGCGCCGTGGCCCTCGGTTTGCCGACTGCGTTTGCGCTGGTGCGCGGACGTTTCCCGGGCCGGGAAATGCTCTACGGCCTGTTCACTTTGCCGATGATCGTGCCATTGGTGATTATTGCCGTGGCGGTGTACGCGCTGTTCCTCAAGCTCGGTTACACCGGGACGATGTTCGCCTTCGTGGTCAGCCATGTGATCGTCGCGCTGCCGTTCACCATCATCTCGATCATCAACTCGCTGAAGCTGTTCGATCAGTCGATTGAAGACGCGGCGGTGATCTGCGGCGCTTCGCGTCTGCAAGCGGTGTTCAAGGTCACGTTCCCGGCGATTCGTCCGGGCATGGTCGCCGGCGCCCTCTTCGCCTTCCTGGTTTCGTGGGACGAAGTGGTGCTCAGCGTGATGATGGCGAGCCCAACCCTGCAAACCCTTCCCGTGAAAATGTGGACCACCTTGCGCCAGGATCTGACGCCAGTGATCGCCGTCGCTTCGACGCTGCTGATCGGCTTGTCTGTTTTGGTCATGGTGATCGCCGCCGCACTGCGCCGGCGCAACGAAATCAGCGCTTGAGCGCCAGGAGTACGACATGAGTGCCGTGATCAAAGACGCCTCCCAGCAGAATGACAAACCTCTGGTCAGCCTGCGCAACCTGAACAAGCACTACGGCGACTTTGCCGCCGTCGACAACATCTCGCTGGACATCAAGGACGGCGAATTCCTGACCTTCCTCGGCTCCAGCGGCTCGGGCAAAAGCACCACGCTGTCGATGCTCGCCGGGTTCGAAACACCGAGCAGCGGCGAGATTCTCGTCAACGGTCAGTCGCTGGTGAACGTGCCGCCGCACAAGCGCGACATTGGCATGGTGTTCCAGCGTTATTCGCTGTTTCCGCATCTGTCGGTGCGCGACAACATCGCGTTCCCTTTGGCGATCCGCAAACTCGCCGCTGCCGAACGTGACAAACGCGTCGATGCAATGTTGAAACTGGTGCAGCTTGAGCCGTTCGCCCATCGCCGTCCCTCGCAACTGTCTGGCGGTCAGCAGCAACGTGTGGCCATTGCCCGTGCCTTGGTTTACGAGCCACGCATCTTGCTCATGGACGAACCGCTCGGTGCGCTGGATAAAAAGCTGCGCGAGGATTTGCAGGATGAATTGCGCCAACTGCACCGCCGTCTGGGTATCACCATCGTCTACGTGACTCACGACCAGGAAGAAGCCATGCGTTTGTCGCAGCGCATTGCGATTTTCAGCCACGGCAAGATTGTCGGTCTAGGCAGCGGTTATGACCTTTACCAGAATCCGCCCAATGCGTTTGTCGCGTCGTTCCTGGGCAACTCGAACTTCCTCAAGCTCAAGGCGCAGGGCAATGCAGCGGCGAGTTTTGAGGGGCAGTCGTTGTCGATTCGACTGACGACGGGGTTGCACACCGATCAGGATGTGTTGCTGATGGTGCGCCCGGAAAAGGCCTTGGCGTTGAGTGTGCCGCAGGCAATCAGCGAGCCGTTGGCGGCAGGCTGGAACGAGGTTTCGGCGAAGGTGGTGGAAGTGCTGTTTCTCGGTGAGAGCCAGACCTGCAGCGTAGTCACCTCGGGCGGAACGTCGATGACGGTGAAAGCCTTGTCCGCCGCCGGCATGCCGCTCAAGGCCGGCGATCCGGTGCACGTGCGCTGGGCCACCGCTGACGCCTGCGTCTACACAGAGTGGACCGACAGCGACCTCAACAAAGCGGCCGGTTCCCACTGAAATCGTGTTGTCTGTGAGATTTACCCCCTCACCAGCCCTCTCCCCCAAGGGGGCGAGGGGGAAAGGGAGCCGATCTCATGTTGTTCAAAACCTGAGTTCGACGCTGCATTCTCAGGTCGCTGTAACTTGTCCAAACAACCCGGTCAGTCCCCTCTCCTTCTGGGAGAGGGCTAGGGTGAGGGAACCAGTCAACACGGTCTCAGGTAATGGCGCGGTGACCTTCAATCTCATCCGGCCAGGCCGTGAGGATTTCAAACCCCGTCTCCGTCACCGCAACCATATGCTCCCATTGCGCCGACAACGAGCCATCCTTGGTCAGCACGGTCCAGCCGTCCGGCATGTTCTTCACATGACGCTTGCCAGCGTTGAGCATCGGTTCAACGGTAAAAATCATCCCCGCCTTGAGTTTCATGCCCTGATTGGGAAAGCCGTAATGCAGAATCTGCGGCTCATCGTGATAGACCTTGCCAATCCCGTGCCCGCAATACTCGCGCACGACACTGAAGCCTTCTTTCTCCGCCAGCGTCTGAATCGCGTGGCCGATGTCGCCCAGTGTCGCGCCCGGTTTCACCACCCGAATGCCCGCGCACATGGCGTCGTAAGTGGTCTTGATCAGGTGCTGCGCCTCAGGTGTGGCCTCGCCGACCACGTACATGCGGCTGGTATCACCGAACCAGCCGTCCTTGATCACCGCGATGTCGAGGTTGACGATGTCACCATCCTTCAACGGCGTGCCCGACGGGATGCCGTGGCAGACCACATCGTTGACCGAGGCGCAGACGGTTTTCGGAAAACCGTGATAACCGACGTTGGCCGGCACGGCTTTCTGCACGTTGACGATGTAGTCGTTACACAGCCGATCCAGTTCATCGGTGGTCACGCCGGCCTTGACGTGCGGCACCAGCATCGCAAGGACTTCAGCGGCGAGCTTGCCTGCCGCCCGTGATTGCGCGATCTCGGCAGGGGTGTTGATCTTGATCTGGTTTCTCATGCGCTGACGGCTTCCTGAGTCAGTTGTTGCAGATCCAGCCCGCCGTTCTGTTCGGCGCGGATCAGCAAGCGGCAAATGGCGCTGTGGTCGAGGTTGGGGTGCAGTTCGGCGAGCATGCCGATGCGCATCCAGTGCTCGGCCTGTGCGTTGATCGAGCGGCTGAGCGCAGTGCTGGAGATGCGCAGATTCTCGTGCATGTCCTCTGAAATCTTTACGATGCCCATATATGAATCCGATACGATGTGTATATGGATCATATATTAGCCAAGCATCGCCAGGAATTGCAAACACACGCTGATCGCTACCTCGCTTTGCAGGAGCACGATCATGTCGCCGGGTAAATTCCAGGCAAAAAAAAGCTGCCAGAGTCGGCAGCAAAAACTTCAAGAACACGCGATGTATTGGGCTCAGCATAGACGCCGGATAATGACAGTGTCATGACAGCCATACATTCATTGAACCGCCCCTGCCCCGTCATCAGGATGTCATCAAGATCACGGCAGAATCGTCGCAAACCGTCTTGAGCCTCAGGCGGATGCTCTGCAAGGATTCCCATGAAAGACGACGCCTCGCTGTTTGCCGCCATCGACCTGGGTTCGAATGCCTTTCGCCTGATGATCGGCCAGTCGGTGCGCAGTCGAAAGGGCCTGCAGATTCAGGAAGTCAAAACCCTGCGCGAGCCGGTGCGCCTGGCCGAGGGGTTTGATGGCGGTGCACTGGATGCGTTGGCCCTGGATCGCGGCTGGCAGGCGTTGGCACGGTTCGGCAAGAAGCTGCGCGGTTTCGAGGCCGGTCGGGTGCGTGCGGTGGCGACCAGCGCCGTTCGCGAGGCCGACAATGCACAGCTGTTTCTCGCCAGCGCCGAACGGCACCTGGGTTTCCCCATCGACGTCATTTGCGGGCACGAAGAGGCGCGGCTGGTCTACGCCGGCGTGACCCATGCCTTGCCGAGCGCCGCAGACATGCGTCTGGTGGTCGACATTGGCGGCGGCTCGACCGAACTGATCCTCGGCCAGGGCTCGCAGCCATTGCTCACCGAAAGCATCGCCATCGGCAGCGGCACCCTGAGCACGCGTTTCTTTCGCGGCGGCGAGGTGTCCGCCGGTGCGTTGCAAGAAGCCGAACGCGTCGCCATCCTCGCGTTTGAGAAAGTCGCCCGGCGTTATCGCGCGCAGGGCTGGCAGCAAACCATCGGCTCCTCCGGCACCGCACGCATGCTCGCCAAAGTGCTCAAGGCCAATCGCCTCAACGACTACGGTCAGGACGGCATCACCTACGGCGGGCTCCTGCGCCTGTCGCTGCTGATGCTCAAAGTGAGCAACGTGCAACAACTCAAGCTCGCCGGCCTGCAACCGCATCGCCAGAGCATCCTGCCCGGCGGCCTGGTGTTGATGCTGGCCGCGTTCAAAGTGTTCGGCATTGCGCAGATGCTGCCGTCTGAACCGGGCCTGCGTCTGGGGGTGCTGCACGGTTTGATGAGCCGCCATTAATCCTCGCCCGGGCAGATTCGTCTCCCCTTCAGCGGCCTGATCGTCTACCATGCCGCCGCCGGTTTCCACACGGGATTAATAGGGAATCCGAAATGCTTGCACAGCATCAATCGGAACTGCCCCCGCAACTGTAGGTGCTGAGCCTGCTCCACGACTGCCACTGGGATGATGCCCGGGAAGGCCGGAGCCAGGCGATGACGCATCAGTCAGGAGACCTGCCGGCACAGTGACTGACTAACCGGCGGGGTGTCCGGGAAGGACATCGTGCCGTGCGCGTCTTCGCGACTTGACCGGCCTTGCGCTGTTGCCCAGACGGCGTTCGATGGTGTGTTTCCAAACCGTACTCTCCCGTTCCCTGTACGGTTCCATTGGAGACTTGCCCATGCTGCCCCGCGTTGCCACCCTGATCACCGGCCTGAGCCTTTGCACATTGGCCCAGGCGGCACCGACTGCCTATCCGTTGACCGTCGAAAACTGCGCAAGCACCCTGACCTTCGAGCACACGCCCACGCGCACCGTGACCATCGGCCAGGCCGGCACGGAAATGCTCTACGCCCTGGGCCTGGGCGACAAGGTCGTCGGTACTTCGCTGTGGTTCAACGACGTGCTGGCCAGGTACAAGGGGCAGAACGACAAGGTCGAGCGCCTGGCCGATAACGAGCCGAGCTTCGAAGCCGTGATCGGCAAACGCCCGGAACTGGTCGCCGTGGAGCTGGAATGGATGGTCGGCCCGCAGGGTGCCGTCGGCACTCGCGAGCAGTTCCATGAACTGAAAATCCCCACCTATCTGCTGCCATCCGATTGCGAAGCCAAGGACAATCTGGTCGGCGCCGACGGCACGCGACTGGCGCCTTTCAGCATCGACAGCATCTACAAAAGCGTGAGCCAACTGGCGCAGATTTTCGATGTGCAGGATCGCGGTGAACGGCTCAATGATCAGCTCAAGGCCAGCCTCGCCAACTCCATCGCTACCGCGCAAGGCAAACGACTGAAAGACGCCAGTGCGCTGGTGTGGTTCTCCAGCGCGCAAATGGACATCGAGCCGTTCGTGGCCGGACACAAAGGCGTTCCGGATTTCATGCTCACCACCCTCGGCCTGCGCAACGTCGTGCAATCCGATGAAGAGTGGCCGACGGTCGGCTGGGAAACCATCGCCAAGGCCAACCCGACGTTCCTCGTCATCGCGCGCATGGACCGCCGCCGCTTCCCGGCTGACGACTATGAAAAGAAACTCGCCTTCCTGCGCAGCGACCCGGTCACGCGCAACATGGACGCGGTGAAAAACAACCGCATCGTCATTCTCGATGCCATGGCGATGCAGGCCAGCCTGCGCGTGTTCGAGGGCATTGAGCAATTGGCCACGGCCATCAACGGCTATGACCTGTCGAAATGAGCGCAAGACTGATCCGCACGTTGCTGGCCCTGGCGACCCTGCTGGTTGCAGTGGTCGCTGGCGTCGCCATCGGTGAAACCTCGATTGAGCCGAACGTGGTCCTGCAGGTGCTGGCCAACAAGCTCTGGGGCGCCGGTTACAGGCTCGACCCCATCGACGAAGGCATTGTCTGGAACTACCGCCTGACCCGCACGCTGGTCGCGGCCGCGTGCGGTGCCGGCCTGGCGACATGCGGAGTGATTCTGCAGTCGCTGCTGCGCAATCCGTTGGCCGATCCGTATCTGCTGGGGATTTCCGCCGGCGCCTCGACCGGCGCGGTGATGGTCGCCCTGCTCGGCGTCGGCGCCGGGGCGATTTCGCTGTCGGCGGGTGCGTTTGCCGGCGCAGTGACGGCGTTCGTGCTGGTGATCCTGTTGGCGCGGGTCAGCGGTTCGGCCAGCGGCACCGGGCAGATCATTCTCGCCGGGATCGCCGGCTCGCAACTGTTCAATGCGCTGACCGCGTTTCTGATCACCCGTTCGGCAAGTTCCGAACAGGCACGCGGCATCATGTTCTGGCTGCTCGGCAATCTTGGTGGCGTGCGCTGGCCGTCGGTGTGGCTGGCGGTGCCGGTGGCCTTGCTGGGCCTGGTGGTGTGTCTGTGGCATCGACGGGCGCTGGATGCATTTACCTTTGGCGCCGACTCCGCAGCGTCCCTTGGCATTGCCGTGCGGCGGGTACAGATTCTGCTGATCGGATGTGCTGCGCTGGTGACGGCGGTGATGGTGTCGATTGTCGGCTCCATCGGGTTTGTCGGCCTGGTCATTCCCCACGCCGTGCGCCTGTTGCTTGGCACCGGGCACGCGCGCCTGCTGCCAGCGAGTGCCTTGGGCGGCGCGGTATTTCTGATTGCCGCCGACGTGTTGTCGCGCACGCTGATCAAGGGTCAGGTGATTCCCGTCGGGGTGATTACTGCGCTGGTCGGTGCGCCGGTATTTGCCTTGATTCTGGTGGGCCGGAGATCCGCGCGATGAGCAGTGTTCTGAGCTGTTCAGGATTGGCGTTCAAGGTGCGCGGCGCGCAGTTGCTCAATGACGTCTGCCTGGAGGTTCAGCGCGGCGAGACTCTGGGCATTGTCGGGCCGAACGGTTCGGGCAAATCCACCCTGCTGAAACTGTTGGCCGGTCTGCGCGAACCGAGCGCCGGTGAAGTACGCCTCGAAGGTCAGCGCCTCGGCAAACTGTCGCGCCGAAGCGTGGCGCAGACACTCGCAGTGGTCGAACAACAGGCCGACACCGATGACGGCATTCGCGTGTTCGACGCCGTGGCACTGGGGCGCACACCCTGGCTGTCAGCGCTGCAACCGTGGTCGGACAGCGACGATGCCATTGTTCGGCAGGCGCTGACCGACGTTGACGCGATGCACCTGCGCACGCGTCTGTGGCGCAGTCTGTCCGGCGGTGAGCGGCAGCGGGTGCATATCGCCCGCGCACTGGCGCAACGTCCGCAGATCCTGTTGCTCGACGAACCGGCCAACCACCTCGATATCCAGCATCAACTGACGATTTTGAATGTGGTGCAGGCGTTGCCGGTGACCACGCTGATCGCTTTGCATGATCTCAATCAGGCATTGAAATGTGATCGTCTGGCGGTGCTGGAGCGCGGGCGACTGGTGGCGTTGGGCGAGCCGCTCAAAGTGCTGACACCGCAGCGGCTGCAAGAGACATTCGGGGTTAAAGCGCATTACCTGACGGACCCGCTCGACGGCGCACAGATTCTCAGATTCCACTCATGACGTTGTGCATGTGCGTTGTTTGCCAGACCGGGTCAGCATCGACATCGATAATCTCGAAACCCTGTCGCTGCCAGAACGCGATGGCGCCCGGTAAAAAAGGATGGGTATGCAGGTAGATCACCTCGACTCCGTCGGCGAGCGCCAGGTCTTTGAGTGACCGGTACAACGCGCCGGCCAGCCCCGAACGACGCTGCGATGGCAGGACGAACAGACGCACGATTTCCACCACTTTAAGGCCCGGATAGGGTAAGTGCGCGAAGCGTCGGTCGTAAGGGAGATAGCCAATCGAGGCAACGATCTGCCCTTCGTGGCGAGCAATCAGAAAGCGCCCTGCCCCATGCAGATAAACCTCGGCAAAACGTGCCAGATCGTCGGGCATGCCCGTCGCGCTGAGCTTGGGGAAAAGCTCGGCGCGGGCTGCCAGAACAAATTTCAGCACCTCAGGAATGTCGGCGTCAGACACTGCCTGAATAATCGGTTGATGACTCATCTAGCGACAAACACCTGAACTGCGGCTGGCCACATTAACAACTCGCTACCGGTCGACGCCATCAGAAATGCCCAATCCGAATGCCATGCACACAACCCTGTGGTGTTTCATGCAACCCGAGCGTTACGCCAGCTCTTTGCGCAGCTGGCGGGCAGCGGCAACCATGTGCACCAGCGCCGCTTCCGTCTCCGGCCAGCCACGGGTTTTTAAACCGCAGTCCGGGTTGACCCACAGGCGCTCGGCCGGAATCCGCTGGGCGGCCTTGCGCAGCAAGCCAGCCATCTCCGAAGCATCCGGAATGCGCGGCGAGTGGATGTCGTAGACGCCCGGGCCGATGTCGTTCGGGTAGGCGAAAGCTTCGAAGGCGTCCAGCAGTTCCATGTCCGAGCGCGAGGTTTCGATGGTGATCACGTCGGCATCCATGGCGGCGATGGACTCGATCACATCGTTGAACTCGCTGTAGCACATGTGCGTGTGGATCTGCGTTTCGTCACGTACACCAGAGGCACACAGACGGAACACTTCGGTCGCCCAGTCCAGATAAGGCTGCCACTGCGCCTGACGCAGCGGCAGACCTTCACGGAACGCTGCCTCGTCGATCTGCACAATCCTGATGCCAGCCGCTTCCAGATCGACCACCTCATCACGGATAGCCAGCGCCAGTTGTCGGGCCTGCACTTCGCGACTGATGTCTTCGCGGGGGAACGACCACATGAGCATGGTCACCGGACCGGTCAGCATGCCTTTCATGACCTTGTCGGTCAGGCCTTGGGCGTAGCGAATCCACTCCACGGTCATGGCTTGCGGACGGCTCAGGTCGCCGAAAATCACCGCCGGTTTTACGCAGCGCGATCCGTAGCTCTGCACCCAGCCGAAACGGGTGAACACATAGCCGTCCAGTTGCTCGGCGAAATACTCGACCATGTCGTTGCGCTCGGCTTCACCGTGCACCAGCACGTCGAGGCCCAGACGCTCCTGAATGTCCACCGCGTGGCGGATTTCGCTGTGCATGGCTTCGGTGTATTGGGCTTGAGTCAGCTTGCCTTGTTTGAACGACTGGCGAGCGAGGCGGATCGACGCGGTCTGCGGGAACGAACCAATCGTCGTGGTCGGGAACAGCGGCAGATCAAGACCGGCGCGCTGCTTGGCGATTCGCGTTGCAAACAGCGATTGCCGCTGGCTGTCGCTGGCGGTGATCGCCGCCACCCGAGCCTGCACCGCAGGTTTGTGAATGCGTGGCGAGGCCGCACGGGCAGCCTGCACCGAACGGCTTTCAGTCAGCGCACGCTGCACGCGCGGCGCTTGCGGCGCGTTAACCGCCCGGGCCAGCACCGCCACCTCTTCACACTTTTGCACGGCGAAGGCCAGCCAGCTTTTCAGTTCGGCATCGAGTTTGTCTTCGCGGCCCAGATCCACGGGACTGTGCAGCAGCGAGCAGGAGGGCGCGACCCACAGGCGATCCCCCAGACGCTCATGGGCATGCTGCAGCGTCGCCAGGGCATTCTCCAGATCGCAACGCCAGACGTTACGGCCATTGACCAAGCCCAGGGACAACACCTTGTAAGCCGGCAGACGATCAATAATGGTCGGGTACTGATCCGGTGCGCGCACCAGGTCAATGTGCAGACCGTCGACAGGCAGGTTGGCTGCCAGACCGAGGTTTTCTTCCAGACCACCGAAGTACGTGGCGAGCAGTTTCTTCAGCGGATCACGCTGGATCTGGTTGTAGGCACGCTCGAAAGCGTTCTTCCATTCCTGCGGCAGGTCGAGCACCAGAATCGGCTCGTCGATCTGCACCCACTCCACGCCGAGCGCAGCGAGACGCGCGAAGATCTGGCCGTACAGCGGCAGCAAACGATCGAGTAATTCCAGCTTGTCGAATTCGGCTCCCTTGGCCTTGCCCAGCCAGAGATACGTCAGCGGACCGATGATCACCGGTTTGACGTTGTGCCCTTGTGCGCGAGCCTCTTCAACTTCCTCGAACAACTGGTCCCAGCCCAACTGGAACTGTTGATCGGCACTGAATTCCGGGACGAGGTAGTGGTAGTTGGTGTCGAACCACTTGGTCATTTCCTGGGCGTGGGCACCGCCGCAACAGCTATTACTGACGCCACGCGCCATCGCAAACAGGGTTTGCAGACTGGCTTTGCCGTCGTGCGGGCGGAAACGCTCCGGGATCACGCCGAACATCAGCGAGTGGGTCAGCACCTGGTCGTACCAGGCAAAATCGCCGACCGGCAGCAGCTCGATGCCGGCGTTTTTCTGCAAGTCCCAATGAGCCTTGCGCAGCTCGCTGCCGACTTTACGCAGGCCCGCCTCGTCCAGTTCTCCTTTCCAGAACGCCTCTTGCGCTTTCTTCAGTTCGCGGTCGCGACCGATGCGCGGAAATCCAAGGGAATGGGCCAGTGCCATAACAAACAACTCCAATGTTCTGTTGATGGCGGCCATTGTCGGCATCGGTGGCGAGTGAGACAAACTCATTTTAATATTGATGAACACGAGTTTCCCTCATGATAAAACTATCGTTGTCGGCAGCAGAAAATGCCCTGGTCAGGGCAGCATATTCAGTTGCAGATCAAGCCATTCATCACGCAGAGACGCCCTTTGGAAACTCAATGGCGCCTGCGTATAAACGCACTCGATTCATTGCTTCAAGGTTTCTCACTTGGTTCTATTGTTAGATCGAAATCGCAGCATTCGCGGCTGACTAAAGGTTGCGAGGGCTGATGTCTGAGCCTATGTTGCACGCGAGTCTTTTCCCCGCGATTGGAACGCGATCAACACCACTAAGAGGTGAAGAAATGTCAAAGGAATCACGCCCTGCCGTACTTGGGCTGATAGGCAACACTCCGCTGGTTCAAGTCACTCGTTTCGATACTGGCCCGTGCACGCTGTTTCTCAAACTCGAATCGCAGAACCCCGGTGGTTCGATCAAGGACCGTATCGGTCTGGCGATGATCGACGCCGCCGAGCGCGATGGTCGCCTGCAACCCGGTGGCACCATCGTTGAAGCAACCGCCGGCAATACCGGGCTGGGCCTGGCACTGGTCGGCCGCGCCAAGGGCTACCGCGTGGTGCTGGTGGTGCCAGACAAGATGTCCACCGAGAAAGTCCTGCACTTGAAAGCCATGGGCGCCGAAGTGCACATCACCCGCTCCGATGTCGGCAAGGGTCATCCCGAGTATTACCAGGACGTCGCCGCACGCTTGGCGAAAGATATTCCCGGCGCATTCTTCGCCGACCAGTTCAACAACCCCGCCAACCCGCTGGCCCATGAGTGCAGCACCGCGCCGGAAATCTGGGCGCAGACCGAGCATGATCTGGACGCCATCGTCGTCGGTGTCGGTTCGGCCGGTACGCTGACCGGCCTGAGCCGTTTTTTCAAACGGGTGCAACCGGATCTGGAAATGGTCCTCGCCGATCCGGTCGGCTCAGTCATGGCGCAATACAGCCGCGACGGCACGCTGCCCAAGCCCGGTGCATGGGCGGTGGAAGGCATTGGCGAGGACTTCATTCCGTCGATCACTGACCTCTCCAGCGTGCGTCACGCCTACTCGATCAGCGATGAAGAAAGCTTCGATCACGCCCGCCAGTTGCTCAAGGCCGAAGGCATTCTCGGCGGCTCGTCGACCGGCACCCTGTTCGCTGCGGCGCTGCGTTATTGCCGTGAACAGACCGAGCCGAAACGTGTGGTGAGTTTTGTCTGCGACACCGGCACGCGCTATCTGTCGAAGGTCTACAACGACCAGTGGATGACCGATCAGGGCCTGTTGCAACGCAAGGGTTATGGCGACCTGCGCGACCTCATCGCCCGCCGTTTCGAGGACGGCCGGGTGATCAGCGTCGGCCCCGGCGACACCCTGCTGACCGCGTTCCAGCGCATGCGTCTGGCGGATGTCTCACAGCTGCCGGTGCTGGTTGAAGGCAAGCAACTGGTCGGCGTGATCGACGAATCGGACATCCTGCTGGCAGTACACGAAGACGCCGCACGCTTCAGTCAATCGGTCTCCAGCGTGATGACCGACAAACTGCAAACCCTCGCGCCCGGCGCCGACCTCGCCGAGCTGGAATCGGTGCTCAGTCGCGGCCTCGTGGCGATCATCGCCGACGCCTCGGGCTTCCATGGCCTGATCACCCGCACCGACATGCTCAATCAATTACGGAGATCCCTCGCATGAGTCAGCACGACGATAAATCCCAAGGCTTCGCGACCCGGGTGATCCACGCCGGGCAAGAGCCGGACCCGACCACCGGCGCACTGATGCCGCCTATCTATGCCAACTCGACTTACCTGCAAGACAGCCCTGGCGTGCACAAGGGCTTCGACTACGGGCGCTCGCACAACCCGACGCGTTTTGCTCTGGAGCGTTGCGTGGCGGATCTGGAGGGCGGCACCCGCGCGTTTGCTTTCGCGTCCGGGCTGGCGACGATTTCCACCGTGCTCGAACTGATCGATGCCGGTTCGCACGTCATCTCCGGCAATGACCTGTACGGCGGCACGTTCCGCCTGTTCGACAAGGTGCGCCAGCGCAGTGCCGGGCATCATTTCAGCTACGTCGAGCTGACTGACCTGGCGGCGTTCGAAGCGGCGCTGCAGGACGACACGCGGATGGTCATGGTCGAGTCACCGACCAACCCGCTGCTGAGCCTCTCGGACCTCGCCGCCATCGCCCGTATCTGCCGCGCACGCGGGATCATCAGCGTGGCCGACAACACCTTCGCCAGCCCGTATATCCAGCGACCGCTGGAGCTGGGTTTCGACATCGTGCTGCACTCGACCACCAAGTACCTGAACGGTCACTCGGACGTGATCGGCGGCATTGCGGTGGTTGGGCAGAATGCCGAACTGGCGGACAAACTCGGCTTCCTGCAGAACGCCGTCGGCGCGATTTCCGGGCCGTTCGACGCGTTCCTGACCCTGCGCGGGGTGAAGACCCTGGCGCTGCGCATGGAACGTCATTGCAGCAATGCCTTGGCGCTGGCGCAATGGCTGGAGCAACAGCCGCAGGTCAAACGCGTCCACTACCCGGGCCTGCCGTCGCACCCGCAGCATGAGTTGGCCAAACGGCAGATGCACGGCTTCGGCGGGATGATTTCCGTGGACTTGAACAGCGATCTGGCCGGTGCCCGGCGCTTCCTCGAGAACGTGAAGATCTTCGCCCTGGCCGAGAGCCTGGGCGGTGTCGAAAGCCTGATCGAGCACCCGGCGATCATGACCCACGCGACCATTCCCGCCGATACCCGCGCCAAACTCGGCATCGGTGATGGGCTGGTGCGTCTGTCGGTGGGCGTGGAGGACCTCGAAGACTTGCGCGCGGACCTGGCGCAGGCGCTGCAATCGATCTGACCTGGCAAGAACGACAAAGCCCGCACGAAGCGGGCTTTGGTGTTCGAGTAGGCGGCCAGTGCTGGTCTCTGGCTTACAAGGTTTATCGGGCTTCCCACAGCCGGGCCCAGGAAAAGGACGGCCTCAACTGCTTCACACGGCATAAGGGCTGGATCTCAGCGCGGAGATCTTTCTAACCGTGTACCTTTCGGAGCGCGCCCCACGCCCCCTTGCTATCCGATTGCGCATCAGTCTGCGTCTTCGCCTACACCTTTGAGGCTAGCAAAAACCATCGAATGATGGATGAGTGTTTTTAGACTGATTTCAGCTTTGCCGGCGGGGTGAAGGAAAAGAAACGCCTAACGCCCGTCGATTCCCCCGCCCTACCGCGACTGTCGCCTCAGCGTTGATGACCTCTACCAGCGCTGAATGCGTACAGGAACGCTGTAAGCGTTATGGATCAACCTGCGCCATCAGCTCCGGCACCGACTCCGGGCGTTTCGCATAACGCTGGGCCAACACCGCACACACCATCAGCTGAATCTGGTGAAACAGCATCAGCGGCAGAATCAGCACACCAATCGTGCTGCCGGCAAACAGCACCTGCGCCATTGGCACACCCGTGGCCAGGCTCTTTTTCGAACCGCAGAAGAGGATGGTAATGCGATCCTCCTGACTGAAACCGAAGGCCTTGCCCAGCAGCGTCGAAGCCACGAGCACCAGCGCCAGCAGAATGCAGCAGACCACCACCAGCCCCAGCAGATCGACGACCGGAATCTGATGCCAGATGCCTTCGTTGACCGCCTCGCTGAACGCGCCGTAAACCACCAGCAGAATCGAACCCTGGTCGACGAATTTCAGCCAGTGCTTGTTGCGCCCGACCCATGCACCGATCCAGCGCCGGGCGATCTGCCCGGCAATGAATGGCAGGAGCAATTGCACACTGATTTTCAGGATCGCATCGATTGTCGAACCGCCGTCACCGTGAACGTCGAGCAGCAGCGTCACCAGCAACGGCGTGAGGAAAATCCCGAACAGGCTCGACGCCGCCGCACTGCAGATCGCTGCCGGAATATTGCCCCGCGCCAGCGACGTGAAGGCAATCGCCGATTGCACCGTGGCCGGCAACGCGCAGAGGTAGAGCATGCCCATGTACAGCTTGTCGCCGATCAGCGGCGAGAGCAGCGGCTTGAGCACCAGACCAAGTATCGGGAACAGCACAAAGGTCAGGCCAAACACCAGCAGGTGCAAGCGCCAGTGACCGGCGCCGGCAATGATCGACTCGCGCGACAGCTTGGCGCCATGCAGGAAGAACAGCAGCGCAATGGCGATGTTGGTCAACCAGCCGAAGCCGACCGCGACCTGACCGCTGGCCGGCAGGAAACTGGCGAGCAGCACGACGCCGATCAGGGTCAGGGTAAAGTTGTCGGGCAGGAATCTTGGGCGGGTCATGGTGTGCTCATCCAGGGGGTTGCCAGTACGTGATTGCGACTCTAACGTGATCGGAAATTACCGACTAACGCCGAAGAACCCTCAGATGCCGCCAAAAGGACACGACAAAAGCGTCAGACGCAGCATTCCCGGGCTGCCCAGCCTGCCGCGCCCGCTCTATGGGCGTACCGAATCGCTGCCCAATCGTGCGCTGACCCGCCGCCACAGCCACCCGTGGGTGCAGTTGTCCTACGCGATTGCGGGCGTGCTCGAAGTGCAGACCGCCGCCGGACGTTTCGTTGCGCCGCCGGAGCGCGCAGTCTGGATTCCGGCGGGCATGCCGCATCGGGTGTTCAGTTCGCCACATACTGAAATGCGCAGCCTCTACATTGACTGCAGTGTCGCCGGTCGCACCGCCGAGCGCTGTCATGTGTTGGCCGTCAGTGATCTGCTCAGGGAGTTGATCCGCGCGTTCAGCGGGGTGCCGGTCGAATACGACGAGCGCGGCGCGCACGGGCGGCTGGCCCAGGTCATCCTTGATCAATTGGCCGAAGCCCCGGCCATCGACCTGATGCTGCCGCTGCCCCAGGACGCCCGTTTGCGGCAGATTTACCAGAGCCTGGAGCAACACCCGGAACAGCAAACCACCCTGAGTCAGTGGAGCGAAAAATTCGCGGTGACCGAAAAGACCCTCAGTCGGTTATTCCTGCGCGATACCGGCCTGACGTTTCGCCACTGGCGCCAGCGCTTGCGCCTGCTCGGAGCGCTGACACCGCTGGAGCGTGGGGAACGCGTGACTGACGTAGCGTTGGCGTGCGGTTATGACTCGACGTCAGCGTTCATTTCGGCATTCCGGCAACAGTTTGGTGAGACGCCGGGAGAATTTTTCCGCTGAATTACCCGATAATTATCGAGTTTGAGCAAGCCTTTGCGCAAAGTTCAGGGTAGAGTTACACCCATCTGAAATCTTTCGCACGTTCCACAATAAAAACCTTTTGAGAACCTGACGGCGGTAATCACATGATCGAAGTCACTGAAGTTTCCATTGCCCGACTGCGTGCAGCCCTGGCATCCGGCCAGACCACTTCGGTCGAGCTGGTGCAGGCGTATCTGGCGCGAATCGATGCCTACGACGGTGCTGACACTGCCACCGCGCTCAACGCCGTGGTGGTCCGCAACCCCGAAGCGCTGAACGAAGCGCACGCTGCCGACGAGCGTCGCGCCAAGGGCCAAACCCTCGGCCCGCTCGACGGGATTCCTTACACCGCCAAAGACAGCTATCTGGTCAAAGGCCTGACGGCAGCGTCCGGTAGTCCGGCATTTGTCGATCTTGTCGCGCACCGTGACGCGTTTACCATCGAACGCTTGCGCGCCGCCGGGGCGATCTGCCTGGGCAAGACCAACATGCCGCCGATGGCCAATGGCGGCATGCAGCGTGGCGTTTATGGTCGCGCCGAAAGTCCCTACAACGCCGACTACCTGACGGCGCCATTCGCCTCCGGTTCCTCCAACGGCGCCGGCACCGCCACGGCAGCCAGTTTTGCCGCATTCGGCCTGGCAGAAGAAACCTGGTCGAGCGGTCGCGGCCCGGCGTCGAACAACGGCTTGTGCGCCTATACGCCGTCGCGCGGGGTGATCTCGGTGCGCGGCAACTGGCCACTGACCCCGACCATGGACGTGGTCGTGCCCTACGCTCGGACCATGGCTGACTTGCTCGAAGTGCTCGACGTGGTGGTCGCCGAAGACAGCGACACCCGTGGCGACTTGTGGCGCCTGCAACCGTGGGTACCGATCCCGAGCGTGATGTCGGTGCGCCCGGCTTCCTACGCCGAATTGGCGGTGAACGCCGATGCACTGGCCGGCAAGCGCCTGGGCGTGCCGAAGATGTACATCAACGCTGACCCTGAAGCCGGCACCAGCGCAGAACCGGGCATAGGCGGCCCGACCGGGCAACGCATCAACACCCGCGAATCGATGATCGACTTGTGGAAACAGGCGCGCGCAGCGCTGGAAGCGGCCGGCGCTGAAGTCATCGAAGTGGATTTCCCGCTGGTCTCCAACTGCGAAGGCGACCGCCCCGGTGCGCCGACCGTGTTCAATCGCGGCATCGTTTCCAAGGAGTTCCTGCACCACGAACTGTGGGACCTGTCGGCCTGGGCGTTCGATGATTTTCTGCGGGCCAACGGTGATCCGAAGCTCAATCGTCTGGCCGATGTGGACGGGCCGAAAATCTTCCCTCACGATCCCGGCACCCTGCCCAACCGCGAGGGCGATCTGGCCGCAGGCATGGATGAATACGTGCGCATGGCCGAGCGCGGCATTACGCCGTGGGACCAGATCCCGACGCTGCCGGACGGCCTGCGTGGCCTGGAAAAAACCCGCAAGCTTGACCTGGAAGACTGGATGGATGAACTCAAGCTGGACGCGGTGTTGTTCCCGACCGTCGCCGATGTCGGCCCGGCCGATGCCGATGTTAATCCGCAATCGGCAGACATCGCCTGGAGCAACGGCGTCTGGGTTGCCAACGGTAATCTCGCGATCCGTCACCTTGGCGTACCGACGGTCACGGTGCCGATGGGCGTGATGGCCGATATCGGCATGCCGGCCGGGCTGACGTTCGCCGGCCGTGCCTACGACGATTCGACGCTGCTGCGTCTGGCGTCGGCATTCGAGTCGACCGGCTCCAGACGTCAGGTGCCACCGCGCACGCCGCCGCTGTCCTGAAGTCAACACGGCGCCGGGACTGAACAGCCCCGGCGCCGTTGACGTTTAGCGAGCGCTTCGATTCATCGCCACATTGGCGAAGCCGGGCAATCACGCCGGCATTGATCGTCGCCACGCTGAAAATCGCGCTACCGGGAATCCACGTGGCGACCCGACACTTCGTTATTAACGAACTGTTGCCGCGAAATAAACGATTTTTCTTTGCCACAAACTCGTCGCTAGCATGGCCTTGTCTGACTCTAAAACCAACAAGACGGGGAGCGAGACATGCCCGCCACGAACATCGATAACATCAGTATCGGCGAACCCTGGATGTGGGGCGCCTTCATCGCATTCGTTCTTGCCATGCTGGCACTGGACCTGTTTGTCTTCGGCGGGCGCAAGGCACATCGGGTGTCAGTGCGCGAAGCGTTGTCATGGGTCATTGCCTGGTGCCTGCTGGCCCTGAGCTTCGCGGCTCTGCTCTGGTGGTATTTGCACGGTGAGTTCGGCGCGGACATCGCCCGGCAGAAATCCCTCGAATTTCTCACCGGTTATCTGATCGAGCAATCTTTGTCGGTCGACAATATGTTCATCTTCGTCATGATCTTCAGCTACTTCGCGGTGCCGCCGGAATTGCAGCGGCGGGTGCTGCTGTACGGCGTGCTCGGGGCCATCGTGATGCGCGCGATCATGATCTTTGCCGGCGTGTGGCTAGTGACGAAGTTCGAATGGCTGCTGTATGCCTTCGGCGTGTTCCTGATCATCACCGGGATCAAGATGCTGATATTCGCCGACCAGCAACCTGACCTCGAAAAGAATCCATTGCTGCGCTGGGTGCGCGGGCATATGCGCATCACCAGCAGTTTTCATGGCGAGCGTTTTTTCATCCTGCAGAACGGCGTGCGCTGGGCGACGCCGATGTTTCTGGTGCTGGTGCTGATCGAGGCCAGTGACTTGATGTTCGCGGTCGACAGCATCCCGGCGATCTTCGCCGTCACCACCGATCCGTTCATTGTCTTCACCTCGAACATCTTCGCGATCATGGGCCTGCGGGCGCTGTACTTCCTGCTGGCGGACATGGCCGACCGCTTTCATTTGCTCAAATACGGGTTGGCGATTGTGCTGGTGTTCATTGGCGGGAAAATGGTGTTGATGCCCTGGTTGCACATGCCGGTGGAGTGGTCGCTGCTGGTGGTGGGCGGGGTGATTTCTGGCTCAGTCCTGCTCAGCCTGATCACGACCCGAGATGCCGGACACCGAACTGAATGAAACCCCAAAAAAACTGTGGGAGCGAGCCTGCTCGCGAAGACGTCGGGCCAGTCAACACCGAAGTTGAATGACACGCCGCCTTCGCGAGCAGGCTCGCTCCCACATCGGGTTTGCGTTGGCTGTTATTTATCGGACTTGATGTTGGTCCAGAAGCGAGTACGCACGCGCTCGATTTTCTGGCTCTGTCCTGCTCAGCCTGATCATGACCCGAGATGCCGGACACCGAACTGAATGAAACCCCAAAAAAACTGTGGGAGCGGGCTTGCTCGCGAAGACGTCGGGCCAGTCAACACCGAAGTTGAATGACACACCGCCTTCGCGAGCAGGCTCGCTCCCACATCGGGTTTGCGTTGGCTGTTATTTATCGGACTTGATGTTGGTCCAGACGCGAGTACGCACGCGCTCGATTTTCTGCGGCAACGGCTGGACGACGTAGAGATTTTTCAGGGCTTGCGGCGTCGGTGTCAGGTTCGGGTTGCCGGTGATTTCCTTGTTGATCAGTGGCATGGAATCCTTGTTCGCATTCGGGTAGCCGAGGAAATCGCTGATTGGCGCGATCACTTTCGGGTCGAGCAGGTTGTTGAGGAACTCATGCGCTTCCTCGACGTTCTTCGCGCTCTTCGGAATGGCGAAAGTGTCGAACCAGATCGGCGCGCCTTCCTTCGGCAAGCGCCAGTCGACCACCACACCATTGTTCGCCTCTTTGGCACGGTTACCGAACTGATAGAAACTGCCCGAATAACCGATTGCCACGCAAATATCACCGTTGGCGATGTCGGTCATGTATTTGGCCGAATTGAAATAGGTCACGTAAGGGCGAACCTTGAGCATCAGCGCCTTGGCCTTTTCATAGTCGGCGGGGTTTTGGCTGTTGGGATCGAGGCCGAGGTAATGCAGGGCCAGCGGCAGGATTTCGGTCGGCGAATCTAGCATCGCGACACCGCAGGATTTGAGCTTTTCCATGTTCTCTGGCTTGAACACCAGATCCCAGCTGTCCACCGGCGCGTTGTCACCTAATGCTGCCTTGACCTTGGCCGGGTTGAAACCAATCAGTACGGTGCCGACCATGTAGGGCACGCCGTACTGATTGCCCGGGTCGTTCTTGCCCAGCAGTTTCAAGAGCTCCGGGTCCTGATGGCTCCAGTTCGGCAGTTTCGATTTATCGAGTTTCTGAAACACGCCCGCCTTGATCTGCGTTTCGAGAAACTGGTTCGACGGCACGACGAGGTCGTAACCGGAGTTGCCGGTGAGCAGTTTGGCTTCCAGGGATTCGTTGGTGTCGAACGTGTCCCAAGTCACTTTGACGCCACTTTTCGCAGCGAAATCCTTGGGCACGGACGGCAGCATGTAATCCGCCCAGTTGTACACGCGCAGTTCGCGCTGCTCGGCCTGAACGGCGCTGGCCAGCAGCGTCAGCCCGCACACGGCGGCACCCAGAATGCGTTTCATCGTGACCATGGTTGTTTCCCCAAAATGCGGCGTGAGTTCGATGGTTTTTATGTTCTGTACACGGCAGCGGCTTGAAAGGCAGCCAAGGGCAAAAATAGTTCGGCGCTTGATTATGGTTTTGATTCTTGCTGACAGCGTAGCTGGATCACAGTGGGTGATGGGCCAAAAGGGGATCGATGTGGCCAATATGAATGACCGCGCGAATGCGTAAACAACAATGCCCGGCACTTGGCCGGGCATTGTTGTTTACGCTGATTACGTCAGTCGGTGTAACCCAGCTTCGCCGCCCTGCTCTGTTGAGGCTGGCCGCGTGTCGACAGGCAGTAATACAGCGGAACGGTGACCACCAGGCCGACCAGCCAGGAAAGATCCGCTCCGTCGACCAGGTTGGCATAAGGCCCGACATACAGCGAAGTATTGGCGAACGGCAGTTGCACGATGATGCCGATGAGGTAGGCAATGATCGCGTGCAGATTGAAGCGTCCGTAGATCCCGCCGTCTGCGCGGAAGATCGACGTGATGTCGTAGTGGCCGCGCTTGATCAGGTAGAAGTCGATCAGGTTGATCGACGCCCAGGGCACCAGCACCAGCAGCAACGCCAGGATCAGACCGATGAACTCGGAAATGAAATCCGCCGAGGCACCGAGCGCCACCACACAACAGCCCGCCAGCACCACGCTGGATAACACCACGCGCACCTTGATGCTCGGCGTCCATTGGCTGGCGAAGGTCTGGATCGAGGTGATGATCGACAGCACCGCGCCGTACAGGTTGAGGGCGTTGTGGCTGATGATATTGAGCAGGAACAAGACCATCAGAATCGGCCCGAGCCAACCGGTGGACTGCTTGACCGCGACCATCGCGTCAGTGCCTTGCGGGGTTGCCAGCACCGCAACGGCGCCAAAGGTGAACGACAGAATCGTCCCCAGCGTTGCGCCCAGATAGGTGGCCCAAAACGGCTTGGCGATGCCGATGTCTGCTGGCAGGTAGCGCGAATAATCGGACACGTAAGGCGAGAAACTGATCTGCCAGATGATCCCCAGCGACACCGTCGCCAGCCAGCCGGACAGGTTGAAGCCGCCGCGAGTGAAAAAGTCCGCCGGCAAGTCATGGGCAAAGATATAGATGAAGCCGGCGAGCAGCGCGCTGCCCATCACCCAGGTGCCGATGCGGTTGAGCGTGTGAATGAAGTTGTAGCCGATCACGCCAATCGCCGTGGCCGCCAGCGCACCAATCAGGATGCTCAGCGGCGCCGGCACCGCAGGCGCAATACCGACGATGGATTTGCCGGCGAGCACGATGTTGGAAATGAAGAAGCCGATGTAGATGATCGCCGCAAAGAACACGATCAACAGCGCACCGTAGCGTCCGAACTGGCCGCGACTCTGGACCATTTGCGGAATGCCCATGCGCGGCCCCTGGGCCGAGGCCAGCGCGATCACCACGCCGCCGATCATGTGCCCCAGCACAATCGCCAGCAGCCCCCAAAGCAAATCGAGATGGAACACCTGAACCACCATCGCGCCGGTGACGATGGGCAGTGGCGCGATGTTGGTGCTGAACCAAAGGGTGAACAGGTCGCGGGCCTTCCCGTGGCGTTCCGCGATTGGGACGTAGTCGACCGTATGATTCTCGATCAACGGCTCTTGCCGGGACATCTGGGACATATGCATGAACTCGAGTTTGTCTGTTCTTATCGTTGTATGAAGCCAAACCGGGGGGACTCTTTGGCCGCCCCTCAGATGCCGACCATATTATGGTATTCCAAACAATTCACAAGACTGATCCGTAGTTTTCAGCGCAATCTGATCCGCCATCCTCGCTGAAACCGAGGCCTGCAGACCAGCCGAAAGCCCCGTAAATGCTGAGTTTCCGACGAACGCGACACGTTTATCGGTTCAGCTCAAAAGCCCTTGCAAAGATCGAATACTGGTATACCATCAGACCAACAAACACATAAAAACAGCGTCAAAACACCTGAGGACCGAGCAATGATCGATGCCGCCATCTACAAACAAGTCATGGGCTCGTTCCCGTCCGGCGTAACCGTTATCACCACTCTGGACGATGACGGTCAGATCGTCGGTCTGACGGCCAGTGCGTTCAGCTCGCTGTCGATGGACCCGGCGCTGGTGCTGTTCTGCCCCAACTACAGCTCCGATTCCTACCCGGTGCTGATCAAGAACAAGCGTTTTGCGATCCACGTTCTGTCCGGCGGCCAGCAAAGCGAAGCCTACGCCTTCGCCCGCAAAGGCAAGGACAAGGCCCAAGGCATCGAGTGGACACTGAGCGAGCTGGGCAACCCGATCCTGGCCAATGCGACGGCTATTATCGAGTGTGAGTTGTGGCGCGAATACGAAGGCGGCGATCACGCCATCATGGTCGGCGCGGTGAAGAACCTGATCGTTCCCGAACAGATCGCCGGGCCGCTGGTGTACTGCCACGGCAAGATGGGCGCCCTGCCCGTTCTGGCCTGATCGTCAGCCCTACACAAATCAACTACAGGAGCGAGCCTGCTCGCGATAGCGGTGTATCAGATTTCGATTTCTTTCTGACACACCGCTCGCTCCGACAGGTTTTGTAGCCTCAACAATAAAAGATCCGAGGAAGCGTCATGAAATTTTCCCTGTTCATCCACATGGAACGCTGGGACGAAAGCGTCAGCCACCGCCAACTGTTCGAAGACCTGACCGAACTGACCCTGATGGCCGAAGCCGGCGGTTTCAGCACCGTGTGGATTGGCGAACACCACGCCATGGAATACACCATCTCGCCGAGCCCGATGCCGCTGCTGGCCTACCTCGCGGCGAAAACCACAACCATCCACCTCGGCGCCGGCACCATCATTGCGCCGTTCTGGCACCCGCTGCGGGTGGCCGGTGAATGCGCGTTGCTCGACGTCATCAGTAACGGGCGCATGGAAGTCGGTCTGGCACGCGGCGCCTACCAGGTCGAATTCGACCGCATGGCCGGCGGCATGCCCGCCTCCAGCGGCGGTCAGGCCCTGCGCGAAATGGTTCCGGTGGTCCGCGCTCTGTGGCAAGGCGACTACGCCCACGACGGCGACATCTGGAAATTCCCCACCTCCACCAGCGTGCCGAAACCGATTCAGAAACCCAACCCACCGATGTGGATCGCCGCCCGCGACCCGGATTCGCACAACTTCGCCGTGGCAAACGGCTGCAACGTGATGGTCACGCCACTGATGAAGGGCGACGAAGAGGTCGTCGACCTGAAGAACAAATTCCAGACCGCACTCGACAACAACCCTGACGTCCCGCGTCCGCAACTGATGGTGCTGCGCCACACCCACGTGCACACCGCTGACGATCCGGACGGCTGGAAAGTCGGCGCGAAAGCGATCTCACGTTTCTACCGCACCTTCGATGCCTGGTTCGGCAACAAGCAAACCCCGGTCAATGGCTTCCTCGCCCCGAGCCCGGAAGAGAAATTCGCCGGCCGCCCGGAGTTTGAGCTGGAGAGCCTGCACAAGACTGCAATGATCGGTACGCCGGAAGAGATCATTCCGCGCATCAAGTACTACCAGGAACTGGGGGTCGATGAGTTCAGCTTCTGGTGCGACAACAGTCTGCCGCATGCGGAGAAGAAGAAGTCGTTGGAGCTGTTTATCAAGCATGTGGTGCCGGCGTTTCGGTAAACGTTTTACCGTTCAAACCCGGTGAGTGAAAACGCCCCGACATTGTTCGGGGCACTTACTTTTGAGTGAGTTCTTCACCCCCGGGAATTTCCGCGTCTCAGGGAGTGTTGCTGTCTGCGCAACGCATCGGTGATCAGATCAACGCGGAATAATGATTGGAACGAAAACAGGCGAAGGTGGCGCAGGCGGGTTCATCATGCCTTCGCTTTTCACCACGGCAACGCCCTTGCCTTTGATGGTTTCGAACAGCCGCTCAGTGGCGGCAGTATCGATATACCCGCCTTCATCGATACAGGCACTCAACGCACTCTGCCGACGCTCTTCCGTCAACTGAAGCTGGTTTGTACGCAGAAATGAAGCCAGAGAAATCTTTCTCAGCGTCGCAAAATCAACGTGCATGATCTCCTCATATTTGAGCGCCTTGGCATCCCATCCCTGCACATAAAGCCCTTTGGCAGTGAGTGCGTAGGTGCAGAAGTAATAACTGCCGGTGTTCGACCCAGGCGTGGAGACAATCAATGAGCAGCGCCCGTGCTGAAGAATCGGATCACTCAGCGATGGGTCGTCTTTTACGATTTGTGCGGGGAACTGTGTACGGTCGTAGTAAATCGTCGCTTTGTCGTACGGCGTGGTGTTACAGCCTGACAGCAGTGCCATCAGCCCCATGAGAATCGTGGATGCCAGATAACGCATCAAGTCGTCCTTTTTCAAACCAGCTTAACCGCGAATACGACGCTCAGTGAACTCGTAGTCTTCCTGGCAATCGCCCGACGGGTCCTTCGCCACATTGACGTAATGCACCGTGTCGGCATTGATCAACGTGTAGGTGTAGATATCGGGCAGAGGAACGCCGGCGGTTCGCAACTCGTTCTTGCCATTGGCCGCCTTCCAGGTGCCGTGTTCGGACTGGATCGCCTGGGTCTGCTGGGCATCCCGGAAGAAGGTGATGGTGAAGGTGCCGTCAGGTTTGAAGTTGTTTTTCCAGGAGAGGAACTGGCATTTGCCGTTTTCGGCCCGTACACCTTTCCACGCACCGATCAAGGCTGGATCGTTGCTCGGTTTGTTGACGGCGCAGCCACCCAGCGTTGCCGCCAGGACGATAAGGGCCAGGGAGAGATTCCGTTTCACGTGGTATGTCCTTTCTTCAACTGAATTCAGTGCGGCGCGTTGCAGGATCAACCCGCGACAGGGATGCGCTGCTGCGGTTGGGTAACGTCGTAGACATGCTGCTCGCAAAGCTCACCGTTGAACTGGAACTCCACCTGATACACCTTGCCCCGCTGGGGAGTGAACGTGGTCTTCAGTGGCCCACAGGTATAAATCCCCGCAGTCACCCGGCTGTTCGAATACCCCGAAACCTCGAACGGCTTATCGGCGTCGGCTTGTGCTTCGAGTTGCGGAAAGCGTTTGACCGTGGCGCTGTTGGCCACTTCATTGAGGTTGGCGATCCAGCCGAAGACCTTGCCGCGACCTGAATCCACCACGGTGCCAAGCACCTCCATGCGCTGGTCGGGATCATCGGCGCGGCGAATGGAGAACTCCACCGGATAGGTGCCGCCAGAAGACTTCATGATGACCTTGGCGTGCTGGGCGTCCACCACCACTTTGTCTTGATGCAGCTGGATGCCGTCTTTCAGCAGGCTGGGAGAAGAGTTACGCACATTGGAATGGCAACCTGACAGCGCAAGCAGCAGGGTCAGCGTCACGAGCACACGTTTTTTCACGTAGAAATCTCTATTGAGCACAACAGGACTGGGAATGATCTCAAAACAACGCCGCGATATTAGATAGCCATCATTTTGACGTCAAACCTATGTTGCGGTCGTTATCTCAGTGCTCAACGCCAAACTGCGTCGCCACCTCGTCCGGTGCGAGCAAGCGGCCGTCGGCCGACATCAATTGCAGCGTGCGAATCGGCTGGTGATTTTTTGCATCGACCATCACCGAGCCCGGCTCACCCGGCGCGTACATGAGCTCTGCGCCCCACTGCGACAGCGCGACAATCACTGTCTGCAAGGCCTTGCCGCGCTCTGTCAGCACGTATTCCTTGTAGGCGCCGCCATCGGCTGCCGGCACCGTTTGCAGGATCCCCTGCTCCACCAGGCCCTTGAGCCGGGCACTGAGCATGTTCTTCGCAATGTCGAGGTTCTTCTGGAAATTAGTAAAACGGGGACAGACCCTGAGAAATCCCCGATTTTTCTTACAATAAATCAAGAAGTTAGTAATTGAAGAGACCTGCATGGGTCGGCAGCTTGTATTGCACCACACAAAAACAAGATCCCGATCCCATGCAGGCCATCCGATTCTTACACAGCGCGCTCGCCCAAGCACTTCCCACTGTCCATTCTCGTCGTTTGAAAACATTGATGTGTTGTGTCAGCGCCTTACTCCAAGGACGTCGGCTCACTTTGACGGGGCTTGGTCGATTCATGTCAGGCAAGGCCTACCCCAAACACGCCATCAAACGAGTCGATCGGTTGCTGGGTAACCGGCATCTGCAAACTGAGCGTTCGCTGTTTTACTGGGTCATGTTGCGAGCCTTGCTGGGGTCGCTGAGACATCCGTTGATCCTGGTCGATTGGTCACCGATCGATGCGGCTGGAGAGTTCTTTTTGTTGCGTGCAGCCATTCCTCTGGCAGGACGTTCGTTCCCGATTTACGAGAGCGTTCATGAGCGCGAAGGTTGTCCGAAATATCAAAAACGGCTGCTGCAAACGTTGGCCGAAATGCTCCCCAAAGACTGCATTCCGATCCTTGTAGCTGATGCAGGTTTTCGTCGGTCATGGATCAAAGCCGTCGAGGCGCAAGGCTGGTATTACGTGGGTCGAGTGCGTAACCGGGACCTCTACCGCAACGACGCACAAATTTGGCTGCCGGTTAAAAACCTCTACGCCTTGGCGTCGTCCTCACCAAAATCACTGGGTCGGATCGAGATGACCCAAAGCGCTCCGCACTTCATCCATTTGTACTGCATCAGGCATTCTGCAAAGGGTCGCAAGCATCAGCGTGTCACCGGTTCAATCGCCAAAAACAAACTCAGCAGGCAATCGGCCAATCGTGAGCGAGAGCCTTGGTTATTGGCCAGCAACTTACCGGAGGATCAATGGAATCCATCGAGAATCGTGGCCATTTACAAGCAGCGTATGCAGATAGAGGAAGGCTTCAGGGATGTAAAAAGCGAGCACTTTGGCGTTGGCGTGACTCGCCATCGGAGTCACTGTCCACGCCGAATCGAAGTGCTTTTACTGATCTCGGCTTTGGCCAATTACATCATTTGTTTAACGGGGTTGCAGGCCCGCGAAGCGGGTCATGAACAGCGTATTCAAAGCAATAGTCTTAAACGCCGACGGGTGTTGTCGCTGTGGCGACTGGGCTTGGAATACTGGCGCAGTGGACGCGGCTCAAACTCTCGAAAAACTTTGGTGAGACTTGAGCGCGCCTTGCGAGCCGAGGTACATCAACAGGCGCAGGTGCTGGAGTAGTTTGTGGGGATCCCTCAGGGCCTGTCCCCACTTACCTTTAAAGTGGTATGTTTTATTCGAGCGGGATCCGCCCACCGTTACCATTGAAATAATCATGAAACGCGTCAATGATTGTGTCCAAAGTTCCATCGCGACCTTTAAGGCCTTGAAACTCTTTGGAACGGATCAAGTTACGCCCTACGCCCTCAGAAAATTTTAACTTGGCATTGGCCTTATTAAGAGCCAGCACACCAAACTCTTCGTAAGCGCTTTCAAACAATAGCCAATCAAAACCCAGATTACCGATGATCATCGGATAATCCGCAGTGCCCTTGAAAAAGTCCCGAAAGCCAGAATTCAAGACTTCGATACCTTCATCGACGTTGTTCCCATCGAAAAGGTAGCACGAGCTATTAGGAGGTGCGCTGAACAAGGCGAATACGTCTGTCGAGAAAACCTCATAGCTCAAGCAAACCAATTCACTGAGAACATCCGTAGTACTTAGCAGTGGCCTTTCAAAAAAATAATACTCAAGCCCTGAATCAAGAAAGACCATCGCGGGAAGATCTTTTTCCAGATCAAGGTGCCTCGATAACGCTGCCGTTATCCGATTCACTTCTTTAAATTCCACTTTTGACACGCTCATTTACTCAACCTGAATCGGATTTTGACAATCTTTTTGTCGATGCCTTTGATCAGCAATTCTGCCGTAGGTTCTTTTGTCGACATAGACATTGGATAGAACTTATAAGTCCTGTCTCCCTTGGTCAGCATGGAGACCGTTCCGTCCCCTGAAAACGTTCTGTTGTAACCATTGGCCTCCAGCGTTTTTATTGCTTCTGAGGGTGAGGTATAAGCGTCAATTTGGCCCGCGCTTCTTCGCGTCCATTTTGGCTTAAACTCTATACCAGTTTGGGAAGGGGCGCTTTTGCCGATCAGTAACATCCCTGCTGTCATCTGCAGCTCAGTCATCAACGTCGCCCGCTGTTGCAGCGTTAGCGGCTGACCCGCTTGCTGATCCAGCCAACTGGTATCTTTTGCCCACTGATCTGCGAGAGCCATCTCGTCGGGGGTCAACCAACCTTCTGCCAGGTTTTTGGCGAAGGCCATTTGTTTATCGGAGGTAAATAAAGCCCCCAACCGTCAACGCCCTGCGATGGAACGGCTATCGACCAGGGGTTGCCGTTAAGCAAACCCACCATGTCGTAAGAAACGTTCCTGCGAAGGAAATTCAACAGATCCTTCGCCACCGGAGTATCCATGGAAACGGCGCTGCTCTGGATTTCATCAACACATGCCCGACTTTTGCAATCATTGATTGCCATCGAACGTTGGGCGGACAGATCCTCATACTTCGTGACGATGTCGCGGATCGTTTGCGCACTACAACCAGCAGTTGATCGACATCCCTCAAGCTCTTTGAGCAATCGTTCGGCGGACGGATGGTAAAGATTGTTGTACTGGGTTGCATTGGCTGTCACAGCAGCAGCAGTGGACGCATCCCCACCTGTAATTGCAGCCGTCAGTACGCCAACCAACTGCGAGGCTGCCAGTAACTTGTTTATCCCTTGCTGATAAACCGCACTGTTCTTGTCAACACCTACCGGCAACAGTTTGTCGGCCAGAAAATCAACCAGTGCCTCATTCGCCCCCGCTGCAATCGCACCGGTACGGAAATCGCCACCCATCGCTGGTAGCAGCCTGTCCCACCGCTGCAGAAAACGCCGCCGTGGCTGCCGCAGATGCAGCCGCGGCAATGGTAGCAGCCGTAGATGCGGAAGCACCCGCAGCGATTGCCGCAGACGAAGCCGCTTGACCTGCAGTAGCCCCTATCGTCGCGGCTGTTCCGGTTCCTGCTGTCAGCACAGAAACAATGATGACCACCGCCAACATCGCCGCCGGCCCCATTCCGGAGTTGCTGTATTTGAACGATTCGTGGGTTTCCTTGACCATGCGCCAGTCAACATCACCGCGTTTCTCGGCGTCTTTCAACCAGGCGAGCCCCGGATCTGCTTTGACCATAGCGTCGATCGTTTGACTGACCGACTTCTGGTTGATGTCGCGCAGGTCGATATTCAATCCGTCAATGGCATTGATCACCAGATTGCCATTGGCTGTGAGTTCGGTCTGACGCAGTGTTTCGTCGGTATTCCCTCGACCCTTCGCAGAACTCCAAACCGAGCTTGAACTACTCTTCTCGTGACTTTCCTGATGCAGATCCTTGACGCCTTCGAAAGTAACTGAGCCGCCACTGGTGATGGTCAGGTCATTACCACTGTCCAGTTTGGCGGCCTGGTAGTGTTGATCGCCATTACTCACCAGTACCATGTCACCACCCGAGGTGATCACACTGCCAATGTTGTTGACCTTGGTCACCTCATCACGCTTGGTTTTACTGGAACCAAAAGAGCCCTTTTTCTTCTTGTCGTACAGAGAGTAATCAGAGTCCTGAGCCGCGAGAATATTCAGGTTGTTACCCGCTACCAGATACGCCTCGTCGCCCGCCGTGACCCGGCTGGAGACAACGGTCAGATCTTCGCCAGAACTAAGCGCCACACTGCCGCCTGCCGTCACCCCCGACATGACCTGGCTGACATGATCTTCCTGAACGGTAAGTTTCTTGCTCTTGGACAAAGAGTGCTGTTCGTCCGCCGCAGAACTGATGATCAAGTTTTCGGCAGCGCTCATCGAGACATCGCGCTTAGCATCAATCTGGCTGGCGATCACTGCCAGGTCGCGACCGGCCTGCGCTGTGAAATCGCGTCCCGCATTGACGTTCGAACCCAGTTGAGTGACGTCACTGCTGTTGTGTTTGCTGTCGTGAAATACGCTGTTAGTGACTTGTGTCGCTGCGATATTGAGATCGCGCTCGGCATCAAGATCCATGCCTCGACCGCTTTGCAGCACACCACCGGAGATATTTATGTCGCGCCCGGACATGATGCTCAGGTCATTGGTGGCTTCGATACGTGCAGCGGTATCAGCAAAATCGTGATGCTGAGTACCGAAACGCGTGCTGCTGTCGGACGAGGTAATGGTGCGCTCGTTGATGACATCCCCATTGAGTGTGTTCAGCGACACGTCACGCCCGGTGATGATGCCCCCGGACTTATTGATAATGTCGTTGGTCGCCAACAGATCCAGACGATTCCCAGCCTGAATCAGTCCACTATTTATCAGATTATTACCCGCCGTCGCCGACAGATTATTCGTCGCCTTCAACGTGCCGACGTTATCCAGGTTTTCACCGGCAATCAGCGTCACATCATTACCGGCAATCAGCGCCCCGGTCGGACCCAGACGGCCATTGGCTTGCGCCAGATACACCACCGGCACCAGCACTTTTTCGCCGTTCACTTCGTGCTCTTCGAGCCAGACGATGTCGTGGGTCAGCGCGGCGACTTGCTGCGAGGTGAGGCCGACGCCTACCGACAGGTTGAGGGCGTCCTTGCTGGCGATGGCGTTGTTCATCAGGTACTTGAACATGCCCTCGTTGGAGGTCTGGCCGTCGATGAAAGCCTGGCCGGTGCGTGCAGTAACTGCTTGCTGGATCAGGCGTTGCTCGTAGAGGCCGTCGCCGAGGCGCTTGGCGCTCTGGTCGGGGTCGTAGCCGAGCTTTTCCAGCAAGTAATCGGAGCTCATGAACGACTTGAGGTCGGTCAGCACCGGGTTGGTTTCGATCAGGTATTTGTGCGCGTTGGACGGCGCCTTGGTGTCTGGCAGACCGGTGACGCGGGTCACCGGGCGAGTGTTGATCGACTCCTTGGCGTCGGTACCACGATCTTTCATGCCCGGGCCGGCGGGTTTCACCGGCACGTTAACGTCGACAGTGCTGGCCACGGCCTGCACGACACTCGGGGAGCGGTGGAACGTGTCTACCGCGCGCGTGCTGTCGGAGACTGCGGGCGGTGCGTCAATGAAAAGATTTCGCGGACCGCCGCTGCTGGCAGCCACGACGTGAGCTTCCGTAGCAACGGTTTGCCCACCCACGGTCCAGGTCGGCGCCGGGCCGGTCGTGGCGACTGGTGCGATATCAGCGGCGCCCTGGCCGCTCAGGCGGAACAGGCCGTTTTCCCCGGTTGGCAGGGAGAAGCCTGGCAGGGACAGCGGGTTCACCTGCTGCTGGGCGAGGTCCGGCGGCAGTTGGCTGTTGATGCGAATAACGGTAGTGCCGGTGTTGCCGACGTTGGTGTTGCCGACCTTGTTGGTGCCACCGGCGGAGCCGTAATCCTGATGGATCACGCTGTTTTGCAGTTCCTTGGTGGCGTTGATTGAAACATTGCCGCCGGCCTGAATGACCGCGTTGCGACCCGCGACGGGACTGGTGCCGTCAGTGGCGACCTCTTTATCAGAGGTCAGCGTGAAGCCCTGCAGTCTGGTCGGCATTTCGACCAGGTTATTGGGATCGTACTGAGACTGCGGATTAGTGTTACCCCAGGCATAACCGGAGAGAGTGAGGTCCCCCACCGACTTGTTCGTCACCGAGTCCTTGATCACGACCACTCGGGTCAGACCGCCATCGTGACCAGGCTCCCGCCCCGTTGCCGATGTAACAACGCCTTGGGCAAAATTCCCGGTTCCGTCGATGTAATAGACGTTCGGAAAGTCAGGGTTATTGCGCTGGTTATACGCCACCACCTCAGGCATGAAGACATTGAACGAGCCTGAGTCGATCGCGCCGGTACGGAAGATTCGGGTGCGCTCGATGCTACCGCTGACCGCACCGACGTTCCTCATGTTGTTGGCATTGATGGTGATGTTGCCGGAGGCACTGAGCGTACTTTTGCTGTTGAGGAATTCACCGCCGTTGAAGATGAAATCGGCGCCGGCCGTCAGCAACGACGAAGCCGTAGTGTCATTGTCCTGCCCCCCCTCGAACACTTCGTGGGCAATCAGATTGACGTCGTAGGTACCGCCCGAGCAATCGCCGCACTGAACGCCGATGAAGCCGGAGACCAGCTTGCGGTTCAGGGCGAAGCTCTGCGTACCGTCATCTCCCGAGGTGCGGTTGGCGAAATTCGCTGCGTCGATCTTGAAGGTCTTTCCGCTCTCCATAGAACCCGACAGGTTCGACACCTGACTGGCTTGTGCGGTCCCGTAACCCTTGATCGTCACATTCCCCAACCCGTAGAAGTCACCGTTCTGGTTGGTCAGATTGCCCACACTGAGCGTCATGTCGTTACCGCTGAAAATCAGCCCACGATCATTGAGCAGCGAAGGCGTGTTGATGTTCAGGTTCTGCGCGGCACCCAGGGTGCCGTAGTTCGTCACGCTGCCGGCATTGACGGTCAGGTCTTCGCTGGAGGTGATGCGCCCGGAGTTGATGAGTGCCCCGTCCACACTGATGGTCGAGGTCGCACCCGCCGCAAAACTGCCGCCCGCGCCGATGTTCATCTGTGCAGCAGAGAGGTGAGTCCCGCGCTGGCTCGACAGTCGGCCATTGCCGCTGTAGCCACCGACTTGGCGGGAGATTTTTCAGCGTTATTGCTCGGTCAATGCGTCTCCCCTTCAATCCTTTTGTGGGGTTGGACCTTACAACCGTGTTCGCGAAACAGAACCCTGCCAACAGCGCAGCACCTGCATACAAGTGCCCGCGTTCGATTGCGCGGATAGTGAATCCTGCTTTCAAAGTCCCTCCCGAACGCCTACTCAAGCAAGGAGTTTTCATGAGCACATTCACTACCGATGACGGCACCGAGATCTATTACAAAGACTGGGGCAGCGGCAAACCCGTGCTGTTCAGCCATGGCTGGCCGCTGGATGCCGACATGTGGGAATACCAGATGGAATACCTGAGCAGTCGCGGCTACCGCACCATCGCGTTCGACCGCCGTGGTTTTGGCCGTTCCGACCAGCCGTGGACCGGCTACGATTACGACACCTTTGCCGATGACATCGCGCAACTGATCCAGCACCTCGACCTGCGCGACGTGACGCTGGTCGGCTTCTCCATGGGCGGCGGCGACGTCAGCCGCTACATCGCGCGTCACGGCACCGGACGCGTTGCCGGTCTGGTGCTGCTGGGCGCGGTGACGCCGCTGTTCGGCAAAAAAGCCGACTACCCGCAAGGCGTCGACACCTCGGTGTTCGACGGGATCAAGGCCGGTCTGCTCAAGGATCGCGCGCAGTTCATCGCTGATTTCGCCGCGCCGTTCTACGGCACCAATCAGGGCCAGAAAGTCTCCGACGGCGTGCTGACGCAAACCCTCAACGTCGCCCTGCTGGCTTCGCTGAAAGGCACCGTGGATTGCGTCACCGCGTTCTCCGAAACCGACTTCCGCCCGGACATGGCGAAGATTGATGTGCCGACCCTGGTGATCCACGGTGACGGCGATCAGATCGTGCCGTTCGAAACCACCGGCAAGCAGGCCGCTGCGCTGATCAAGGGTGCCGAGCTGAAAGTCTACGCCGGCGCGCCGCACGGTTTTGCAGTGACCCACGCTGAAGCGTTGAATGAAGATCTGCTGGCGTTTCTCAACCGCTGATACGCCTACCAAAAGCACTGCTTAAAAGACTGGCCGGATACTTACTCCGGCCTTTTTCATTGGAGGAGCAATAGCGAGGGCACGCCGGTGCCAGTGGAGGCCCTATCAATGGAGAGCCATCTTTTTTTGCCCATATCGACCGCAGCGTAATGGATCATTTCGCTCAAGTTTGATGAAGTAACGCCGACTTGTGAGTCGATCCAGAAAAATCCAGTGGAAGGAATGATCAACGTAGCTCGCCACTGCACTCCAAAGCGTTGAGCATGAAAAGGGACTGAGAAATGAACGAATCCGACAAACCCGTCACTAGTTGGCTGGAAAAAATTCACCACGAATTAAAAGGCAATGAAACCGACCTGTCGCGTAACTCGACCAAGTCGATGAAATTCCATGTGCGTGAAATTCATACGCTGCTCCGTCGTCTTCTTCGGCAGACTGACCAGCGAGCAGACGAACAGCAGAGCCAAGTGCGCTGGGCACTGGCAATCATTGGTCTGATCGCCCTGATGCTCATGGCCAACGGCAATCAATCGAATCCTGACATTTCCTGGATTCAAAGCAATCTACTTGCCCTTAAAATCTGGGGAGCCTTGCTAGCGATGCTTTTCCTCAGCGCGAGTCTCGAGCAGTCGACACTCTGGAGTGCGCTTTGGACATTTACGTCGATACGATGGATAACTTACGTTTCCTTCACTGCAATGTTACTGGTTGCAAGCGGTAAGGCCGCTGCACTGGTAAATAGTGTTTTTGCAGTCGACGCAACCCTTCTTCCGATTACCTACGCCTTTACCACAGCGATGACACTGTTCAAATTTGCACTGCCCTGGTTGATTGGCCTTTCCGGCTTCGCCCTGATCATAAATATCATTGTTTGTACACAGATGCTCTGGGGCTTTATCAAAGAAGGATATGTAAAGAACTTCTCCTGGCAGCCATTGCTGTTCGCGGTCATCATCTGCATTTTCGGATTCCAGGTCTACGGCTGGAGGAACAACGAACTGTCAGACGAACGCCTGACCCAGAAAGTTTATTTGATTGCTCAGGCACTGGATTTCAATAGCCGTCACGATTGCGTCAACATTGACAAGGGCAACCCGGTTATTTTCCTCGGGCCTACTCAGCAGCGCGTATTGGTAGCCCCCGAAGCGTTCACGCCTTTCGACTTCACGACATTCTTCACTGCCCACGTAGAGGTTCCGGCTCACTTTGCCCGGGTCGAATGCGAATGGAAAGTGCCTGTCCAGAATTGATCTTCCATACCGACAAAACTTTTTTCACGATAGCCAATTACTTTCGGGTCCAAGTACATGAGCACCGATAAAAAAAACAAGGCCGGAAAACTGGTCAAGCAGCTTGAAAACAAAATTCTGCCTATCGCAGGCCTGATTCCAGGCCTGAAAGACGTGGCAGACGTGGCAAAACGGCTTATCGAGCTACTGGAAGAAAAGAAAAATGAACGGATCGAGTTGTTCTGCCAAGAGCTGATGATCTGCAATGAGACTGCCGAAACCAATAAAAACTTCGACAATGCCGGATACGAAATTGAATTCGGCGATTTATTGCAAGCCTGCATGAACGATAGTGATAGTGGCAAAGCGAAAGCCTACGCCCAGCTGACTATTTCACTTCGATACGGCGAACTTGACAGAGAAACCCGCAGACACTTTGTTCTTGCTTTAAAACAACTGACGTTCGGCGACATCGAACTACTAAGATATGCAGAAATTGCTTCAGAGCATGAAGTAATGCCTCAGCACGGGAATACTGTTCTATCCCAAGGCAACATTTTTAACGTCAAGAACATGAGCCCGATCCAGGCACTGTCAATTAACACCTTGCAGCAGCTTGGCCTTACCTCCGGGCGAGGCATCACCCAACTCGGACAAGCGTTCACCAGAGCTATTTACCGTAAAGACTCACTCACACCCGATTCAATGAACCTTAACGTCTGGCAAAGTCCTCCCATCGCTCTCCTCAGCACTGCCACGAAGAATAAACTGCACAACGAAATTATCGACGAGTTCAGAAAAATCAGAGTTCGTTGCAATAAGATAAATATCGAAGATTTCTCACCAGAAAAACAGAACCTCCCACAATACAAGGCCATCGTATTATGCGGAACTTACGACAATGCTATTTACAGTCACACTCAAGCCGTCGCTCGCTACAACAACGACCATCATTATCAGTTTGTTTCATTGGGCTTTAAATTCCCCCATCGCCACGAGATCAGCCTGCGCATCAGCCTGCATCAGCCAGGGAATTTACAAGAAAAAGTCATGAAAGCCTCGAAGGAATTCGGCTTCATCACCGACCCGCTCAGCTGATTTCAGCCTGAGTGTTCTAGCGCGGCGCGTATACAAAATTTTCATGTACAGCCGTTTAAGATCCGGCTCCTCGTTGGGGAGTAGCCTGTTTCCGAGTCCCTCGGAAGCGTTCGTATCAACATTCTCGGCAACACGCCGTGGTGCGAACACCTTTTGGTTGGTGAGACCGACGACACATCCATGCCTAACGTCGGGCGTGTGGTTGTGTCGTTGACTCATAGCCCGACTGGAAGTGTGCCACCGTGAATCCTGTTTCCCTCATATTCCTTGCCTTGGCCATGTCCACGGATGCGTTCGCAGCCGCCATCGGCAAAGGCTCCAGTCTGCATAAACCCCGTCTCAGTGAAGCGCTGCGCACCGGCCTGATCTTCGGCGTGATCGAAGCCATCACGCCTGTCATCGGCTGGCTGATCGGCCAGGCGGCCAGTCTCTGGGTGGCGGAGTGGGATCACTGGATTGCCTTCACGCTGCTGCTGATTCTCGGCCTGCACATGATCTACAACGGCCTCAGGCACGAAGCCGAGGAAGACGAAAAAACCGGCCAGCACTCCTTCGTCATTCTTGCCGTTACAGCGTTCGCCACCAGCATCGACGCGCTCGCCGTGGGCGTGGGTCTGGCGTTTGTCGACGTGAATATCTGGGGAGCGGCGGCCGCTATCGGCCTGGCGACCATGACCATGGTGACCATCGGTGTGATGCTCGGCCGGGTGCTCGGCGCGGTGGTGGACAAGCGTGCGGAAATCGTTGGTGGCGTGGTGTTGATGATCGTCGGCGCGACCATCCTCTACGAGCACTTGTCGGTCTGATTCAACCTGCAATCAACGCTGTCAGTGCCAACAGATAACGCTCATCGTCGAACGCCGCCAGACGCTGTTCAAGCTCGGTGCGATCCTGCACTTCACCATTTGAAAGAGCGCATCTGGCGGCCGCGCCTGCTCGGGTTACTTCTTGCCCGGGAGGACGCTCGCCAGCACTTGTTTGGCGGCTTGCACAATGACGCCCGCTTCATCCGGGTCGCCCTTGAGCAAGGTCGTGGCGAATTTCTTCGCCTGCTCAAGCTTGATGTGTGGTGGCAGCGGCGGCACATTTGGGTCGGTCTTGAACTCAATCACCACCGGCACTTCCGAGGCCAACGCCTGTTCCCACGCGGCGGCGACGTCCTCTTCGCGGTCGACGAAAATGCCTTTCAGGCCGATGGAGATGGCGAACAGGTGATACGGCACGTCAGGAATGCTTTGCGAGGCTTCGAACTTCGGATCGCCCTCCATCACCCGCTGCTCCCAGGTGACCTGATTGAGATCCTCGTTGTTGAACACCGCGCAGATCCACTTCGGACTCGCCCACTGCCGCCAGTACTTGGCGACTGTAATCAGCTCGGCCATGTTGTTCATCTGCATCGCGCCGTCCCCCACCAGGGCGATCACCGAGCGCTCGGGAAAGGCGAACTTGGCCGCAATCGCGTAAGGCACGGCGGCGCCCATCGACGCCAGGCCACCGGACAGCGAGCACTTCATGCCACGGCGGATTTTCAGGTCGCGGGCATACCAGTTGGCGCAGGAGCCGGAATCACTGGTGATGATCGCCTGCTCGGGCAAACGCGGCGACAGCTCGAAGACCACGCGCTGCGGGTTGACCGGATCGGCCTTGGCCATCGCGCGTTTTTCCAGGGTGTGCTCCCAACTGCCGCGCCAGCCTTCGACTTTCTTGCGCCATTTGCGTGAGGTTTTTTCTTTCAGCAGCGGCAGCAGCGCGCCAAGGGTTTGCGCCGCATCACCGTGCAGATTGACCTCCATCGGATAGCGCAGACTGAGCATGTCGGGTTGCAGATCAATCTGCACGCCGCGCGCCTGGCCCTCCTTGGGCAGAAACTCGGAATAGGGAAAGCCCGAGCCGATCATCAACAAGGTGTCGCACTCGGTCATCAATTTATAACTGGGTTCCGTGCCGAGCAATCCGATGCTGCCGGTGACCCAAGGTAGATCATCCGGCAACACCGCTTTGCCGAGCAGGGCCTTGGCGACGCCGGCGCCGAGTTTTTCCGCGACGGCAATCACTTCATCGGTCGCCTCCAGCGCGCCGGCGCCGACCAGAATCGCGACCTTTTCACCCGTGTTCAGCACCTCTGCCGCACGCTGCAAGTCGACGTCGTAGGGCATCACTTTCGGTTTGCTGTAACCGACCCCGGAATGCGCCGTGCCATGGGCGCGAGCCGGCGACTCATATGCGAGGTCTTGCAGATCATTGGGCAGGATCAGTGCGGTCACGCGACGCTCGCCGACCGCTGTGCGCACGGCCCGGTCGAGCAAATGCCGCACTTGCGACGGTGCCGAGGCCTGTTGCACGAAGGCGCCGGCGACATCCTTGAACATCGAAACCAGATCGAGTTCTTGCTGGTAGTGACTGCCCAGCGCCGTGCGTGCCTGCTGGCCGACGATCGCCAGCACCGGCATGTGATCCATCCGCGCATCGTAAAGACCGGTGATCAGGTGAGATGCGCCGGGGCCGGAAGTGGCGATGCACACGCCCAGCTCTCCGGTGAACTTGGCATGCGCCGAGGCCATGAATGCGGCCATTTCCTCATGCCGGGCCTGAACGAATTCGATCTTTCCCTGTGCCCGGCTCAGCGCCCCGAACACACCGTTGATGCCGTCACCCGGATAACCAAAAATCCTCGTAACGCCCCATTGGCTGAGTCGTTCAACCAGAAAGTCGCCCACTGTCATCGTCATTCGATCCTCGCTTTTCGCCGGTGCCAGAGCATTCCTGGCATCACAGCTGCCAGGAGGTGTAAGGCTCTGGACAGCCGCGTCGGCGACGAAGTTTCGATTGATTTGCACGCCCACGGGCAAGATTTTCTGAGGCGACTGCCCTCGCACACGGCGGCATCCGACGGCAGCGTGGACTTTTTCGCGCAGACATTGCGCCAGCCAGCCGCGCCAAGTAACCCTGGCACGGCAGGGGAATTTTCCCTAGGGTGTGTGTCTGTTCTCAGCCGTCAACGATGAGGTCCGTTTCATGAGCAAAACGCCCTACGTTCCGCCCAAGGTCTGGAAAAACGATGCGCCGTCTGGCGGTCAGTTCGCCAGTATCAACCGCCCGATTGCCGGGCCGACCCATGACAAGGCCTTGCCGGTCGGCAAGCATCCGTTGCAGCTCTATTCGCTGGCTACACCCAACGGCGTCAAGGTGACCATCCTGCTGGAGGAGCTGTTGGCACTGGGTTACAGCGAGGCCGAATACGATGCGTGGCTGATTCGCATTGGTGAAGGCGATCAGTTCTCCAGCGGGTTTGTCGAGATCAATCCGAACTCGAAGATCCCCGCACTGCTGGATCGCAGCGTCGAGCCACCGGTTCGCGTGTTCGAGTCGGGCTCGATCCTGCTGTACCTGGCGGAAAAGTTCGGCGCCTTGCTGCCCAAAGACCCGGCAGGCCGAACCGAAACCCTCAACTGGCTGTTCTGGCAGATGGGCGCGGCGCCTTATCTGGGCGGCGGTTTCGGGCATTTCTATGCCTATGCGCCGGAGAAGATGGAGTACCCGATCAACCGCTTCACCATGGAAACCAAGCGCCAACTGGATGTGCTCGACCGGCGATTGGCACAAACCGCTTATCTGGCCGGCGACAGCTACACCATTGCCGACATCGCGGTGTGGTCGTGGTACGGGCAATTGGTGCGCAACAGCGTGTATTCGGCGGCGCAATTCCTTGCGGCACATGAGTACACCCACCTGCAACGCTGGGCCGAGGCAATCGCCAATCGACCGGCGGTGATTCGCGGCCTGCGCGTCAACCGCACGTGGGGCGACGAAGACACCCAGGTGCCTGAACGACACCAGGCTGAAGATCTGAATTAAGCGCCTGTTTCTTCTACATTTCCCCCCGTCCGCCAGCAGCGTTGATCGAAGCTTTTTCGATCATTCGCTGCCGGCGCACGCCTGCACAAATGTGAAAAATTCATTAACTAACTGACTCGTATGGCTTTCTTCGAGGGGTTCGATCTGACAAACTAATGCGAATAATTCTTACACGCACTCGCACTGGATTCGTCTTTGTTCACTTGGGGAAGCAGATTGATGTCGTTTCAAACCCTTTATCGCCGCTCGAATCTCTCACCGAACCTGCTGGCCATCGCGATTTGCATGGCCGGCGTCGCATCCGTTTCGGCAGATGAAACGCCACAGGCTGCAGCCGAAACCGCTGCGCCTTCGGGTCCTCTTGAACTTGGCGCCACTGAAATTGGCGCGACGCAGATGGGCAGCACCACCGAAGGCACGGACTCCTACACCACCGGCCCGATGCAGACTGCGACCAAACTGTCGCTCACCATGCGCGAAACGCCTCAGGCGGTGACGGTCATCACCCGCCAGCGCATGGACGACCAGAACATGACCAGCATCAACGATGTGGTGAAAGCCACGCCGGGGTTGTTCCTCAATCAGTCCAGCGGCCCGGGGCGTCAGACCTACAGCTCGCGCGGGTTCGATATCGATAACATCATGTACGACGGCCTGCCCAGCTCGTATTCGCCGTTCTCGATGGCCGTGCAGCCGAACCTGGCGATGTTCGACCGCGTGGAAATCGTCCGTGGCGCGACCGGTCTGGTCACCGGTGCCGGCAACCCTTCGGCCGCGATCAACATGGTGCGCAAGCGCCCGACCGCTGATCAGCAAGTCACCCTCACGGGGGCTGCCGGCAGTTGGGATGATTACCGTGGCGAGATCGACGCCTCCAGCCCGCTGAACGAAAGCGGCACCGTGCGTGGCCGGGTGGTCAGTTCCTATCAGGGCGCCGACAGCTTCCGCGATAAAGAACAGAACGAGCACGGTCTGTTCTACGCCATCGGTGAAGCCGATCTGAGCGACAGCACCACGGCGACCCTGGGTTTCTCCCGACAGAATGAACAGACCAACTATTTCTGGGGCGGCTTGCCGATCGGCACTGACGGCCATCACCTCGATCTGCCCCGCTCCACCTATCCCGGCACGGATTGGGAAAACAAGAAACTGCAGATCGATACCGTGTTCGGTGAAGTCGAGCACCGTTTCGACAACGACTGGAAACTGCACGTCGCCGGCTCGTCCTCGACGCTGAACGGCGAGTTCTCCGGCACCTACCTGTCACGTTATGCCGGTCCGCTGGAAACCACCGCCTATCAATCGCACAACACCGACAAGCAGAGAGCGTTCGACGGCTTTGCCAGCGGCCCGTTCGAGGCCTTCGGACGCACGCATGAGCTGGTCGTCGGCGCCAGCAACCGCGTCTTTGATGCGACCAGCAAAGAGTACAGCCCTTACACCACCGCCTGGCCCATCGGTGCGCCGAAGCCCGACTTCGTGCGTGACAGCAAAACCCGCAACGTCACCACTCAGGATGCGGTTTACCTGACCACCCGTTTGAGCCTGGCCGACCCGCTGACACTGATCCTCGGCAGCCGCCTCGACTGGTACGACAACGACGACCGCAGCGGCGACGGCGACTACAAAGTCACGCGCAACCTCACGCGCTACGCCGGCCTGATCTACAAGCTCGACGATCATCACTCCGTGTACGCCAGCTACACCGACATCTTCACCCCGCAAACCCAAAAGGATCTTTCCGGCAAACTGCTCGAACCGATTGTCGGTGAGAACTACGAGGTCGGTATCAAGGGCGAATACTTCGATGGCGCGCTGAACGCGAGCCTGGCGGTGTTCCAGATCGACCAGAGCAACCGCGCCACCCTGGCCGAAAGTCAGCTCGGGTGCCCGGTCATGACCTGCTACCAGGGTTCCGGCAAGGTGCGCAGCCAGGGCCTGGATGTCGAACTGCAAGGTGCACTGACCGAGAACTGGCAGGTCGGCGCCGGCTACACCTACACCCGTGCGCATTACATCAAGGACGAAAACCCGGCCAACAACAATCAGCGCTTCGACACCGATGTGCCTGAGCACCTGTTCAAGGTATCGACCCTGTATCGCCTGCAAGGGCCGCTGGAGAAATTCCGCGTCGGTGGCAACGTCTACTGGCAGAGCCGCCTGTACAACGATGTTCCGCTCACCGTTGGCAGCTACCGTCTGGAGCAAGGCAGCTACGCGGTCACCGACCTGATGGCCGGTTACGAGGTCAACAAGCACCTCGATCTGCAGGTCAACGCGAACAATATCTTCGACCGCGTCTACTACTCGTCCATCGGCTACAACACCACATGGGGCTCCACCGACAACTACGGCAATCCGCGCAGCTACATGCTGACCGCCAAATACAGGTTCTGAGTTCGCGAAACATTCGATCACCGCAAAAAAACAGGGGCGCCCGGGAAATCCAGGCGCCCCTTGTGATTTTTCAGACGAGTCCGTTAGTCAGCGTCGACAATAAGCGATAGTCTCTGAGCGATCTCCATTCGAGCACGCTCATGACCAACCCAGCATTCGCTTCCGACATTGAAGCCATCCGCAGCATTGATGCGGTGCCCGTGATCCTGAGCATCGTCAAACACCTGACCGGCATGCGTTTCGCCGCCGTCGCACGCGTCACAGAAAAGAACTGGGTCGCCTGCGCTGTCGATGACTCCATCGATTTCGGCCTCAAGCCCGGCGGCGAACTGGTGCTTGAATCGACCATTTGTCATGAAATCCGCCAGCATCAGCAGCCGGTGATCTTCGGGCACGCCAGCACCCACCCGGTGTTTTCCCTGCATCACACGCCGAAAACCTATGGTCTGGAAAGCTACATTTCCATTCCCATCGTCAAGGCCAGTGGTGAATTCTTCGGCACGCTCTGCGCCATCGACTCGGTACCGGCGAATCTCGACGAGCCGGCAATTGCCAAAACCCTCACCCTCTTCGCGCAATTGATTGCGATGAGTCTCGACACCCAAAGCCGTCTCCAGGCGACCACACTCGAACTCAACAACGCCAATGAACTGGGGCGCCTGCGCGAGCAATTCATCGCGGTGCTCGGGCATGACCTGCGCACGCCGCTGAGCGCGATCCGCATGAGCGCCGATCTGCTGGAAATCAAAACCGAAGAAAAACGCTCGCTCAGCCTGATTTCCGCGATTCGCAACAGCTCCGTGCGCATGGGCGTGCTGATCGAAAACATCCTCGATTTTGCCCGGGGACGGCTCGGCGGCGGGATTCCCGTGCAGCGCAAACTGGTGGATGACTTGCAGCACACCCTGCAATTGACCCTCGCCGAGGTTCAAGCCTCGTATCCGCAGGCGACGTTCATCCAGGAGTTGGCTGTTCCGGCGGGCGTCTATTGCGATGCGTTGCGCATCAGCCAATTGCTCTCCAACTTGCTGGGCAACGCGGTCACCCACGGCTCGAACAGCGCGCCGATCGTCCTCAAGGCCTATGCGCGAGACGACGAGATCGTGATTTCCCTGACCAATCAGGGCACACCGATTTCAGCGCAGCTGATGCCGTTGCTGTTCGAACCGTTTTCCCGTGCCGAAGCCGGGCAGCGTTGCGAGGGTCTGGGGCTGGGGTTGTATATCGCGTCGCAGATTGCCGCAGCGCACAACGGGACATTGCAAGTGACGTCAGACAGCGCATCGGGAACCTGCTTTACCGCCAGATTCCCCGCCCGGTTCAAATGGGTCTGAACCGATGGCAATCGCGGCCACCGGGGTAAACCTCCATGTTCCGTGCTCGTGGGACATAAGGTAAAACCTGTCATCGCAGCCGGGCGAAGGGGCGCCTGTGCGGCTATACCTTCTGCGACAGCGCTGACACCCACAGGGCAAACCATGACAGATCGCGGGCCACTTCACCGAGACGGCTACACCCTCCTGCGCCGTGCGATTCCAAGTGAATGGCTGGCGGATCTGCGCGCCACGTTCGATGCCGGGGTAAAGCCTTCGCACCTGTGGCCGGCGCCACGGGGCGCGGACTGGCGCCACTCGTTGCTCGATGGAGATGCCAAGGTTCAGGCGGTGTGTCGGTTGCCGATGGTATTGGCGGTGGTCGGTGAACTGATTGCCGAGCGCTTCTTCCTCGCCCAGGTCGAAGGTCGCGAACCGCTGGCCGGGGGCGGCCATCAGTCGTTGCACCGTGACTTGTCGGCGCAACGTCCGGGCGACATGGCGATTGCCCTGGCATTCCTCGATGACTATGGCCCGCAGAACGGCGCGACCCGCCTCGTCCCCGGCAGCCATCGCCCCGCCCCAGACGCGCCGCCCCCCAACGGCAGCGACGAAACCCGCGCCGTGCAGATTGACGGGCATGCCGGAGACATTCTGTTGTTCGATGTCGATCTGCTGCACGGCGCCAGCCTGAACATCAGCGGCGCCCGCCGTCGCTCCCTCCTGATCAGTTACTTTTCCCAGGCGCTGTACCCCTCGCATGTGCAAACCCTGAGCCTGCGCAGTATCGGCATGGACACCCGCGAGCATTTCGAACCGGCGGATTTTGCCGATGCATTCAATCCCGTTTCACAGCGCCTGCAAGTGTCGACGTCGCACAGATAATCGCAGGCAAAAAAAGCCCCGCGACCGAATGACGGCGCGGGGCAAGGAATTGGTTGGTTGCGGCCAACCAAAGGAGCACTTTCACAGACGTGTTCGGGGCAGAATCAGATGCAGTCCTGGGCGGCGCGCTCGAAAGTCGACGGCAGGAAGTTCGAGGCCAGCAGGTGACGCTCATAGATGAAGACCTTGCCGCCATTACCGGCCTTGTACGCTTCCAGCACGTTGTCGGCGGAGATCTTGCTCGGCACTACGATGCGGTAGCTGCGCTGGGTCTGCGAAACGGTCGGGCTCAGCGCGCTGCCTTGCAGCTTCGGCACCACACAATCGGCGTACTGCGCCGGGGTCTTGCTGGTCTGCAAGGTCAGGGTCGGGTTATTCGGCGCCGAGGCGCAGCCGGCAAGCAGCAAGGAGGCAACCGCCAGGGCAGGCACAAATAAAGAACGCATGGGTGTCATCCTGAAAATAAAGGTTCGGTTCAACGGGCAACGGTTCAGCCTCACGGAGCCGCCGTCGCCATTTAGGTTTCAAGTGTTCAGCTCGACGCCACCAGAGCCTTGAGCGACACATCGAATTGCTTCAACGCGTTCAGTTGCAGGTCACGTTGCTGATTGATCTGCGCCGCGATCTGCGGCGCCGCCTGGTCATGTACCCAGACCGACGGCAGCTGTTTCTCCACGGCGCCCTCAGCCTTGCCGATGTATTGCAGGTCGGCGTCGTAAAAGCGTGCGGTGAACCGCGCTTCAACCAGACTGTTGCGTTGAGTCAGCAGACGATTGAAAGTATCAAGCTTGACCACCACGTCCGGATGCGCCTGCAGCAGGGCATCGAGGCTGTCGTAGAGGGTCACGGACGAGAACTGTTGTTGCAGCGAACTCACCAGCCAGTCGACAGCCAGCTCCGGATCGGAACTGCTGACAAAGGCCTGGCGAATCCGCGCATCGAGCGCATCTTTCGCGCCGTTGACGGCCATGTCGTGGTAACGCTCCAGGTATTGCAGGTTTTCCAGCGTGTTGTCGCTGTACAGCACGCCCACGGTCTGAGTGTGCTGCAAGCTGGCACTGCTGCCGGCGATGGCCTGGAAATGACAAGACCGGGCGTCGTCTGCGACGGCCGGTAAAGTGCCGAACACCCCGCCTGTCAGCAGGGCCACCAGCGCCAGTCGTGTCAACGTTTTCATCGCGCAAATTCCTTGAGCTGCGTGTTCGATGGGGCTGATTTTCCGCCGATTGCCGACAAAGCAGAACTTGCGTTTCGTGATGGTCACTATTACTTCTAGCAATAGTTGCGCGCCGAACAGGCTGATACACACTCACTACAAATAGAAAAAGCTCAATGAGGAGCCGTCCTTGAGAACGTTTGACCTGATTCGCAGTGCCGTTCTGCCCGAATACCGCGAGCGAGTGGCCGAATACCTGGTCCAGTACGAAAGCGTATTGCTGGACAAAAACATCAGTGATGCACAGCTGATCAACGACACCGCCCAGCAATTGCGCGGCTATTTGCGCGGGCTGAACACCACGCGGGTGTTGGGCATGGCGTACTGGGAGGAACTGGATCGGCGCGTCGTCGACACCTGGCTCGCGCCGCAGCAATGACCGGCCTGACTTGCCGGGCTGCCCTGCGGCCCTGCGGCCCTGGCGAACCAGAGGCGCCCCGCGAGCACGTCCAGCGAAACCGTCGATCCTTTTCGCAGCGGCCCGGCGCGTCGTTGCCGCGTGGTGCTGACGCCAGCCAGTAAAAAGTCGGCGCGCCGGTCCGCTGGTTGGCAGCCACTCCTGCCAAAACAGGCCCAAACGCTTACAATCGCCGGTCTTGACGCCACTCAGACAGGCCTGCTCAGAAATGCCGCTCGACCCTTTAACGATGCTGACCATCTCGATTGCCCTGGCCGCCGCCGCTGCGCTGTACCTGGCGGTCGAATGGCGCAGCATTCGCGAACCTTCTCTGCTGTTCTGGAGCGCCGGTTTCGCCACTATTTCCGTAGGGTCTACCCTCGCGCTGCTGCGCAGCAGTGGCTTCACGCTGATTGGCATCTGGTTCGCCAACGGCTTGCTGGTGACCGCGCACTTCCTGTTTCTGCTGGGGGTGGCGCGCTTCACCCAGACGCGCCTGTCGCGGGCCTGGTACCTGATTTTCCTCACCTGGCTGGTCATGCTGTTGTTTCCCGACGGCCAGCTGTGGTCAAAGGTCATGCTCGCGGCCAACTCGCTGCTGGTGGCGCTGGCGACCCTCAAGGCCAGTTTCCTCCTGCGCCCCCACGGCAGTTCGCTGAGCGTCGGCGCCGTGCAGTTGCGCTACGTGCTGCTCACCCACGGCCTGTTCTATGTTGCCAAGGCACTGACCGTGGTGATTCCCGGCACGCTGATCGACCTCGCCGCGTTCAAAGGCGAGATCATTCAGATTTCCCTGGTCGAAGGCGCGATGGCGATCATGCTGATTGCCTTGTCGATGACCGGCACCGAGCGCTATCGCCGGGAAAAGGAAATCGCCCGCCTCGCCGAGCGCGATCCGCTGACCGCCCTGTACAACCGCAGGGCCCTGGAAAAACGCGCGCCGCGCCTGCTCACTGACGTTTCGACCGAACGCCCCGGCGCCCTGCTGCTGATCGATATCGACAATTTCAAACTGGTCAACGACCAGTACGGCCACACCGCCGGTGACCGTTTGTTGATCGCCCTCAGTGAAATGATCCGCTCGCTGTTGCCGCGCAACGCACTGACGGCGCGCCTGGGGGGCGATGAATTCGTCATGCTGCTCAACAGTGCCTCGAGCGAACGCATCATCGAACTGGGCGACGCCTTGCGCGAACAGTTCCTGATCACCGCCTCGCAGTCGTTCCCCACCTCCGCCGCCGTGACCTTGAGCATCGGCGCCACGCTGTTCGATACGCCGCCAGCGAACCTGTCGGCGCTGATCGAACAAGGCGACGCGGCGCTCTACGAATCCAAGCGCGGCGGCCGCAACCGTATTCGCCTGACCGGGCTCACCACTCCAGGATGACCAGACCCATGTCCAGCCTCGACACCCCCTTGCAAGACCTCGCCGCCCCCGAAGGCGTCTGCTACGGCTGCGGCGGCCGCAACCCTCACGGCCTGCACATCAAGAGCCGCTGGCACGAGGACGGCGTGCATGTCGTCGCCGAACACCTGCCCGACGCGCAATTCTGCGGCTGGCCGCAATTGGTGTACGGCGGACTGATTGCCATGCTGGTCGATTGCCACTCGAACTGGACCGCGATGGCTTGTCACTATCGTCAGGAACAGCGCGAGGCTGGCAGCCTGCCGCGCATCGACTGCGTCACCGGCAACCTCGGGATCAAATTCATCAAGCCGACGCCGATGGGCGTGCCCTTGCTGTTGAAGGCCAGAGTCGAGGGTGAAGTCGGGCGCAAGACCCGGGTGATCTGCGAGGTGTACGCCGGCGACGTCCTCACCGCCATTGGCGATTCGGTGTTTGTGCGGGTCGATACCGACGCGCTGGCGGCCGCAGCACACGCTCAGGGATAAGGCCCCTCGCCGTCCCGTGCACTGAAAATATCTCGAACTCGTCCGCCACCGCTGCATCCAACGTACAGGACAATGGAGGTAGCGAAGATGAACAACACTGATGACAGCAAGCCTGTGGCACCGCCCGTCGATACGTCGGGCAAACCGGTGGATGTGGTGAAACGTGATCTTGAAGACGGTGACGACGCGGCCCACGCCGTGGACGAGGTGGTCACCCCCACGGCCAACCGCGTCAAGGAGCAGGACACCGAAACGCTACAGCGCAAGATCGACGAGATCGAACGCAAAGTGGCCGATGGAAACTAGGCGGGATGACGGGCTCGCGGTTGACGAGCCCGTCGCCGTTTCATCAGCCGCAAACATCCGCTGACCGGTGTCATGGCCGGTCATGTCGGGTTGCGCAAAAAGTCGTCGCCAAGACGTCCCCCGCCCCACACCTAGAACGCTTTGAAGCCCCGTATTTAAAGGCTTTCGCCTGTCTGCATCAGAATTTTATCTTCACATCCCAGCTTAATAATATTTTACCGATATCCCCCCTCTCCCTAGTCTGACCTCAAGCAAAACGGACAAGCCAACAGCGCCCGAATCCAACTGCCTTGTTAGGAAGGATGTAGAGATGACCACTGAAATAATAAAAACAGACACGCTGATCGTGGGTGCCGGCCAAGCGGGCGTGGCCATGAGCGAGCATCTGAGCAAACTCGGTGTGCCGCACCTGGTGCTGGAGCGTAATCGTATCGCCGAACGCTGGCGCACCGGGCGTTGGGACTCGCTGGTCGCCAACGGCCCGGCCTGGCATGACCGCTTCCCGGGGCTGGAATTCGATGACGTCGATCCCGACGGATTCGCCCCGAAAGAGCGCGTGGCCGACTACTTCGAGGCTTATGCGAAGAAATTCAACGCGCCGATCCGTACCGGCGTCGAGGTAAAAAGCGTGGTGCGCAATACCGGTCGTCCAGGCTTCACCGTCGAGACCTCCGAAGGCGTGATCGAAGCCAGCCGCGTCGTCGCGGCCACCGGGCCCTTCCAGAAACCGGTGATCCCGGCCATTGCGCCAAAGGACGAGCGTCTGCTGCAAATCCACTCCGCCGACTATCGCAACCCGCAGCAACTGCCAAACGGCGCGGTGCTGGTGGTGGGTGCCGGCTCATCGGGGGTGCAGATTGCCGATGAGCTGCAGCGTTCCGGCAAGCAGGTGTACCTCTCTGTCGGCGCCCACGACCGGCCGCCGCGTGCATATCGCAACCGTGATTTCTGCTGGTGGCTGGGCGTGCTCGGCGAGTGGGATCAGGCGGCGATGAAACCCGGTCGAGAGCACGTGACCATTGCCGTCAGCGGCGCCCATGGCGGGCGCACCATTGATTTCCGTGGCCTGGCTCATCGCGGCATGATCCTGGTGGGCGTCACCGAGTCGTTCAATAACGGTGTGGTGACCTTCAAGCAGGATCTGCTCGGCAACCTCAATCGTGGTGACGAAAACTACCTCGCGCTGCTGGATGCCGCCGATGCCTACATCGAGCGCAACGGCCTCGACCTGCCTGAAGAACCGGAGGCTCGCGAAACCTGGCCAGAGCCTGAGTGCGTGAAAAACCCGCTGGCCGATCTGGATCTGGCCAAGGCTGGCATCACCTCGATCATCTGGGCCACCGGGTTTGCCGTGGATTATTCCTGGCTGCAAGTCGCCGCGTTCGATGACAAGGGCAAGCCTGTGCACCAGCGCGGTGTATCGAGCGAACCGGGGGTGTATTTCCTGGGTTTGCCATGGCAATCGCGTCGCGGCTCGTCGTTCATCTGGGGCGTTTGGCACGACGCCAAACACGTCGCCGACCACATCGCCACGCAGCGCAAGTATCTGGACTATCGCGATGCCGAACAGCGTGAAGCCGCGCTGCATTCGAGCACTCACAGCAAAGCCGCCGCCACCGTCGACGCCTGATTTCCCTCTTTCGCTCCGGTGCCAGGTGCGCCGGGCCAACTTTTGCCAGGAGCTTCACATGAGCCAGCCGACTCACACCCGTATCCGCATGTTCAACACCAAGGACACTTACCCGAACCAGTCCCTCGACAATGACCTGTGCCAGGCCGTGCGCGCCGGTAACACCGTGTATGTGCGCGGTCAGGTCGGCACTGATTTCGACGGCAATCTGGTCGGTCTCGGCGATCCGCGCGCGCAGGCTGAACAAGCGATGCGCAACGTCAAGCAACTGCTCGAAGAGGCCGGCAGCGACATGAGCCACATCGTCAAGACCACCACCTACCTGATCGACCCGCGCTATCGCGAAGCGGTGTATGGCGAAGTCGGCAAGTGGCTCAAAGGCGTGTTCCCGATTTCGACCGGCCTGGTGGTCTCGGCGCTGGGGCAGCCGCAGTGGTTGATGGAGATTGATGTGATTGCGGTGATTCCCGAGTAAGCAGGTTCACCGAGTTGTAGCCATCGCTGGCAAGCCAGCTCCCACAGGGTGTTGAGGTACTTGCGGGAGCTGGCTTGCCAGCGATGAGGCCCTGAAGGACAACACATTCCTAGAAAGGAACAAAACCATGACCTTTTCAATCGCAGCCCGCTGTGCCGAAACCGGCCAGTTCGGGGTTGCCATCAGTTCCTCCAGCATCGCCGTCGGCGCGCGCTGCCCGTGGCTGCTGCCGGGCGTGGGCGCGGTGTCGAGCCAGAACATCACCCTGCCGTCCCTCGGCCCGGAAGTCCTCGCGCTGATGGAGCAAGGTCTGGCGCCCGACGATGCGCTGGACAAAGTCCTCACGCGCAACGGCTACAGCCAGTACCGCCAGATCATCGCGATCAACCACCTCGGCCAGACCGCGCATTTCAGCGGCGCGCAGACCCTTGGCGTGCACAATGCGGTCACGGGCGAGCAATGCGTCGCTGCCGGCAACATGCTCGCCGGGCGCTCGGTGATCGAAGCGATGGTTCGCGCGTTTGAAGACGGCGAAGGTCAATTGGCCGACCGTCTGCTCAAGGCCCTGCATGCCGCCAAAGCCCTGGGCGGCGAAGCCGGGCCGGTGCATTCGGCAGCGGTGCTGGTGGTCGGCGAACAGACCTGGCCCATCGTCAACCTGCGCGTCGATTGGGCGGATGAAGACCCTATCGGTCAGTTGCAAACCCTCTGGGATGCCTATCAGCCGCAGCTTCAGGATTACATCGACCGCGCCCTCGACCCCGCCAAGGCCCCGGGTTATGGCGTGGCCGGTGATGATCGATGAACAGTGTCGAACTGCTCAAGACGCTGGTGGGGTTCGACACCACCAGCCGTGAGTCGAACCTGCAGCTGATCGAATTCGTCCGCGCCTACCTCGAAGGTTTCGACGTGCCGTGCGCGCTGATCTACAACGACGAGCGCAGCAAAGCCAACCTGTTCGCCACGATTGGCCCGGTGGATCAACCGGGCATCGTGCTGTCCGGGCACACCGATGTGGTGCCGGTCGACGGTCAGCCGTGGACGCTGCCGCCGTTCCAGCTGACTGAACGCGACGGCAAGCTGTTCGGTCGCGGCACTGCCGACATGAAGGGCTACATCGCCTGCGTGCTCGCCTTGGTGCCAGCGCTGGTGCAGGCGTCCTTGCGCCTGCCGGTACACATTGCGCTGTCCTATGACGAGGAAGTCGGCTGCCTTGGCGTGCGCTCATTGCTCAAGGTGCTGGAGCAACGTCCGGTCAAACCACTGCTGTGCATCATCGGCGAACCGACCGAACTGAAACCGGTACTCGGCCACAAAGGCAAACTGGCGATGCGCTGTGATGTGCAGGGCCATCCGTGTCATTCGGCGTATGCGCCGCTCGGGGTCAACGCCATCGAATACGCCGCCGAACTGATCGGCGAACTGGCGCGCCTGGGCCAGCGACTGAAAGCGCCGGAGCATCACGATGCGCGGTTCGATCCGCCCTACAGCACCGTGCAGACCGGGGTCATCAGCGGCGGCAAGGCCCTGAACATTGTCCCTGCCGATTGTCGTTTCGATTTCGAGATCCGCGCCCTGCCCTCGCAGGACCCGACCCTCGTCGCCGAGGCACTGCAAGCCTACGCCGAACGCGAAGTGCTGCCGCGCATGCGCGCCGTCAATGAGCACAGCGCGATTCGCTTCAGCAAACTGTCGGCGTATCCGGGGCTGGCCACCGCGACGCAGAGTCAGGCGGCTGAGCTGATCGCGACGTTCTGCGGTTCAACGGAATTCGGCACCGTGGCCTTTGGCACCGAAGGCGGTCTGTTTGATGCGGTGGGCATTCCCACCGTGGTTTGCGGCCCCGGCAGCATGGATCAGGGCCACAAACCCGACGAGTTTGTCAGCCTCGACCAGTTGCAGGCCTGCGATGACATGCTGCAGCGCATGCTCGCATCGATCCGCCTCTGAGCGGCGGCCCGACTGCACTCACGGGTACAGTCGGGCCAGTTCCTCGCGGCAATGATCGACAAACAACTGCACCGGTTTGGTCAGTTGCACCCGCCGCAGCCACGCCGCCGACAACCCCGAACCGGTCACGCTTTCCGCCAGCGGCACGCAGACGACTTGCTGACCGTCGTAGGTGTAATCGCTGAACGGCTTGGTCACCAGAATCGAAAAGCCGAAACCGTTGCCGACCATACCGCGCACCATCTCGATGGACGGTGAGCTGAAGACGATGTGCGGCGTCAGGCCGCGTTCTTCGAAGATGCTCACGAAATAGGTTCGGCTCGGCACCACGTCGAGCAGGATCATCGGTTCCAGCACCAGATCGTGCAGCGACACCTTGGCTTGCCGGGCGAACCGATGGTTGGCCGGGAGCAACGCGTATGGCTGCTGCGGCGGCATCAGCGGTGTGGTTTCGATGGTGCTGTCGAGGTCGTGCTCGAACATCATTGCCAGGTCGATACTGCCGGCGGTCAGGGCTTGCATCAACTCCTGTTGCTCACCGTCGCGGATGCGGATTTCCACCCCCGGCCAACGCGCCTTGAACCCCGCGATCAGGCGCGGCAGGTACAGCGGCGCGACGGTTTCGAAGCAGCCGATATCGATCTGTCCGGACACCACGTCATTGTCGGCCAACGCGTTCTGCTCGAACTCATGGGCGACCCGCAACAGCTCCAGCGCCTTGCGGTAGAAACGCGAGCCGCTCGGCGTCAGCGAAACCCCTTGCGCGTGGTGGCGGATAAACAGTTGCACACCAAAACTTTCTTCCAGGTGCTTGATCGCCGTGGAGACCGACGGCTGCGCGATGTAGAGCTTGCGCGAAGCTTCGGCAACGCTGCCGCAGTCGGCGGTGGTGACGAAGTATTTGAGCTGGCGCAGGTTGTAGGCAGCCATGTGAACCTCCCGAAGAGCGCTGATTTTCGCCCTGTTTCCCTGGCGCACGATCAAGCTCGAACATACCGGACGACGCCTTGGGCCGGAGCATATTTTTTTTAAGGTCTGTAGCAACAAACTTACTAATTTATCTATGCCGATGCTTTGCACATGATCACTTCAACAAGAAATGCGCCGCCCGTGCCGGCGCTTGCCGAAGTACGTCCACGTACTCATCCTTGCCTTGGAGTTCGTCATGGCTACCCCTGCAGCATCCTCCGCTCCGCTGATTGAAAAACACACGATAGGATACGTGCCCCCCGAAGATCGCCACGGAAAGGTCAGGGATCTGTTCACGCTCTGGTTCGGCGGCAACATCGCGCCGTTGCCCATCGTCACCGGTGCGCTGGGCGTGCAGTTGTTTCACTTGAATCTGGTCTGGGGCATCGTCGCGATTCTCGTCGGCCATCTGGTCGGCGGCGTGCTGATGGCGCTGCACTCGGCGCAAGGCCCGCAGATGGGCATCCCGCAAATGATCCAGAGCCGCGCGCAGTTCGGTTCCCTCGGCGCGCTGTTGGTGGTGTTGATCGCCGGCGTCATGTACATCGGCTTTTTCGCCTCCAACATCGTCCTGGCCGGCAAGTCGCTGCATGGTGTGGTCGACGCTGTTCCGGTGCCGGTCGGCATTGTGATTGGCGCGCTCGGTTCGGGGATCATCGGCATCATCGGCTACCGCTTCATCCACGTGCTCAACCGCATCGGCACCTGGGTGCTGGGGATCGGCATCGTTGTCGGTTTCGGCTACATCTTCACCCACATCCAGACCGATGACTTTCTCACCCGGGGCAGCTTCAATCTCTCCGGCTGGCTGGCCACCGTGTCGCTGGCGGCGTTGTGGCAGATCGCGTTTGCGCCTTACGTCTCAGACTACTCACGTTATTTGCCGGCCGACGTGAAAGTCTCGTCGACGTTCTGGACGACGTATCTGGGTTCAGCGCTGGGATCGAGTCTGGCGTTCATTTTCGGTGCCGTCGCGGTGCTGGCGACGCCGGTGGGCATGGACACCATGGACGCGGTCAAACTCGCCACTGGCTCCATCGGCCCGCTGATGCTGGTGTTGTTCCTGCTCAGTGTGATCAGCCACAACGCCCTCAATCTGTACGGCGCGGTACTGTCGCTGATCACTCTGGTGCAGACCTTCGCCTACCGCTGGATTCCGACCGCCAAAAGCCGCGCAGTGATCTCGGTCATCGTCTTGCTGGCCTGCTGCTTCGCCGCTGTCGGCGCCTCGAAGGACTTCATCGGCCACTTCGTCGACATGGTGCTGGTGTTGCTGGTGGTGTTGGTGCCGTGGACGGCGATCAACCTGATCGACTTCTACGCGATCCACAAAGGCCAGTACGACATCCAGTCGATCTTCCAGGTCGACGGCGGCATCTATGGCCGCTACAACCCACAGGCCCTGCTGGCCTATGCGATTGGCATTGCGGTGCAGATCCCGTTCATGAACACGCCGCTGTACGTCGGCCCGGTATCGGCGCACATCAACGGCGCCGATCTGTCGTGGCTGGTGGGCTTGCTGGTGACGTCGCCGCTGTACTTCTGGCTGGCCAATCGGGACACCTCCTACCGTCGGCGGATGATGGGCGGGAAACTGGCGAGCAGCCTGTGAGATTGAATGGTGAATAACGGAGGCCCGCCATGTGCGGGCCTTCTTCGTTTCGCAGTGGTATGTCTTCGAACCTGACGAGGATTGAACAAGAAAAGTCCACGGCTGCGGTTAAAGGATTATGGAGCCTTCACTCCTCAGCGCGCACGACGCCACGCTCTTCAAGCAAACGTACAAACATGCCAAGACTGCGCGACACCGTACCCCGCCGCCAAACCAGCCACGTAGTCAGGTAACGAAAATCCGCCGTCAACGGCCAGACGCTGACCGTCGCGCTGCCGGGCATGCTCTGCAGCATTTTGCGCGGCATCAGCGCCAGGCCGGCACCCGCACTGACGCACGCAAGCATGCCGTGATAGGACTCCATCTCGAAAATTTTCCCCGGCACGGCGGCGTCGGTGCTGAACCATTTTTCGAAGTGATGACGATAGGAGCAGTTGGAACGGAAGGCATAGATGTTCTCGCCATTCACATCTGCCGCACGCTTCACCGGCGCATGATTGAGCGGCGCGATGATGACCATCTCTTCTTCAAAGGCCGGTACGCCTTCCAGCGACGGATGCAATACCGGGCCATCAACGAACGCTGCGGCCAGACGACCGGACAGCACGCCGTCGATCATCGTCCCCGAGGGGCCGGTAGACAGGTCGAGATCAACCTTGGGGTGCAACTGGTTGTACGCCGCGAGCAATTCGGGAATGCGCACCGCTGCCGTACTTTCCAGCGACCCCAGCGCAAATGCGCCCTGCGGTTCCTCCCCCGCCACCGTCGCTCGGGCCTCTTGCACCAGATCGAGGATACGCCGGGCGTACTCGAGAAAACTCCATCCCGCCGGTGACAGGCGCAAACGGCTCTTCTCGCGGATAAACAGATCAACGCCCAGATCCTGCTCAAGCTGCTTGATCCGCGTGGTCAGGTTCGACGGCACGCGATGGATCTGCGCTGCGGCGGCGCTGATGCTGCCGTGTTCGGCCACGGCTTTGAAAATTTCCAGTTGCACCAGATCCACAGTCATTCTCCAATCGTGAAAGAAACGATCTTTATTATTCAGTTTTCAGAAAACAAACACCACCCTACTCTAGGCTCATCCACTGAACACGCAGGACGATGCCATGAGCCAGATTTCCAGCCAGACCCACGCTATCTCGATCAACCCCGCCACCGGCGAACAGATCGGCCATTACGCCTTTGAATCTGCCGCTGCCCTTGATGCAGCCCTGACTCGGGCGTCTTTCGGCTTCGGCAAGTGGAAGCGCAAGCCGTTGCAGGATCGCTCCCGTCTGTTGACCGCGCTGGCCGCCGCGCTGCGGGAAACCAGCGATGCCATGGCTACCATGATCACTCTGGAAATGGGCAAGCCGATTGCTCAGGCCCGTGGCGAAATCGAAAAATGCGCCAAACTCTGCGAGTGGTACGCCGAACACGGCCCGGCCATGCTCGACGCCGAACCGACTCAGGTAGAGGGCGGCAAGGCCCGAATTGAATACCGCCCACTCGGCCCGATCCTCGCGGTGATGCCGTGGAACTTCCCGATCTGGCAAGTACTGCGCGGCGCCGTACCAGCACTGATCGCTGGCAATACTTATGTGCTCAAGCATGCGCCGAACGTGATGGGCAGCGCTTACCTGTTGCGCGATGCTTTCACACGCGCCGGGTTCGCCGATGGCGTGTTTGAAGTGATCAACGTCACCCCGCAAGGCGTGTCTGCCGCCATCGCCGACCCGCGCATCGCTGCCGTGACCCTGACCGGCAGCGTCCGCGCCGGCATGGCCATCGGCGCTCAGGCCGGTGCGGCTCTGAAGAAGTGCGTACTGGAACTGGGCGGTTCCGATCCGTTCATCGTGCTCAACGACGCCGATATCGACGAAGCCGTGCAAGCAGCGGTGATCGGCCGTTATCAGAACTCCGGGCAGGTCTGCGCGGCGGCCAAGCGTCTGATCATCGAAGAAGGCGTGGTCGACGAATTCACCCGCAAATTCGTCGAAGCCACACGCCAACTGAAAGTCGGCGATCCGTTGGCTGCCGACACTTACATCGGCCCGATGGCACGTTTCGATTTGCGTGATGAACTCGATCAGCAAGTGCGCGACACCCTCGAAGAAGGCGCAACGCTGTTGCTCGGCGGCGGCAAAGCCGCAGGCGCTGGCAACTACTACGAGCCAACCGTGCTGGCCGATGTCACCGACCGCATGACTTCGTTCAAACAGGAATTGTTCGGCCCGGTTGCGTCGATCATCACCGCCCGCGATTGTGCCCATGCGGTAGCGCTGGCCAACGACAGCGAGTTCGGCCTGACCGCGACGATCTACACCGCCAACGTGCAACTGGCCCAGCAACTGACCAGCGAACTGGACACCGGCGGCGTGTTCATCAACGGCTACTCCGCCAGCGACCCGCGCGTGACCTTTGGCGGCGTGAAGAAAAGCGGTTTCGGCCGCGAACTGTCGCACTTCGGTGTTCGCGAATTCTGCAACGCGCAAACCGTGTGGCTGGATCGCAAATAACCCAGACACCGCAACCCCCTGTGGGAGCGAGCCTGCTCGCGATAGCGCTGCATCAAGCGATGAAGATGCTGAATGCACCGGCCCCAACGCTGGCAAGCCAGCTCCCACAAGGTTTTTTGTTGCAAGGCGCCTACAGGTACTTCAACCAGGCGATGTCTCGGCGTCGGGCCTTCAACGCCGAGAACCAGCGCACCGCCGGGAACAGCGCAACGGCCAGCAGCGCTGCGGCGAACCAGATCGCGGCGACCGACGAGAAGCCAAAATAGCTGCCCTGGTTCAGTCCGAACAGCGCCACGGCGATCAGGTACAACAGCTTCAGCGCATACAGATGCAGCAAATAGAAAAACATCGGTGCCGAGCCGAATACCGTCAGCCAGCGAATCCAGCGGCGATCCTGCACGCGCTCGAAAACCAGTAACAGCAACAACCCGATGCTCACCGTCAGCGCGATAAACAGCAGCGACGGCGGATATTTGGTGATATTGAAAAAGCTCATCAACGTTTGCACCAGCGTGTCGCCGACGCCCCACGGTTTCTCGCCATAACCATTGAGCAGCCGCAGCGCGACAAACCCCAGCAGCCCCGCGACTGCGCCAATCAGCAAACGTCGTTGACGCAGACCGGCTTCAACACTGCGGGCAAACCACGGCCCCAGCGCATAGCCCAGACCGATCACGCCAATCCACGGCAGCAACGGATATGACGTGCGCAGGCGCAGGTTTTCGCTGACGTCGATCCAGCCACGATCATGCAAGATCGCCCACGGCACATGCAGCGCCGACTCGACCGGGAAATGCACGCCATCCAGCAGGTTGTGCCCGGCGATGATCGCCAGGCTCAGCATCAGGAGCAGCCCGCGCGGCAACCAGACCAATAACGACAAGGCAATCATGCTCAAACCGATTGCCCAGATCACTTGCAGATAAATCACGCTCGGCGGTAGCTGAAACGTCCAGGCGAAGTTGACCAAGGTGAATTCCAGCGCCACCAGAAACAGTCCGCGCTTGAACAGGAAGGCACTGACGTCAGCCTTTGCGGCATGTTTTTCGCCGAACAGCCATGCCGACAACCCCGTCAGCAGTACAAACACCGGGGCACACAAATGCGCCAGCGTGCGGCTGAAAAACAGGGCCGGCTCGGTGCTGGCGATGTCCATCGGGTCGCTGACCTGGCGGTGCAGCAGGAAGGTTTCGCGCACATGGTCCAGCAGCATGAACAGAATGACCAGGCCCCTCAGGGCGTCGATGGACAGCAGCCGGCCAGAGGTCACCGGGGCAGAACGGGGAAGCACAATCGTCATGGGCATTTCACAATCGAGAGGTTGAAACCGGGGGACGAGAAGCAAGGCCCCGAGAAAATTCGCGTTACCTTATAACATCTAGGCGCAAATTCCCAAGCTCAATCGATAGTAATTCTCAGGAACCCTCAAACAAACAGCCCTCACAGTTGCCCAATGCCGTCAGCCTTCTATAGTGATCAAGTCCCCCTGCCCTCTGCGGCCTGTTGTCGAGCGTTGTCCATGGTCAACACCCAACACCTGATCATCTGCGAGCACTGCGATTGCGTGTACGAAAAAGTCACGCTCGCCAAACACCAGAAAACCTCGTGCGTGCGCTGCGGTGGCGTGCTCCAGCGCTTCAACGGTTTGACCGTCGAGCAGCGTCTGGCGCTGACGTTCACGGCGGCGGTGCTGTGGCTGTTCGCCAATTTCTACCCGGTGATGAGCATCAGCATGAAAGGCCTGAAGAACAGCGCGACGCTGTGGGACTCGGTGCTGGCCTTGAGTCAGGGTCCGATTACGTTTATTGCGATGGTTGCGGCGATTGCCATCATCATTGCCCCGGCGTTCCAGTTGGTACTGCTGATCTGGGTGTTGAGCTTCGCCCTCGGTGCCCGACGCGCGCCGGGGTTCAAGCTGTGCATGCGCTGGCTGGAAACCCTGCGCCCGTGGAGCATGCTCGAAGTGTGTCTGTTGGGGGCGATGGTGGCGGTGTTCAAACTCGCCGGATTGCTCGACGTGCTGCCCGGCATCGGCCTGTTCGCGCTGGCCGTGCTGAGCTTGATGATGATCAGGATTGCCGGCCGCGACATTCGCGACCTCTGGGACATTCTATGAAACGGCCACCGACTGCCAGGGAACTCAATCTGTGCCTGTGCCACAGCTGCGGGCTGGCCTGCGACATGAGCGACGAACCACACGAGTGCCCGCGTTGCGATGCGCCACTGCACCGGCGCAAGACCAACTCGCTGACCCGCACCTGGGCCTACATGCTCGCCGCACTGGTGTTTTACATACCCGCCAACCTGCTGCCGGTGATGAACACCACCATGCTCGGCAGCGGCGCCGACAGCACAATCATGAGCGGCGTGCTGGAGTTCTGGGAACACGGCGCGTGGGACATCGCGCTGATCATTTTCATCGCCAGCATCGCCGTGCCGGGAGTCAAGTTCGTCGCCCTGACGTTGTTGCTGATGACCGTCCAGCGCGACAGCGCCTGGGCGCGCAAGGAGCGCTCGAAGCTGTACCGCTTCGTCGAGCTGATCGGCTATTGGTCGATGCTCGACGTATTGGTGGTGGCGCTGGTCGCCGCGCTAGTGAAGTTTCAGGCCCTGGGTGATATCGAACCACGACCAGGCATCCTGTTTTTTGGCCTGGTCGTGGTGTTCACCATGCTCGCGGCGATGAGCTTCGATCCGCGCATGATCTGGGACAAGGACACGGGTGAAGACCTCAGCGACGCTGAATCTCCAGCAACACCTGCAACGGATGGCGCAGTGCCTGATCCGACTGGCGCTTGACCTGACTGCGGCACGAATACCCCGTCGCCAGCGCCTCGCCCTGCTCTGCCGGCGCCTCAACCTGACGCGCCCACGACTGCTCGTAGATCACCGCTGAAGTCTGGCGATTGCGCGCTTCGTGCCCGTAGGTTCCGGACATGCCGCAGCAACCGGTGGCCTGGGTCGCCAACCGCAAACCGGCGCGCTCGAAGACCTGCTCCCATTGCCGGGTCGCGGCCGGGGCGTTGGTCTTCTCAGTGCAGTGGGCGAGCAGTCGGAACGCTTCAGTTTCGTCCTGCGCGGCCTGCTCCGGCATCACCTTGAGCAACCATTCCTGCACCAGTGCCACTTCCGGGCAATGCTCCAGACCGGGTACTTTCAGGTATTCCTGGCGGTACACCAGCGTCATCGCCGGATCGAGCCCCAGCAGCGGCACACCGATGTCCGCCAATTCGCGCAACTGCCGCGCATTGCGCAGTGCCGCACGGTTGAACGCCGAGAGAAAACCCTGCACATGCAGCGGTTTGCCGTTGGCACTGAACGGCGCCAGATAAACCTGATAACCCAGACGCGAAATCAGCTCGACCAGATCGGCCAGCAACGGCGCTTCGAAGTAACGCGTGAAGGCGTCCTGAACGATCACCACACTGCGCGCACGTTGCGCCGAGGTCAGCGCCGACAAGGTCGACACCGTCGCCGGTTGCACCTGCCAGCGACGCATGGCCGAGTGGAAGTCGAAGCGACTGAGCAACGGCACATCGACCATGCCGCCGACACGCTCAAGCAGACGGCGGACAATTGAGGCGCCCATCAAACCGTTGTACAGCGAAGGAATGCGCGCCATGTAAGGAATGCTGTATTCCAGCGAGGCAATCAGGTAATCCCTTGCCGGGCGCAGATAGCGGCTGTGGTAGAGCTCAAGGAAGCGTGAACGAAACTCCGGCACGTTGACCTTCACCGGACATTGCCCCGCGCAGGACTTGCACGCCAGGCATCCGGCCATGGCGTCGTAGACTTCGTGAGAGAAATCTGCGGATGCCGAACGGCTGTTGCGCCAGCGCTGCCACAACGTGCTGAAAAACGCCGGTTTGCGAATGGCATCGGACAACACATCGACGCCCGCCTCGCCTTGCAGACGCAACCATTCGCGAATCAACGAGGCCCGGCCCTTGGGCGACTGCGCACGCTCGCGCGTGGCTTTCCAGGACGGACACATCGCATCGTCGGGGTCAAAGTTGTAGCAGGCGCCGTTGCCGTTGCAGTGCATGGCCGCGCCGTAGTTTTGCCAGACTTTTTCGTCGATCTGCCGGTCGAGCTCACCGCGCAGGGTGACTTCATCGATTTTCAGCAACACTGCGTCCGTGTTGGCCGGTGTGGCGATCTTGCCCGGGTTGAACTGGTTGAACGGGTCGAACGCCGCCTTCAAGGCTTGCAGCGCTGGGTACAGCTCACCAAAAAACGCCGGCGCGTATTCCGAGCGCAGGCCTTTGCCGTGCTCGCCCCAGAGCAGACCGCCGTAACGTTGAGTCAACGCGGCGACGCCATCGGACACCGGGCGTACCCGCGCGGCTTGCTGCGGGTCCTTCATGTCGAGAATAGGCCGCACGTGCAGCACGCCAGCATCGACGTGGCCGAACATGCCGTACTGCAAGCCGTGACTGTCGAGCAGGTCGCGCAGCTCGGCGATGTATTCGGCCAGATGCTGCGGCGGCACGGCGGTGTCTTCGACAAATGGCTGCGGCCGCGCTTCACCGGCGACATTGCCGAGCAGACCCACCGCACGTTTGCGCATGCCATAGACCTTGTTCACCGCCGCGTGCCCGACCGCCAGGGTATGGCCCAGACGCTCGACCGTGCGGTCGCTGCCCAGATGCTCAACGAAAGCCTCGACCCGACGTTGCAATTCGTCAGGATCATCGCCACAGAACTCCACCAGATTGATGCCCAATGTCGGCCGCTCGGCGTGCGCCGGGAAGTATTCGGCGACGCCGTGCCAGACGATGTCCTGCATCGCCAGCAGCAACACTTTCGAGTCGACGGTTTCAATCGACAACGGCTTGAGCGCCATCAATGCGCGGGCATCGCGCAGAGCGTCCATGAACCCGGCGTAACGGATGTTCACCAACATTGTGTGCCGGGGGATCGGCAACACGTTGAGCCGCGCTTCGACCACAAACCCCAGCGAGCCTTCGGCGCCGCACAGCACGCTGTTGAGGTTGAAGCGATTGTCCGCCTCACGCAGGTGCGCCAGGTCATAACCGGTCAGGCAACGGTTGAGGTCAGGGAAACGCGCTTTGATCAGCTCGCCCTGCTCATCAATGATCTGCCGGGCGCAGCGATAGACTTCGCCGACGCGATCTTCGCGGGCGCACAGGGCTTCGAGTTCACTTTCCTCAAGCGGCAGCCCGTGCAGGCGCTCGCCGCCGCGCAGCACCATGTCGAGTTCAAGCACATGGTCACGGGTCTTGCCGTAGGTGCAACTGCCCTGGCCGCTGGCGTCGGTGTTGATCATGCCGCCGACGGTGGCGCGATTGGATGTCGACAGCTCCGGGGCAAAAAACAGCCCGGCGGACTTCAGCGCAGCGTTGAGCTGATCCTTGACCACGCCCGCCTGCACACGCACCCAGCGTTCCTCGACGTTGATGTCGAGAATGCGGTTCATGTGCCGCGACAGATCGACGACGATGCCGTCGGTCAACGACTGGCCGTTGGTGCCGGTGCCGCCGCCACGCGGAGTGATCACCACGTGCTGGTAGGCAGGTTCGGCAATCAGCCGCGCGACCCGCGCCACGTCATCGGCATCCATCGGGAAAACCGCCGCTTGCGGCAGGCGCTGATAGATCGAGTTGTCGGTCGCCAGCACCACACGGCTGGCGTAATCGGCGCTGATTTCACCGCGAAAGCCACTGTTCTTCAGGGCGCTGAGGAATTGTTGGTAATCGCTGGTCAGGGATTTCGCGGGGGACAGCTGGGCAATCATCGGTCGGGTTATCTCGGTCAAATCAGGCTGTGTGGCAGTGAACAGTTGTACGCAACGAATGATTGCGTCAGGCTCCGCCATCTAATGCCGTCCATGTTCATTGTTGCCGGGCATTGGGACAACCGTAAAATCCACCCACTATCCATGACTTTTACGAATGAATCCGCGCACGCTCACACCCTCCATGTCGTTATTGCTGGCCTTCGAGGCCGCTGCGCGCCACGAAAGCTACACCCGCGCCGCCCACGAGTTGTCGCTGACGCAAAGCGCGGTCAGCCGTCAGGTGCAGATTCTCGAGAAAATGCTCGGCATGCGTTTGTTCACTCGCGAAGGCCGGCAAGTGGTGCTGACCGATGTCGGACGCATGTATCAGCGCGAACTGGCGGAGGCCTTGGGGCAGATTCGCAGTGCCACCTTGCAGGCCATGGCGTTTGGTTCTGGCATCCACAGTTTGCGCCTGGCGACGCTGCCGACCTTTGGCTCGAAATGGCTGCTGCCGCGCCTCAAGGATTTCTACACCGCGCACCCGGGCATGACCGTGCACTTGCATTCGCGCATCGAAGCCATCGACTTCGATACCAGCGAAATCGATGCGGCGATTTGTGTAGGTGGCGGTGAGTGGCCGGGGTTGAGCGCCCTGCCCTTGCACACCGAAGAACTGGTGGTGATCGCCAGTGCGCAGCTATCCGCTGCCGAGCGCGAAGACGCCCAAGCGCACATCGCCGGACAACTGCTGCTCAATGTCAGCAGCAATGCGCAGGCCTGGGCAGAATGGTTCAGCCATCACGGCTTGCCACACCGCAGCATGCGCATCGGGCCGAGTTTTGAAATGACCTCGCACTTGATTCAGGCAGTGCGGGCGAACATTGGCGTGGGGTTGGTGCCGAGGATTCTGGTGGAGGATGAGTTGCTGGGCGGTGAGTTGCTGCAACTGGGCGAGCCGATTACCAGTCGGCGCAGCTATTACCTGGTGTATCCACCGCGCAATGAGAATTTGCCGTCGCTCAAAGCGTTTCGGGATTGGCTGATTCATACACTTTGAAGGATTGAATCGCCGCCATTCGCGAGCAGGCTCGCTCCCACATTTTGATCGGCGGCGTTCACCAATCCTGTGTGGGAGCGAGCCTGCTCGCGAAAAAGCCAGCACAGGCAACCTCAAAACCTTGGCTTGACCGCCTTCCAGTCCGGTTTATAGCGCTGCATCTGCCGCACATCATCGCGCTGACGAATCCCGCACGTCAGGTACTGATCGTGCAGCTTGCCCAACTGATCATGATCCAGCTCCAACCCAAGCCCCGGCGCCCGAGTGATCTTCACGCAGCCCTCGACAATCGGCAGCTTGCCGCCCTTGATCACTTCTTCATCCGGCTCTTGCCACGGGTAATGGGTGTCGCAGGCGTAATCCAGATTCGGCACCGCCGCTGCAACATGCGCCATCGCCATCAAGCTGATCCCCAGGTGTGAATTGGAGTGCATCGACACCCCCACGCCGAACACATCGCACATCTTTGCCAGCGTCTGCGTGTCGCGCAGGCCGCCCCAGTAATGGTGGTCGGCGAGGACAATCTGCACGCTGTTCTGCGCCACGCTGCGGCGGAACTCATCGAAATCGGTGACTACCATATTGGTCGCCAGCGGCAGCCCGGTGCGTCTGTGCAATTGGGCCATGCCGTCGAGGCCCGGGGTCGGGTCTTCGTAATACTGCAGGTCATCGCCCAGCAGTTCGGCCATGCGAATCGAGGTTTCCAGTGACCAGTTGCCGTTCGGATCGATGCGCAACGGGTAACCGGGAAAGGCTTTTTTCAAAGCCTTGATGCACGCCACTTCATGCTCTGGCGGCAACGTCCCGGCCTTGAGTTTGACGCTCTTGAATCCATAGGCCTCGATCATCCGTGCGGCCTGGGCAACGATCTGCTGCTCGCTGAGCGCCTCGCCCCAGTTGTCCGGCTTGTACGGCGAATCGACATGCTGCGCATATTTGAAAAACAGGTAGGCGCTGAACGGCACCTCGTCGCGAATCGCGCCGCCGAGCAGATCCACCAACGGCACGTTCAGGTAATGCGCCTGTAAATCGAGGAACGCCACCTCGAACGCCGAATAGGCATTGCTCACCGCTTTGCTGGCGTGGGAACCGGGCGCCAGTTCGGCACCCGCTAGGCTGGCCGGCTTGTTCGCCGCGACGGTGGCCTGAACGATGGCGCGCAACTGGTTGAGGTTGAACGGATCAAGGCCGATCAGTTGCCCCTGCAACTGCTGCTGGATCGCCAGCGCCGGGGCATCGCCATAGCTTTCACCGAGGCCGATGTAACCGTTGTCGCTTTCGATCTCGATGATCGAGCGCAGGGCAAAGGGTTCATGGATGCCACTGGCGTTGAGCAGCGGCGGATCGCGAAAGGCAATCGGGGTCACGGTGACACGGGTGATTTTCAAGATAACGCTCCTGACAGATCAACAATCAATTCAATGGCTCGCGGCCGGGCTGACCGTCGCGACAACGGCGGTGTCGTCATCGGGCTTTGCCGGGGTTTTACCCTTGGCGCCTGGCGCAGTGCGGGCGAAGAAGATCACCACAGCCGCGATCAACGATGTCGCCGCCAAGCCATACAGGCCGCCCTCAATGGAGCCAGTGGTTTGTTCGAGAAAACCGAAGGCAGTCGGCGCAACGAAGCCACCCAGGTTGCCGATGGAGTTGATCAAGGCGATCACCGCAGCGGCGATGCGCCCATCCAGATAGCTTTGCGGAATCGGCCAGAACAGCGCCGAGGCAGCCTTGAAACCGATGGCGGCAAAACAGATGGCAACGAAGGCGAAAATCGGCCCACCGGTGGTCGACATGAACATGCCGATGGCTGCGATGACCAGCGTCAGGGCGACCCAGGCCTGCTGAAATTTCCACTTGCCGGCCATCGCCGCAAAGCCGTACATGGCGACAATCGAAATGATCCACGGAATCGAATTGAGCAGACCGACCTGAAAGTCGCCGAGGTTGCCCATCTTCTTGATCATGCTCGGCAGCCAGAATGTCGCGCCGTAAATGGTCAGGGCAATCGAGAAGTAGATGAAGCAGAACAGCGCAATCTGCCGATCCGCCAACAGCTTGAACATTGACGGTTTAGCGACCTGCACCGCTTCACGGGCCCGCTGCTCCTCGGCAATGGCGCCGACCAGCGCTTCTCGTTCCTCTTCGGTCAGCCACTTGGCCTGACGCGGATGGGACTGCAACCAGAACCAGACAAAGGCGCAGAGCACCACCGAGGCGGCGCCTTCAATCAGGAACATCCACTGCCAGCCGTGCAACCCCAAACCACTGATATGCAGCAACGCACCGGACACCGGGCCGGAGATCACCGAGGCAATCGCCGAGCCGCTGAGAAACACCGCCATGGTCTTGCCGCGCTCGGAGGCCGGCAGCCATTGCGTAAAGTAGTAAATGATCCCCGGAAAAAATCCTGCTTCAGCGGCGCCCAGAATAAAGCGCAGCACATAGAAACTGGTTTCACCTCTGACGAACGCCATGGCCATGGCTGCCGCGCCCCAGGTGAACATGATGCGGGTCAGCCAGATCCGCGCGCCGTAACGCTGCAGAAGCATATTGGACGGCACCTCGAACAGGGCGTAGCCAACAAAGAACAAACCGGCACCGAGGCCATAAGCCGCCGCGCCGATGCCCAGATCGGTTTCCAGGTGACTGCGCACAAAACCGATGTTGACCCGATCGATGTAGTTGACGATGAACATCACCACGAACAGCGGCAGCACGTGGCGCTTGACCTTGGCGGCGGCACGGGCGAGAACCGTGACATCCAGTGGACTCTGGAGGGTTTTCAAGGGCGACTCCCGATCTTGTTTTTTTAGGGATGGCGGAAAGCGATGGACCGATCATGGACGGCGATCATTGATCCCGTCTAATCTAACTTGGCATTCGATTGATACCTGGATTAGATCAATGTTCGAACTGACCCAATTGCGCTGCTTCACTACCGTCGCCACTGAACTCAACTTCCGTCGCGCCGCCGAACGCCTGAACATGACGCAGCCACCGCTGAGCCGGCAGATCCAGTTGCTCGAACATCACCTCGGCGTCGAGCTGTTTACCCGCAGCACTCGCAGCGTTGCGCTCACCGCTGCGGGCCGAGCCTTCTTCATCGAAGCCCAGAACCTGCTCGAACGCGCCCAGCAAGCGGCAGTGACCGCCCGGCGGTTTGCCGAGGGCGATATCGGTTCGGTGAACATCAGTTTTGTCGGCAGTGCGGTGTACGAGTTTTTGCCCAAGGTCATCGCCGAAGCGCGACTGAAACAGCCGCAGGTGAAAATCGACCTGTCGGAAATGAACACCTACCAGCAACACGAAGCCCTGCGCGCCCGCCGCATCGATCTGGGCATCGCCCGCGCGCCGCTGCTGGAACCGGGCTACGCCACCGAATGCCTGGTGCGTGAACCGTTTGTGCTGGCCGTGCCGAGCAGCCATCCATTGGCGACAGCGACAGAAGTGGCGGTCAGTGATCTGGATAAACAGCCGTTCCTGATGTATTCCCACGCAGCCTATCCGCCGTTCAACGAACTGTTGACCGGCATGCTGCGCTCGGCGCGGGTCGCGCCGGATTATGTGCAATGGCTGGGCTCTTCACTGACGATTCTGGCATTGGTCAATGCCGGGATGGGCCTGGCGCTGGTGCCGCGTTGCGCGACCAGCGTGGTGTTCAAAAACGTGATGTTTCGCAATATCGATCTGGGTGAAGGGGTGCAGAGCGAACTGCATCTGATCTGGCGCGAGAACAACGACAACCCGGCGTTTGCGATGTTGCTGGAGGCAATTCGCCGGGCGGTGGCGGAGGGTTGGGGCTGAGGCGTTATCGTGCTGACCGGCGTTTCAGCGCCTTCGCGAGCAGGCTGGCCAGGCTTTTTGGAGTCAACCGAGCCAGGCCTGTTCGCGATGCCGCGAATCACGCAACCACGGGGATCATCGGGTCAGCCGCCGCCAGCGCGCGCTCACGATCAGCCGCCGGCGGGTAAATCCACTGGGTGTTGATCTGGGTCTTGAGGGTTTTGGCCTCCTGCCTGACCAGTTTCACCTGACGATCCCAGCCTTCGCTGTACACCGCGCCCCAGCCGCCGAGGTCCAGGCACGTCACGTATTTGGGCTGGCTGTACGGCGTCGGATCGACACCGAGAATCTGCGCGGCGACGTTATTGCCAGCGTGCCGCCCGAGGGAGATCGCGTGCTGACAGGTCATCAGGGCGAAATGGCCGAGATCATCCGAGGCGGCACGGGCGACGTCGCCGGTGGCAAAGATGTCGTCCTGACCGATAACCTTGAGGTGCGCATCGACGTGCAGGCGCCCTTGATGATCGCGCTCGGCGGGGATTTGCCCGGTCAGCGAGCTGGCGCGCACACCGGTGGTCCAGACCACGGTTTTCGCGTCGATGTGCTGACCGTCCGACAGCGTCACACCGCTGCCATCGACCGACTGGACCGACACCCCCAGAACCCACTCGACGCCCAGCTCTCCGCTGGCCGCGATGATGGATTGGCTGATTTCTTCGCCCATGGAAGCGCCGATTGTCTGCCCGCGATCAACGATAATTACCTTGATGGCAGCCTCGTTCCCGAGAATCTCGCGCAGACGCCCTGGCATTTCAGTCGCCGTCTCGATGCCGGTAAAACCACCCCCCGCCACCACCACCGTGTTGCGCGCCGGGCTCGACGGAAGATCCTTCAAGGATTTCAGATGGGTTTCCAGGCGAATCGCCGCTTCCATCTGATCCACGTCAAAAGCGTGCTGAACCACACCCGGCGTGGCCGACTGCGCCAGACCGCTACCGCTTGCCAGTACCAGTTTGCTGTAGTGAAACACCTGCTTCTGCCCGGCAGCATCGGTGTAGCCAACGGTTTTTGCCGCGACGTCGATGGTCTCGGCAACCCCCTTGATGAAGTGAACGCCGACCACTTCGAACAGTTCATGCAGCGGTGCGGCCAGTTGATGAGCGTTCGGCTCATAGAAACGCGGACGCACGCGCAACTCGGCCTGCGGTGCGAGAACGCTGATTTCAACGTCGTCACGTCCATGAAGATCGATCAGGCGTGTAGCGCTCAACGCCGACCACATACCACCAAACCCGGCCCCGATAACCAATATCTGCTGCTTCATTGTGTCTCTCCTGAAAACGCCAAGCTGTTGAAAGAGGATGATTGAAGTGCGCCGAAGCTGTGTGCCCGCACTCTCATAGCGCCGACTGTATTGGTCGGATATAAATCCAACAAGTCAGATAATCCGATAGATTTGATCGGCTTTATCGATATTAAAAAGGTAAAAAATCAGCGATGAACGTCATGAAATCCGTCTTTCCATGGCGTTTCCGCCGCGCTCAGATAAATGACGTCGATTGCTGAAAACGTAGCTTGGCTGCTAATATTGGCGACAAATCAAGTCGGACTTACTTATGTCTCTTTACAGTGCTGGGGTCGAATACGGCATTCATTGCCTGGCGTTTCTGGTCGGCAGCGGCGGTGACAGCCGCGAGGCCAGCGTGCGGGATCTGGCCGAATTGCAGGGCGTTCCCGTGGAGTATCTGGCGAAGATCTTCACCAAACTGGCGAAAGGCAAGCTGGTGGTCGCCAGTGAAGGCGTGCGCGGCGGTTTCAGCCTGGCGCGGCCGGCGGATGAAATCACCCTGCTCGACATCGTCAACGCCATCGACGGGCGCAAGAAGATTTTCGAATGCCGGGACATTCGTGGACGTTGCGCCCTGTTTGAAGGCAATCCGCCGCAATGGGCCATCGAGGGCACCTGCTCGATCCATGCCGCGATGATGACGGCGCAACAGCGCATGGAAGAAGCCCTCGCCCAGCAAACCATCCTCGATATCGCGAGAAAGGTCGGGCGCAAGGCACCTGCGCAATTCGGTCAGCAGGTGGAAGACTGGATTGCGGATCGACGCGAGAAAAAGGGCAATATCGGCACGATTCCGCTGACCGACATTTCCAGCTGAGCGACTGCAAACCGCAGGCGAAAAAAAAGCAGAAACCGTTGATCCGGTTTCTGCTTTTTGCATGTGCAGACATCGTTACAGGCAGTCACGCACCGATTTGCGCAGTGCGGCGGACTTGGCCCACGGCGGCCCCTGGTACAGCGAAACCCGGCTGCCGTCCTTGTATTTGATGATATCGAGAATCTCGTCGGCAGTGATGATGCTCGGCGCGGTGATGCGATAACCGTTGGAAATCGAAATCTGCGTCGCCTTGGGAATGTCCTGCTGCCACAACGGTAATACACACGCGGCATAGTCCTTGGGTGGCTTGCCGCTGGTCTTGCTGACATTCGGTTCCCCCGGTACCAGTGACGCCGGCAATGAGCAACCCGCCAACATGGTCAACGCCAGGCTCCCTATCCAAATCCGCATGATGTTGCCCTGTGCTGAAAAAAAGCGAATGTACCGCGTAACTGTGTGGACATCCATCGTGGCACCGCGCCGTTAGCGGGGATTGGACAATTTTTCACATCCGTTCAGTCCCGTGACAGACGCCGCTTGCACCGATGACGAAAAATGCGACTACTCTTTTCTACCGAGAATGTTCTGGAGGTGATCATGCGGCTCAATGAATACGAACACGAACTTCAGCGCGACCTGCAAAGTGTCGCATCGGATCTGAGATGGTCGGCAGTCGACCTCAAGCGCATCGCCGAACAGCTGCGCAAGTCCGGCAACGAGGCAGACGCGCAAACCGTGCTGAGATCCTGTGAGGTCCTGCAAAGCGACGAGGAACGTCTGCAACTGTATGCCAGGGAAGTGAAAGCCCGCGCCATCAGTCGCACCAAAGTCCACTGATTGCGGCGCAATCGCGCCCCCAAACAAAAAGCCCCCGCCTACATAGCAGGGGCTTTTTCCTTTCGGCCAGCTAGCTGGCGTTGTGACTTTGTGCGCGCGACGAGCGTTTTTTGTAGCCGGGAAGCGTTGCGGCATAGGCCAGCGCCTCTTCTCTGCTACCAAACGACGCTAACCGGTCACCCTGCGTGCAAACCCGCCACGGGCCGTTGTTCACGCTGAGCACGTCATAGCCGTTCATGTGCATCTTGCTGATCATCGCAATGCTCATGGGGTACCTCCTGTTCACCAACGGTTATTCAGCTTCACGCTTTTACCTTACACCCTGCTCCCACTGTTGTGCCGACCGGGTGTCGCGCAGGCTGAGCGCCAAAGTGCTGGCACTTTTTCCCTCTATCGACGCTCCACATCTCAGGGAACCTTTGAATCCGGGCTCGGCTCGAATATTGCAGTTTCATTTCATTTTTGTGACAAGCAGTAAACAGGTAACAGATGAAAGTACGCGCCACCGTTATTTGCGAACAGGATCGCCACATCCTCCTGGTCCGTAAACCCCAATGCCGCTGGACATTGCCCGGCGGCAAGATCGAGCGCGGGGAATCCCGAGCGAACGCTGCTGTGCGCGAATTGCACGAAGAAACCGGACTGGACGCCAACGACGTGCTGTATTTGATGGAACTGCAATCGGGCAGCACGCGGCATCATGTCTACGAGGCGGCAGTGGAAGACCTGGAGCAAATGCGCCCGCAAAACGAGATCAGCGAATGCATCTGGCACCCGATCGACACGGTGCACAATCTGCGCACCAGCGAAGCTACGCTGCATATCGTCAAAGCATTTCAGCGGCGCTTGTGAGACCTAACCCGCGAAGGCTCTGCGACCTGCGCTTATCTCAGTGCGCAATTCGCCAATGAAGTTGGAGATATCACGGATCGTGACGAGGTGTTCCGGGGAAACGCCGTTGAGCAGCAATTCAACGCGCCCGCTGTCGGGCGCGTAGACCTTGATTTGCAGCAACCCCTGCGTCGTCGCAATGCATTCGCATTTAAACGCAGGAAAGCCGGACTCGACGATGCGGCAAATCTCGTTGAGGGCAAGCATGGACGGACGCCTCGCAGGCGATGGATCGATCAATCCATAGAGCATAGATCAGCTATTTGTGCCTCGCCCGAGACAAAATTGCCAACTGGATCACAACTCCCGAGAACGTCTTCAGTGGGCGTCACGGTCCCAGATCCAGTTCCAGATGCCCGGCAGTTCAACCGGGTCCGAGCTTTGCTGAACGGTGCGCGCGAGTGCGGCTTTCTCCAGTGCGGCGTGATCGTCATAGAACGGCTTGGCCGCCAGTTTCACTCCCGTCGCCGCCGCACTGTCCAGAAGGATCTGCAGGTACTCGCGGGTATGCCGCGCGGTGTAGCGGTTGAGATCATGGAAGGTCACGACCACTGGAATCACCCCGTCCACGGTGGGAAATTCGCCAAGCGCAATACGCTCGCGCACCTCGGACAACTGGCGCAGCAGGTTTGCGCGCCGACGCGGGCTGGCGTTGAAACCCCAGATCTTGCCGTCATTGGCGCTCAGATCCGTCAACAGCACATGCAAGCCATGTCGCTGATAAGCGGCGAACGTGCGCTTGTCGTAGTTCCAGAACGGCGGACGCAGCAAGGTTGGCGGTGCGCCGGTAATGGCCGCAATGTCTGCAGAACCCTTGATCAATGACGCTTCGAGCGCCTCGGGATCAAGGGAGCGGTGATTGGTGTGCCCGTGGGTGGCCGTGTGGAAGCCGAGCACATGCCCTTGCGCGTATTCGCGGCGCATGATGCTGCGACCTGTCTCGCTGTTGCCCGCTCTTGGCGCACGGGTCTGCACGAAAAACACTGCTTTGATGTCGGGTTGCAGCGGATTGTCCTTGAGGCTGTCGAGCACGGTCGCCGACGGATTCCAGAAGCTGGAAGCGCTGGGGCCATCATCAAACGTCAGGAGGAACCGCACCGGAGCCTGGGCCTTGAGGCGATGTTGGGTTTGCTCGGTCAGTGCGATGGGCGCAGCGATGCACCCCGCCAACCCCAGAGAGATGACCGCCAGACACACAAGCTTGAATGCCGATTTCATGTTTTGCCTTGAACCCGACCGCAGCCGTCATGTTGTCGATTGGCAAAACTCCCTCGCCCCTATCCATCCCAGCGCTCCGATCCGCGAGCCGAGGTTGGATAAGGTACACAGGGTTTGGTTCCGGCGCTCGTTCAGTGTGGCAATGCCTGCTGAAATGAGCCGTCGCTAATCCCCGCCACCATGAAAAAACGCGGCTGACCTCACGCCATGACGTGCACCGGTCAGGACGCGCAAGACTGGCTGGCGCAAGCGACTAAGCTGAAAACCAGCCCCAGTGGAGGTTCGGCCGATGTGCGGAAGACTCACGCAGTATCACGGCATTCACGACTTCGTCGCGGTGCTGAGCATTCCCGACGCGCTGATCAATCACGTCGGCGACGCGCCGCTCAATCGCTACAACGCGGCGCCCACCACAGTCTTGGCCGTGCTGCATCAGCATGAACAACGTGTGTACGCCGACACCCTGCGGTGGGGCTGGCGCCCCCACTGGGCCAAGGATCGCCCGCCGCCGATCAATGCGCGGGTGGAGAAAGTCGCCCACGGCGCGTTTTTTCGGGCGATCTGGCGTCATCGGCTGATCGTGCCGGTGGACAACTGGTTTGAGTGGGTCGACGGCGAGGATAAAACCCGCCAACCGTGGCTGATTCGTCGGGCTGATCAGCAGCCGGTTTTCTGCGCGGCCATCGGCCAGTTTCCGACGCCGGGCAGCGCGCCTCGCGACGACGACGGCTTCGTCATCATCACCGCCGACAGCGTGGGTGGAATGCTCGATATTCATGATCGCCGACCCGTAGTGCTCTGCCCAAAACTGGTGCGCGAATGGCTTGATCCGGCGACACCGCCGGAGCGCGCCGAGCAGATACTGCTGTGGGAAAGTGAACCCACCGAGGCATTCGAATGGCACAGAGTCGGTAAAGCGGTGGGCAACTCACGCAATCAGGGGGCGCAATTGATTGAAAAAATCGGCTAAGCAAGTGCCGCCCGCAAGCGTTAGAACCGCATGCCCTCGCGCACTGCATCGCTGTCGTTACAAACGGTGTTTCATGCGCGAGACACCGTTTGTAAAACAGTCGTTTGAGCGACTTAACCGCTTGTCTGACACTTCAATCGTCATACATACATTTAGAGGCACTACGGATAGCATGCGCGCCGCATTTCCAATTGGCATACCAGTTGACCAAAGAGTCAAAAAACCAGGAATTCCCTACAACTTTTACAGCCTTGCAGAGAAATAAGTTGCGCGACGATTTTGCAATCAAACAGGTCCGTGGCCTGGAGTGTATTTATCTGTCCTCGACAGAACGCTTTGAACTCGACTGTTTTATCGGCCACTACATCAAGACCCGAAATCTGCGTTCCGTGCCCGACATCGATCACATTCTGCGCACCACCCTCGAAGCCTATCCCGGCCATCCGCCGGTCATGGTCAACGAGCTGAATGCCTGGATCGACCGAACCTTGGGATATCGGGCTTCCCACCCCGATTTCACGCAGATCGAAGACCTCTGAAACACCGCACAAGCCCCGCATGCGGGGCTTGTGCGGGATCTTTTTCGCTCGCCATGTGCACCTCGCTGTTGGCAGACAGTTATCCTCCTTACAGCGTAGAACAGTTTCCGCCAGACTATTTACAGCCACCCGCGCAGTAAAAAGAAGAACGCCATGCTCAATAACATGCTCAGTAGCGTACTGCGCGTGTAAAGCACCAAGGCAATCGCCACCAGCGAACTCAGCAGGTACGGGTTGTCCCATTGCAGGTTCAGTTGTTTGTCGGGCATGAACACAATCGGTCCGCAAATCGCCGTCAGCATCCCCGGCACCGCAAAACCGAGAAATTGCCGCGTATTGCTGCTCAAGCGCAGCGGCAAACGCGGCTCGAGAAACACGTAACGGTTGAGAAATACCAGAATCCCCATACCGAAAATCACTGCCCAGACGATCATGTGCGCCCCCGATACAGCTTGTTGCAGATAAACCCGGCGGTCATCCCCGCCAGCCCCGACAAGACCAGGGCCGAGCCCCACTGCCAATAGCTGAACAGCACCGAGCAGAACAGCGACACGGCCACGCACACGACCGTTGGCACGTTGCGCACCACGGGGGTAATCAAGGCAATGAAGGTCGCCGCAATCGAGAAGTCCAGGCCCAGGTGTTCAAGTCCCGGGATGCTGCTGCCGAGGACAATGCCGACCAGGGTAAACAGGTTCCAGGCAATGTAGAACGTCAGGCCGACGCCCAACGCATACCAGCGGTTGAACTGCTGGCGATCATGCTGGCTGGTCAGCGCGAACAGTTCATCCGTCAGCAAAAAGCCCAAGCCAAGCCGCCAACGGCCGGGCAGCGGCGAGATCACCGAACGCAGGCTCATCCCGTACAGCAAATGTTGCGAGGTCAGCAGCAGCGTGGTCAGCAGAATAGAGAAAATCCCCGCGCCGCCCTTGAGCATGCCAATCGCGACCAATTGCGCGGCACCGGCAAACACGATGCTCGACAACCCCTGCCCTTGCAGCGGCGTGAGGTTGGCCTCTATCGCCATGGAACCGGCCAGCAGCCCCCACGGCGCCGTCGCCAGAGATAACGGCATGATCGCCACAGCGCCCCGAAGGAACGCACTGCGCGGCATAACTGAGTCAGACATATCGCTCTTCAACCGAGGAAACAGCCCAGAACTCTGCCAGTAACCGTGCATCCCTGGCTTGAACAATCTTGCGCAGTTGGCGGAAATCGTTACAACACCGCCGCTCATCGGCGTGGCGCTTGCCACGCGTCGATGCTAGCAACATGCGGGCCCTGCATTTTTGCCGACGAGACCGCGCCCGCCATCAGTGACATCGACCGCGACGTTTACAAGACCCTGCTGGAATCAACCAAAGCCATCCCGTGGCGAATCGTGTCGTCGCCGGTCAGCGTCAGTCTGGGAGTCGGCACCACGCAGGCGAGCGCCGGCAGTGAGCCGCTGGCGTTTGTCGAACGGGTCGACAAGTTGCTCTATCAGGCCAAGCACAATGGACGGATGCGCGCCGAATATGCCGACTTTCGCACTGAGCTTTAAGCCCCCGACGGGCGTAACATAGCGCCATTCGCAATCACGTCAGGGAGACGACATGCTGTACCGAATCGCAGCCGACGGGCTGGTACTGTTCCATCTGTCATTTATCGTGTTCGTGCTGTTCGGCGGGCTGCTGGTGCTCAAGTGGCCACGGCTGCTGTGGCTGCATTTGCCTGCCGCTGCGTGGGGCGTGGCGGTCGAAGTGTTGCACCTGACTTGCCCGCTGACCTATTGGGAAAACCTCATGCGCCACGCCGCCGGGCAGACCGAGTACGCTGGCGGTTTTATCGAGCATTACATCTGGCCGATCATTTACCCGGCGGGGCTGACTCCGCAGATCCAGTTAGCCCTCGGCAGCGTGGTGCTGGCGGTCAACCTGCTGGTCTACGCACGTCTGATCCGCGCCTGGAGACTGCGCCGGGCCGCTGCACACACCTGATCAGCGCGGCGCCTGCTTCAGGCCTTCCAGCCAGACCGGATCAAGGCGCGTCTGCTCGGTGTCCAGACCCACCGCCTGCATTCGCTCTTTGTGGTCCTGAACTTCTCGCCACAGTTGTGTGTGATCACTGGAGTTGCCATCCAGTTCATGCATTTGCATCAGGCCCAGATGGTAGAAGCGCAAAACCTTCATCGCCGTCTGGTCATCGCGCTCCACCCCCGCCGTCACCTGATGCATCACATTGGTGATGCTCATCAGGCTGCGCTTGAGCCGCCAGCTGTACACCGCCGGCGCCATCCACGTCTGATGCCAGAAACGCCCGCGCAACAACCCCGCCGTCACCAGGAACGCCACGAAGACCCCGCCGACGTTGAAGCGCAGGTTATCGCCACCCGGTTCGCCGAACAGCGCCACCGCCAGGGAAGACAACAACATCGCCAGCACCAGGAACAGCACGGCAATGATGATCGTGCTGCGCCGGGTCTGTTGGCGAAAAGTGGCGGCGTCCATCGGCTGAATCTCGAACATTACGAATGACTTCCTTGGGTGACAAACAGGGCAACTGAAAAAACCGGCCGGCGCATTATCGCATCGGTCGGCGATTTAGCTATGCTGGAGCTCCTTTTCATCTCTTCAGCGTCCAACGGGGACATGGCGGTACAGCGCAGATCGTGCCATCTTCATTCATGGATACACACTATTCGGATGCCATTGCCCAGCTTCGTGATGGCATCGTTTTAAGGATCATTGCATGACCCAACGACACGTAATCAACGCCTCGGTCAGTCCGAAAGGCAGCCTGGAAACCCTCTCTCAACGTGAAGTTCAGCAACTGAGCGAAGCCGGCTCAGGCAGCACCTACACCCTCTTCCGCCAGTGCGCCCTGGCCATTCTCAACACCGGCGCCCATGTCGATAACGCCAAAACCATCCTCGAAGCCTACAAGGACTTCGAAATCCGCATTCATCAACAGGATCGCGGCGTTCGCCTGGAGCTGTTGAACGCTCCGGCCGACGCCTTCGTCGACGGCGAGATGATCGCCAGCACCCGCGAGATGCTCTTCAGCGCCCTGCGCGACATCGTCTACACCGAAAACGAACTCGACAGCCAGCGCATCGACCTGAGCACCTCGCAAGGCATCAGCGACTACGTCTTCCACCTGCTGCGAAATGCCCGCACCCTGCGTCCGGGCGTCGAACCGAAGATCGTCGTCTGCTGGGGCGGTCACTCGATCAACACCGAAGAATACAAATACACCAAGAAAGTCGGTCACGAACTGGGCCTGCGCAGCCTCGACATCTGCACCGGTTGCGGCCCCGGCGTGATGAAGGGCCCGATGAAAGGCGCAACCATCGCCCACGCCAAGCAAAGAATTCACGGCGGTCGCTACCTCGGCTTGACGGAACCCGGGATCATCGCCGCCGAAGCGCCGAACCCGATCGTCAACGAACTGGTGATCCTGCCGGACATCGAGAAACGCCTTGAAGCCTTTGTGCGCGTGGGCCACGGCATCATCATCTTCCCGGGCGGTGCCGGTACGGCGGAAGAGTTCCTCTACCTGCTCGGCATCCTGATGCACCCGGACAACGCCGGCCTGCCGTTCCCGGTGATCCTCACCGGGCCGAAACATGCGGCGCCGTATCTGGAGCAGCTCGACGCCTTCGTGATCGCGACCCTTGGCGAAGACGCCAAGCAGCATTACGAAATCATCATCGACGACCCGGCGGAAGTCGCGCGGCAGATGACTCAGGGACTGAAAGCGGTGAAGCAGTTCCGCCGCGAACGCAACGACGCATTCCATTTCAACTGGCTGTTGAAGATCGACGAAGGCTTCCAGCGACCGTTCGATCCGACCCACGAAAACATGGCCAACCTGAAACTGCACCGCGACCAGCCACCCCATGAACTGGCAGCGAACCTGCGCCGAGCGTTCTCGGGCATCGTCGCCGGCAACGTCAAGGACAAGGGCATACGCCTGATCGAAGAGCACGGGCCGTACCAGATCCGTGGCGACGCGGCGATCATGCAACCGCTCGACGCCCTGCTCAAAGCCTTCGTCGCCCAGCACCGGATGAAACTGCCCGGCGGCGCGGCGTATGTGCCGTGCTATCGAGTGGTGGCGTAAGCATTACCAGCCCACACCCAAAACCCGTGAGCGCTGGCTTGCCAGCGCCAGCGACCTGCCGGTCAACAGCGATGTTGAATCAGATGGCCTCTTCGCAAACAAGCCCGCTCCCACACCTGGACTGCATTTCAGAATGTGGGCGCGGGCTTGCTCGCGAAAAAGTCAGGGCAAACAACCTCAGTCCAAGAGCCGTAACGCCAACGCCTTCGCCTGCAACGCCACATCCGTCACCGCCGTACTCTCCCACCACATCCCGCGCAATGGCGGCCCCATAACGAACAAGCGCTCGGCCGCACACCCCTGCGCATCCAGCACGGCGCCATCCACCGCCGCTGCAATCCCCAACGCCAAAGGCCCCGGTTTGATCAAGCCACGCGCCAGCAATTGCTGCGGCAACGGACGCGCCACCCGCCGCCAGTCATATTCAATGCCGCTGGAATTGATCAACGCCGCACCGTGAACCACGCAGCTTGCCATCTCACCCCGATGACGGATGCGAATCCCTACGCTCCCCTCGGCAGCCGGTTCAAGGCCTTTGAACGAGGCGGCCTGAATACGCAACCGTCCTTCTTTATGCAGGCGCTCGACCAACGCTGCACTCAACGGGGGCGAACGGTGGTGGTGGCTCTCCCACCAAGGCCGCACATGCCGGACGAATTGTCGACGCTGCACGTCAGTCGCCTGGCTCCATAAGCGCGCGATATGCACGCGAACAGTGTCCAGCGGCGCCTGCCAGTCGATGCCCTGTGCGATGGCGTCGCGGCATTGTCGACGTAACTCGTGCAGCAACTGTCGCGGCGTGCGGATACGCTGATCCTCACCGAGGAAATCCGCCCAGGCCGGCGGCTGCCGGCGCACGTGGGGCAGCAGACCGTGCCGTGAAAACACCTCGATGGGCCCGCGATGCCCCGCCTGCTCCAGCGACACCACGGCATCTACCATGGTCAGCCCGGAACCGATGATCAGCACCGTCGACTGCGGATCGAGTCGACGCATGGCCGCGACATCCCAAGGATCGAGCGCGGCGGCGTTGAGGCCGCTGGAGGATTTCTGCGGGGTTCGCGCGGCAGGGAACATTCCGGTGGCGAGCACCGCGCGAGCACCGCGCAACCGTTGGCCGTCGTTCAACGTGAGCGACGCACCGTCGCCATCAACCTGCAAATCGACGACCTCGGCAACCACATGTTCAACGCTTGAACCGTGTTGCGCGCCAATGCTCCGCGCTTCGGCCAGCCGCTGCTGCACATACGTGCCGAACAGCCCTCGCGGCGGGAACAACTCACTGACGGGAACATCCTGCTCGGCCGATTCCGGCCAGCCGCCGGCGGCAATATGCTCGGTCAGCCATTGCGTCAAATCACCAGGATTATCCGGATCAACGCTCATCCGCGCGGCATTGCCGTTGAGCGTATGGCCCAACTCCACCGCACTGTAGGCCTCGCCACGGCCCAACTCAGGGCGCGGCTCGATGATGAGGATTTTTCGCTGACCGGGATGACGCAACAGTTGCAGCGCGAGCATCGTCCCGCTGAGGCCGCCGCCAATAATCAGAATATCTGCCGTGCGCATCATTCAAATCACCACATTACGCACGAACCGCGCGGCAACATCGCCATCGTTGCGATAGGAATGCGGCTGATCACTGGCAAACATGAAAAACTCCCCGGTGCCGATGCGCTGCGGCTGATCGCCAAGCATCAGCGTCAGGCAACCCTCAAAGACAAAAATCTGCTCGCTCCAGCCCTCGGCGTCCGCTTGCGAGGGATAGACCTCGCCCGGTTGCAGGCACCATTCCCATTGTTCCACCTCGCGGGTTGCGGTGGCCTTCGACAGCAATACGGCTTTGCTGCCAGGAATCGTTCCCGCCCAAGCCACTTCGTTGATACGGCTGGGATCACGGGCATCCGGCGCCTGGATCAAATCACTGAAGGCCACATCCAGCGCTTCGGCCACGCGATCCAGAGTGGTCAGGCTGACGTTCTTCTCGCCCGCCTCGATGGCCACCAGCATGCGCCGGCTGACGCCGGACTTTTCCGCGAGGGCGGTCTGGCTCATGTCGCAGGCATGACGCAAACGTCGAACATTCTGGCTGACGTGTTGCAGGACGGACGCCCGTTGGCTGGAATCTTTGTGCACTATATTGCTCACTCGATGAGGTTGGGCAGTATACTGCGCAACGTTGGACGCATTGTGCGTCCTCTTTTTTATAGTGCGCAAGGTCATGACGTCGCTGAACAACTCCCCCACGCCTCTCCGCGTCTCCCGTTTCAGCAAAGCCGAGTGCGTGCTGGTATTGATCACCATGATCTGGGGCGGCACCTTCCTGCTGGTGCAACACGCGATGACCGTCAGCGGCCCGATGTTTTTCGTCGGCCTGCGGTTTGCCGCGGCGGCGTGCATCGTTGCGTTGTGCTCGTGGCGCCATCTGCGCGAACTGACCCTGTTCGAACTCAAGGCCGGTAGCTTCATCGGGGTGGCGATCATGCTCGGTTACGGCTTGCAGACAGTCGGCCTGCAAACTATTCCAAGCAGTCAATCGGCCTTCATTACCGCGCTCTATGTACCGTTTGTACCTTTGCTGCAATGGCTGGTGCTTGGGCGACGTCCGGGGCTGATGCCGAGTATCGGCATCATGTTGGCGTTCACCGGATTGATGTTGTTGTCGGGGCCTTCCGGGGCGGCGCTGAATTTCAGTCCCGGCGAGATCGCGACGCTGATCAGCGCCATCGCCATTGCCGCCGAAATCATTTTGATCAGCACCTATGCCGGCCAGGTTGATGTGCGTCGAGTGACGGTCGTGCAACTGGCCATGACATCGGTGCTGTCGTTCCTGCTGGTGGTGCCGACCGGAGAAATGCTTCCGGATTTTTCCTGGACGCTACTGGTGACGGCGCTGGGGCTGGGCGCGGCGAGTGCGGCGATTCAAGTGGCGATGAACTGGGCGCAGAAGAGTGTTTCGCCGACCCGGGCCACACTGATCTACGCCGGTGAGCCGGTGTGGGCCGGGATCGTCGGGCGGATTGCCGGCGAGCGGTTGCCGGCGATTGCGCTGGCAGGCGCAGGGTTGATTGTCGCGGCGGTGATTGTCAGTGAGTTGAAAACCAAGGGTAAGGTGGCAGAAGCCGACGCTGAGCTGGAGCAGGAAACGCAGGGTTAAACCACAACATCACCAGCGTCTGCCCCATGCTTCGCGTGCCAGCCCTCTCCCACCTGTTGTCGGGTACACCGAACCATCGTGGCAGCGGGCTGGCGCGCGAAGGAGTCATCACCAACACCCTCACTCCTTCTGAAACAAGGCTAAACACAATCCTTCAGACTACTTTGTAGGATTCTGAGACATCCTGGCGTTTGGTGATCGAGGAACTGGCACGTATGATGCTTCACAAACTTCCGCAGATTAGAAGCCTATGTCCCTGATAGTTCTACTGCTTCTGCCATTCATTGGCAGCTGTCTGGCAGCGGTGCTGCCACACAATGCGCGTAATGCCGAATCCCTGTTGGCAGGCCTGGTCGCCCTGATCGGTACGGTCCAGGTTGCGATGCTGTACCCGCAAATCGCCCACGGCGGCGTGATCCGCGAAGAATTCATGTGGCTGCCCAGCCTCGGCCTGAACTTCATCCTGCGCATGGACGGCTTCGCCTGGCTGTTCTCGATGCTGGTTCTGGGCATCGGCACCCTCGTCTCTTTATATGCCCGTTATTACATGTCGCCGGATGACCCGGTGCCACGCTTCTTCGCGTTTTTCCTCGCGTTCATGGGCGCGATGCTCGGTTTGGTGATCTCCGGCAACCTGATCCAGATGGTGTTTTTCTGGGAGCTGACCAGTCTCTTCTCGTTCCTGCTCATTGGTTACTGGCACCACCGTGCCGACGCCCGTCGTGGCGCCTACATGGCGCTCATGGTGACGGGGGCCGGCGGACTATGCCTGCTGGCGGGGGTCATGATTCTCGGCCATGTCGTCGGCAGCTATGACCTCGACAAGGTCCTGGCCGCCGGCGATCTGATTCGCGCACATGCCCTTTACCCCGTTCTCCTTCCGCTGATTCTCATCGGCGCACTCAGCAAAAGTGCGCAGTTTCCCTTCCACTTCTGGCTGCCCCACGCAATGGCGGCGCCGACACCGGTCTCCGCATACCTGCACTCGGCAACCATGGTCAAGGCCGGGGTATTCCTCCTCGCGCGCCTGTGGCCGTCGCTGTCCGGCAGCGAAGAATGGTTCTACATCGTCAGCGGTGCCGGTGCGTGTACGCTGCTGCTCGGTGCGTATTGCGCGATGTTCCAGAACGATCTGAAAGGACTGCTCGCGTACTCGACGATCAGCCACCTGGGGTTGATCACCCTGCTGCTGGGCCTCAACAGTCCTCTGGCTGCAGTCGCCGCGGTGTTTCACATCCTTAACCACGCGACGTTCAAAGCATCGCTGTTCATGGCCGCCGGCATCATCGACCACGAAAGCGGCACCCGCGACATCCGCAAGCTCAGTGGCCTGATCAAGCTGATTCCGTTCACCGCGACACTGGCGATGGTTGCCAGCGCATCGATGGCCGGGGTGCCGCTGCTGAACGGCTTCCTGTCGAAAGAAATGTTTTTCGCCGAAACCGTGTTCATCAACGCTACCGCCTGGGTCGAAGCCGCGCTGCCGATTGTCGCGACCATCGCCGGTACGCTCAGCGTCGCCTACTCCCTGCGTTTCACCGTTGATGTGTTCTTCGGCCCTCCGGCAACAGACCTGCCGCATACCCCGCACGAACCGCCGCGCTGGATGCGCGCCCCGGTTGAACTGCTGGTGTTCGCCTGCCTCGTCGTCGGCATCTTCCCGGCACAAGTGGTTGGCCCGTTGCTCGCGGCGGCCGCACTGCCGGTGGTGGGCGGCACCCTGCCGGAATACAGCCTGGCGATCTGGCACGGCCTGAACGCACCGATGATCATGAGCCTGATCGCCATGTCCGGCGGTATCGTCGTTTATCTGCTGCTGCGCAATCAGCTCAAGCGCGGGCGTTTCAAATACCCGCCACTGGTGGGCCGCTTCAACGGCAAGCGCCTGTTCGAGCGCAGCCTTGTGGTGGTGATGCGCATGGCCCGCCGCCTGGAACGCCGCCTCGGCACCAAGCGCCTGCAAATGCAATTGTTCCTGATGGTGTTGGCGGCGGTGCTCGCCGGCCTGATCCCGATGCTGCACAGCCATCTGAGCTGGGGCGACCGGCCGAAGATTCCCGGTTCCATCGTTTTCGTGACCCTGTGGCTTTTGGCGATTGCCTGCGCCCTCGGCGCGGCATGGCAGGCGAAGTATCACCGGCTCGCGGCCCTGACCATGGTCAGCGTCTGCGGGTTGATGACCTGCGTGACCTTCGTCTGGTTTTCGGCACCGGATCTGGCCCTGACGCAACTGGCGGTCGAAGTGGTGACCACGGTGTTGATCCTGCTTGGCTTGCGCTGGCTGCCACGACGCATCGAAGAAGTTTCGCCACTGCCGAGCAGCCTGCGCAAGGCGCGGATTCGCCGTCTGCGCGACCTGCTTCTGTCGATTGCCGTCGGTGGCGGTATGGCATTGCTGTCCTACGCGATGCTGACGCGGCAGACGCCGAATGACATTTCCTCGTTTTACCTCAGCCGCGCCCTGCCCGAGGGCGGTGGCAGCAACGTGGTCAACGTCATGCTGGTGGACTTCCGTGGCTTTGACACCCTCGGCGAAATCACCGTGCTGGTCGCGGTGGCGCTGACCGTGTTCGCCCTGCTGCGCCGCTTCCGCCCGCCGAAAGAAAGCCTGCAACTGCCGGCCCAGCAACGCCTGCTCGCACCGGACGTGGTCACCGATCTGGTCAACCCGCGCTCGGCCAGCGACACCGCGCTCGGTTTCATGATGGTGCCGGCGGTGCTGGTGCGCCTGCTGCTGCCGATTGCGCTGGTGGTGTCGTTTTACCTGTTCATGCGCGGTCACAACCAGCCCGGCGGCGGTTTTGTCGCCGGTCTGGTGATGTCGGTGGCGTTCATTCTGCAATACATGGTCGCCGGCACGCAGTGGGTCGAAGCGCAGATGAGCCTGCGCCCCTTGCGCTGGATGGGCACCGGTCTGCTGTTCGCCACCGCTACCGGGCTCGGCGCGATGCTGGTCGGCTATCCGTTCCTGACCACGCACACCTGGCACTTTACCCTGCCGGTGCTGGGTGACATCCATATCGCCAGCGCCCTGTTCTTCGACATTGGTGTTTACGGTGTGGTGGTCGGATCGACCCTGCTGATCCTCACCGCCCTCGCCCACCAATCGGTGCGGGGTCACAAGACCGCATCGCTGCCCAAGTCCGTCGCCAGCAAAGGAGCCGTCTGATGGAAGAAGTCATCGCAATCGCCATCGGCGCCCTCGCCGCGTCCGGGGTCTGGTTGATCCTGCGGCCACGGACGTTCCAGGTGGTCATGGGCCTGTGCCTGCTGTCCTATGGCGTGAACCTGTTCATCTTCAGCATGGGCAGCCTGTTCATCGGCAAGGAGCCGGTGATCAAGGACGGCGTCACCCAGGATTTGCTGCACTACACCGATCCGTTGCCACAGGCCTTGGTCCTCACCGCCATCGTCATCAGCTTCGCCATGACGGCGTTGTTCCTTGTCGTCCTGCTCGCCTCGCGCGGGCTGACCGGCACCGACCACGTCGACGGCCGGGAGCCCAAGGAATGATGGCAATGACTCACCTGATCGCCGCACCGATTCTGCTGCCGCTGCTGACCGCCGCCATCATGCTGATGCTCGGCGAGCGGCACCGGCCGCTGAAGGCAAAGATCAACCTGTTCTCCAGCCTCCTCGGCCTGTTCATTTCGGTCATGCTGCTGCAATGGACGCAAACCACAGGTATCCCCGGTTCCATTGGCGTCTACCTGCCGGGCAACTGGCAGGCGCCGTTCGGCATCGTGCTGGTGGTCGATCGCCTGTCGGCATTGATGCTGGTGCTGACCGGTATCATCGGCGTCAGCGCCCTGCTCTTTGCGATGGCCCGTTGGGACGGTGCGGGGTCGAGCTTCCACGCCTTGTTCCAGATTCAGTTGATGGGCCTGTACGGGGCGTTCCTGACGGCGGACCTGTTCAACCTGTTCGTGTTCTTTGAAGTGTTGCTGGCCGCGTCATACGGCTTGTTGCTGCACGGTTCCGGACGGGCACGGGTGTCGTCGGGGTTGCATTACATCTCGATCAACCTCCTCGCCTCATCGCTGTTCTTGATCGGCGCGGCGCTGATCTATGGCGTCACCGGTACGCTGAACATGGCCGATCTCGCACTGAAGATTCCGCTGGTGCCGGAAGCCGACCGGGGCTTGCTCCATGCCGGTGCAGGGATTCTCGCCGTCGCATTCCTCGCCAAGGCCGGTATGTGGCCGCTGAACTTCTGGCTGGTGCCGGCCTACTCTTCGGCCAGCGCGCCGGTCGCAGCGATGTTTGCGATCATGACCAAGGTCGGCGTCTATACCCTGCTGCGCCTATGGACCTTGTGGTTCTCCGGGCAAGCAGGAGCTTCGGCCTTCTTCGGTGGTGACTGGCTGATCTACGGCGGCATGGCGACTATCGCCTGCGCAGCGCTGGCAATCATTGCGGCGCAACGGCTGGAGCGCATGGCCAGCCTGAGCATTCTGGTGTCAGCCGGCATCCTGTTGTCGGCCATCGGTTTCGCCCAGCCCAACCTGATCGGCGCCGCGCTGTTCTACGTGGTCAGCTCGACCCTGGCGCTGAGCGCGCTGTTCCTGCTGGCGGAGTTGATCGAACGTTCGCGCTCGGCCAACGAAATCCCGCTGGAAGACGAAAGCGAAATGCTGCCGCGCCCGCAGGAATCCCTGCAACCGCCCAAAGGCATCAACCTCGACGACGAACAGAAAGCCGTGGTCGGTCAGGTGATCCCGTGGACGATGGCGTTTCTCGGCCTGAGCTTCATCGCCTGCGCGCTGCTGATCATCGGCATGCCACCGCTGTCGGGGTTTATCGGCAAGCTCAATCTGATCGGCGCCTTGCTCAACCCGATGGGCCTGGGCACCAGCGCGCCGATTTCGAATGCTGCGTGGGCGCTGCTGGCGCTGCTGATCCTGTCCGGGCTGGCGGCGCTGATGACGTTCTCGCGTCTCGGCATTCAGCGTTTCTGGACGCCGGAGGAACGCCCGTCGCCGTTGCTGCGCAAACTTGAGTGCGTACCGATCTTCCTGCTGCTGGGGCTGAGCATCGCCCTGACCTTCAAGGCGGAACCGCTGCTGCGCTACACCCAGGCCACGGCTGACGCGCTGAAAAACCCGCAGCAGTACGTGACGGCGGTGATCGGCACCCGCGCGGTGCCGAGCCCGGAAGCCAAAGCCGCGATGCTGGAGGTGCAGCCATGAATCGCATGTTTCCTGCACCCTGGCTGTCGCTGGCGCTGTGGGCATTGTGGCTCGCGCTGAACCTGTCGCTCAGCCCGGGCAACCTGCTGCTCGGCGCTGCATTGGGTTTTGCTGCACCGTTGATGATGCGTAAATTGCGGCCAAAACGCGCTCGCATTCGCCGACCGGGGACGATCCTGCGCTTGCTCCTGCTCGTTGGGCGAGACGTGGTGGTGTCCAATCTGGTGGTGGCGTGGGGCGTCCTCAACACCCGTCGCCGCCCGTTGCAGTCGCGCTTCGTCAAAGTGCCACTGGAACTGCGCGACGCACACGGTCTGGCGACACTGGCCATGATCTGCACGGTGGTGCCCGGCACGGTGTGGTCGGAACTGGCGCTGGACCGCAGCGTCCTGCTGCTGCACGTCTGGCATCTGGATGACGAAGCGCAGTTCATCGAGCACTTCAAGTCCACCTACGAGCGGCCGCTGATGGAGATTTTCGAATGAGCCCGTTACTGTCGAACGCAATCCTGCTGACGCTGTTCCTGTTCTCGTTGGCGATGGTGCTGACGCTGGTACGCCTGTTCCGGGGTCCATCGGCGCAGGATCGGGTACTGGCGCTGGATTATCTGTACATCGTCGCCATGCTGATGATGCTGACCCTGGGCATCCGTTATTCCAGTGATACCTACTTCGAAGCGGCGCTGCTGATCGCACTGTTCGGCTTTGTCGGCTCGTTTGCCCTGGCGAAATTCCTGCTGCGTGGCGAGGTGATCGAATGAATGCCGAATTGTCTTTGTGGGTCGAGATTCCGGTGGCGATCCTGCTGCTGCTCAGCGGCGTGTTTGCGCTGATCGGTGCCATCGGGTTGTTGCGGATGCAGGATTTTTTCCAGCGCATGCACCCACCGGCCCTGGCTTCAACGCTGGGCGCGTGGTGTGTGGCGCTCGCGTCGATCATTTGCTTCTCGGCATTGAAATCGGCGCCCGTACTGCATGCCTGGCTGATCCCCATTCTGCTGGCGATCACGGTGCCAGTGACCACATTGCTGCTGGCGCGAGCGGCGCTGTTCCGCAAACGCATGGCCGGAGATGATGTGCCGGCCGAGGTCAGCAGCCGTCGCACCGAAAGCGGTGGTTAGTCCAGAGTTGTCGGTGGCTGGACTGGCCCTTTCGCGAGCAGGCTCTCTCCCACAAGAGAACGTATTGCAACTGGGGGAGCGGGCCGCTCGCGAAAGCGACCTCAAGATGGCCTCTGAACCTGAAACCTCAAACCCACGCCACCGCCAACAACCCCGCGCCCAACAGCGCACACAACGGCGAATACACCCACGTATCCAGCCGGGCAAACCGCGAATCCTTCACTTCCTTGAAAAACCCGACCAGATTCGAATCACCAATCGCCCGGGCGAACATCAACAATGCAATCGCGCTGATCACCCATTGCAACGCCTTGTGCGTCACCGCCGGCATCCCCCAGCCAACCCGCATGCACACCAACGCCGCAATCGCCAACAGCGCGCCAGCCACAATCAACGTCAGCCATCCCGACGGCTTGAACGCCGGTTGCACCGTTGCGACAAAACCGCGCACCGGCACCTGCGGCACCACTGCTGCCGCCGCCCACTGTCCACCGAGCGCCCAATACACATGCATCAGGCTGATCAACGCAAATACCGTCACCAGCCATTGAGCCAACACAAAGGTCATGGTTGAAATCCTTGAAAGGGATTTGAACAGATCATCCTAGTCGGCATTTTTTGAAGTGCACGACCGATCAGCGGTACGGTAAAGTGCCGCCCCATGAAATTCTCCCGCTCCGATCGCTCACTACTGGCCTGGATGCTCTATTGCTGCGTCCTGTTCAACGTGTTCGCGTGCAGCATCGGTCACGGACAAATGGTCGGCATGCAGCTCAACGGTATCGGCGGCCAGTTCTGTACCGTCGACCCGGCCACCCAGGCGCCGCTTGCCTCCAACCCCACGGAAGAACAACTGCCGACGCTGTCCAAGGCATTCGGCTGCCCACTGTGCTCCGTCGGTGGCGGCATGGGGCCGGCATTCAACTCCAGTCTGACCCTGGCGATCCTGCCGGAACAACACAGTCCGCCGCAGGCGCCCATCGTCAGCGCCGACCTCCCTGCCCGCTTCACCTGGCCTTCGGCCAATCCTCGCGCTCCGCCGCTCGCCTGAGTGTTCTTGCCCTATTGATTTGTCAGCCCACTGCGCCAACGCGTGGCGTGCGCTTGTGCGCTGACGCCTAGACAAGCATTCAGGATTCAATGATGAAACAACTTACTTTGCTGGCGAGCCTGTGTGGCTGCCTGTCCATTAACGCCTGGGCGCAGTCCACCGTGGATCTGGCGCCGATCACGATTGATGGCGAAACCGGCGCCGAGCCTGGTCTGAGCCTGGACCAATCCAGCGGCATGGCTTCGCGCCTCGGTTTGAGCGTGCGCGACACCCCGGCCTCGGTGGCCATCGCCAATCGCAATGACATCGAACGCCATGGCGCGCAAAACTTCCAGGACGCCGCCAACACCTTGCCCGGAGTCAACGCCAGCGCGCCACCGGGCTTCGGCGGCTTCGTCTCCTATCGCGGTTTCACCAGCAGCCAGATCACTCAGATGTTCAACGGCATCAACGTCTCCGGTGGCCTCGCACGCCCGGTAGACGCATGGATCTATGATCGGGTCGAACTGGTCGGCGGCCCATCGTCGCTGATCAATGGTGCAGGCTCGGTAGGCGGTTCGCTCAACTACGTCACCAAACTGGCCAGCCGCGATGAAAAAGCCGTTGAAGGCCGAGTCAGCTATGGCACCTACGACACGACCGCAACCGCCTTCGGCCTCAACCACGCGCTGACTGATCCAAGCGCCGATGTGCAGCACTACGCGCGCCTCGACGTCAGCCACAACACCAGCAACGGCTACATCGACCGCCAGGAACGCGATGCCTGGAGCGTGGCGCTTTCAGTGCTCAGCGACCTCACACCCGACCTGTCGCACACCCTCGCCGTGGAATATCAGGACGAACACGAAAACAGTCCCTACTGGGGCACGCCAGTGCTCAACCCGAAAGCCGGCGAGTTGAAAATCGACAAACACAACCGCTTCAACAACTACAACGTCGAGGACGGTCGCTACGAACAGCGGACGCTCTGGGTGCGCTCGATCATCGACTACCAGATCAACGACAGCACCACCCTGCGCAACACGCTGTATCACCTCGACAGCCAGCGCGACTATCGCAACCTCGAAACCTATCAGTACAACGTCGACAACAGTGCGGTAAACCGCTCCACCGCGTACCAGGTCCGACATCAGGGCGAGCAGAACGGCAACCAGTTCGAGCTGCGTCACGACAACACGCTTTTTGGCCTCGACACCACTTGGTCGGGCGGTTTCGAGTACAAGGTCAACCAGACCACCAACTCCCCGCTCAACGTCAAAGGCGCGAGCACGGTAAACCCGAATAACTACCGACCCGGGCATTTCTATGACATTCCCGGCACCCACCCTAAGCTGATCAGCGACAAAACCAACGAGGTCACCACCAAGGCGCTGTTCGCGGAAAACCGTCTGGCACTCACCGACACGTTATCGCTGCTCACCGGCGTGCGTTACGACGACATCGACCTCGTCGTGACCAACCACCGCACCGTCACCGCGACCAACCCCAAGCACCTCAAACGCAGTTGGGAGCCGGTCACCGGACGCATCGGCCTGACCTGGCAATTCATTCCCTCCGCCAATGTCTACACGCAGTACAGCACCGCCGCCGAGCAACCGAACGGCACGCAGGACTTCGACGTCTCGACGGGCAAACAATGGGAGATTGGCAGCAAGTTTGACTACCTGAACGGGCGAGGCTCGGCGACGGTGGCGGCCTACACCATCGAGCGCAAGGACTTCGCCGTGACTGACCCACTGGACCCGACCAGCAGCATTCCGGTCGGTCAGCAGACGTCGAAAGGCATCGAGGTTGCCAGCTCGCTGCAGATCACCGACCAGCTATTGGCCGAGGGCAACTTCGCCTGGGTCGATGCGCAGTACGACGACTTCACCGAGAAAAACGCGGCGGGTGCGGTGGTGTCGCGCAAAGGCAATACGCCGACCAATGTGCCGGATCGGGTCGGCAATCTGTGGCTGACCTACGATTTTTCGCCGCAATGGAAAGGTGGGGTCGACGCACGGTATGTGGCATCAGTGTATGCCGACACGGCCAACACCATGACCGTGCCGTCGTACACGCTGTTCGGCAGCTTTCTCAGCTACAAGGTTGACGCCCACACCACCGTCACCGGGCGGTTACGCAACCTGACCAACGAGGTGTATGCCGAGTTTGCCCATGTGTCGCCGGCGTATTACCTGGGAACGCCGCGCACTTTTGAGTTGGCGGTGCAGACGAGATTCTAAAAGCTTCGCGAGCAAGCCCGCTCCCACACAGGTTTTGTGAACGGCACAAATCCAGTGTGGGAGCGGGCTTGCTCGCGAAAAGGCCAGTCACCTCAACCCCTATTTCAGATCAGCCGAAACCTTGTCCGCCACTTCCTTCGGCAACCACGCCTGCCACACGTCCGGATGCGCTTTCATGAAGGCCGCTGCAGCTTCCCGTGGCGGAGTGTGCGTCTCGCTCATCTGCGCAAGTGCTTTGTTCAGCGGCTCGATTGGAAAGTCGACTTTGCTGAAGAACGCCGCAATCTCGGGATACTGCTTCTGAAACGGCGTGGACACGCCAATCGACAGCTTCGAAGCCAGGGAGCGGGTCGGTTTTGGATTGGGGTTATCGGCATCGGTCAGGGTCTTCCATGCCTCGGCATCGAACGGCGGCTCTTCCAGCTGAACCAGTTTGAATTTGCCGAGCAATGGCGTCGGTGACCAGTAATAAAACAGCACCGGCTTGCCCCGACGAATCGACGAACTGATCTCCGCATCCAGCGCCGCACCGGAGCCGCTGCGGAAATTGGTGAAGTCATCCTGCAATCCGTAAGCCGTGAGTTTCTGTTTGTTCACCACTTCAGAGGTCCAGCCAATCGGGCTGTTGAGGAAACGCCCCTTGCTCGGGTTTTCCGGGTCCTTGAACACATCCTTGTACTTTTTCAGGTCGCTGACGCTACGCAGATCCGGTGCAAGCGGCTTGATGCCCTTGGCCGGATCGCCCTTGATCACGTATTCCGGCACCCACCAGCCCTCGGTGGCGCCCTTGACCGTGTCACCGAGGCTGACGACCTTGCCCTGCGCCTCAGCCTTGACCCACACCGGACTGCGCCCGGCCCACTCTTCGCCAATGACCTGAATGTCATTGTTGGCCAGCGCAGTTTCCAGCGTGATGGTGGTGCCCGGCAGGGTGTCAGTCGGCAGGCCGTAGCCCTTCTCGACGATGATCCGCAGGACATCGGTGATCAGGCTGCCGCTTTCCCAGTTCAGGTCGGCGAAATGGATCGGAGTCTGCGCCGCCATCACCGCGGGTGCGGACGTCAGCAAACCCAATGTAGCCAGCGACGCGGCCATTAACCGTCGAAATCCGTTCATGCATCGCACCTCGCGTTGTTCACAGCAATGGCAGGGTGGCCTGACAGAAGACCGCAAGCCTCAGAATACTCAGTCAACTGACTGTAGCCGAGGTTCCTGCTTTTTCAGGGGCATGGCCCTGACGAGGTTACGATTCAGAATTTTCCTGCAAGCTTTGCAGCTCGCGTCTGACCATGCTGGCATAGGCAGCCGGACGCAGTGCGTAGATTTGCGACGCCACCCAACCTAACCACGCGCCCTGCATCTCGACCTTCGCGGCGAACAAACGTCGGGCTTCTGCACGGGCGCTGTCGAGGTTTTGCGAGTGGAAGTCGGCGCGGCTCACTCGCTGGCCTTGAAGGTCACCAACTCACCTTTGCGCCACTTGGCGGCTTTGGCGGTGACGGCTTTCAGGGTTTTGGTCAGGCCTTCCTGCAATTGTTGGTGAGCGGCGAATACCGTCACCACGCTATGGCCTTCCTTGAACAGAATCGCCTCGCCCTCTGCCGTCGAGACAAAGGCGTAGTCACCAATGCCATACACCGTCAGTTTGATTTCGCGAAAACGGATGTCCATCTTGCCGCCTTCACGGCTGGGCAGGACCGACGCACTGAAATGATCACCCACCTTGAGCTTGAGCCCCGGTTTGTCATCGACCACCAATGCACTTTCGGTATCAATCTCGGCAACGTAAATGCCTTCGGCGTTTTGCTCGGTGATGTACACAAAACGCGATTGGAACTGCTTGACCAGCTTTGCACGCAAATCACCGAGCACGAACAAAGCATGCATATCGAGGTTACTGACTGCCAAAGAAACATCCCCACATTTGAAAAACCGCACACGGAAAACGCGCACGGCAAAAAATAACGGCCAGGCCGACGGTGCTGCCAAATGACTTACATAAAAGTCCGGAATGAGCTGGGTGCTGATCCGGTCACGAGGTTCGCAAGACTACTGGAAAGTCACTCGCGTGACCTGCGCTGATGTCGCCAAATCACGAAGGAAAATTCCTTACCGGCGCCCCTGGAAAGCTGACTACGAACTTTAGGGAAAATTCTCACGAAAAAAAGCACTTTTCCGACATATCGCTCGCAGAAAATTGCTTTAGATAAGCCCTGTCGTCAACAGGTACTGGCGATTCTAGAGCAGCGATGCTCATTCCGACTACCCGAAATGGCCGGTAAATATTGGCCGACTGATGAAAAGGACTTCATATGTGCACTTTGACTCACCTCGCCTTGCCCACTGACGCCCCAATCAAGTCTCCACTCCTTCTGCAGATGCCGTGCGCTAATGACCTGCCGATGGCCGTCTCAAACGGTCATCCTGCGCGCTTTCAAGTGGTTCTTGCCGGCAACGCCTTCTTTCATATCAAAGAAAAATCGACCGGGCTTGTCAGAGGTTTCCGCGGGGATCATAACGAAGCCTGCGCCCTCGCCCGCTCACTGGAATCGAAGATCGAACTCTTGGGCAATGCCTGCCTCAGATAAAGAGAGTGATCGACCGCGCCAGCCTGGCGCATGACCAAGGAGCACACGATGGAACTGCCTGCGTATGACCTGAAAACCCTGTTCGATCAGTTGGGGCTGCCTTCCGAGGGCGGCGCCATCGACGACTTCATCGAGGCGCACCCGCTGGATGCCAATACCAAACTGATTGATGCCGACTTCTGGACGCCCCAACAGGCGCAGTTGCTGAAAGAGTGGCTACGCGCCGACGGCGAGGAAGCCGTCATGGTCGATGAACTGAATGTGCGGCTGCATCGCGGCAAATGAACCTGATCAGTGCAGGCTGTCACCCGGCTCGTTTTGCAATTGTTCGAGCCATGCAGCCCTGCACTCTTCAGCCTCGTCGCGACTGGCAAACGCAGTGCCGCGGCGCTCGCCATTGAGCAGCACCACCCAGCACACGCTGCGCCCCATGGCACGCAACCCGGCAGGTACGCCGCTGCCGATCATCACTGCGACATCAACTCTGCATTGCATGTCGACCTCCCGAAATCATTAGCCACCTAACTAAGTAGGCAGATTAATGGTTTCTCTCGAGAGGAAACAGCAACCGCCGTGCACAGATTCATTGCACTGACGGTAATAATCCCTCAGCGCGGTTCCTGCGGCTTGTAGCCCAGACGCAACCCACCCCAATGCCGCCCCTTGATCATGATCGGCACCGACAGATCGTGCATCAATTCACCGGTGTCGCGGGTATAGGTCTGCAAAAGCACCGGTTGCTGATGACTGCCGCAGCGAATACCGGTGCGGTCGGCAAATTTGCGCTTGGTCCGGTTGTTGACCGAATCGACCTGGACATCGCCGGTCAATGGCTGGCTGAACGCCTGGTTGTGCGTCGGCACATAGCCCTGCTGCGTGCAGGCAATCGCGAATACCAGACCTTCATGACGCGGCAACAGCGGCTCCTGAATGGCCGGCAGCACCTGATCGGTGTAGCGGTCAAAACGTGTCTGGTACTTGGCCGGCTGGGTATTGGCGATGGGCTGATAGTGGCGATCAAACAGATCCTCGAGACTGATGCGACCCTGCTCGACATCCGCCTCGAACCGCGCTGCAATCTGGCTCGCACCTTCGCGCGCCAGGTCGTAGATGCGTTGGTGATAGTCATCCAGCCCTACCTCGGCCAGGCGCTCGCTGATGGTTTCCGCCTGCCCTTCCATTTGCACGGCGGCTTCGGCGAGCAGGCGAGTCTGTTGGTCGCTGATGGCCAGATCGCTGCGCATCTGTTCGATGGCCTTGAACAGGCTGTCGAGTTGCTCGCGATTGGTTTCGGCGCCTTGGGCAATTTCGCCCACCTGTCCTTCCACCCCGGCAGCCAGACGCGCAATGTTCTCCAGATGCTGGCCGGTGTGCTCGACCTGCTCAACGCCGGTTTGCAAATCGCTCGACAGCTCACGAATCTGCTCCACCACCTGTGCGGTGCGTTGCTGAATATCGGCAACCATCTCACCCACTTCGCCGGTCGCCGAAGCGGTGCGCGCCGCGAGACCGCGCACCTCATCCGCCACCACTGCAAATCCGCGACCGTGCTCGCCGGCCCGCGCGGCTTCAATCGCCGCGTTCAATGCCAGCAGATTGGTCTGGCTGGCGATGGACTGGATCACCAGCGTCACGCGCTGAATGTCATCGCTGCGCAGGCTCAAGGCTTCGATCAGTTCGCGGCTGGCATTGGCGCGCTGACTGAGTTGATGCATACGCGCAATCGAGTCGACCAGTTCGCTGCGCCCCGCCGCGCTGCTGTGGTGAGCTTCGCTGGCGGCCGTCAATGCGGCGCGGCTGAGCTGAGAGGTGGCATGCTCGGTGGCGATCATCACTTCGGCATTGCTGACGATCCGCGCGGCGGCATCGAGTTGCGATTCGAGTTTGCCGGCCAGTTCCCTGACAGAAAACGCCACCCCGGCCGCCGACAAGGCATTGTGGCTGGTGGTGTAGGAAAGATCGCGGGTCAGTTCGGAAATCGCGCTGCCAGTGTCGGCAGGCGTGGTATCGGGGGTTGCACGGGAGCGCAGGCGCGGCAGCCAGACAATCAGCACAGCCAGCGGCATGCCAACGTACAGCGACGCTTCGCCCAACGTCATGCCAGCGAGCAACAGCATCAGGGCGATACTTTGCAGGGTTGGCGCGATCCAGCGGTTTTTCGGCAACAGCACTGGTGCAGGCAAAGCCCCAACCAGAGATCCATCTCTCGTCATTTCAACACCCCACGCTTGTTCTCATTATTGTTGCTGCATTAAACGCCACTACAACGCCATTATCCATGGTCCGTTAGTCGTGGGGTCTGCGGCAGGTCAATGGAAACAACCGGAAATATTGCGGACGATAAAAAGCTTCGCGGGCAAGCCCGGCTCCCACAGGTTCGTTGATGAACCCTGCGGGGCGGACTTGCCCGCGATCACAGCGCCGGAAAAATCAGGCCTGACGCTGGTGCTTGTCGATCTGCTCGTGGCGTTCTTGAGCTTCGATGCAGTATTTGGTGGTCGGGCTGATCAGCAGGCGTTTCAGGCCAATGGCCTCGCCGCTGTCGTCGCACCAGCCAAAGCTGTCTTCCTTGATGCGCTCAAGGGCTTGTTCCAGTTGCGGCAGCATGCGCTGGTCGCGATCAATCGCGTTCACCAGCCAGGTGCGCTCTTCTTCAACCGAAGCCGCGTCCGCCGGATCGGCCGGGGTGTCCAGGCTTTCGATGGCGATACGGTTTTGCTCAATGCGCTCGTGGGTTTCGACTTTCATGTTCTGCAACAGCTCAGTGAAGAAAGCGTGTTGCTCTGCATTCATGTAGTCATCTGCCGGCATGGCCAGCAACTTGTCCTTTGTCATTGATATCTCTATAAAAAAACGTGCATTAAGGCGAATTAGGGAGCGTTTCGGCAAACCGTGTCCGGTCGTCGAAAAGGCATCGTTTATTGCAAACGCCACCCGGCACTCAATTTACGAAGGGGCGGCAGTCTAAGGCCCGATTGAGGCCTCAGCAACTGTAAATACCGGGAATTTGTCCGACAAAGCCCGGAAAGTACTCTGACACAGGCACCACAGCGGTCATCGGAGTGCGTTTATAGCAAGAAATTCAGTCGAGCGGCTGTATATAGAAGACAAACGGCTATCGATCACTTCCTACCCTAGGCTATCGGCAGGCTAGAGCTTTTATTCAGAACTACCCTGTAGACTTCGCATCGCGCCCGCCTACGGGCGCGCTGCCCTCCCCATAGAAGAACAGGTCAGAAGGATTTCCCATGTCCCGCACCGATCAGCCGGCCTCCAGCGAGCCCCTTCTCGCCAGCCCCCCGATCAACGCTGAACGCCTGCTGCAAATGATCACCGACCAGTACGAAACCCTGCCGCGCCAGCTCAAGCGTATCGCCAGCTACATGAGCCAGCAGAGCGACCGGATCATGGTCGACCGCATCAGCGACATTGCCCGTGAGTGCGAAGTCCACCCGTCCGCCATCGTCCGCTTCTCCCAACGTTTCGGATTCAGCGGCTTTAGCGAGATGCAGGCGCTGTTCCGCACCGCCTACACCCACAAAGCCTCACCGGTGCAGAACTACCAGCAACGCATCCGCAGCATGATCGCCAACCCGTCGCAGCAAGCCAGCGACGGCGACCTCGCCCGCGAATGCATTGACGCCACCCGCTGCGGCATCGAACGTCTGGGCCACGAACTCGATGACACAGCCTTCGAAAAAGCCGTCGATCTGATCGTCAACGCCGATACCATCTATGTGGTCGGTGTACGCCGCTCCTTCGCCGTCGCTGACTACCTCGTTTACAACTTGCAACACACGCAAAAACGCATCCACCTGGTGTCCGGGCTCGGCGGCAGTTATCGCGAGCAAATGCGCAGCGTGCGCGCGAATGATCTGGTGATCGCCATCAGCTTTACCCCCTACGCCAGGGAAACCCAACACTGCCTGCGCTACGCCCGCCAGCAACAGGCCAACACCCTGATCCTCACCGACAGCCACCTCTCGCCCCTGGCTAAAAAAGCCAACAGTCTGTTGCTGGTGAATGAAGGGAGTGCGCTGGCGTTTCGTTCGCTGAGTGCGACCTTGTGTTTGTGTCAGGCGTTGTTTGTAGCGGTGGCGTATCGCTTGGGCCTGAACGTTGATGAGATCCATGAGCAAGCCGGGTTCGACGACTGAAGACAACGCCGCCCTGCCCGGGCAGGTCGGCGTTGTGCTTTCGCTTCGCTTAATTCATCTCGACCTTCATCATCTGTTTCAACGGGTAGGTATCGATGTCTTTCGCTTCTTCGACCTTGCGCTCTTTTATGAGCGTATCGATATCAATGTTGATCCCCGAGTACCCAATCGCAACCGGAGTGTCGAAGACCTGCCGCAACGTCAGCCCCGTTGCCGTGGACTTGACGACCGAACCCGTCACCCCAGGCATGGCCGGCGTCACCGCCTCCACACGCTTGCGGATATCGGCGTTGACCTGCGCCAGCTCCGTTTCCTTCTGTTTGATCAACGCCTGATTGGCGACCGGTACGGCGGGCTGGGCAGCATCGGCGGCCTTGCCATCGGCAACTTTGCCGTCCGCCGCAGCAACGGCCTTGGGTGCTGGTTTTAATGCCTTGAGCTGATTTTCAATGGCGGTCTTGCGCTCATCCAGATCCGTCAGCGCTCGTGTTACCGCTGCCAATTGCGCACCGTTACTGTCTGTTGAAGAAATCACGACATCCAGCGAACGCGCCAGATAGACCTGAGTAACCAGTACCAGCACCGACGTGGTGCCGTCCTTCTCAACGGCCTTCGCATCGTTTTTCAACGAGACCACGGCATCCTTCAACTTGTCGCGTTTAGCCTCGGTATAGGCTTTCAGATAAGTGTCCGCGGCAAGATGCGCATCGCCATAAAGCACCCCATAGGTTTCCGCCACCGGCACCGAGTAGGCCACCGAATACGCCGACTTGCGTGCGCCACCAAAAAACGCACCGATTGCACTGTTGCTCACGCCGAGCCCAAGATCACTTTCCGCCAGTGACGCAAAGCTGAACCCGGGAAACGCCACCAATGCGTTCATTTTCGTTGAAGTATTTGGCACAAAAAGATCCGGGACACTCGTTGTCGCGACCAGGCCAGACTTATCCTCCGGAGTCTTTTGCATCGTGATGTGCGGCGCAGCTTTTGCCAATTCATCATCCAGCCTCATCCGGTCAAACCAGACCGAACTCATGTAGTAGTCGACGGTTTTCATCTTGGCCCCGGCTTTCGCCGCTCGCACCACATAAAGATCGCCCACTTCAAAATTGCCGCGCGGCGGAAATATCGGTTTGAAATTCAATTGTTCGGTATTCGCCGACCATTGCTGCACCACGGCCCCGCGCTCCGGACGGCTACTGCAAGCCACCACACCGACACACAACGCGCAAATTGCCAATCGCTGGAAAGTACTCATGAGATGCTCCTCTGCCCTTTTTATGTGACCGACGTGCGCGTTTTCATTGTTTGCGCGCGACGGCGCCTCAACGATCACGGGGTCATGGACTGCAAAGGAGTAATACAAACGAGTAATGAATCAGAGGACCTGAAGCTCGCTTAACTTTTCCATCCCTGGACGGTGCTGGCACTTTGAATATAGATCCGCCAAAACAACTGACAAGGCCCGTGCAGGCCTTTATTTTCGAGTGTTTCACGGTTGTTACAGACAGCAACGACAAGCGACCGAATGGCTTTCCTGTAGGCAGCCCTGGGCTATTCCCGCTACATTCGGCATCCAGCTATCAGGCACGCCAAGGAACCGCCCATGAAACTGATCGGAATGCTCGACTCACCCTACGTGCGCCGCGTGGCGATCTCCGCCAAAGCCCTGAAGATCGACCTCGAACACGAGTCGCTCTCGGTGTTTCGCCACTTCGAGCAATTTCAGCAGGTCAACCCGGTGGTCAAGGCACCGACGCTGATTCTCGACGACGGTGTGGTCCTGATGGATTCCACCCTCATCCTCGACTACCTCGAAGCCAGTTCCGGTAAAAGCCTGCTGCCAACCGATCTAAAACAACGCGCCTACGCGTTGCGCCTGATCGGCCTCAGCCTCGCCGCCTGCGAAAAAGCCGTGCAACTCTATTACGAACGCAACCTGCGCCCGACCGACATCCAATACCAACCGTGGGTCGAACGCGTCGAAGGCCAACTCGCCGCCGCCTTCACCGCCCTCGAAGCTGAACTGGAAAAAAGCGGGCTGCCCACCGACGGCACTCTCACCCAGGCCGGCATCAGCCTTGCCGTTGCCTGGAGCTTCACCGAACTCGTTGCCCCCGACCAGATCGACGTTGCGCGCTACCCAAACATCGCCCGCTACACCGCCTACGCCGAAGCGCTTGAAGCGTTCGTCAACACACCGATGACCTGACCATGAGCACCCACGAAACCGCCGCCCCGGCGCTAAAGGAAATCTTCAACGCCGAGCGCCTGCAACACATCGCCACAGAAATGAGCGCCGTGTACCCGGCGTTCAAGACCCAGGCGTTTCTCAAGCATGCCAATCAAGGCCTGGCCGAGTTGTCAGTGATGCAGCGCATGGCCCGCGTCAGCGAAAGCCTGCATGCCGTGTTGCCGCTGGATTACGAGGATTCCCTCGATGTCCTTCGCGAACTTGCGCCACGGCTGAACAGCGGTTTCGTCAGCATGTGCCTGCCACATTTCGTTGCGAGCTACGGCGGGCATGCGTTTGATGTGTCGATGGATGCCTTGAAATACTTCACCACTTTCGGCTCCTCCGAATTCGCCATTCGCCACTTTTTGCGCAGTGACCTGGAGCGTTCGCTGGAGCTGATGCACGACTGGACCCGGGACGAAAACCACCACGTCCGCCGTCTCGCCAGCGAAGGCAGCCGCCCTCGCCTGCCATGGTCGTTTCGCCTGGAAGCGGTACAGGCTGATCCGCGATTGGCTGCCGGAATCCTCGATCGGTTGAAGGCTGACGAGAGTTTGTACGTGCGCAAGTCCGTGGCGAATCATCTGAACGATGTGACCAAAGAGCATCCGGAGTGGGTGCTGGATGTGATTGAAGGCTGGTCACTGGAAAACAGACACACGGCCTGGATTGCCAAACACGCGTTGCGCAGCTTGATCAAACAGGGCGATTTGCGCGCGCTGACGGTGATTGGTGCCGGGGCGAAGCCTGAGGTCGAGTTACTCGATGTGCGGGTTGAGCCGGCGGATGTGCGGCTAGGAGAGACGATGACGTTGTCGTTTACGCTGAAGTCGACGGTGGCGCATGAGCAGCGGTTGGTGATTGATTATGCGATTGACTATGTGAAGGCGAATGGCGGGCTGTCAGCGAAGGTGTTCAAGTTGAAGACGGTGGTGTTGGCGGGGGTTGCCGAGGAAGTGGTGCAGCGGCGGCAGGTGATCAAGGATTTTACGACGCGTAAGCACCATGCCGGGCGGCACGGGGTCAAGGTGATGGTGAACGGCGAGTTGTTGGCCGGCGCAGCCTTCAATGTCAATACTGACTGAAAGGGCAGGAATGAAAGTTCATAGAGTATCGTTTGATGGCAGCATTCTGGAGCGCGGCTTTTGGCTTTATGCCTGGCTCCTTGAATCCGGCACAGACAGGGCGGTGTATGTCGGGCGCACCGGCGATAGCTCCTCAAAGTATGCCGCCTCGCCTTTTTCCCGCCTGGGACAACACCTCGATGTTCGACCAAGTGCAACCGCCAACATGCTCTTGCGACAAGTAAGAAAGCTCGGATGGAATCCACTTGAATGCCAATTCGAACTCGTCGCTTTCGGGCCGATCTTTCCGGAGCAAAATGAACTTGATGAGCATCGTTTGAAGCGCGACATCATCGCGCCTCTGGAGACCGAACTGGCATTGCTCTTCAAACGAGGAGGATTCAATGTTGTCGGCTCCCATGGCAAACCCCGAGACGCCGATCAGGGATTGTTGGAGCAAGTGAAGAAGGCGTTTGATAACGTTTTTTGCGAGTCGCATGACGCTTCAGAGTAGCGGCCGTTCTGATCCTTGAGAACGGGCCGAAGGGTGACAGTCGAGGCTGGCAGGTGCAAGCCGTGGCCCTGTGCCAGCGCGGCTCCGCCAGCATCGTGCGACGAGGGATTCGCCTCGCCGCACGGGAGGGTCAGTTGGCTATTTCAACGTTATACAGCGCCCGGTTTACGGCGATTTCGCCGAGCATCACTATTTGTGCGATGCCCAGCGCGGTTTTGCGGTGGGAGGTGTCGAGCGTGGCGGCGAAGTTGTTGAGCATTTCACTGGCCGAGCCCAGGGTTTCGCTGGCGTTGGCGAGCAGGGATCCGGTCTCGTACTTCGGGTTGGCGAGGTACATGGGTTCGGGCTGGCGGGTGCTGGCCATGATTTGCGCGGCCGGGGTGAGGTAGTGGTCGAGGGCGCGTTCAGCGGCGCCGTGGAGTTTTTTCGAATCGAGGGATTCGTAGGGAGATGTCGGGTCGGTTTCGGGGGGATTGGTTGTTGTTTTGGTCATGGTGAAGCTCCTAGTTGATGAACTGAAGCCTTTTCCTTCGCTACCAAACGAAGGGTGGCGGCCACACGCGGGTTGGTAGACCGGTAACTAGGACCCGGCACACCCGAAGGTGTCCTGCGCATGGCCACCATTGAGCAGAGACCTGACGAGGTCTGCGAACGGTGCACGATGCGACTAGTTATGGCGGGCTACCAAACCCGATCCGATCACTGTTTTTCAGTGACCGACAGACGATAGAACCCGCGCTCTAGACGCACAAGCCGGCGGATTCTGGCTTAGTCGCAGGCAACGGCGCAAGGCTTTGCAGGGTTTGGGTGGTTACTGGAGGCTTCGTTTAAACAGCTTTATTTTTTACTGTTTAGAAGTAAAGGATTTGCTGATGCGATGGCGGGTAATTGGATGATTGATGGGGTGATCGGGCTGGCGCCTTCGCGAGCAAGCCCGCTCCCACAGGTGTTGTGTCGGGCTCTGAATCGGAGGTGATTTTGCGGTAATCCCTGGAGTGGCTGCGAAGTCCTGTTTCGACAACCACTGCGCCCTATGCTCAATCCTTTTTGTAGGCCTGTCTGATTCGCTCCCTTTCGCTCATCCCGTCGGTTCTGACCACGGCGATTGCCTCATAGGTCTTTTGCCCTGGCGGCATGATCGGATCGCCGGGAAAGCGGTAGTCAGCAAAGCCCTGCATGACTTGCTGATCGATGTCGCGATTGCCGCAACTGGCGCGGATCGAGATCGCTGGAACCAATGAACCGGGGGCGTATTGCAATTGGACCTTAACCGGCTGTCCTGGATCAGTCGGGCTGGTGCTGAGAATCGGATGGCATCCGGTAATGAACGCGGTCAGCGCGAGTAAAGTGACAACCTTGTTCATGACTGCTTCCGTTGAAATCGTGCTGACTGCATCGGCAGGCACCCCACAAACCTGAAGCCCTGTCACACCCCCGTACCGCGAGTCGGGTTCAGCCCTGCCCCGCTCAGGTGTGGAGCAGAGCGGCGGCGGAGGACACGACCAGCAACACCGCCAGCACCCGGTTCAGCCAGCGCAACTGCGCGGGGTTGCTGAGCCAGCGAGCGGCACCCCGGCCCAGCAGCGCCCACATCGCCAGGCACGGCAACGACACCAGAAAGAATGTCAGGCACAGCGCGTTCAGCCCCTGGCCCTGGGCAGTGAACACACTGATCACGGCAATCGCCATCATCCATGACTTGGGGTTTACCCATTGCAACAGCGCGGCACCGACCAGACCCAGTTCGGACTTTTCCTCGCCTTCCGCCGGATCGATAGCCGCGACGGGGGAATTGAATATCTGCCACGCCAGCCACAGCATCCAGCACAGTCCGAGGCCGCTGATCACCGGGCGCACGCCGGGCAGCATCAGGGTGCTGGCGCCAGCGCCGGCGACCCACACCAGCGAAGCGGCGCCCACGCCCGCGCCCAGGATGATCGGCAGACACGGCCGCCAGCCATGCCGCGCGCTGGTACTCAGCACAATCAGGTTGGTCGGCCCCGGGGTGATCGAGGCAACGAAGGCAAAGAGGATGAACGCAAGCATGGCACGGCCCTTTTGAAAGACAGGGCCTACTGTGGCGCTTGTGCGCTGCGATGGTCTTGAACGTTTGTTCAGCGGCGAATGGCGCCGCTGGCACGTTGTTGATAGGCGCCGGGGGTGATGCCGTAGGCGCGCACGAACCAGCGCCCCAGATGGCTTTGATCGGCGAAACCAAGCCGGCTCGCCACCTCCACCGGTTGCACGCCGGCGGCAAGGAGCTGGCGGCCACGGCTGAGACGCAACTGGATCAGCCACGCATGCGGCGCCAGGCCATAGGCCGCCTTGAATGCACGGGTCAAGCGAAAACGGTCGGTGCCGCACACCTGCGCCAGGGTGTGCAGGCTGATGTCCTGCTCGTGGTAGGCCATCAGATAGTCCCTGGCCTGGCGGGCAATCATCGGCGCACGCATCGTGGTGGACGGTTGCGGGCGTCGGTACAAATGCAGCGCCAGCCGTTCGAGCAAGGCATCCAGCGCCACCTCGCGAACCATGCGCACGTCCTGTTGATGCAGCGCATTGAACGCCAGCAGCGTCGCGCGAGCCAGCGCCGGATCGTCGTTGAGTACATTGCCAATGCCCGGCAGGCCGCCGACGCAACCGTCCAGCTGCAAGCCGTCCAGCGCCTGCTCCAGCCACGCCGGTTGCAGGTAGAGCATGCGATAGGTGAAGCCATCCGGACTCGGCGCATCGCCGTCATGAATATCACCGGGCTCAAGCATGAAGACCTTCCCCGGCGTACTGTCATGCCGTGCCCGACGGCTGTTGAAGCGCTGCACACCTTGCTCGGTGAAACCGATCAGGTACGTCTCATGCCAGTGCGGATCGTAGGCGTGCGCGTGCCCGGCAAAGTGCGCGTGCAGGGTTTCGATGCCGGTTTCCCGGTCGTGGGTGAGGTTGATCCAGTTGCTCATGGCTTGAATACGGTGATGGGCTGAGGCCAGTAATCCACATCTGGCGCGTCGAGGCTAGAAGGTTTGTGCAACACACCCTAGCCCAACGAACTGGCGCAGGGGACTTGCCCGCGCAATAGTCCCTGCTCCGCCTCGCACAACCCCACTACATAGTCCCAGACCACCCGCAACCGCACCGACTTGTGCAACTCGCGCCGGGTGCTGATCCAGTAACTGCGCTCGATGCTTTCATCCGGCAGCAGCGCCACCAGGTCCGGATCGGCAGCAGCCATGTAGCACGGTAAAACCGCAATCCCCAACCCCGAGCGCGCCGCTTCCTGCTGGGCGATGACGCTGGTGCTGTGAAAGACCACGCGCGGGCTGCGGCAGAAGCTGTTGAGGAACATCAGTTCCTGGCTGAACAGCAGATCGTCCACATAGCCGATCCACGCCTGCCGCCCCAAATCTTCACGGCTGTGCAGCGGCGGTGCCTTGTCGAGATAGGCCTGGCTGGCGTACAGCGCGAGGCGGTAGTCGGTGAGTTTGCGGGTGACCAGCATGTCCGCCGCCGGCCGCTCGAGATGAATGCTGATCTCGGCTTCGCGATTGAGGATGCTGACAAACCGTGGCACCGCCACAAGTTCAACTTCCAGCCCTGGGTAACGTTCAAACAGGCCAATCATGCGGCTGGCGAGAAATTTGATGCCAAGCCCCTCAGTGACGCCAACACGGATCTTGCCCAATGGCGCGGTGGATTGGGTGATCTCTTCCTGGGCCAGCAGCGCGACGTTTTCCATGGCCTCGGCGTGCTTGAGCAACGCTTCACCCGCCGGGGTCATTTCGTAGCCCTGAGCGTGCTGGACAAACAGTGCGGCGCCGAGGCTTTTTTCGATGGCTTCTATGTGCCTTGCGACGGTGGCGTGGGTGGTGTTCAGTCGGCGGGCAGCCGTGAGCAGGCGGCCGCTGCGTTGCAGTTCGAGAAAAAACCGCAGGTCGTTCCAGTCGAACATGGCGGGTCCTTGTCAGCTATCGTCATTGAGGCTGTTTGAAAACGCACAGCGGCTGCGCAAAAACTAACATTCTTTTGACGAAAGCTAACAACTAGAGTGTCGGACAATAAAAATAAACAGCGAGGTCAGGGAATGCAGACTTCCCCCGATGAATACGACTACATCGTGGTCGGTGCCGGTCCCGCCGGGTGTTTGCTGGCCAATCGATTGTCGGCCGACGCACAACAACGCGTGTTGCTGCTCGAAGCTGGCGGACGCGACAACTATGCGTGGATTCATATCCCTGTCGGTTACCTGTTCTGCATCGGTAACCCGCGCACCGACTGGTGCTTCAAAACCGAAGAACAACCTGGCCTCAATGGCCGCGCACTGAGTTATCCGCGCGGCAAAGTGCTGGGCGGCTGTTCCTCCATCAACGGCATGATCTACATGCGCGGCCAGGCCGGAGACTATGACGGCTGGGCCGCCGAGGGCAATCCGGGCTGGGCCTGGAGCGATGTGCTGCCGCTGTTCAGACAAAGCGAAAACCACTTTGCCGGTGCCGCTGAATTCCACGGCGCGATGGGTGAATGGCGGGTGGAACAGCAACGCCTGTCGTGGCCGATACTGGATGCGTTTCGCAGCGCCGCCGAACAAAGTGGCATTGCCAGCATCGACGACTTCAACCAGGGCGACAACGAGGGCTGCGGCTACTTTCAGGTCAATCAGAAGGCTGGCGTGCGCTGGAACGCGGCGAAGGCGTTTTTGAAGCCGGTGCGCAATCGACCGAACCTCACGGTTCTGACCGGCGTCGAGGTGGATCGCGTTCTGCTGGAGAACGCCCGCGCGTCGAAAGTCAGCGCGCGGCACGAAGGTCAGTCCAGGCAGTTCAAGGCCCGGAAAGAGATCATTCTGTGCGCCGGCTCGGTCGGTTCGCCGAGCATTCTGCAGCGCTCCGGCATAGGGCCGCGCCCACTGCTCGAACGCCTCGGCATCGGTGTGATTCATGAACTGCCGGGGGTCGGCGGCAACCTGCAGGATCACCTGCAACTGCGCCTGATCTACAAACTGGAAAACACCCGTACCCTCAACCAGATCGCTGGCAGCGTGTGGGGCAAAATGGGCATGGGCCTGCGTTATCTGTATGACCGCAGCGGGCCATTGTCGATGGCGCCGAGTCAGTTGGGCGCGTTCGCACGTTCGGGGCCGGAGCAGACCTCGGCGAATCTGGAATATCACGTGCAACCGTTGTCGCTGGAGCGTTTTGGCGAGCCGCTGCACAGCTTTCCGGCGTTTACCGCGTCGGTATGTGATTTGCGTCCACAGAGCCGTGGCCGTATCGAAATCCGCTCGGCAAATCCGCAAGACGCGCCGCTGATTCAGCCCAATTACCTGAGCCATCCCGAAGACCTGCGCGTGGCTGCCGATGCGATTCGCCTGACCCGCCGCATCGTCAGCGCCCCTGCCCTGCAGGCATTCAAACCGGTCGAGTACCTGCCGGGCGACAGCCTGCAAACGGAATCGCAACTGCACGAAGCGGCGGCGAAAATCGGCACGACGATTTTCCATCCGGTCGGCACCTGCCGGATGGGCAATGACGCGGACTCGGTGGTCGATGCGCAACTGCGGGTGCACGGCGTGCCCGGGCTGCGGGTGGCCGATGCGTCGATCATGCCGCGCATCACCTCGGGCAACACCTGTTCGCCAACGCTGATGATTGCCGAGAAGGCCGCACAGCTGATCCTGGCTGGATCTGTACACAGTCCCACTGTGGGAGCGAGCCTGCTCGCGAAAGCGGTCGCACATTCAACATAGAGGTTGACTGACACAGCGCCTTCGCTAGCAGGCTCGCTCCCACAGGGATCTCCAACACACTCAAGGCATCGCGCATCACCTGGACACGCAACACCAGTGGAACAACAAAAACAATCACTGTGAGGGATACGAATATGTCAGAACACGCTCAGCCGCTGGACGCTGCGAGCAGCGCCGACACCAGCAACGCCACCCAAAAAGTCATCTTCGCCTCTTCACTGGGCACAGTGTTCGAGTGGTATGACTTCTTCCTCTACGGCGCCCTCGCGGCGGTGATCAGCAAACAGTTTTTCGCCGGGGTCAACGACACCACGGCGTTCATCTTTGCCCTGATGGCCTTCGCCGCCGGTTTTATCGTGCGGCCTTTCGGGGCGCTGGTGTTCGGTCGGCTGGGGGACATGATCGGGCGCAAATACACGTTTCTCGCGACCATCATCCTGATGGGCGTAGCGACATTCTGTGTCGGCCTGCTGCCGACCTACGCCAGCATCGGCATCGCTGCACCGATCATTCTGGTGGTCTTGCGCATGCTTCAGGGCCTGGCGCTCGGCGGTGAATACGGTGGCGCCGCGACTTACGTGGCCGAGCACGCGCCGATCGGCAAGCGCGGCTTCCACACCAGCTGGATTCAGTCCACCGCGACCCTCGGTCTGCTGCTGTCGCTGTTGGTGGTGCTCGGTTGCCGCTACTTCACCGGCGATCAGTTTGAAGTGTGGGGCTGGCGGATTCCGTTTCTGCTGTCGATTGTGCTGCTGGGCATTTCCACATGGATTCGCCTGAGCCTGCACGAGTCGCCGGCGTATCTGAAAATGAAAGAAGAAGGCAAAACCTCGAAAGCGCCGATCCGCGAATCCTTCGGCAAATGGGAGAATCTCAAAGTCGTGCTGATCGCGCTGTTCAGCATCAACGCCGGACAAGCGGTGACCTTTTACGCCGCGCAATTCTACGTGCTGTTCTTCCTCACCCAGTTCCTGAAAATGGACCCGGCGGTGGCCAACACGCTGCTGATCATCAGCGTGGTGATCGGCGCGCCGTTCTTCATCATTTTCGGTTGGCTGTCGGACAAGGTCGGGCGTAAACCGGTGCTGATGCTGGGCCTGCTGCTGGCGACCGCGCTGTACTTCCCGATTTTCAAATCCCTCGCTCACTACGCCAACCCGGCCATTGATCAGGCCAGCCGCCAGGCGCCGATCACCGTAATGGCTGACCCGGCGACCTGCACATTCCAGTTCGATCCGGTGGGCAAGGCCAAATTCGACAGCCCGTGCGACAAGGCCAAAACCTTCCTGGTCAAGCAGGGCCTGCCCTACTCCAGCGTCGCCGCGCCGGCCGGCAGCGACGTGCAAATCAGTGTCGGCGACGTGAAACTCGACGGCTACGATGAAGCGGCATTGCGCGGCGCAATCACCCTCGCCGGCTACCCGCAACAGGCGGACATGCAGCAGATCAACAAACCGATGATCGTCGCCCTGATCGTCGCGCTGATCATCATTTCGGCCATGTGCTACGGCCCGCTGGCGGCACTGATGGTCGAGCTGTTCCCGACACGCATTCGCTACACCTCGATGTCGCTGCCGTACCACATTGGCAATGGCTGGTTTGGCGGGTTCCTGCCAACCGTGTCGTTCGCCTTGGTGGTGTACACCGGCGATATCTTTTATGGCCTGTGGTACCCGGTGCTGATTACCGGGGTGAGTCTGGTGGTGGGGATGATCTGTCTGCGGGAGACGAAGAATATCGATCTCGACAAGAACTGAAATCAATCTGAAGACAACCTGTGGTGAGGGGAGTTATCCGCTCGCCACACGTGATTCATCTGGCCATGAACGCGTGCTTCAGGCATCGGCCTTGATCACCTCGAACTTCACCTGATCCGGATAAAACGCCACATAGTCGCGAATCGGCGAGACCGACACTTTCGGGTTCTCGTAAGTCCACACGGCATTCGCCCCCTCATGTCCGGGCACTTGCAGGCTGAAATAACTGGCATCGCCCTTGTACGGGCAATAAGTGGTGTGATCGGTGCGGGCAAAATACTTTTCGTCGATGTCTTCGCGGGGTACGTAATAGACCGGCGGGTAGTTGGCTTCGTTGAGGATCAGCACGTGGGATGAAGCGGCGACCTGAATACCGTGGAACTTCACCAACAGGCAGCCGGACAGTTCTTCAAGGGCAATGACGGGGCTGGGGCCGGAGCTTTTCATCGGGGATTCTCCTGAATACGGCGAAGAGACCGGTTCAGGTATAGCCCATGTGTTCTGCTCATGGAGGTTTTGCAGCCGAACGGGCCGCTGGCGGGAACGAGCAACAGAGGCTGGCGCGGGGATCATCCCCGATGGGAGGCGGAGCTGCCCCAGGCTGGGTCAGATTTCGCCAGGTTGCCCGTCATTTGTCGCAACGCTTTTTATCTGTATATCCATACAGATAAAAGTTGCCCCTGACGCCAAGTCCGGCCATTCTGTGCACCTGTTCGGACCTTGATCGACGATGGTGGTTATGCGGCTGTACCTCTGTGAAAAACCTTCCCAGGCCAAAGACATCGCGGCCGTGCTCGGCGCCAGGCGTCGGGGCGATGGCTGCTGGCTGGGAACGGATGTCACGGTAACCTGGTGCATCGGCCACCTGCTCGAAACCGCGCCGCCGGATGCCTATGACGCCCGTTACAAGCGCTGGGTGCTGGCCGATCTGCCGATCATCCCGGACAAATGGAAAATGACCGTCAAGCCGCGCACCGCCAGCCAGTACAAAGCGGTGAAGCGCTTGCTCGGCGAGGCCAGCGAACTGATCATCGCCACCGACGCCGACCGTGAGGGCGAAATGATCGCCCGGGAACTCGTCGAGCACTGCCGCTATCGCGGGCCAATTCGCCGATTGTGGCTGTCGGCGCTCGACGAAGCATCGATCCGTAAAGCCTTGGCCGCACTGAAACCGGGGGCCGAAACCTTCAGTCTGTACCATTCGGCGCTGGGCCGTTCGCGGGCAGACTGGCTGATCGGCATGAACATGAGTCGTCTGTTCACCTTGCTCGGTCGTCAGTCAGGTTATCAGGGCGTGTTGCCGGTGGGTCGGGTGCAGACGCCGACGTTGCGGCTGGTGGTGGATCGCGACCGCAGCATCGCCGATTTCGTACCCGTGCCGTATTGGGCGATAGATGTGCAGTTGCTGCATCACGGCACGGCGTTCACCGCGCAGTGGCTTGCGCCGTCGGGGGTTTGTGATGATCAGGATCGTTGCCTGAATCAGGCGTTGGCCCAGCAAGCGGCGACAGCGATCCATAGCGCCACCCACGCGCAAGTGGTCAAACTGAAAACCGAGCGCATGCGCGAAGTGGCGCCGCTGCCCTTCGATCTCGGCACCTTGCAGGAGGTCTGCTCGAAGAAGCTCGGCCTCGGCGCCCAGGAAACCCTCGACATCGCCCAGGCGCTCTACGAAACCTACAAGGTCATCACCTATCCGCGCAGTGATTGCGGTTTTTTGCCGCTGAGCCAGCACAGCGAGGCGCCGGGGATTCTCGCCGCATTGCGTCAGGCCGACCCGAGCCTGGAAGCGCTGCAAGGCTTTCTCGAACCGCAGCGCCGCTCCCGCGCATGGAACGATGCCAAGGTCAGCGCTCACCACGGCATCATCCCCACGGCTGCGGCGAAGAACCTTGAGCGCCTGAGCGGCAAACATCGGGCGGTCTACACGCTGATCCGCGCGCGCTATCTGGCCCAGTTCCTGCCCAATCACGAATACGACCGCACCCAGGCCGATTTCGATTGTGCCGGGCAAGCGTTGCGTGCCGTCGGCAAGCAGATCATCGAGCCCGGCTGGAAACGCGCCTTGCCCGAAGCACTGGCGCCGGCCAAAGGCCGCGAGGCGCCCGCCCCGCAGACCTTGCCGGCGCTGGCTCAGGGCGTCGAGTGCGCGGTGGCCGATGTGAAGCTCAAAGACCTGTGGACGCAACCGCCGAAACCCTACACCGAAGGCGATCTGATCAAGGCGATGAAGAACGTCGCCAGACTCGTGGAAGATCCGCTGCTCAAGCAAAAGCTCAAGGACACCACCGGGATCGGCACCGAAGCCACCCGCGCATCGATCATTCAAGGCCTGCTGGATCGTGGTTATCTGGTGAAGAACGGCAAGGCACTGGCAGCGACACCTGCCGCGTTCAGCCTGATCGATGCCGTGCCTCGCGCGATTGCCGATCCGGGCACCACTGCCATCTGGGAACAGGCACTGGACATGGTGCAGAGCGGCGAGATGAGCCTGGAAGAGTTCGTCACCAAACAGGCGGCGTGGATGAGCAAGCAGGTCACCCGCTGTTCCGCCCTGAGCCTGACCATCAGCGGCCCGCCACCGGCCGGGAAGGCGGCCGCGCCGTGGAAGAAGAAACGCAAATCGACGCGCGGCAAAAGCCCGGGCACCACCAGAGGCGCGGCCAAACCAACGACGAAATAGCTCACACTGAAAAAACCCGGGCGAGGGATAAATCCCCTGCCCACAGGTACGTTGCACAATCCACACCAGCGCGTGAGGAGTTGACCCGACATGCCCAACATCGAACTGCACCCGGCGCAACGTGACGAGCTGGAAGTCATAGAGAACCTCATGCAGTTCTACATGTACGACTTCAGCCAATGGCTGCCGCTGAAGCTCGCCGCGCATGGCTTGTTTCCCATTCAGCCCCAAGACTCCTACTGGCGCCAAGCCACGACCCGACCCTTTCTGATCCGGGTCGACGGTGAACTCGCCGGTTTCGTAACCGTCGACAACGCAACCCACACCGAAGACGTCGAGCACAACATCGGCTACTTCTTCCTCACGCGACGCTGGCGTGGCCAAGGCGTCGGGCAATTTGTCATCTCTGCCCTCTTGAGCCGAATCCCCGGTCGGTGGCAGATTTTCCATATCGACGCCAACCTGCCGGCACAGCGCTTCTGGGCCGGACTGATCCCTCGATTGAGTGGCGGCGGATTCACCCGCCAACAGCGTGAAGCGGACGGCTATCCGTGTACGTTCTACGTCTTTAGCGCCCCCTCGTCCGTTGCCTGAACGGATCTTTTCTCATTCCAAAACAGCTTTGTCCGACAATATGTAGTGAACAAAAATAATCACTACAAAACCGTTGACGGCGTCGTTTTGCTTTTGCATGATGAAGACGTTCCCCGATCGGGAGCACTGGTAACACGCTTGAGCAAACTCGTCTGACCGCCGAGTTGTTTTTTCCGGATACACGCTGCCCACAAGGCAGATTGAAGAAGCTGACCTGGCCTGAACGTCCAGTACAAGGACGAGAAGCGCTGGCGAAAATTCTCAAGATGCTTGTGGTCGACCCTGAAAACGTCGGCAAGGAGCCTCCCGGTTTTCGCTGCTTCTCCTCGTTGTGACGCTATTGCGTAGCAGTTATTCAACACGACTACATGCAACAGACGCATGACCCCGTACTTCACACGGGCGACCGCTGACGTCCTGGTTTCGGTGCCAGGGATCAACTAACCGATGGGCTACCTGTATTAGCGAATCAACTTTGAAAGATCACCAAACTGGTCAAGGGGCAAAATCATGAATCTGAACAATCAACCTACTATCGAAGAACTGGCTCGTATGTTCGCTGCGCAAAAAGACAGCCACGACAGCCATATTCTGTGGATCAGCAAGTCGGGGCAGGTGCATATCGACTGCCTGTCGCCCCATGCTGGTGAAGAAGAGTTCGACCAGAACAACCAGAACCTGCTGGCCCGTCTGAAGATGTACCGTCGCGGCCACGGCTATGTCGGCAAGAAAGCCGCGGCCGACAAGGACTTCATTGGTAACGTTCTGCAAACGCTGAAACAGGCGTGGGACTCGATGCAGAACAAAAACGAAGTTCGGGTGATTGATCGGTTCTACTAAGTCACGACTTCAATAATCAAAAAGGGCCTGCTTCCGATTAAGGAAGCAGGCCCTTTTTTGTCCCATGCAAGAGCTGCCGAAGGTTACTCCACAGGATCAGCGTTTGACGGTGAGGTCGATCTGGCTCATCCGGCTGCGAACCGTAAATACGCCATCCCCCGACAGAATGGCGCTGCGCGCGAACAAGCGCCCGCTCTCCCAGTTCGAAAGTCCCAGCTCAGGCTTGTTCAGCGCGTACTGACCGTCGACCCAACGGGTGATGCCGTTGCCCACGAACGGTGCATTGACCGCGTTGTAGAAGCGCTCTTGAACGGCGTCGTCCTCACTGATTAGCGACACGGTAAATTGCGGGCTGTAGCGGTTGAACAGAGCAATCGCCTGATCCAGATCATCGACGATCATCAGGCTGATTTCCGGGGTTTCTTCCCATTCCCACTCGCGGCCCAGGTCAGCCTCTGCCAGCGGCTCGGCCAGGGCTTCGGTTTGAAAACCCTCGGCGCGATACACCTCGACCGTTGCGTTCCGCCAATGCGCGGGCAGACACGTTTCGCTGCCTTCGACGATGTGCAATTTGCAGCCCTGGCCGCGCGCGGTGCCGGCGTCTTGCAGCGCTTCGAGGAACAACGGCACCAGCTCTGCCGCACGATCTCGCTGGATCAGGCAGACATTGAGCGTGTTGCAGACCTTGCGATCCAGCGAGTTGCGCACTACCGCCGCAAAACGTGTGGCGTCGGCGTCACGATCGGCAATCAGCCACGCGCCACCAGTGCCATGCAGACTGACCGCCGTGCCCGCCTGCCGGGCAATGCTGCCTAACTGGCTGACCGCACGGCCCGAGCCGCGCGCCACGGCCAGCGACAGGCGCCGGTCGGCAAACATCGCCCAGCCAGCGGCGTGATTGACGCTCTCGACCAGCGACACCGCGCCCGCCGGCAGACCGGCTTCGGCCAGCGCCGGGTTCAAGGCGTGCGTGACGATGGCTTGCGCAGTGCCCAGCGCATCGCTGCCAATGCGCAGCACGGCGGTGTTGCCGGTGCGCAAGACGCCAGCGGCATCGGCGAACACGTTCGGGCGGCCTTCGAAGACAAACGCGACGACGCCCAGCGGCGACACCACTTGCTCGACTTTCCAGCCGTCATGCTCGACGCTGCTGATGACTTTGCCGCGCGTCGCCGCCGCATCACGCCAGGCGCGCAGGCCGGCGATCATGTCGTGGCGCATACGCTCATCGGCAAGCAGTCGAGTGGTAGAGCGACCGCGCGCCTTGGCCCGTTCGATATCGGCAAGGTTGGCGGTTTCGATCTGCGCCCAGCACTGCGGGTTTTCCAGGCGTTGCGCGAACAAGTCGAAGAACCGGCTGATGGCTTCATCGGAGACCGCCGACAACGCGGCGAACGCCGAGGCCGCAGCCTCAATGGCCACGGATGCCGCTTGCTGATCCACCACGGGAATCAGCAACAGCTCACCACTCACCTGCTCCACCAAAAGGTGGTCACCGGGCTGAAACCGCGCCGCCAGTTCGGGGCTGACCACGGTCACGCGATTACCAGCGAAAGGAATCGGCGTACCAGCGACTAGACGTTCGAGCGCAAGAGACATGAAGCGGTTTCACCATGCAGGGAGCGGGCGGAAAATGTATAGGAACATAATCCTCCAAAGCAACCGCTCCCACAGGGTTTCAGGGTGTTTGTCTGAGCGCGTCAGAACACCGACCAGCCAATCCGCGAGCTGAGCATCTCCAGCGCCGCCATGCCCGCCAGCGAATTGCCCGCAGCATTCAGCTCCGGCGACCACACGCACACGGTGAACTGCCCCGGCACCACCGCGACAATCCCGCCACCCACGCCGCTCTTGCCTGGCAGGCCGACGCGATAAGCGAAGTTGCCGGCCTCGTCATACAGCCCGCTGGTGGCCATGATCGAGTTGATCTGCTGGGTCTGGCGCCGGGTCAGAATCTGCTCGCCGCTGTGCTTGCAATAACCGTCGTTGGCGAGGAAGCAGAACGCCCGGGCCAGATCAATGCAGTTCATGCGCAATGCGCAGTGGCTGAAATAGCTGCGCAGCACCGATTCGACGTCGTTGTGGAAGTTGCCGAATGACTGCATCAGATATGCCATTGCCGCATTACGTGCGCGGTGCTGGTATTCGGAATCGGCGACCTTGCCGTCGATCATGATCTGCGGATTGCCCGACAGACGCCGGACGAAATCGCGCATCGACAGGGTCGGCGCAGCGAAGCGCGACTGGTTGATGTCGCAGATCACCAGCGCGCCAGCATTGATAAACGGATTGCGCGGGCGCCCGCGTTCAAACTCCAGTTGCACCAGCGAGTTGAACGGCTGCCCGGAAGGCTCATGACCGAGGCGCTCCCAGATCGCTTCGCCGGAATGTTCGATGGCCTGCACCAGGCTGAACACCTTGGAAATACTCTGCACCGAGAACGGTGTTTCGGCGTCGCCGGCGCAGTACATTTCGCCGTCGTTGCCGTACACGGCGATGCCCAACTGATTGGCCGGCACGGTGCCGAGCGCAGGAATGTAGTCAGCCACCTTGCCTTGCCCGATCAGGGGCCGGACAGCGTCAAGGATCTCGTTCAACAGCGCTTGCATGCCGGGTTCCGAAGTCTCGCCCCATAGGATTGCGGGGACACAGGGTCTAGACGCCGCGCACCCTTTCTGGATCACACATCCCTCAGCAGATTGAAGTTAGCGGGGCGGTGTGTATGGCCGGCCGGAAAATGAAACGCCCTCCGACACATCTCCGATACACCCCGCCGCTGAAATACCCCGGTCGATTCACTCGCCCATTGCACCGGAGTTTCAACATGACCCGCCTTTCAGCCCCGCTCAAAACCCTGCACCACAACCTCGACCGCGCCGGCGCCTGGCTCGCTCCGCTTCCCCTTCCCCTTCGATAACCTGCCGGCCCCGCTCACTGGGAACTGTCGATGTGGGCAGAGTTGCTCTGCGCGCTGGCGATTCTGCTGGCGGCACTGGTGCCGCTGGTGTTGGCCGGGGCCGGCTAGTTGAACCTCAATGCGGCACCGCGATTGCTGAGGCTCAGTGCGCCCGGTCGAGCCCGGCCAGCAGAGCGCTGTCGCGGCTGTAGATATCGGGCGCGTAACGCACATGACCGTCGCTGCTGACCTGCGCGGTCCAGTACGTCATCAGGATCGGCACCGGTGCCGACAAGCGAAATTCATGGGTCGTGCCGGTCGCCAGCAAGGTGTCAGTGCGGGCTCTTTCCGCAGGGCTGAGCAGCAGGTCGCGCAGTTGAAGCGGGTGTTCAACCCGCACGCAACCGGAGCTGAACGCGCGCGGGCCTTTGTCGAACAAGGCCTTGCTCGGCGTGTCGTGCAGGTACACGGAGAACGGATTGGGGAAGCGGATGACCATTTGCCCCAGCGGATTTCGTGGCCCGGCATCCTGGCGCAAAAGAATATTGCCGGGATTGTCCCAGTCGATGTCTGCCGCCGCCAAGGGCTGGCCGTTCGCGTCGAGCACTTGCAGGTTCTGGCGACTGAGGAAGGTCTGATCCTTGCGAATCGCCGGCAGTTTGTCTTCTTTCCAGATGGTCGGCGGTACGGTCCAGGTCGGGTTCAGGGTCAGGCGTGTGACCCGGGATTTGAGCAGCGGCGTCTGGCGATCGGCGCGACCGACCTGGGTGCGGGTCTGCCACACCGCTTCGCCGCCCCGATACAACGTCAGTTCGGCGGCGGCGACGTTGACCAGCAGGCCATCGGGCTCCATGTCCTGAGCCAGCCAGCGGAAGCGCTCGAGGTTGAGCCGCAGCTGCTCGCGGCGGCTCAGTGGACTGATATTGAGTTCGGCAATCGTCCCCGGCCCGACCACACCGTCAGCCTGCAACGAATGATGGGTCTGGAAACTTTTCACGGCATCCACCAGCACGCCGCTGTAGACGTTGTCCGGTGTACCGATAGCGTGGGGCAGATAACCCTCGCTGTACAAGCGCTGGGCCAGTTCCGGCACGCGTTTGTCTTCCATCGCCGGGCGCAACAGCGGCCCGTTCCCCACTGATTGCCATTGCGGCAGCGCTGTCAGGCGTTGCGCGGCGTAGAGCTGGCGCAGGCTCTGGTACTGCGCCAGGCGCGGGCGTGCCAGATCGAAGGCCCCCCCGATGTCATGCATGCCCGGCACGGCGATGGCCAACAGTTGCGCCTGACGGTCGCGAGGGCTGTCGTCGGCACGCCACAGCGGTTCAAAATGCGATTGCAGCAGGCGCCCGTAATGCAGATCCTGCAGGGCCTGCAGATAGGAGCGACTGATGTCGATATCGGCGCAGAGTTCGCCGTCCTGCGGCGGGGTCGTGGTAATGGGATAGCGTTGTGGATTGAGGCCATCGTCGGCCAATAGCTGCAATTGCGCCTGTAATACGGGCAATTGCGCAGACGCGCCAGCCCACACCGGCATCCAGTCCTGCTGTTGGTAGAAGCCTTTCAATTGCTCCAGTGCCGGCCCATTGAGGTGCGCGGCAATCGCCGGACACGACTGCGGCAAACTGATCAGTACCGCCTGCAATGGGCTTTGCGGCTCCACGGGCATTTGCGCCAGGGGCGTCGGCTGCGTCTGCAAGGGCGGCAGCGGCTCCCCGGCACAAGCGACAAACGGCGCAGCGATCAGACAAATGCTCAAGTAGCATGCGTACTTTTTGAACAACTGCTTTACTCCAATCCATGGCCGTCCAGATGATGGCCAACCTTACATCAGGTGCGCTGAACAGTCAGGCTCGATCTTCGGGCTTGCCGGTAACGACTGGGAGTCAGGAGCCAAAGTGCCAAATGAGTAGCAAGTGAGGACACTTAATAAATGTTGACGTTTTTGCGCCGACTTCTGCTGACCACCGCGACCGTTGTCGTGGCGTCCAGTCCAGCTTTTGCCGCCGGCAAGCCATCGCCGGTTCTCTTCACCAGCCTCGCGCACGCCGCGCCAGAACTCAATCCCCAGGCGCTCAAAGGTGCATTGAGCGCCATGCAATGCGCGGTCAACAACGGTGCGAAACCGTCCCGCCATCTGGCGATCATTGATTACTCCCAACCGTCCACCGAACGCCGCCTGTGGATCTTTGACCTCAGCAAGAAGAAGTTAGTGCTGCGCGATCTGGTCGCCCACGGTTCCAATTCAGGGGAAAACTTCGCTACGCAGTTCTCCAATGTCGAGGGCAGTTACCAGTCCAGCCTTGGCCTGTTCCGCACTCAGGAAAGCTACAGCGGCACCCACGGGTATTCGCTGCGCATGGATGGTCTGGAGCCGGGTTTCAACGATATGGCTCGCGACCGCGCGATTGTCATCCACGCTGCCAGTTACGTGAATCCGCTATGGAGCAAGCGTCAGGGCCGTATCGGCCGCAGCCAGGGTTGTCCGGCGGTGAGGCCACAGATTGCCAAACAGGTGATCGACCGACTGAAGAATGGCCAGTTCATGTTCTCGTGGTATCCGGATCAGCGCTGGCTGAAGTCTTCGCCGTACCTCAACTGTCAGCCGCAACAGGTGGCGAGCATTCTCAGCACCCACGCGAGCTGAAGATCTCACCGGCGGATGACTCAATGTGGGAGCGAATTGGTCAGTCAATCTTCAGCAGACGCAGTTCCAAGGTGGGAGCGGGCTTGCTCGCGAAGAGGACGGCACATTCAACAGGTACGTCGCCTGACCTGACGCCTTCGCGAGCAAGCCCGCTCCCTCAGGGGGATTGAGTTACCCGAAAAATCTTCGCACACCGTTTCATTACAGCTTTGTCATTCTTCTGTCCGTTTTCCGTGCGGATCGCTCAGTAGTCTGAAGTTGTCCCGGCGCCAATGCCGGTCAACCCAGACCACTGAGTGACTGACCATGAAAACCCTCCTGCTCGCCTTCACCGCCCTCCTCGCCACCGGCTCGGCATTCGCCGCCAACCTGCCCGACACTGCAGTGATTCATGACAAAACCGGGTTTTACGTACATCTGGATGTCGACAAAGTCTTGTCCAGCACCGATATTTCCCAAGCCTGCGGTGTGGTGCCGGCGCAGTTGAATTATCTTGACCATCAGGGCCGCGAACATGTGCTGGACTATCAGGTACAAGGCACCGGCTGCATCAATGACCATTGAGGCTGATCGATGAATATTCTCGTCGTCGAAGACGAACCCAAGGCTGGCAATTACCTGCTCAACGGTTTGCAGGAACTGGGCTACAGCGTCAGCCTCGCCCGTGATGGCGCCGACGGTCTGCATCTGGCGCTGGAACACCGCTTCGACGTGATCGTGCTCGATGTGATGATGCCGAAAATGGACGGCTGGGAAGTCCTGCGCCGGCTGCGCAAGCAAGCCGATACGCCGGTGCTGTTCCTTACCGCCCGCGATGACATCGCCGACCGCGTCAAAGGCCTGGAACTGGGCGCCGACGATTACCTGATCAAGCCGTTTTCCTTCGCTGAACTGGTCGCGCGCCTGCGCACCCTGACCCGCCGTGGGCCGATTCATGAAGACGAACATCTGCAAGTCGCCGACCTGCAGATCGACGTGCCCAAGCGTCGCGTGACCCGCGCGGGGGTGCGCATCACCTTGACCAACAAAGAGTTCGCTTTGCTGCAATTGTTCGCCGCACACACCGGCCAAGTCCTCGCGCGCTCGCTGATTGCCTCGCGGGTATGGGACATGAATTTCGACAGTGACACCAACGTGGTCGATGTCGCCGTGCGCCGCTTGCGGGCGAAGATCGATGACCCGTTCCAGCTCAAGCTGATCCACAGCGTGCGCGGCATCGGCTACCGCTTCGATACGCAGCCATGAGCGCCCACCGTCCGTATTCCCTGACCCTGCGCCTGGCGCTGGTGTTTGCCCTGCTCGCGTTCGGCTCGCTCGCGGGGCTCGGCGCGGCACTGTATGGCGAGCTCGAAAACCAACTGATCCGCCGCGACGACATCTCCCTGGTCAGCCGGGTCGATCAGTTGCGCAGCTTCCTTAACGACAGCAATACCCTGGAGCTGATCAAGACCAAACCGGCGCTGTTCCAGAACATGCTCGGCAACCGCGAGGCACTGCTGACCATTGGCGCACCGGGGCAGCCGCCGTTGCTGGTGGTCAATCCCGGCAACCTCGCTATGCCAACCTTGCCAGCGGTGCCTGTCGACCACGCGATGACCCTGAACGACGTGCAGCATCTGCCGAGTGTCAACGGCGTGCCGTTTTCGGCGGTGGCGGCGCGCATCGATTCCGGCGAGCTGGGTAATCTGCAGGTCACCACCGGGCGCCTGATGAGCGAGCGCACGGCGATGCTCGCCAACTACCGTTTAAGTGTTTATGGCCTGGCGTCACTGGCGGCCCTGGTGTTGGCGCTGGCCGGCTGCCTGCTGGTGTATCGCGGCCTGCTGCCGGTGCGACAACTGGCCAGACACGCCCATGGCATCGGCGTCGGCAACCTCGGTGAGCGCCTTGACAGCCACGGTGCGCCGCGCGAGTTGCAGCCGATGATCGAAGCGTTCAACGCCATGCTCGACCGCCTCGGCAAAGGGTTCGCGCAGTTGAGCCAGGTGTCCACCGACATGGCCCATGAACTGCGCACGCCGATCAATAACCTGCTCGGCGAAACCCAGGTCGCCCTGCATCAGAACCGCAGCGTCGAGGCCTATCAGCAGTTGCTCGCGTCCAACATCGAAGAGCTCGAACGACTGGCGCGGATGCTCGACAACATGCTGTTTCTGGCCCGTACTGACCCGGCCAGCGCCTTGAGCCAGCGTCAGGAACTGAATGCGGCGGATGAGATGCAGCGCATCGCCGACTACTTCGAAGGCCTCGCGGCGGATGTCGGCGTGTCTATCGAGGCGCGTGGCAGCGGGGTGATCTGGGCAGAACCGATGCTGTTGCGTCGGGCCTTGGCCAATCTGTGCGCCAACGCGATCAAGTACGGCGCGGCGGATTCGACGATAGAGGTTGAAGCGATGGCCGAGCCGGACGGCGCTTACCTGCGAGTACGCAACCGCGGCGCGACGATTGCGCCGGAACACTTGGCCCGACTGTTCGAGCGCTTTTACCGTGTCGACCAATCCCGCGAGCGCTCGGCGCAATCCAATGGTCTGGGCCTGTCGATTGTTGCGACCATCATGCAGTTGCATCAGGGCCGCTACAGCGCCAGCAGTGTCGACGGCACCACCTGCTTTGAACTCTACTTCCCTGCCCGTCAATGATCTTGATCGACTGTTGCGCCGTCATCGCTGGCAAGCCAGCTCCCACAGGGTTTTGTTTTGGCCAGAGACCTGGATTCAACGCCGATCATTGTGGGAGCGGGCTTGCTCGCGAAGGCGGCGGATCAGTCACTGGAGATGCTGGCTGCACCGTCCTCTTCGCGAGCAGGCTCGCTCCCACCTTGGAACTGCGCCCGGCTGATGAACAGCGCCGTCAGCATCAACGCCACCGCCACACCAAAGGTGATGTGCAAACCGCTGGCAATCGCCGGCGCGGGCGCCTGCGTCGGCCCCCCCGCCGCCAGCGCGAATACCGCCCCCATCACCGCCGCGCCGGTAATCAAGCCAAGATTGCGCGCCAACCCGAGCATCGCCGAAACCACGCCGCGCTGATCCTGACTGACGCCGGCCATCAACCCGGTGTTGTTGGCCGCCTGAAACAGTGCGTAGCTGACAGCAACCACCATGATCGGCAGCACGTAGGCAGGCAGTCCGAGACTCATCGGCAAGATCGCCAACAACGCGCAACCGCAGGCCAACCCAAGCAATGCGCCAGGCACGATTCGCTGCGCGCCGAAACGATCCACCAGACGTCCGGCCGGTACACCGCTCAGCGCCGACAACAACGGGCCGACCGACAACGCCACTCCGACCAAAGTGCTGCTGAGGCCCAACCCTCGGTGGAGGTAAAACGGCCCGACCACCAGCGTGGTCATCATCACCGTCGTCACCAGCAACGTCAGCGCCAGGCCGCTGCTCAGTCGAGCGTCGCTGAACAGCGACAGGCGAATCAGCGGCGATTTGGCCTTCATTTCGACCACAATGAACAATCCCGCGCCGCACAGGCTGGCGAGCAGCAGCGGTAACAGCAAACCTTCAAGCGTCATTGCCAACGCATAGGCCGCCAGCGTCAACATCAATACCGCACTGCCCGAATAATCGAACGCAGCACGCGGGCCTGTGGCCCGGTCTGCCGGCAGAAAGCGGTACACCAGCCAAATATTGAGCAGACCCAATGGCACGTTGAGCAAAAATATCGACTGCCAGCCCACATGCGCCATCAACAGTCCGCCCAGTGACGGCCCGAGACTGGTGCCAGTCGCCGACATTGTTGCCAGCAGTCCCATCGCACTGCCCGCCCGAGCCTTGGGCACCGCATCGGACACCAGCGCGACGGTTAACGCGAACATGATCGCCGCACCGACGCCTTGCACCGCCCGTGCGCCGATCAGCCAGCCCAGCCCCGGTGCCAGTGCACAAGCCAACGAAGCGCTGGTGAAAATACCAATCCCGATCAACAGCAATCGCCGCCGCCCCAGGCCATCCCCCAGACGTCCGATGCTGACAATCAACGTGGTGATCGCCAGCAGATAAGCCAGAACGATCCACTGCACCTGTTGAAACGTCGCCTCAAACGCCGACGCCAGAATCGGCAGCCCGGCATTGGCAATGCTGGTGTCCAGTGACGGCATCAACATCGATAAGGCCAGACTGGTCAGCGCCCAACGGGCGGGAGTGCTCAGGGGTTCTCGGGGCATGGCGGGCTCACAGGGCAAAGGTGAATCACCCTAGCCTGAGCCTCGACAATACAAGGCGCAAGACGCATGATTTGCACTAGATAGCTGCACAGGACGCCATATCATGACCGCTCCGGATTTCAATCTGCTGATCACCCTTGACGTGTTGTTGCGCGAGGGCAGTGTCGCCCGCGCCGCCAAATGCCTGCGGCTCAGCCCTTCGGCGATGAGTCGCGCCCTCGCCCGTCTGCGCGAAACCACTGGCGATCCGCTGCTGGTGCGCGCCGGTCGCGGTCTGGTGCCGACGCCGCGTGCACTGGAGTTGCGCGAACGGGTCAGTCATCTGGTGCAGGAAGCCGAGGCGGTTTTACGACCTGTTGAAGTACTTGACCCGCGCCGGTTGCAACGCACTTTCACCCTGCGCAACACCGACGGTTTCGTCGAAACCTTCGCCGCCGCGCTGCTCGCGCGCATCGCCGCAGAAGCACCCGACGTGCGCCTGCGCTTTGTGCAGAAAGCCGACAAGGACAGCACGCCCCTGCGCGAGGGCCGTGTCGATCTGGAAACCGGCGTGGTCGACGACAGCACCGATCCGACGCTGCACAGCCGCATTCTGTTTGAGGATCAGTGGATCGGCGTGGTGCGTGAGGGGCATGCGTTGAGTACGGGCAAGATCAGCAGCAAGCGCTTTGCAGGCGGCCAGCACATTCTCATTTCCCGACGCGGACGCAGCAGCGGCCCGGTGGACGACGCACTACTGGAGTCCGGGCTGACGCGGGACATCGTCACCTCGTTCGGCGGGTTCTCGGCGGCGCTGACGCTGGTGCGCGAATCCGACCTGATCGCCACTGTTCCAGAACGTCACACGAGCAAATTGCGCATGGGGCTGCACAGTTTCGCCCTGCCCTTCAAGATGCCACCGATCTGCGTGTCCATGCTTTGGCATCCACGCATGGACGCCGACCCGGCGCATCGCTGGCTGCGCCATTGCGTTCGCGAAGTCTGCGCCTAACGCGCATCCCCGCCATAAGGTTTGTAGAAGAGAAACCTGCCGGTTTCAGCGGTCTTGCGGTATTCCCTGGCCCAGCTCGGGTGGACGTTGCGGTCATGGAAATACAACGCGCCGCTGGTGCGGTCCTTGAGCTGGCGGTTCAAAGCCTTGCCGGCGATTTCCTTGGCCAGCGCGTACTCGGCGTCCTCTCTGACTTGATCCGGCTTGCCATCGCACCACCAGGAGAACTGGCAGCTTCTGGTTTCCGAACCTTGCTTGACCACCGCACACACCGTGTCGGGAAACCCTTCGTGGCCGAGGCGATTCATCACCACACTGGCCACCGCTTCCATTTCCGGGGTGTCCCTGCCTTTGGCTTCCCAGTAGATACTGCGCGCCAGACAGGTAATCGGATCGTCCAGCGGCGCCGCGCCGGCGGGGTCGACCGCTTGCACTTCGGTCGGGGTAATGGCTTCGGCTTTCGGTGCCGGGGCGGCGCTAACGTTGTCGGCCGCTTTCTCTTCCAGGACTTCGGCTTTTTCTTCAGCCTTCGCTTTGATCGGGGCCTGATCGGTAGCCCATGCGGAGCCCGCCATCAGGGTGAATACGAGACAACCCGCCCAGCCTTTCAATCCCATGTCTGTTCTTCCGGCAGCGCCCGATGCGGGCAAGGTGTTACGTCGGGGAGACACCCGGTTTCCGGGGTCTTCGGTGAGTGTAGACGGCAAATCCAGAGGCAAAGTTGCGCAGAAAAACGGCTGAATGAAGAAAAAAGACATTGCACTCACCGGGGGCCTTTCGCGCATCATGGGCGCATTCAGCTCAAGGGAGATTTCCATGCGCTTCATGCCATCCGTTTTGCGTTTTGCCGCGTTGTCCGTGGGCGTTATGTTGGCCATCCCGGCGCTGGCTGGCGATGAGTCGCAATTGATCGAGTCGATCAACAGCTACCGCAGCCAGCCGCAGCGTTGCGGTTCGCAAGCATCGAATGAACTGCCACCGCTGTCGGCTGATCCACGGCTGAGATTACCCGCCAGCGGTGCTGTCGATCTGCAACAAGCCATGGCCAGCGCCAGTTACCCGATGGTCAATGTGCAGGCGATCACCCTCAACGGCCCGCGCGATGCAGCGTCGGCGATGAAGGCGATTCAGGAGAGTTTCTGTCAGGTGGTGCTCGATCCGCAGTTCGTCGATGTCGGAGTCAGCCGCGAAGACCGTGACTGGCGCATTGTGCTGGCGCGCCCGCTGCTGTCGGCCAGGCTGGGCGATGCGCAAAGCGAAGGGCAGAAGCTGCTCAACGAACTCAACGTTGCCCGCAGCCAGGCGCGTCAGTGCGGTGGCCAGGCGTTCACCGCAGCCGCACCGCTGGCCTGGAACGCGACGCTGGGCACGATCGCTCAGGATCACAGCCGCGACATGGCCAACAACAGCTACTTCGATCACAAGGACCGCGACGGCCGCACCCCCGGCGACCGCGCCGAACTGGCAGGTTACAGCGGCCAACGGGTCGGAGAAAACATCGCCGCCGGGCAAGACACCGTGCCCAAAGTCGTCGAAGGCTGGCTCGCCAGCCCCGGCCACTGCGCCAACCTGATGAACCCGCAATACACAGAACTCGGCGCCGCCTACGCCACCGACCCGAAAAGCAATGCCGGCATCTACTGGACCGCCATGTTCGGCGCCCAGTAACCCCAATCTCCCCTCCCCAAAGACCCCATGTGGGAGTGGGCTTGCTCACGAAGAGGTCGGTACATTCAACATCGAACGCGACTGACCTGACGCCTTCGCGAGCAAGCCCGCTCCCACATTCAACCGCGGTCCGTCAGTTGAAAGACAGTCGAAGGTGGGAGTGGGCTTGCTCACGAAGAGGCCGGTACATTCAACATCGAATTCGCCTGACCTGACGCCTTCGCGAGCAAGCCCGCTCCCACATTCAACCGCGTTCCGTCAGTTGAAATACAGTCGAAGGTGGGAGTGGGCTTGCTCACGAAGAGGTCGGTGCATTCAACATCGAATTCGCCTGACCCGACGCCTTCGCTAGCAAGCCCGCTCCCACATTCAACCGCGTTCCGTCAGTTGAAATACAGTCGAAGGTGGGAGTGGGCTTGCTCACGAAGAGGTCGGTACATTCAACATCGAACGCGACTGACCTGACGCCTTCGCGAGCAAGCCCGCTCCCACAGGTGATTCGGACTAACCAGAATTCATACCCAAATGGCATCCCACAAGGGGTAATCACCGAGTTTTTCCACCAGACCTGCTCGTAATGGATTGGCAACGACATACCGCGCCAGCTTTACCAGGTCCTCTTCCTTTCGCAGGGCATGGTCATGAAAGCTCTGCTGCCAGAGGCTGCCTTCTCGGCCAGTTGCCTTGTTGATTGATCGAGTGCTCAGAGATTTTGCTTCGCACATCAGTTGGCCGAGCGTTCCTTTCTGCAGTTGGATCAACCAGTGAAAGTGGTCCGGCATCACCACCCAGGCCAATGTTTCAGCAAAGCCCTCCCTCTGTGCCTGTTTGAACTGATGGACCACCAATCTCCCTAGTCTGTAATCCCTGAAAATCGGTACCCTTTCCAGAGTATTGGCGGTTAAAAGATAGATGCCATTTTCTTTGCAATAGCGGCCGCTTCTGAGTCGATGAGATGAAAAACGTTCTGGCATTCCTTTGCCCTCTCCATGATTGGATTCAAGGAAGGCTAGATCAACGCGCAAAGAGTGAAGCCATGATTATTGGCGGGATGTGTCCGGTTACCGAATCACAGGTGGGAGTGGGCTTGCTCAGGCGATTCGGACTAACCACTTTCCAGCGAAAATTCATTCATCATCGACGGGATCAATCAACTGTTCATAAACGGTGATTGGACGCCACTGAAAGTTAGCCATAACCTGCGCGGTCCCAACCCCTGCAACAGTGGTTTTCCTAACTGCGAGGCTGTCATGTCAGAGCGCGTCTTGATCGATGGTTACAACCGCCGCGTCGACTATCTGCGCATGTCGGTGACTGACCGCTGCGACTTCCGATGCGTCTATTGCATGGCCGAAGACATGCAGTTTCTGCCGCGGCAAAAAATCCTGACCCTGGAAGAAATTTTTCAATTGGCGCAGGGCTTCGTCGCTCTCGGGACGCGCAAGATTCGCCTGACCGGTGGCGAGCCGTTGATTCGTCCGGGCGTTGTCAGGTTGTGTGAGCAGATTGCCGCCCTGCCCGGCCTGCGCGAACTGTGCATGACCACCAACGGCTCGCAGCTTGGCAAACTCGCCGCGCCTTTGTTCGATGCCGGGGTCAAACGCCTGAACATCAGCCTCGACAGCCTCGATCCACAGCGTTTCCAGCAGATGACCCGCACCGGCGATCTGGCGCAGGTGATCGACGGCATCGATGCGGCGCGCAAGGCCGGTTTTACCCGCACTAAACTCAATGTCGTGGTGATGCAGGGGCGCAATGATCAGGAGATCAACGACCTGGTGAGTTTTGCGATTGACCGTCAGCTCGACGTCTCTTTCATCGAAGAGATGCCGCTGGGAATCATTAGCGAACACAGCCGCGCCGAGTCGTTTTTCTCAAGTGCGCAGGTGCGGGAAAAGATCGCTGAACGCTACACCTTGATCGACTCGACGGAATCGACTCAAGGCCCGTCGCGCTACTGGCGGCTGGCCGAGGCGCCGCAGATTCGCCTTGGGTTTATCTCGCCCCACAGCCACAATTTCTGCGGAACCTGCAACCGGGTGCGGCTGACCGTCGAAGGGCGCCTGCTACTGTGTCTGGGTAACGAGCACTCAGTGGACCTGAAAGCGGTGCTGCGCGCTCATCCGGGGCAACCGCAGCGGCTGGAGAAAGCCATCGTCGAGGCGATGAAACTCAAGCCGTACCGGCACAATTTCGAAGTGAACGACGATGTTCAGGTCGTGCGGTTCATGAACATGACGGGCGGCTAGGCTGCCCCTTCCAAGGGTTATCGGAACCGTACAGCATGATCATCAGACCCAAGGTCAGCCAGTTCGCCATTCTCTTTACCCTCAAGGGTTCAATCGCCAAACGCATTGCCATGCGCACCTTGATGGTCACCCTGCTCGCCTCGGCCATCGTGCTGGTGGAAATCCTTCATCCGAGCAGCTTCACCAAGGTCAACGCCACGCCGTTTACCCTGCTGGGTTTGTCCCTGTCGATCTTCATGAGTTTTCGCAACAACGCCTGCTATGACCGCTGGTACGAAGCGCGTAAAGCGTGGGGTGAAGTGATCGTGCACATTCGTTCGGTGATTCGTGAAACCCATGTGATTCGCGAATCGGCTGAGCGCAAACCGTTGCTGCTGAATTTGTGCGGGTTTGCCCATGCGCTGAACGCGCGGCTGCGCCGGGAAGACGAAGCCGCGGCCAGCAGTCAGTGGATCATGCCGAAATACGATGCGCAGGTGCCGGACTACAGCGGGAGGATTCTGCAACAGGTCGGCCAGCAATGTTCCGATCTGCAGCAGACGGGCGAGTTGAGCGAATGGCGCTACATGCTGCTGGCCGATCACCTGACCGGCCTGACCCAGGCACAAGCGACCTGCGAGCGGATCAAGAACACCCCACTGCCCTTCCCTTACACCCTGCTGCTGCACCGCACGATCTATCTGTTCTGCATTCTGCTGCCGTTCGCCATGGCCGAACCGCTGGGGTGGCTGACACCGCTGTTCACGGCGATTGTCAGCTACACGTTTTTTGGTCTGGATGCGATTGCCGACGAACTGGAAGACCCCTTCGGCCGCGATGAAAACGACCTGCCAACAGACGCGCTGGTACGCAGCATCGAACGCGACATCCAAGCCGAACTCGGCGCCGAAGTACCGCCGGCGCTGAAGCCTGTGGACTATGTCCTGAGCTGAGACTCAAATCCACAAACCCCGCCCCCCCTGTGGGAGCGGGCTTGCTCGCGAAGGAGCCTGGTCAGCCAACACCCTTTTTCGGTTGATCGACCGAAGCCGAGCCGAGTGTTCAAGATAATTCACATTGATCGTTTACACGCCCACGATTTCCCCCTTACTATCCGGGCACACCGGAGGCGGTATCGAGCCCGCCTCCGACGTTTTCCGCCAACGGAAACATGCGTTATGAGCACGTCACCACAACAACCAGAATCGTTGAACGTCTCCGCTGTGCGCGCTCTCTGCAACAGGGGCCGCGCATGAATCGCATCGTCAATCTCCCCATGGCCCTGCGCCGTTCCAAGCTGCGTCACTCCGCACGCCCGCCGGATATCGCCCTGCCCGTCTGATCGCGCCCGTTAAAAAAGCCGCGACAGTCTCCCCCTTCCTGATATCCCTGCCAGGACACCCACGCCTCTTTTGCGCGTCGTGTCCGGCCCGAATCTGCGCGCCTGTGCGGCGCCATCGTGAGTGATTGATTATGAAATTCGCAGCCATTGAAGACGCACGCCTGTTCCTTGAGCAAAACCCCGATATCGACATGATCGAGTTGTTCATCCTCGACGCCAACGGTGTGCCACGGGGCAAGTTGTTGCATCGCGAAGAACTGCTCGCCGTGTATGAAAGCGGTCGTCCGCTGCCGAGCACCATCCTGGGTTTGACTGTGCAAGGTGAAGACGTCGAGAACTCCGGGCTGGTTTGGGACGTTGGCGATATCGACTGCCGCGCCTACCCGTTGCCAGGCAGTCTGGTACGCCTGCCATGGCGCAAGATTCCCACCGCTGCGGTGCAGGTCAGCATGCACCCGACAGAGGGCATGCCCGCCAGCATCGCCGACCCGCGCCATTTGCTGATCAAGATCATTGACGCTTTGAAAGCCGAGGGATATCACCCGGTAATGGCCTGCGAACTGGAGTTCTATCTGCTCGACGCCAAACGCGACCACCACGGGCGTCCGCAACCGGCACTGGACGCCGACGGTGGCCGACCGCGACACACGCAGGTCTACGGTTTGCGTGAACTGGAACAGATCGAGCCGTTCCTCGCCGACCTCTACAGCGCCTGCAAACTCCACGGTATTCCGGCACGCACGGCGATTTCCGAATACGCCCCGGGTCAGGTCGAAATTACCCTCGAACACGGTGATGCGCTGGAAGCGATGGATCAGGCGGTACGCTACAAACGGCTGGTCAAAGCCGTGGCGCACAAGCACGGGATGCAGGCGACGTTCATGGCCAAGCCGTTCGATGATCTGGCCGGCACCGGTATGCACATGCATGTCAGTCTGGCCGATGGCGCGGGCCACAATCTGTTCGCCTGCGCAGACCCGGCCGGCACCCCGCTGCTGCGCACAGCGATTGGCGGCATGCTTGCCTCGCTGCTCGATTCGCTGCTGCTGTTCTGCCCGAACGCCAACTCGTATCGGCGCTTCCAGGCCAACAGTTACGCGCCACTGGCGCCAACGTGGGGCGTCGACAACCGCACCGTCAGCCTGCGCGTACCGGGCGGCCCGGCCAACACACGGCATATCGAACACCGCATCTGCGGTGCCGATGCCAACCCTTATCTGGCGGCAGCGGCGATTCTTGCGGGCATCCATCGCGGCATTCGTGAAGACCTCGACCCGGGGGCGCCGGTCGAGGGCAATGGTTATGCGCAGGCGAAGGAATTGTTGCCGACCGATTGGCTGACCTCGCTGCAGGCGCTGGAAAATTCGGTGTGGGCGCGGGATGCGTTGGGGCAGGAATTTCTCGGGGTGTATCTGGCGGTGAAGCGTGCCGAGTATCGGCAGTTCATGGCTGAAGTGGGTGAGCAGGATTGGCGTTGGTATCTGACCGAGGCCTGATGACTTGCTCGAACACTCCCCCCTGTGGGAGCGGGCTTGCTCGCGAATGCGGCGTGTCAGTCAATAGAGATGTTGAATGTGACGGCGCCTTCGCGAGCAAGCCCGCTCCCACAAAGGGCCCGCGTGCCGAATTCGAAACTTGTGTGGACACTGACATGACTGAACGCTGCAACTCTTATTACACCGCCACCCTCAACCAGGACACCGACTACCCGACCCTGCAAGGCCGTCACAGTGTCGACGTGGTGATCATCGGTGGCGGTTTCACCGGCGTCGCCACTGCCGTTGAGCTCGCCGAAAAAGGCCTGAAGGTCGCCATCGTCGAAAGCCATAAAATCGGCTGGGGCGCCACCGGGCGCAATGGCGGCCAGGTCACCGGCAGCCTCTCCGGCGACGGTGCGATGCGCAAACAGATGCGCCCGAAACTCGGGGAGAGCGTTGATGATTTCATCTGGCACCTGCGCTGGCGCGGGCATGAAATCATCCAGCAACGCGTGGAAAAATACGCCATCCAGTGCGACCTCAAACACGGTCACTTGCACGCGGCGTACAAGCCCAGCCACATGACCGGTCTGCGCAACGATTACGAAGAAGCCATGCGCCGTGGATTGGCCGATGAGGTCAGCCTGCTCGACCGCAGCCAGGTGCGCGATCTGCTGCAAAGCGAGCTCTACCACGGCGCCATCAAGAATACGCGCAACATGCACTTGCACCCGCTCAACCTGTGCATCGGTGAAGCACGGGCGGCGGAAAGTCTCGGTGCGCTGATCTTTGAAAACAGTGAAGTGCTGGAGATCATTCACGGCGCCAAGCCCGGTGTGCGCACGGCTCACGGCCAGATCGACGCCAATCAGGTGATGCTCGCCGGCGACGTCTATCACAAACTCGAACCGGGCCAGCTCAAGGGCAAGATTTTCCCGGCGATGGGCGGCATCGTCACCACCGCACCGTTAGGCGATCTGGCTAAACAGATCAACCCTCAAGACCTGGCGGTGTACGACTGCCGCTTCGTTCTCGACTACTACCGGCTCACCGCCGATGGGCGTTTGCTGTTCGGCGGCGGCGCCAACTACAGTGGCAAGGATTCGCGGGACATCGCCGCCGAACTGCGCCCCTGCATCGAGCAAACCTTCCCGGCGCTCAAAGGCGTGCAGATCGACTACCAGTGGAGTTGCGCGATGGGCATCGTCATCAACCGCATCCCGCAACTGGGCAAACTCTCGGACAACGTCTGGTATTGCCAGGGCTACTCCGGGCACGGCATCGCCACGACGCACATCATGGGCGAAATCATGAGCCGGGCGATCACCGGGCAGATGGCGCAGTTCGACACCTTTGCCGCATGCCAGCACATTCGTGTGCCAATGGGTGATTGGCTCGGCAACCCGTTGCTGGCGGCGGGGATGTGGTACTACCAGATGCTCGAAAAGTTGCGTTGAACCCTGTGCTGATCCAGCTGACCCTTTCGCGAGCAAGCCCGCTCCCACAGGTGGATTGCATTCCAGTGTGGGAGCGGGCTTGCTCGCGAAGAGGCCCTTGAGTCCAGCACAAAACCTCAATCGGGCAATTGCTCCACCACAATCCCCAACCGTCGATAATCCTCGACACTCCCCGACGCCACATGCTGCTCGGTAATCAACGTATGCAGGCGCGTGCACGGCGCGACCACAAACGGTTCAACGGCCCCGAGCTTATCTGCCGACGTCACTGCTATCACCCGCGCCGCGCCGTCGAGCATCGCCTGCTTCACCGGCACTTCATCAAAATGCAGCGAGGTGATCCCCACCTCCGGATGGATGGCGCAGACCCCGGTAATCGCCAGATCCGCCCTGATCCCCGCCAGCAAACGTAGCGCCTCATGCCCGCCCGCAGCCATGGTTCGCGGGTTCAACTGGCCGCCGGCGAGAATCACCTTCACACCTTTGAATTCCGACAAGGCAATCGCCGTCATCGGTGAAGCGGTCACCGCGGTGATGCTGATATCGGCACGCAGCGACCGCGCGACCTGCAGCGTGGTCGAACCGGAATCGAACAGCACAATCTGCCCATCCTCGATTTGCTGCGCCGCCCGTTGCGCCAGGCGAATCTTCACCTCGTCGGTTTCGTCCAGGCGGGTGAAGTAGTCCTTGCCCGAGTCTTTCGGTCTCGGCAATGCACCGCCATGCACGCGCTGCACCAGCCCTGCATTGTCCAGTTCAGCCAGATCACGGCGGATGGTGTCCTCGGACACCGCAAAGTGCTGGCTCAACTCGGACGCCATGACCTTGCCGTCACGTTCGAGGAGCAAAAGGATTTTCTGCCGGCGCAGGGATGGCAGTTCAGCCGCGGAATGATCGTGCATGGTGATGCCTGTTTATGCTTGTAGTTGCAGGTTTGGCGAGACTAGCGAAAGCCTCGCCCAAACACAAACCGGCGGGTATCAATTGTTTCGATCATTGGAATCAACACGGCGAATTTTTTCCTGACTTTGAACCTGTTCAGAATGGCCGCACTTCCAAAAGACTCAGGATGAAGACCCATGAATCTCAATTTTGCCTTCGCGTGCATGATCGTCGTGTCGTTTGCCGTGGCGCTCGGGCACGCCTGATCAGTCAGGCCGACACCACCCGCGCCGTGCGCACAAACAGCGCATGGGCCTTGTCCCAGAAATTTCCGCCGAGCACGAAGAAACTGCCGATGAACATCAGGTCGCCGAGCAGTTGCATCTGCCACAGATTGGGGCGCAAGCCGGGCCAGAAGTTATCGAAATACGGTTCGAGAAACGCCGTCAGCAGCGGCAACCAGAACATCACCACGCCGACCCGGTGCCGCATCGGCCCGACCTCTTCGGCCGGTGTCGGAATGATCCCCGACACGTAGCTGCCGATCTTGCGCTTGAGTTCGGCAAACCCGGCTTTGCCCATCACCGCAATCACCAGCAGCAACAGCACCTTGTTGCTGATGAACAGCACCCCGGTCAGCGCCGCGACTTTCGAGCCGGGCACATCGAGGCTCGCCGCCAGCGGCACCATCAGCCACGAGCCAAGCATCACGCAGATGATCGCCACACCAGCCTTGAAGCGCCAGTTGGCAGCGGTGGCCGGTACAACCGGATCCTGTGAAGTGTCCATGGCAACGTACCTTTTGATCGAGGGTGCGGGTCGCGAAGGATCGCTTGAAAAGCGTAGCAGCAGATTCGCCCGAACACGCGGCCAACCGCCGTCTATGCTCCAGTGATCCTTGCGACCATGGACACGCGCAATGCCTCCGACAACAGCCACGCTGGCGCAGCCCGGTCATCTGTTGTTGCTCATCGCCCTCAGCCTGAGCGGCTGCGTAAAACTGGGCCCTGATTTCCAGCCGCCGGGCGAAACCTGGAGCCGGCAATGGAGCAGCACCGCGCTTGAGCGGGCCAGCCAGCGGGCAGACCAGCCGAACCTGCGCCAGTGGTGGCAAGTGTTCGCCGATCCGGTGCTCGACCGCTTGATCGCCGAGGCGGATGCGCGCAACAGCAGCCTGAAAATCGCCGGTCTGCGAGTCCTCGAAGCCCGCGCACAATTGGGCATCGCCGAAAGTGGCCGCTACCCGCAACTGCAGCAGCTGGGCGCCGACAGCCTGTACGTCGACCGTCATCAGTCTGGCGGCACCAATCCGCAGGATCACCAGTTCTGGCAACACAGCGCGGCGTTCGATGTCGGTTGGGAACTGGATTTCTGGGGGCGCTTCAGCCGGGCCATCGAATCGTCCGATGCCAGTTACTTCGCTGCCCAGGCCAACTACGAAGACGCTTCGGTGCTGCTGCGTGCACAGGTCGCTGACACCTATTTCCTGTTGCGGACCACCGAAGCACGCCTGCGCGTCGCCCGGGAAAACGCCAATCAGCAGCAACGCAATTTCGAGATCACCGAAAAACTCTTCAACAGCGGGCAGACCGCCGAACTCGACCTGCAACAGGCGAAAACCCAGTACCTCGGCACGCTGAGCAGCCTCCCGGCGTTCGAAGATCAGCTCCTGCGCACGCGCAACGCGTTGGCCGTGCTGGTGGGGCAGCCGCCGGGCGGCGCTGCGCTGCTGGCCGAACAGACAGGGCTGATTCCGCTGATAGATCGAGCGGTATTGCAGGATATTCCGGCCAACCTGTTGCTGCGGCGCCCGGATGTGCGTGCGGCGGAACTGAACGTCGCGGCGCAGTCGGCGCTGGTCGGTGTCGCCGAAACCGACCTGTACCCGTCGCTGACCTTGCTCGGCAGTATCGTCTGGTCCACCGATTCCCTCAGTGCAACGCCGCGCAGCCTTGATCTGATCGGCGGCCCGAGCCTGCGCTGGAACCTCTTCGATTACGGGCGCATCCGCAACAACGTGCGTGTGCAGGACGCACGCCTGCAGCAACTGATCGAAGCCTATCGCGACAAAGTGCGCCAGGCTGCACGCGAGGCTGACGACGCTGCCAGCGGCCTGAGCAAGGCGCTGGAGCGCGAACGTATTCTGCGCGAGGCCGAAGGCGCGGCGCGGCGCTCACTGGTGCTCGCCAATACGCTGTACCGCGAAGGCTATACGGATTTTCAGCGAGTGCTCGACGCCCAGCGCGCCCTGCTGGAGTTGCAGGATAACTATCTGGTCAGCCGCAGCGATGCAGTGAGCAATCTGATTGCCTTGTACAAAGCCCTCGGTGGCGGCTGGCAAAACAGCGCGCCGCCGATTGACGAGCCCACCCGGCAACAGATGCAGCAACGCACCGACTGGGGCGATCTGCTCAGCGCGCCACCCGCCCGACCGGCGTATCCCCTTCCACCGCAGGTAAGCCGCCATGACTGACGCCGCGCCTCCAACACCCGCTCCCGCAGCGGTTCAACCTGACCCGGCAAAAAAAGGCCTCCGCTGGGTGCTGCTGTTGATCGTGCTCAGCCTGGCCTGGTATCTGCTGGCCGACCGCTACACGCCCTATACCCAACAGGCGCGGGTCGGTGCATTTGTGATTCCGGTGGCGGCGGAAGTCGCGGGCCGGGTGATCAAAGTCAACGTGCGCAACAATCAGGACGTCAGGGCGGGCGACATCCTTTTCGAACTCGATCCACAGCCGTTGCAAATCGCCGTGGATCGGGCGAAAGCCGATCTGGAGTCGACCCGCCGTCAGGTCGGCGCGAGCACCGCCGGCATCGCTTCGGCGCAAGCCTCGCTGCGCGCCGCCCAGGCCAACGAGTTGAAGGCGCGCCAGGACAACCAGCGTCTTGAAGGCCTGTACAAACAGGACCCGGGCACGGTTTCCGTGCGCCTGCTGGAAGTCTCTCGGGCCAACCGCGAACAAGCGCTCGCCCAGGTCGCCGCCGCCCGCGCCGAAGTGCAACGGGCACAGGAACAGGAAGGCGGCAGCACGGACACCAACGCCCTGCTGCGCAGCGCTGCCTCTGCGCTGGCCAAGGCGGAACTGGATCTGGCCAATACACGCATCGGCGCCCGTTCCGCCGGTTTGATCACCGACCTGCGCACAGACGTCGGCCAGTTCACCGCCGCCGGCAGCCCGGTCATGACCCTGATCGCTATTCACGATGTCTGGATCAGCGCCGACCTGACCGAAAACAACCTGGGCCGCGTGCAACCCGGCACCCCGGTGGCAATCGTCCTTGACGCGCTGCCCGGCGAAGTGCTCGACGGCCGTGTGCGCAGCGTCGGTTATGGCGTGAGCGTCGGCCAGACGCCCGCGCCCGGGACCCTGCCGAGCATCCAGAACAGCCGCGACTGGCTGCGCCCGGCACAACGCTTTCCGGTGATTATCGAGTTCACAGACGAGGCAAAAAAGCGCTTGTTCGACAGCCGCGCAATCCGTGCCGGAGGACAGGCGGAAGTCATGGCGTTTCCCACCGACGGTAACCTGCTCAATCCGTTGGGCCGGCTGTTTGTCAGGCTGATGAGCTGGCTGTCGTATGCCTACTGAACGCAGCGTGCCGGCGCAACGGGCGTTGCGCCTGGCGTTCGGCACGGCGCTGTGCACCGCCGCCAGTTATGGTTTCGCCTTGCCGCTGCCGTTCATCTCGCCAGTGCTTGCCGTGTTGCTGCTCGCCAGCCTGCCCGGTCCCCTTCCCCTCAAAGGCGCATTGGCGCTGGCACTGGTGGCCGCGCTCACCACCAGCATCGGCCTGCTGCTGGTGCCGTTGCTGCGTTACTACCCGGTGAGCGGCGTGCTGCTGATCGGCCTCGGCCTGTTTCTGGTGTTCCGCTTCGGCCTGCGTGGCGGCAACCCCTTGATCATGATGTTTCTGGTGATCGGCATGACCATGATCTCCGCCGCCGGTTTCGCTGAATTCGATCTGGCGATGGCGGTGATCGGCGCGTTGGTCAAAGGCCTGTTGCTGGCCGTCGCAGTGCTCGGCCTCAGTCACGCGCTGTTCCCGGAACGTCGCGACAGCCCTGCCGCCCCCAAACCACCGGCCTTGCCTGCCAATGAAATCCCGCGAGTCGCCCTGCGCGCCACACTGATCGTGCTGCCGACGTTTCTGCTGGCCCTGAGCGACCTGGCGAGCTACCTGCCGATCATCCTCAAAGCCGTCAGCCTCGGCCAGCAAACCTCCACCACCCAGACCCACCACGCCAGCCGCGAACTGCTCGGCTCGACGCTACTGGCCGGCGTGCTGGCGGTGCTGCTCTGGTGCGGCTTGAGCCTGTTCGTGCACTTGTGGATGTTCTTTCTGTGGACGCTGCTGTTCGGCCTGTGGCTGGCGCGCAAACTCTATCGCCTGAGCCCGACGCAATTGAGCCCCGGGTTCTGGCTCAACACCTTCATCACCCTGATCATCCTGCTCGGGCAGTCGGTGCAGGACAGCGCCGCGGGCAAGGACGTGTACACCGCGTTTGCGGTACGGATGGGGTTGTTCATTCTGGTGACGCTTTATGGCGTGCTGATGATGCATGTGCTGGTCGCGCGCAGAACCGGCGTCAAGGCATGATCAGCCTTGTTCCCGCACCCGCCGCACCTGCACCAGCAACGCCGGGGCGAAATGCAACAGCACCATCCGGCTCAGATGGTGAGTCAAAATGAACACCACATTCAGCCCGCCGCCAAAAGCCACGATGGCAATCGTCTCAATCGCTCCCGGCATATAGGCCAGCCACAGCGACAGCGGATCACTGCCCAACCAGCGCGCCGCCACTTCGGCGAAGGCTGCTGCGACCACGATCATCAAACCGACCGAAGCCAACGCCGTGCGGCCATGGCGTGCCAGCTCCGCCAGGCCCAGCCCCTGAAACCTTGAACCGATGCGCACGCCGAGAATCAGCGCCGCCAGGTTCAGGCTCCAATCGGGCATGTGGAAGCCGTGCAGCCATCCCGACTTCACGAACACAGCAGTGATGATGATCGCCGTGAGCATGAACGGTGCCGGAACGCCGATCACCAGCAACAAGCGCCCGAGCAGCACGCTCAACGCGATAACCGAAAACGCGGTCAGCGCCATGCCTGTCGTCAGCGGATCACTGTCGGCAACCGCCACCGTTGCTGCCTGGCCGGGAATCAGGAAACTCACCAGCACCGTGATCAACAGCAGCCGCATCAGGTGCACGATGATGACCTTGCTCGACGCTTTCTCCGATTCGAGCAAATCGAACACTGCCGCCAGTGCGCCGGGATAAACCGCCAGCAGCGCATCGGTGCGATTCCAGCCCGCACCGCGTGTCAGCCACCATGCCGAGAGCGCGATCTGCACTGTCAGACAGATCAGCAACACGCCGAGGCTCGGCAGCATCGTCGAGGCTGTCGCGCTGTCCCACGCTTCGAACATCAGCCCGGTGGCGATGCCCAGCGTCACCTGGATGTAGCCCAGACCATAAGGGGTTGCCGGCGCGATCCCGATATTACTGGCGAACAATGCGGTGACGACAATCGAGCCCAACAGCAAACCGTGGGGCACGCCCTGGTACTGCAACAATGCGCCGAAAGCGGTCGCAATCAACAAACATAGAATGGATTTCATGGTCGCCTTCCTGGCTACTGAACTGACCCAACGTCAGCGAAAAATCACCGGCCCCACAGGGATTTCGTTTTTTTACTGACGCAACCGGGCAATCGCCCGCCGATACTTCTCGATCCGCTCCAGATCCTCCCAACCCGGCGAGGCAATTCGTGACAGGTCGCTGTTCTCTTCCAGATCCGCCAGTTTCACCACCCGGCCAATCGGGTTCTGCGCCGCACGTTCGACGAAGTCCTCATAGGACTCGCCCGGTACTTTGGTGACGGACTGGATAGCGCTCAACACGGCTTCGCTGAAGCCTTCCTTGCGCAAATCATCGAGGCTGATCCCGCAATCCTCGACCACGTCATGCAGCACGGCGACGATGCGCTCTTCCAGCGTGGTCATGCGCAACATGACTTTCAGCGGATGCAGAATGTACGGCGCACCGCCCTTGTCGACCTGCCCGGCATGGGCCGTGGCGGCGATGGCGATGGCGCGTTCGAGGGTTTGAGTCATAGGCAATCTTCCGATCCTTGGGCGCTGAATATTTCTGATTGTTTGGCAGTGTACGCGACGGGAGCAAATCAAAAACCCGATGGAACCTCCCTCCGCCGAACAATCTCGAAACTGAATCAGCGCCAGATCTTCGATCAGACATGGCGCCATTGGAGAGGAAAGCCCGATGAACATTCGATTCCTGCTTCTGATCGCCACATTTTGCGTCATCCCTACCTGCGTCATGGCCGAAGGCTGCGACGTCGAGACCCGCTCCTCCAGCACCTCAGTGCCTACCGTATCCGGCCACAGCTGCTACGAATACGAGGGCATGCCGGTCAATTCCATCGACTGGTCATGCAGCAACGAAAGCAAAGACATGATCAACGCAGTCAAGAAAAAGGTCCCGCAGTGCGATGACCACTATCAAGCTACCTGCATCGCCACCCTCACCCAGGAATCCCTGGCCAACCCGCACTCCACCAGCAAGGACAAGAACGCCAAGGCGTTGAATATCCCGGATGGCGCGCAGGTGACCACGTATTACTACGGTGTGGAGAATCTGGGGCAGGCGAAGATTGATTGTGAAAGTGGGGGTGGGCATTGGAAGGCGAAGTAATGGTTGTTTAGCGCACATAAAAAAGGGACACCGCTGGGTGTCCCTTTTTGAGTATCGATGCAATCACCGTGGCGAGGGAGCTTGCTCCCGCTGGGCTGCGGAGCAGCCCCTGTACCAACATGCAAAGCCATGATTTGAGATTCGACCGAATTTGAAGTCTGAAAAACGCGTAGGAAAACACCCCTTGTGGCGAGGGGATTCATCCCCGATGGGCTGCGAAGCAGCCCCAAACCGGCAGGCTGAACTCTCCTGACACAACGTGGGCGCCGGATTACGACGACTGCGTCGCCGATCGGGGATAAATCCCCTCGCCACAGGGCCGGGTTTGCGTCCTACAGTTCGGTTGTGGATGCGGGAATTGCTGCCTAGAGTGGGGCTGTCGCTGACCGCAGTTGGCGATGGGTTTCGCAGCCCTCAGAAGTGACACACACCGCTAGATGACAACTGTGGCAAAATTCGCCGCCGTTTCGTTATATGGCGGCTGTGTGTGGGAGACCTTCGGGTCTGCCGGTTTGACTCTTCTCCGGTCTGCGAACCCGCATACAGCTGCCACCCCTTTGTTTCGCAGCAGAAAGGTGGCACTTCTTAATTATTTGAAGAGCAATCTTATGACGATCAAAAAACCGCTCCACCACTACGCCCACATGTCCCACCCCGCCACCGACCACCCTGTCCTCCTGATCGACGCCGACGCCCCACTACGCGAACTCCACGCCTGCCTCGCCGAACGCCTCAACGCCGTCCTCAAATACCTCGACCTCATCGCCTGCACCAGCCTCCCCGATTACGCCGAACATGACATCAACACCGTCACCAACATCGCCAGAATCATGGTGCAGGATGTGAGTGATGTGTTTCGGGTAATCGAACAGCGAGGTTTCGACGCGCCAGCCTGATAACCAACACATTGCCAAAGTGCCAACTTCATAAACGCCCGGTCATCCAACCAGCGATAACGTCGTTGGCACTTGGGAATAATCACCTCCTGACCTCCGCGCCCCTTGTAAGACGCGTCTGAACTTCACCAATAGCGAACCCGCGCGCCACCGTTCTGGCTTTAGTTGACGGTTACTCTTCAAACAAGAGTTTTCCAGTCAATAAAGCAGAGCTTCCATGGCCAACCACAGCTACATGAGCATTACCGGAAACCGTCAAGGCTTGATCTCCGCCGGTTGCTCCGACACAAACTCAATCGGCAACAAATGTCAGTTAGGTCACCTCGACGAAATCATGGTTCTGGCCTACTCCCACAACATGACCACCGGCAATAACGGCGGCGTCAGCGCCGACCGTGGCAAGCACTTGCCGATCATGATCACCAAGAACATCGACAAATCCTCACCCCTCCTCTCCGCCGCACTTCACGAACGCGAAGTGCTGGACTGCACCATCTTTTTCTACCGAACCTCCCCCGCTGGCACGCAAGACAAATACTTCAAAATCCACATAAGCGGCGCAAAAATCGCCCACATCAACCTCCAGGTTCCTCACGCCATCCATTTGAACGACGCTCAGCCACAGGAACTGGTGTCATTCACTTACCGCGAAATCAGTTGGACCCATATCCAGGCGGGCACAAGCGGCTTCAGCAGTTGGGGAAATAACGATGAATGAGGATTCGTGTGACATCAACGACGTCACCCGGGCTGCTTCCGATCTGGTCGCATTCGGGTGCCAGATCGGCGCGACTCAGTTGTATGACAGCTTCAGCCAACTTCGATTCAGCGAGATCGTTTCGTCTTATGCGAATGAGGTTATTCGGGCGGTGGATGAAGGTGTTATTAGTGCGAAGCAAGGATTGCAGGAGATCTGGGAGGAGTATTCAGAACTTTCTTCAAAATCCGTGTTTTATTTTCAGAATGGAGTGACTATCGCTGCGGGAAGCATGCAACTTCAGGCTGGCGCCTTAGCGATTGGAGCCACCCGAGGTAAAGCTGGCGTTACGGGCATCGCCTTAATCGGGCACGGCGTCAACAACATTTTTGAGGGTGTGGGGAACATCTTCAACGGCCCCGATAAACCAAGTGTTGTCGGGCCTGTCAGGATGGGTTATCAGAACGTTTTTGGCATCAAACACGGTAATCTTACCTATTACAGCGTGGATCTCTATCTATCTATTCGAGGCATGATACATCTCGTTCGAAAGCCAGACTCGGTGCAACTCTTCAATAGAGACCCTATAAACTACGAACGGGCCCACAAGCAAATGGGAACACTAACCCTAGCATTCGAAGCTTTAACCGACAGCTTCACGCTGAACTCAATCAGAGAATCAGGCCTTGAACAGTAGTCACAAAACCAGCCCGTCAACGGCGAGAGCGAAACGAACGCTGAAAAAAGCTTAAATAGCAAAACGACCCAAGAAAAGAAACAAACAGAAAAGACGCTACTACCCAGTACGAAACACCATTAAAAAAATCAAACCCCATCATAAAAGGAACAAAAGCAATGGCCAATATTCCAGATAAAAATGCTATTTCAATTAACACCCATCGTAAATTATAGTGCTTTTCTTCAATCACTTTTCCATCGAATATATTGCGAAGCGATGGAACAGAAAAAACAAAACCATGCAAAGTAAATAGAGCAAAAACAACAAAAAACACTACCCAAACCAGATTTCCCTCAAGCCTTACAAACTGACCAACACAGTTTAAGACCATCACACTCCAAAAAAGTGAAGAAGCAAGAATTAGACAATAAACACGAGATAAACACCGAAGATCATTTAATTGCACAGCCCGCCTCCTCACATAGCTATAACACCCAAAAAAAATCAAGCTCTACGGACAATCAAAAACGGCTTACGATCAAGCGCCACGAATGTAAACACGCCAGAAGATCCATAACATCCTTAACCTCGCCTCATCACGCACCGATTCAGAACCTTCCTACAAATCAAAACTCTGCACCCTACAAACATTTCATCCACGCAAAAAAAATCCGAAACCCAGTAACAGGTGTCGGATTTATTCACAACGTGCGCCTAATTTAAACAGCGATCAGAAGTTAGCCGGCGTATTCGCACTAATAATCTCAGCCTCATCCGCCCCGATATTCCGGAACTTATGCGGCAGCGTGGTAGGAAAGTAATACCCATCCCCCGCATTCAACACACTCACCGACCCATCCACGGTCAACTCAACAGTTCCCCGCGTCACCAATCCACACTCCTCACCTTCCGCATGCACAATCGGCTCTTCCCCCGAGCTCGCGCCGGGTGCGTATTGCTCGCGCAGCAAACGCATCTGGCGGCTCGGGACGGAGGCGCCGATCAGCAGCAGGCGCAGGCCGTGGCGGCCGAGGTCGGGTTGCTCGTTGGCGCGGAACACGTATTGGTGTTCACGCGGGGGCTGGTCGAAGGTGAAGAAGTCGGCCAAGGACATCGGGATGCCTTCGAGCAGCTTTTTCAGTGAGCTGACGGAGGGACTGACGCGATTCTGTTCGATCAGGGAGATGGTGGCATTGGTCACGCCGCTACGCCGGGCCAGCTCGCGCTGGGAGAGTTTGTAGCTTTCGCGTACTAGTTTGAGTCGAGAACCCGTATCCATGACAGCCTTATGTGAGAACGACTTAAGGACGATGGGGGTGGGTGGCGGGTGACGCGCCGGGGGGCGGATCACGTTGCTCCCGTGTCCCGGAACCGTGAAAGGCGGCTATTAAATCACGTTTGCCGGTGTTGCTCAGCAGGTTCGATGGACGGTGGGATAAAAGTCCTTCTTGCCTTGGTAATCCAACAACTGTGGGAGCGGGCTTGCTCGCGAAAGCGGTGTGTCAGTCGACAACGATGCTGGCTGGTATGGCCTCTTCGCGAGCAAGCCCGCTCCCACAGTTGGATCTCTTTTGTGTCAGTTGGCTTTGTGGCGTGGTCAGGGCGTCATTGCTGGCAAGCCCGCTCCCGACGAGGTTCTGGACCGTCGCCGGGGAGGTAACCTAGAGGCCGAAGCGGTCGCGTAGCGAGTAGTAGACGGCGCCGAGGGCGGTCAGTGGTGCCGAGAAAGTACGGCCGCCGAGCATGGGCATGTGCGGCAAGGACGCGAACGCATCGAAACGCTCGGCGTCGCCACGGATCATTTCCGAGATCAGTTTGCCGGCCAGATGCGAGCAAGTGACGCCGTGGCCGCTGTAGCCCTGCATGTAGTAGGCGTTTTTCTCGATGCGGCCGAATTGCGGCATGCGCGACATGGTCAGCAGGAAATTGCCGGTCCAGCGGTAGTCGATTTTCACGTCTTTGAGCTGCGGGAAGGTCTTGAGGATCTTCGGGCGGATCAGTTGTTCGATGTCGTCCGGTTCACGTGCGCCGTAGACCACGCCGCCGCCATAGAGCAAACGGTTATCGGCGGTCAGGCGGTAGTAATCCAGCAAGTAGTTGCAGTCCTCGACGCAGTAATTGTTGGTGATCAGACTGCGCGCCTGCTTCTCGGTCAACGGTTCGGTGACGACGATCTGCGAGCCACACGGCATGCTTTTCGCGGTCACACGATTGTCCAGGCCTTGCGGCAGGTATGCGTTGCCGGCGATCAGCAGGTACTTGGCGCGAACCTGGCCTGTGGCGGTGCGTACCACGTTTGGCTCGCCGTATTTGATTTCCACCGCCGCCGATTGCTCGTAAATCTTGCCGCCAAGACGCACGATGGCCGCCGCTTCACCGAGCGCCAGGTTCAACGGGTGAACGTGACCGCCCTGCATGTCCAGCAGACCACCGACATAAGCATCGGAGCCGACTTCGCGGCGAATGTCGGCCGCGTCGAGCATCTTCAGGTTGCGGTTGCCGTAACGCTCCCAACTGCGCTTCTGCTCCGCCAGACCGTTGAGTTGTTTTTTGTTCATCGCGGCGAAAATGCCACCCGGGCGGTAGTCGCACTGGATGTCGTAGTCCTTGATCCGCGAACGAATGATGTCGGCGCCTTCGAAGATCATGCTGCCGAGGATTTCGGCGGTCTTGTCGCCGTAGCGCTCTTCGATCACATCGACATCGCGGCTATAGGAATTGACCAGTTGACCACCGTTGCGACCGCTGGCGCCGTAGCCGACTTTCGCTGCTTCCAGCACGGTGACTTTATAGCCGGCTTCGGTGAGGAACAGCGCCGAGGACAGGCCGGTGTAGCCGGCGCCGATGATGCAGACGTCGCACTCGACCGACTCTTCAAGAGTCGGGAAGTCGATGACTTCGTTGCGGGTGGCTGCGTAGTAGCTGTTTACGTGTTGCTGTTTCATACGTTTCTCCGAGGGCCGCCAATAAAAGGCGACCACCGCTGTAATAGAGTCAGAGCTTGATCCAGGTCGCTTTCAGCTCGGTGTACTTGTCGAACGCGTGCAGCGATTTATCGCGGCCGTTGCCCGACTGTTTGAAGCCACCAAACGGTGCGGTCATGTCGCCGCCGTCGTACTGGTTGACCCAGACACTGCCGGCACGCAAACCGCGTGCGAAGGTGTGCGCCTTGCTCAGGTTGCTGGTCCAGACGCCGGCGGCGAGGCCGAAGATGCTGTCGTTGGCGATCTGCAGCGCTTCTTCAGCGGTGTCGAAGGTGATCAGCGAGAGCACCGGGCCGAAGATTTCTTCCTGGGCGATGGTCATCGCGTTGGTCACGCCGTCGAAGATTGCCGGTTGCACATAGAGGCCACCGGTTTCTTCGAGGGTACGCTGACCACCGGCAATGAGCTCGGCGCCCTGCTCGCGACCGATGCTGATGTAGCGCAGCACGTTGTCGAGTTGACGCTGATCGACCACGGCACCGACGGTGGTTGCCGGATCCAGCGCGTGACCCGGTTTCCAAGCTTGCAGCGCTTCCACCAGCAGCGGAATGAATTGCTCGCGAATCGAGCGCTCGACCAGCAAGCGCGAACCGGCGGTGCACACTTCGCCCTGATTGAAGGCAATGGCACCGGCCGCCGCTTGGGCTGCCGCGCGCAAGTCCGGGGCGTCGGCAAACACCACGTTCGGGCTCTTGCCCCCGGCTTCGAGCCAGACGCGCTTCATGTTGCTTTGGCCGGCATAAATCATCAGCTGTTTGGCAATCGCCGTGGAGCCGGTGAAGGCCAGCACGTCGACGTCCATGTGCAACGCCAACGCCTTGCCGACGGTGTGACCGAAGCCTGGCAGGACATTGAACACGCCCTTCGGAATACCGGCATCCAGCGCGAGCTGCGCAATGCGGATCGCGGTCAGCGGCGACTTTTCCGAAGGCTTGAGAATGAACGAGTTGCCCGCCGCCAGCGCCGGCGCGAATTTCCAGCTGGCCATGATCAGCGGGAAGTTCCACGGCACGATGGCCGCCACGACGCCCGACGGCTCGCGAGTGACGAGGCCGAGCTGGTCGTGCGGGGTGGCGGCCACTTCGTCGTAGATCTTGTCGATGGCTTCGGCGCTCCAACGGATCGCGTTGGCGGTCGCCGGGATGTCGATGCTCATCGAATCGCTGATCGGTTTACCCATGTCGAGGGTTTCCAGCAGCGCCAGTTCTTCCTGGTGTTGCAGGATCAGATCGGCGAAGCGGATCAGGATGCGCTTGCGCTCGGCCGGGGCTTTTTTCGCCCAGATGCCGGATTCAAACGACTGGCGCGCGACGGCTACGGCGAGGTTGGCGTCGGCTTCATCGGTGCTGGCCACGGAGGCGAGAAAACGGCCGTCGACAGGGCTCAGGCAATCGAAAGTATCGCCACTGATGGCCGGGCGGTATTCACCGTTGATGAACGCGCGGGCTTCGATGGTCAGGGACTGGAAGCGTTGTTCCCAGTCGTTGCGGGTCGTTGTCATTGTTGTGGCTCGACAAGAGGGAATTGGGGGGTGTCTGGTTGCGATGTCTGGCTTGAGGTGGCTGCCCTCACCCTAGCCCTCTCCCGGAGGTAGAGGGGACCGATAGGGGGATGCTCAGAATCTCCGCCGACCTGAAAAATCTTTGCCGAATCCATAATCGACTGGATCGTTCAGGTCGCTGAACATCTCAAGACAACCCGGTCAGTCCCCTCTCCCTCGGGGAGAGGGACTTTTAAACGTCACACCGTATGCAGATACCAGTTGTACTCAAGATCAGAGATCGAGTTCTCGAACTCGGCCAGCTCGCTTTCCTTGCACGCAACAAACACGTCGATGTACATCGGGTCGATGTAGCGGGCCATGACCTCGCTGTCGTCCAGCTCGCGCAGTGCGTCGCGCAGGTTGTTCGGCAGGCTCTGTTCGTTTTGCTCGTAGCTGTTGCCTTCCACCGGAGCGCCCGGCTCGATCTGATTGGTCAGGCCATGGTGAATACCGGCCAGCACCGAAGCCATCAGCAGGTACGGGTTGGCGTCGGCACCGGCAACGCGGTGTTCGATGCGCACGGCATCCGGCGAACCGGTCGGTACGCGCACGGCCACGGTGCGGTTGTCGACGCCCCAGCTCGGCGAGTTCGGTACGTAGAACTGCGCGCCGAAACGACGGTATGAGTTGACGTTCGGGCAGAGGAAGGCCATTTGCGCAGGCAGGGTCTCCAGCACACCGCCGATCGCGTGACGCAGCGCGGCGTTCTGCTCGGGGTCCTCGCTGGCGAAGATGTTGTTGCCTTCTTTGTCCAGGATCGAAATGTGCACGTGCAGACCGTTGCCCGCCTGGCCCGGATACGGCTTGGCCATGAAGGTGGTGTCCATCTCGTGGTCGTAGGCGATGTTCTTCACCAGACGTTTGAGCAGGACGGCGTAGTCGCAGGCCTTGATCGGGTCGGACACGTGATGCAGGTTGACTTCGAACTGCGCCGGGGCGCTTTCCTTGACGATGGCGTCCGCCGGGATGCCCTGCTCTTTCGCGCCTTCGAGAATGTCTTGCAGGCAATCGACGTATTCGTCGAGGTCGTCGATCAGATACACCTGAGTCGACACCGGACGCTTGCCGGACACCGGCGAACGTGGCGATTGCGGACGACCGTTCACGTTGTCCTGGTCGATCAGGTAGAACTCGAGTTCGAACGCGGCGCAGATAGTCAGGCCGAGGTCGTCGAATTTGCGCACGACATTCGCCAGCACTTCACGCGGGTCAGCGAAGAACGGCTCACCTTCGATCTCGTGCATGGTCATGAGCAGTTGTGCGGTTGGGCGCTTCTGCCACGGCTCAATGCTGAGAGTGCCGGGGATCGGGTAGCAGATGCGATCAGCGTCACCAATGTCCAGACCCAGGCCAGTGCTTTCCACCGTGGAGCCATTGATGTCGAGCGCGAAAAGCGAGGCCGGCAGGTTGATGCCTTTCTCATAAACCTTATGAAGACTGGTGCGTTCGATGCGCTTGCCGCGCACCACACCGTTCATATCCGCAATCAGAAGGTCGACGTACAAAACCTCAGGATATTTCTTAAGGAATGCGTTTGCTTCGTTGAGTTGAACGGTACGCAGAGGGACCGACATGATGCACCTATTTAGCTGTTAATTATTATGTTCACTGCTACTTCGCCGAGCCAGTCAACCCGAACGGCAAAGTGAAGTCAATAGCGAACAGATCGGCGCGAAGGCTTTATTTTTCGGGCTTTTCTTAACACTCACGTGCCAATACAGAGGGCAAAGCCGCGAAATTCATGAAGATTTGATGAACGGCGTTTAGAATTTTTTACATGGCAGTTGTTAATTAAAATAAACGCGGATAAGCTCCGGAAAAGCTCGTTCAAGTGTCAAACTTCGAGGTGAATAAAAATGGCATTCAAGCCATTGATCGGCGTTACTGCGTGCGTCAAACAGATTGGCCTGCACCCCTATCACATCAGCGGCGACAAGTACCTGCGTGCTGTCAGCGTTGGCGCTAACGGGCTGCCAGTGGTCATTCCTTCCCTTGGCAACCTGACCGAAATCGAAGACCTGCTCGGTCAACTCGACGGTCTGCTGCTGACCGGCTCGCCCTCGAACGTGGAGCCTTTCCACTATCAAGGCCCGGCCAGCGCTCCCGGCACGGATCACGATCCGGCGCGGGATGCCACCACCCTTCCTCTCTTGCGTGCAGCCATTGCGGCGGGCGTTCCGGTGCTCGGCATTTGCCGGGGCTTCCAGGAAATGAACGTGGCGTTCGGCGGCAGCCTGCATCAGAAGGTGCACGAACTACCGGGCATGCTTGATCATCGCGAAGCTGACAGCCCGGACGTGGCCGTGCAATACGCACCGGCCCATGCGGTCACCATGCTCGCTGGCGGCGTGTTCGAAGCACTGCAGTTGCCGGGCGAGTTCCAGGTCAACTCGATTCACAGCCAGGGCATTGACCGCCTCGCCCCCGGCCTGCGTGCCGAGGCGGTGGCGCCGGATGGCTTGATCGAGGCGATCTCGGTCGAACACAGCCCGACCTTTGCCCTCGGCGTGCAGTGGCACCCGGAATGGCAAGTGCTCGACAACCCGAATTACCTGAAGATTTTCCAGGCATTTGGTGCGGCGTGCCGGCAACGAGCGGCGCGGCGCAACCAGCGCTGACCCCACCCAAAAACACACAACGATTTACTGCCCCACGGACGTCGGGTGTGCCTGCGCACATCCGTCATTCGTGAACAGCAACACCCGTAATAACAACAAGTACGACCCAGGCAGCCAGGACGGCGGCGCCGAACAAGCCGGATCGCAGGAGCAAGACCGTCAGATCAATGCAACACCCTGTGGGAGCGGGCTTGCTCGCGAAAACGGAGTGTCAGGCAACAACGATGTCGACTGGCAAAACGTATTCGCGAGCAAGCCCGCTCCCACAGGGGAATGTGATCCGACCGGCATTGCACCTGCAGGCTTGCAATCCACTTAAGCCAGGCCACATTGGCCAGGCGACTGAAACCTGTTGGGAGTTTCACATGGCAAACGCCTCCAGCACTTACAGGAAGGCACTTGAAGGTCATCAGCAACCGAAAAAGGTTCTGGTGAAAGTCGACCGTGTCACCAAGAAGTTCGACGAAACCGTGGCCGTGGACGATGTGTCCCTGGAGATCCATCAGGGCGAAATCTTTGCCTTGCTCGGCGGCTCCGGTTCGGGCAAATCGACCTTGCTGCGCATGCTCGCCGGTTTCGAGCGCCCGACCGAAGGGCGGATTCTGCTCGACGGCGTGGACATCACCGACATGCCGCCCTACGAGCGGCCGATCAACATGATGTTCCAGTCCTATGCGCTGTTCCCGCACATGACCGTCGCACAGAACATCGCCTTCGGCCTCAAGCAGGACCGTTTGCCCGCCAGCGAAATCGACGCCCGTGTCGATGAAATGCTGCGCCTGGTGCACATGACCCAATACGCCAAACGTAAACCCCACCAGTTGTCCGGCGGTCAGCGCCAGCGCGTCGCCCTCGCCCGCTCCCTGGCCAAGCGTCCGAAACTGCTGCTGCTCGACGAACCCATGGGTGCGCTGGATAAAAAGCTGCGTTCGCAGATGCAGCTCGAGCTGGTGCAGATCATCGAACGCGTCGGCGTGACCTGCGTGATGGTGACTCACGACCAGGAAGAGGCCATGACCATGGCCGAGCGCATCGCGATCATGCACCTGGGCTGGATCGCCCAGATCGGCAGCCCGGTCGACATCTACGAAGCCCCGGTCAGCCGCATGGTCTGCGAGTTCATCGGCAACGTGAACGCCTTCGACGGCACCGTGGTGGAAGACCTTGAAGGTCACGCGATCATCCACAGCCCGGACTTGCAGCAGAAGATCTACGTCGGTCATGGCGTCAGCACCTCGGTGCAGGACAAGTCGATCACCTACGCAATCCGTCCGGAAAAAATGCTCGTCAGCACCACGCAACCGGAGTTCAGCTACAACTGGTCGGAAGGCAAAGTGCATGACATCGCCTACCTCGGCGGCCACTCGGTGTTCTACGTCGAACTGCCCGGCGGCAAAATCGTCCAGTCGTTCATGGCCAACGCCGAACGCCGTGGTGCGCGTCCAACCTGGGACGACAAGGTCTACGTCTGGTGGGAAGACGACAGCGGCGTGGTACTGCGCTCATGAGAACCTTCAATCAGCAATTCCTGCGCCTGGTGCCCAGCGGGCGAAAGCTCGTCATTGGCATCCCGTTCATCTGGCTGTTCCTGTTCTTCATGCTGCCGTTTTTCCTGGTGATGAAGATCAGCTTCTCGGAAGCCGCGCTGTCGATCCCGCCGTATTCGGAGATCTATACCTACGCCGAACAGAAATTCCAGCTGTTGCTGAACATCGGCAACTACACGCTGCTCGGCGAAGACGAGTTGTACCTGTCGGCCTACCTCGGTTCGCTGAAAGTCGCAGCACTGAGCACGTTGATGTGTCTGGTGATCGGTTTCCCGATGGCTTACGCGATCACCAAAGCCAGCAAGGAAACGCAAAACGTCCTGCTGCTGTTGATCATGATGCCGACCTGGACCGCGATCCTGATCCGCGTGTACGCGTGGATGGGCATCCTCAGCAACAACGGCTTGCTCAACGCGTTTCTGATGTGGACGGGGCTGACCGATCACCCGATCGAGATCCTCAACACCAACACGGCCGTGTATATCGGTGTGGTTTATGCCTACCTGCCGTTCATGGTTCTGCCGCTGTACGCCAATCTGGTGAAGCACGACGGCAGTCTGCTGGAAGCCGCGCAGGATCTGGGGTCGAGCAACTTCAACAACTTCTGGAAAATCACCGTGCCGCTGGCCAGGAACGGGATTATCGCCGGCTGCATGCTGGTGTTCATTCCGGTGGTCGGTGAGTTCGTGATCCCGGAACTGTTGGGTGGCCCGGAGACGCTGATGATCGGTCGCGTGCTGTGGCAAGAGTTCTTCAATAACCGCGACTGGCCGGTGGCATCTGCCCTGGCGGTGGTGATGCTGTTGATCCTGATTGTGCCGATTCTGCTGTTCAACCGCAGCCAGGCCAAAGAGATGGAGGCACGGGGATGAAACGCTTCGGTTTTTCCAAATTCATGCTGATCTTCGGTCTGATGTTCATCTATCTGCCGATGCTGATTCTGGTGATCTACTCGTTCAACGCCTCGAAACTGGTGACGGTGTGGGGCGGCTGGTCGGTGAAGTGGTATGTCGGTTTGCTCGACAACACGCAACTCATGGGCTCGGTGCTGCGCTCGCTGGAAATCGCCTGCTATACCGCGATTGCCGCTGTGGCGTTGGGCACCCTCGCCGCTTTCGTACTGACGCGCGTCACGCGCTTCAAGGGTCGCACGCTGTTTGGTGGCCTGGTCACCGCGCCGCTGGTGATGCCGGAAGTGATCACCGGTCTGTCGCTGCTGCTGTTGTTCGTGGCGATGGCGCAGTTGATCGGCTGGCCGCAGGAGCGTGGCATCGTCACGATCTGGATCGCCCACACCACGTTTTGTGCAGCCTATGTCGCGGTGGTAGTCTCCGCGCGCTTGCGTGAGCTGGACCTGTCGATTGAAGAAGCGGCGATGGATCTGGGCGCGAAGCCGTTCAAGGTGTTTTTCCTGATCACCATTCCAATGATCGCGCCGTCGCTGGCAGCGGGCGGGATGATGTCGTTCGCCCTGTCGCTGGATGACCTGGTGCTGGCGAGCTTCGTTTCCGGGCCAGGCTCGACGACGTTGCCAATGGAAGTGTTCTCGGCGGTGCGTCTGGGCGTGAAGCCTGAGATCAACGCGGTAGCAAGCCTGATTCTGCTGGCGGTGTCGCTGGTGACCTTCCTGGTCTGGTACTTCGGCCGCAAGGCAGAAGCCAACCGCAAGAAAGCGATTCAGGAAGCGATGGATCAGACGGCAAACGAGTCGTGGCAGCCTCAGCAATCCGCAGCAACCGCTTGACCTGTATCCCTCACCCTGCCCCTCTCCCTCGGAAGAGGTTCAGGGTGAGGGGGCTTTGCGTAATGTGAATAAAAAGAATGGAGTTGTACCGATGAAAATGTTTGGCAGGACTCTGCTGACACTGTCCTTAATGGGCGCAATGGTCATGGGCGCCCAGGCCAACGACAAGGTGCTGCGTGTTTACAACTGGTCCGATTACATCGCCCCGGACACCGTCAGGAAGTTCGAAGACGAGACCGGCATCCGCGTGACCTACGACGTCTTCGACAGCAACGAGACCCTTGAGGCGCGCTTGCTGGCGGGCAAATCCGGCTACGACCTGGTCGTGCCGTCCAACAGTTTCCTGGCCAAGCAGATCAAGGCTGGTGTCTATCAGACGCTGGACAAATCGAAGCTGCCGAACTGGAAGAATCTGAACCCGGTGCTGCTGCAAAACGCTGCCGCCAGTGACCCGGACAACGCCCATGCGTTTCCGTACATGTGGGGCTCAATCGGCATCGGTTTCAATCCGGCCAAGGTCAAGGAGGTGCTCGGCGCCAATGCCCCGACCAATTCGTGGGACTTGCTGTTCAAACCGGAAAACGCTGAAAAGCTGAAAGCTTGCGGCATCAGCTTCCTCGATTCGCCGACCGAAATGATCCCGGCCGCCCTGCACTACCTGGGCTACGCGGTGAACGACAAGGACACCGCGCACATCAAGGAAGCCGAGGCGCTGTTCATGAAAATTCGCCCGAACGTGGCGTATTTCCATTCATCGAAATACATCTCGGATCTGGCCAACGGCAATATCTGCGTGGCGGTCGGTTACTCCGGCGACGTGCTGCAGGCCAAGGCTCGCGCCGTGGAATCGGGCAACAACGTGGTGATCGATTACAGCATTCCCAAGGAAGGCGCCGGCAGCTTTTACGACATGGTCGCCATCCCGCGTGATGCGGCGAACGTCGAGAACGCTTACCTGTTCATGGACTTCCTGATGCGTCCGGACATCATCGCCGAGATTACCAACAGTAACGGCTACAGCAATGCCAACGCGGCGGCCACGCCATTGGTGGACGAGGCGATCCGCAACGATCCGGGCTCGTACCCGTCGCAAGCGGTGATGGCGACGCTGTATGCGGTGCCGGATCAGCCGATTGCCACCCAGCGAATCATGACCCGCGGCTGGACCCGGGTGAAACTCGGTCAGTAAAAACACTGATGATCAAACTGTGGGAGCGGGCTTGCTCGCGACAGCGGTGAATTAGCCACCGAGGTATAGACTGAGCTGACGCCTTCGTGAGCAAGCCCGCTCCCACAAAGGGCCGGCGTTGTGCCAGAAAAAAATTGATGATTTTCCGTTCACGCAGCGCCTTACCACCGCTGCACCCTGCAATGAACGGCCTCACCTGGCGCCCTCGGTTCAGGTGAATTCTCAGGCGCCCTCGGGCGCCTTTTTTTGTGACTTCAGATCAGTGGCCAATCCTGCAGAATCCGGTAGCGGCCCTTGTGCGATTCGAACAAGGCGAAGCGTTCGGCACGCAGGAAAAATTCCGGTGGCGTGACGGATTCCGGTTCCGGCGCGCGGTAATCGCGGGCCAGGGTCAGGTGCGGACGAAACTCGCGCGGTGTCTCGTCGAATCCGAACGGCAACATGGCCTGCTCCAGCGCATACACCAGGCGCAGCAACGCCTGCGGTGCCTGCTCGGGCGCCAGCGACAACACCCCGGCGCGGTGCCAGACCTGCAAGCGATCCAGGGCAATCTTCAACGGCTCACCCGGCGTGCGCACGCCGCCAGCGGCCTCGCAGACTTCGTTGATCTGCGCCAGCGGTACCGCGCCGAGAAACAGTAACGTCAGATGAAAGTTATCCACCGGCACCGGTTTACCGGTTCTCAGCCCCAGCTCCGTGCGCCACTGCGCAATCGCCTTGCGCTGCGTTGGCGGGCAATCCAGTGCGAAGAACAATCGCTTGAACGGCTCATCGGTCATGAACCTGCTCTCCCTTGGTCATCGTGATCGGGCCGATTCTACACAGCCTGATCTGACGACTCGTGGCAGGAAGCTATAGTTCAAGGATTGCCATCAACCGGAGGCCGCCATGCGCGAGATCCTCAGCAAAGAACCGTGGTGGGCCCGGCCACCGCAGCCCGGGCAGGACGAAACCGATCTGGAGTGGGGCTGGCTGGTGCATTACAGCGAGGGCGAGCCGCGTTTCGAATTCGTCCGCGAACGACCTTCGGACGAACAGATTCGCGAGCGTAAAAGCTGCCGTATCACCCCCTCATCCGAGTGAACAAAAAAGCCCGCTCCCACAGGTGATTGGCGGTGAACTCAGGATTCGAGGATGTTCCTGAAGCCGCCGAAGATCATCCGCTGCCCGTCAAACCCCATCGGGTTGACGTCCGGTTGCATGCGCGGGTCTTCCATCATTCTGGCCATGCCGGCGTCGCGGGTCGCTTTGTCGGGCCAGACCAGCCAGCCGGACGAAACGGTTTCACCTTCCTTGAGTTTGACCGCCATCGGGAATGAGGTGACTTTGCCCTCCGGCACGTCATCGCCCCAGCACTGAACAACTTCCTGTGCGCCGTATTCCTTGAACAGTTTCGCGGCGATTTCGCAGTGTGTTTTGTACTGCTCGCGATTGGCATTCGGCACAGGTGCTACAAAAATATCGATGTAAGCCATGATCACTCTCCTTGTACGTTGGGTTCGATCTGCTGACTGGTCGATTGCGGTGGCTGCCATTCGACAGGATTCACTCCGAACCCGACCGACGGTGCCTCGCGCCCTGCGAGATTGCGCTCAACCTGACCGGCCATGTGCAGCGTGCCCGCCATGACCCCGGTGGTCGGGTTTTGCACCAGTTTCAGCCAGGCTTTATCGAAGGTGCTGCCCAGGCTGCTGCGGATCAGCGCTTCACTGTCGGGCCGGTCATTGGCCTGAATGATCGCGCGGATGCCCGCCACTCCCACCGAAATCAACCCGCCAGCCAGTTTCCCGGCAGCGGCTGCCACCGCGCTGGCGGCTCCGCGTGGGGCCATTTCCGCCTCCATCCTCTGGCTCGCACGTTTGGCGACCGGCGCCATCCCGGCATCAGTCGAAGCGATGCCCCTTGCGCCGCCCTCGGTGTGGATCTTGTCGATCAGCGCCGCATAGGCCGGCAAGGTGCTCAACGGTTCCGTACTGATCACTTGAAACAGCGAAGCATCCCGCGCCGGCGGCGGGCCGAGCGCGATGGCCGGGACTTTCTGCAAATGCCCATTGAGCTGACCGACGGGCACACCGTGGCGCTGGGCGATGAGCGGCATCTGCTGGGCCATCAATTGCGCATAGAACGCCGTGGCCTGGCCGAGAATTGCATCCGGGTCGATCTCCACGGCCACTGGCGCGAGAACCTTTTCCTCATATTGCTCAAGCAGATACGTCGCAAGGCGTTTGGCCGAAGCGTCCTGCTCGCCACCCGCGTTGATCGTGTACCAACTGACCTTCATCGACAGCCATTCCTGGGTCCAGTAACTGCTGAACCACGGGATGAAATTTTCTTCAGTTTGCTGATAGACGCGAGTGCGCCAATGTTCCATCGAGCCACGGGCGAACAGCTTGACCTGCTCGGTCGCCTGCTGCGAGGCGCTGACGATTTCGCGGTCGATCTGCTGCCAGGTCGCCGGCGAGACGAACACGACCTGCGGCGCTGACACGGGTGCCCGCGCCGGGGTGGCGCAACCGGCCAGCAACATCAGTGCGGCGACGAGCAGCGCACGCGGGTTCACGGTGGCGGTGTCCTTTCAATCGGGAGGAATCAGGTTGGAGTATAGGTGCGGGCGTCGGACCATTTGTCCGCTATCACGAAAACACCCCAGATCCCCTGTGGGAGTGGGCTTGCTCGCGAATGCGGTGTGTCAGATGCCTATGAATCGACTGGCTCGACGCCTTCGCGAGCAAGCCCGCTCCCACCCAGGATCCGCGCTAACCATCACTGCCATCGATATTCACCATCGTCACGATTGCCTTCCGCCTACCGCCCATCAAAGGCACGATTGACCCATCCGAGACATAGCGAGGAGTTCACAACATGATTCACACCCACGTCACACTCTCCGTGAGTTTCCCGCTGTTCGGCAGCAACTATTACGACCAGCATGCGCGCTCCAACAAGGCCCAGGCGCTGGTGTTCAACGAGAATTTCGAAGATCTGCTGATGCCCGCCGCGAGCAATCACTTCAGCAATGAAGTGGTCGGCCTCAACGATCAGTTCCGCTTTCTGAGCGACATTCTCGCCACCCATTTGCTGGACATCGAGGCCTCCGTGCCTGCGCGATCCAGCGTCCGGGCGAGCGCTCATTTTTAACATTCGAGGGCGTTCCCTTGTGGGGGAACGCCCTCTTTTTTACTCAGTCATCATCGCGATCACGGTAGTAACGACGGCCATCACGGCGGTCATCCCAGCGCTGGTCATGATCGTGATAGCGCCCGTGGTCGCGGTCGTAATGCCGGCCATGACGGTGGTCATCATCAAAATCCGCGACACAGCCACCGAGCAATACGGCGGCGGTCATGGTCAGCAGCATCGTTGTAGCGCGCTTCATTCAATATTTCCCTAAAACCAAGATCTTTGACGACGGAATCAGCCACGCTGCCCTCGCCTTCGGGACGCGGTGCGCGCAGCCGCAGATACGACCGGGCAAACCGGCGTTGATTCACTGGCCACTATCAACCGTTTGTCGCCCCGCCATCCCAGCGCGGACAGCGGGATTCTGCTGGCGGCAATTGTCGGCGGCTTGTTGATGGGGTACTCGATTCCGCAACTGATCAAGCAATACCTGCGCACGCTGTGGGAGTGGATGAAATGGTGTTTGCAACCAAGGCCCCATGTGGGGTGCATTGAATGGTGTTTGCAACAAGTCCCACAGAGTTCGGCGTAGACCACTGGATTGATGAGCCACACGCATAACTCTATAGCGAAAATCCGCAAAAACCTTTTCCGCTCTTCAGCAGTCATTCCTTAACGAGACCGGCGATCACGCTGGCTGCCCGCTTGGGCCATTGATGACCCTGCTGCCCTGATGAAGAGAGAAAAGGAATCGAACCATGACGATTTCCCGACGCGGATTTCTGATCCTTGGCGCCGTCACCGCCACCGCTTTCGCGATGCCACCGTTTATCAGCCTCAAGGCCTATGCGGCCAATCTGGAGCAACCGGCCATGAGCAAAGTGACGATCAACGTCAACGGCAAACCGCGTGAAGTGAACGTTGACACCCGCACTACCCTGCTCGACGCCCTGCGCGAGCACCTGCAACTGACCGGCACCAAGAAAGGCTGCGACCACGGCCAGTGCGGTGCCTGCACGGTGATCGCCGATGGTCGAAGGATCAACTCCTGCCTGACGCTGGCGGTGATGCACGATGGCAGCGAAATCACCACCATCGAAGGCCTCGGCATGCCCGACAAACTGCACCCGATGCAAGCCGCGTTCATCAAGCACGACGGCTATCAGTGCGGTTATTGCACACCGGGGCAGATCTGTTCGGCAGTGGCCGTCATCCAGGAAATTCGTGACGGCATTCCCAGCCACGTCAGTGAAAGCCTCACCGAGCCGCCGCAGTTGATTGCCCGTGAATTTCAAGAGCGCATGAGCGGCAACATCTGCCGTTGCGGCGCCTACTCGAACATCATCGAAGCGATTAGCGAAGTCGCGGAGGTGCCGGCATGAGAGCGTTCAATTACAGCCGCGCCGACTCCCCCGCCGCCGCAGCCGCGCAAGCCGCCCAGGTGGAAGGCGCCAGGTTCATCGCCGGGGGCACCAACCTCCTCGATTTGATGAAACTCGACATCGAAACCCCGCTGCACCTGATCGACGTCAATCACTTGGGCCTGGATCAAATCGAAGCCACGTCCGAGGGCGGGTTGCGCATCGGCGCGCTGGTGCGCAACACCGATCTGGCAGCCGACAACCGCGTGCGCAAAGACTACGCCCTGCTCTCCCGCGCCCTGCTGGCCGGTGCGTCCGGGCAGTTGCGCAACATGGCGACCACCGCCGGCAACCTGCTGCAACGCACGCGCTGCCCGTACTTCTACGACACCAACCAGGCCTGCAACAAGCGTCAGCCCGGCAGCGGCTGCGCGGCGATTGGCGGGGTCAGTCGGCAGTTGGGCATCATCGGTGTCAGCGAGGCGTGCATCGCCACCCATCCGAGCGACATGGCGATTGCCATGCGCGCCCTCGATGCACAGATCGAAACGGTCAAACCCGACGGCAGCACGCGAAGCATCGCCATGGTCGATTTCCACCAGTTGCCGGGCACCACGCCGAACATCGAAACCAGCCTCACACCCGGCGAACTCATCACCGCAGTGACCTTGCCGGCACCGGTCGGCGGCACGCACATTTATCACAAGGTGCGGGATCGCTCGTCGTATGCATTTGCGCTGGTGTCGGTCGGGCTGATCCTGCAAAAAGACGGCAGCGGTCGCGTTGCGGTCGGCGGCGTTGCGCCGAAACCGTGGCGGGTGGAAGCCGCTGAAGCGTTGCTGCCCAAAGGTGCCAAGGCCGTCAGCGAACGCTTGCTCGACGGCGCCACACCGACCCACGACAACCAGTTCAAACTGACCCTGGTCGAGCGCACGCTCGGTTCGGTGTTAGCGCAAGCGAGGGACGACGCATGAAATTCGACACGCCCGCCAGCACCAATCCAATCGACCAGTTGAAGGTGGTCGGCAAACCCACCGACCGCATCGAAGGCCCGCTGAAAACCAGCGGTCAGGCGCCCTACGCCTACGAGCAACATGAAGCGGTGGCCAATCAGGCTTACGGTTTCATGGTCGGTTCGGCCATCGCCAAAGGCCACATAAACCATATTGATCTTGAGGACGCCAAGGCCGCACCGGGCGTGCTGGCCATCGTCACCGCCGCCAACGCCGGCAAACTCGGCAAGGGCAAATACAACGCCGCGCCATTGCTGGCCGGGCCCGAGATTCAGCACTATCACCAGGCCGTGGCGCTGGTGGTCGCCGAGACCTTCGAACAGGCGCGCGCCGCTGCACAAAAGGTCAAAGTCGATTACGTCACCGCCGAAGGCCAATTCGATCTGGCCAGCGTGCGCGAGCAGGGTGTAGAGCAGAAAGAAGAGTTGCCCGATGTCAGCCATGGCGATTTCGCCAAGGCGTTTGCCGACGCCCCCGTGCAGTTTGATCACAGCTACACCACGCCGGATCAGTCCCACGCGATGATGGAACCGCATGCGACCCTGGCCGCGTGGAAAGGCGATCAACTGACCCTGTGGACGTCGAACCAGATGATCGCCTGGAGCGTTGGCGATATCGCCACTACCCTCGGTTTACCCAAGGAAAAAGTGCGGCTGATCTCGCCGTACATTGGTGGCGGTTTCGGCGGCAAGTTGTTTGTGCGCGCCGACGCGATTCTGGCCGCCCTCGGCGCACGCATGGCCGGCAGGCCGGTGAAAGTCGCCCTCGCCCGCCCGCAGATGGCCAACAACACCACCCACCGTCCGGCCACTATCCAGCGCATTCGCATGGGGGCGACGGCGGACGGCAAACTCACCGCCATTGCCCACGAAGGCTGGTCGGGCAACCTCGCGGAAGGCAAAGTCGAGGTCGCGGCGCAGCCGAGCCAATTGCTTTACGCCGCGCAAAATCGCCTGGTCACCATGCGCCTCGCACCACTGGATCTGCCCGAAGGCAACGCCATGCGCGCGCCCGGTGAAACCCCCGGGTTGATGGTGCTGGAAATCGCCATGGATGAAATGGCCGAGCAGCTCAAGCTCGACCCTATCCAGTTCCGCATTCTGAACGACACCCAAGTCGACCCGGTAAAACCCGAGCGACCTTTTTCCCAGCGACGTTTGATCGAATGCCTGCAAACCGGCGCCGAGAAATTCGGTTGGAACAAGCGCGATGCCAGGCCCGGCACTCGTCGCGAAGGCCGTTGGCTGATCGGCATGGGCGTGGCGGCAGCGATTCGCAACAACCTGCTGGTCAAATCCGCCGCGCGGGTGCGCCTGGAGCGCGACGGCAAGGTCACGGTGGAAACCGACATGACCGACATCGGCACCGGCAGTTACACGATCATTGCGCAAACCGCCGCCGAAATGATGGGCGTGGAGCTGAAGGATGTGACGGTGCATCTGGGTGATTCGAGTTTCCCGGTGTCGGCTGGCTCCGGGGGGCAATTCGGCGCCAACTGCTCGACAGCCGGGGTGTATGCCGCGTGCGTGAAATTGCGTGAAGCGGTGGCCGGGAAGTTGGGTCTGGCGGCGGATCAAGCCGAGTTTGTCGATGGTCAAGTACGGGTCGGCGACAAGCAGGTGCCGCTGCGTAATGCCGCGCAAAACGGCGCGATCACGGCCGAGGACAGCATTGAGTTCGCCGATCTTGCCGAGCAGTATCAGCAATCGACGTTCGGCGCGCACTTCGTCGAAGTCGCTGTGGACGCAGCAACCGGCGAAGTGCGTGTGCGACGGATGTTGGCGGTGTGTGCGGCCGGGCGGATTCTCAACCCGAAAGCGGCGCGCAGTCAGGTAATCGGTGCGATGACCATGGGCGTCGGCGCTGCGCTGATGGAAGAGTTGGCGGTGGACAAAAAGCTCGGCTTTTTCGTCAACCATGACCTGGCCGGATACGAAGTGCCGGTGCATGCCGACATTCCCCATCAGGAGGTCATTTTCCTCGATGAAACCGACCCGATCTCTTCGCCGATGAAGGCCAAGGGTGTGGGTGAGTTGGGGATTTGCGGGGTCAGTGCGGCGGTGGCCAATGCCATCTACAACGCCACCGGAGCGCGAGTGCGGGAGTATCCGATTACGCTGGACAAGATTCTTTCGTCGTTGCCGGAGATGATCTGAGGGCCGGAAAACAGCCCCTCACCCCGGCCCTCTCCCTCGGGAGAGGGCTGGGGTGAGGGGAAAGGGCTCTACTCGGATCGCGGATATTGCTCGGCACTCACCTGTTCCATCCACTCCACCACCTTGCCATCGAGCACTTCAGCGATAGCGATATGGGTCATCGCCGTAGTGGGCGCTGCCCCGTGCCAATGCTTGGCGCCGGGCGCAATCCACACCGTATCGCCGGGGCGGATCTCCCGAACCGGTTGCCCCCATTCCTGCACAAAACCGGAGCCCGCCGTGACGATCAATGTCTGCCCCAACGGATGCGTATGCCACGCCGTCCGTGCGCCGGGCTCGAACGTCACCGTCGCACCGCTGACCCGCGCCGCCTCCGAGCCCTTGAACGGCGCATCGACGCGCACCGTGCCGGTGAACCAATCCGCCGGGCCACGGGCCGAAGGTTGCGAGCCATTGGGCGTGACCGTCACCCGTGGGGGTTCATTGGCCTGCACTTCACCTGCGAGCAGGGAAAGGGTCAAGGCAGAAGCAGCAATCGGGTTCATGACAAGGTCCTCCAGAGAATCGATGTCTGCACTTTACCGCCCCATACTCTTCAGATAATCGACTAGAATTCGAATAAACTTATGCAGGATACTCATCAATGCTTCGGGAAAACGCCACCGACCTGCTTGCCTTTCTTGCCGTGGCCCGCGAACGCAGCTTCACCAAAGCCGCAGCCAAACTCGGCATTTCGCAATCCGCGCTGAGCCACACCATTCGGGCGCTGGAAGCGCGCCTAGGTCTCCGTCTGTTGACCCGCACCACGCGCAGCGTTTCCCCCACTGAGGCTGGCGAACACCTGCTGCAAACCATCGGCCCGCGTTTCGAGGAAATAGAGCTGGAACTGGCGGCTCTGAGCAATCTGCGCGAAACACCGGCGGGCAAAATCCGTATCAATGCCACCGACCATTCGCTGGACTGGCTGCTGCGCCCGGTGCTCAAGGATTTCCTGCCCAAGTATCCGGACATCGCCGTTGAGGTCAGCTGCGATTACGGTTTCGTCGACATCGCCGGTCAGGGTTTCGACGCGGGTGTTCGTTTGGGCGAAGACGTCGCGCAAGGCATGATCGCCACCCGTATCGGTCCGGACATGCGCATGGCCGTGGTCGGCTCGCCGGCCTATTTCGCCCGCCGCCCTGCCCCGCACACCCCTCGCGACCTGACCAACCACGCCTGCAATAATCTGCGCCTGCCCACCAATGGCGGGCTGTATAGCTGGGAATTCGAAAAGGATGGCGAAAGCCTGAAAGTGCGGGTATCCGGGCAGATCACGTTGAACGGCGTCTACCCGTTGCTTGATGCGGCGCTGGATGGTTTTGGTTTGAGCTACATCCCGCAGAACATCGTCGCGCCGTATCTGGTCGACGGCCAACTGGTGCAAGTGCTGGAGGATTGGTGCCCGACCTTCGCCGGTTATCACCTGTATTACCCGAGCCGGCGCCAGGCGGCACCGGCGTTTGCGTTGTTGCTGGATGCGTTGCGCTATCGCGATTGAGGGCGCCGGTCACTTTTTATAGCAACCGACAGTCCGCCAGTGGGGTTTCACCAATGCACGGGCGTGCGCCTCAGAATCTGCAATCACCGTCACCACCTGTCCGCGCTCCTGCCCCAGACAAACATACTCGGCCGGTTCTGCCCGAGCATTGAGAGAGAGCGCCAACAGGCAGACAGCGACACCGCCGGTAATCGTTTGGCGGGCCATGTTCATGGAGGGTCTTCCTTGTTGAATCCGTAGACCCCCATGTTTGATCACAGCCCGGACTCCGCCAACTGTCAGATCTGACAGTTGACCAGAGGGTTTGCACATGGTGGGGAGTTGAATCAGGCACCGCCTCTGCGAGAAAAATACAAGCTGCTGTGGGAGCGGCTTGCTCGCCCCCACAAAGAACCATCGTCAGTTCTGGGCAGCTCGTTTAAGGCTAGGGATCAAAGGCGCAGGTTGACTCGCCGGCTTTTCAGTTTGCGAGACTTGAACAGCAGACTCCTCGACTTCACCATTGAGCGCTTTGTGCATCTTGCCGGTGTCCAGCGCCCCCACCCATTTGGCGATGGCCATGGTGCCGACGCCGTTGCCGATGGTGTTGGTGATCGCCCGGGCTTCTGACATGAACCGATCAACCCCCAACAACAGCACCATGCCCGCTACCGGAATCGTGCCGAGTGACGCCAGTGTCGCGGCGAGGATGATGAACCCGGAACCGGTCACCCCCGCCGACCCCTTGGAGGTGAACATCAGCACCGCCAGCACGATCAATTGATCGGCCAGAGTGAGCGGCGTGTTGGTCGCCTGGGCGATGAAGATCGCGGCGATGGTGTAGTAGATCGCCTGGCCGTCCGGGTTGAAGGTCAGCCCCGACGGGATGATCATCCCGGCCACCGGTTTCGAAACGCCGGCCTTTTCCATCTTCGAAATCATCTGCGGCAGTACCGACTCGGAAGAACTGGTGCCGAGCACCGTGAACAGCTCTTCCTTGATGAACCTGAGAAACTTCCACAGGCTGAAACCGCTGTAGCGACAGATCGGCCCAAGCACGAAGGCCACGAACACGGCACACGTCAGATAGACACAGGCCATCAGTTTGCCGAGCGAAAACAGCGAACCGAAGCCGTATTTGCCGATGGTGAACGCAATGGCACCGAACGCACCAATCGGCGCCAGACGCATGACCATGTTGACGATGCGGAACATGCCCTGCATCAGGCTTTCCAACGTATCGACAAACACTTTGCCGCGCGGCCCGACATGCGCCAGCGCAATACCCAGCAGAATCGAGAACAACAGGATCTGCAGGACATTGCCCTTGGCGAACGCATCGACAATAAGTGGCGCTGAACTGGGCGCTGGAAGGGTTCGGCATTCTGCTGCGTGCCGAGTGGGACATCGCCCGCTATGTGCGCAGCGGCCGCTTGCGTCTGGTGCTGGAGGATCAGACGCCGACCCGCGCCGACGTTTACGCGGTGTATCCACAACAATTGCATCTGTCCGCGCGGGTGCGCAGCCTGATCGACTTTCTGGTCGAGCGTTTCAAGCACATCGACAACCTGGACATTCCCGGTGATCAGCCCAGTAGCGCAATCAACTGATGCCGCTGTGCATCGGTGAGCATCGGTCCGAATCCGGCCCGAACGTTATCGGCCATGTAACGCGGATTGCTCGTCCCCGGAATCACACACGTCACCGCCGGATGTGCCAGCAGAAACTTCAGCGCCAACTGCGGCCAGCTGTTGACCTGCACATCCGACACCCACGCCGGCAGCGGTTTGCCCTTGAGCCGGGCGAGCAGATCGCCGCCGCCAAATGGCCGGTTGCAGATCACCGCGACACCGCGCTCACGGCACAGCGGCAAGATGCGTTTCTCTACACCACGATCATCGAGGGCGTAGTTGATTTGCAGGAAATCGAGTGGTTCGGCCTTGAGTACTGCTTCGACTTCGTCATAGGCCGAGGCCGTGTAATGAGTGATGCCGATGTAACGGATGCGTCCCTGCTCTTTCCACTCGCGCAACGTCGGCAGGTGCGTTTGCCAGTCGAGCAGATTGTGGATCTGCATCAAATCGATGCGCTCGGTCCGCAGCAGGCTGAACGACTGCTCCATCTGCGCGATACCTTCCTTGCGGCCACGGGTCCACACCTTGGTTGCCAGAAACGCCGGGGAACGTGGTTCGTGGATCGACAGCAACTCGCCGGTGGTCTGTTCGGCGCGGCCATACATGGGCGAGCTGTCGATCACCGTGCCGCCCTTGGTGAACAGCTCGTCGAGCACCGCTGGCAACTGCCGATAGACCGGGTCGCCCGGCGCGACGTCGAATCCGCGATAGGTACCCAGCCCCACCATGGGCAGCGACTCGGAGCTGGAGGGAATGACGCGGGTCTGCATGGCTTGGCCTCGGGTAGTCGCAGGTGGCGTGGCAGTGGCCAACGCCCGATTCATGGTGAAGACCGCCGAAACCCCGGCAGCCAGCGAGAGCAATCGGCGACGGGAGTAACCCTCAGTGTGGCTCATGCTGGTTCCCCTGCTGCGTGGATCTGTTGCATGTTGTGTGCGCAGGCTGCCCGACCGAATCGCTGGACTACACTGCGACAGCAAACCTTCTCACCCCGTTAAAAGTAGCCGAATGTCCCGAACCCTGATGTCACTCGTCGTTTTGATCGTGGCCGTGTACCTGCTGCTGTGCGCGGCGCTGTTCTTTTTTCAGCGTTCGCTGATCTACTTTCCGCAACCCGCTGCCGTGGCGTCGGCGGACTCGGGGTTGAAGCTGTCGATGCCAGATGCCGAAGTATGGGTGACCACCCGCGAGCGCGTCGGGCCGCGGGCGCTGATCTATTTCGGTGGCAATGCCGAGGACGTGACGCGCAATCTGCCGGAGTTTGCCGAGGCGTTTCCCGATTACGCGCTGTACTTGCTGAATTACCGGGGTTTTGGCGGCAGCGGCGGCTCGCCGTCCGAAGAGGCGATTGCCGAGGATGCGTTGGCGCTGTTCGATCAGGTGTCGGTCAGCCACCCGCAGATTGCCGTGGTCGGGCGCAGCCTCGGCTCCGGTGTGGCGATCCGTCTGGCCAGTCAGCGGCCAGTGCAAAATCTGATTCTGGTGACGCCTTACAACAGCCTCGAAGAAATTGCCGCGAAGCAATATCCGTGGGTGCCGGTGCAGTGGTTGCTCAAGGATCGTTTCGAGTCGGGCAAGTATGCCGCGCATGTCCGCGTGCCGACGTTACTGCTGGCGGCCAGTGATGACGAGGTGATCGCCCGGGACAGTACGCAGCGCTTGCTGGAGAACTTTCCGAAGGGCGTGGCGACGCTCAGGATTGTGCCGGCGTCGGGGCACAACTCGATTTCAGACCGCCCACAGTATTGGCAGTGGATGGGGGAAGTGTTGAACCGGTGAACTGTTTTCCTGACGTTAATGGACTGGTTTCACCGGTCGATGCGGTCCCCGGTCAAACCGGAGAAATCGTCGCCAGCATTCCGATCAGAATGGTCAACGTCAGAAACCCACCCAGGAAAATCGCCATCTTGTTCATGTTGCTCTCCTCAATGCTGAGTGTGCGGTGCACCGGACGCCTCGAAATGAGGAGCTGTCGCGAATCACCGGACTGCAGGGCTATTTTGAGCCGATGACTGAGCCGGTTACAGACGCAGATCAAAGAGAAAAGTACAGATCAGATGACATCTGATCCTGTAGAAGCAGCCGCCGCAAGGTTGCTCTGCTGGCCGGTTGATCTACAGTCACTGCCATTGTCTGAACAACTACAAAAACCCTGGAGTGGACATGACTGAGCTGAACCTGCAAGCCAACGCCGCTGAATCCCTGAACCGCTGGCACGATATGATCCGCACCGGCAATCTCGGCGCCCTGCCCGACTTGCTCGACCCCGAAGCCGTGTTCCGCTCGCCGATGGCCCATACGCCTTACCCCGGGGCCCCGGTGGTGTCGATGATCCTGAACACGGTGTTCGGGGTGTTTGAGGACTTCAAATATCACCGAGAACTGGCAACAGCGGATGGCTTGAATGTGATTCTGGAGTTCAGCGCGAAAGTCGGCTCGAAAGAACTCAAGGGCATCGACATGATTCGTTTTGATGAGCGCGGCAAGATCGTCGAGTTCGAAGTGATGGTGCGGCCGTTGAGCGGGTTGCAGGCGTTGGGCGAAGAGATGGGGCGGCGGCTCGGCGCGTATCTGGCGTCCGCCAAACCCTGAATGGATCTTCAGGGGATAGCGCATAAAAAACCCACTGACCGTCGCCGGTTCAGTGGGCTTTTGTGTGTCTGGCGTCTAGTTACAGCGCCATGTCACGTGCAGCGTTTTCCTTCGGCGCTTCAGCTTTTTCAGCTGCAGGTGCGGCCGGGGCAGCAACCTGACCGATCACTGGAGGTGTCGGCAGTTCGAGGATCTTGGCGGTGTAAGCCCACTCTGCAGCCACTTTGGCTGGATCGCTGTTCAGTTGAGTGCCGTAGCTCGGCACGATCTGGTGCAGCTTGGTTTGCCATTCCGGGCTAGCCACTTTGTCTTTGAAAACTTTCTGCAGCACGCTCAGCATGATCGGTGCAGCGGTCGACGCGCCTGGCGATGCGCCCAGCAGGCCGGCGATGGAGCCGTCTTGTGCAGCAACGATTTCGGTGCCCAGTTTCAGCACGCCGCCAGCAGCTTCATCACGCTTGATGATTTGCACACGCTGGCCGGCTTGCCACAGGCGCCAGTCTTCGGCTTTGGCGTTCGGGAAGTATTCCTTCAGCGCGTTCATGCGGTCTTCATCCGACAGCATCAGTTGACCGGCCAGGTACTCGACCAGCGGGTATTCCTTGATGCCGACCTTGGTCATAGGCCAGATGTTATGGGTGGTGGTGCTGGTCAGCAGGTCCAGGTACGAGCCTTCCTTCAGGAACTTGGTGCTGAAGGTCGCGAATGGGCCAAACAGAATGACGCGCTTGCCGTCCAGAACACGGGTGTCCAGGTGCGGTACGGACATCGGAGGCGAACCAACCGAAGCCTTACCATACGCCTTGGCCAGGTGCTGCTCGGCGATGGTCGGGTTTTCGGTCACCAGGAACGAACCACCGACCGGGAAGCCACCGTATTCCTTGGCTTCAGGAATGCCCGATTTCTGCAGCAGGTGCAGAGCGCCGCCGCCAGCGCCGATGAACACGAACTTGGCGTCGGTTTCGGTTTTGGTGCCGTCTTTCAGGTTTTTGTAGCTGACGCGCCAGGTGCCATCGGCGTTCTTGGTGATGTCCTGCACTTCGCTCGACAGTTTCAGATCGAAGTTAGGCTTGGTTTGCAGGTAGGCAGCGAACTGGCGGGTGATTTCGCCAAAGTTCATGTCCGTACCCAGCGGGCTCCAGGTGGCCGCGATTTTCTGGTTCGGGTCACGCCCTTCCATCATCAGCGGAACCCATTTCTTGATGACAGCCGGGTCTTCGGAGTACTGCATGCCAGCGAACAGCGGGCTCGCTTGCAGGGCTTCATAGCGCTTTTTCAGGAACTTGATGTTGTCATCGCCCCACACGAAGCTCATGTGCGGAGTGGTGTTGATGAACGAGCGAGGGTTCTTCAGAACGCCTTGCTGAACCTGCCAGGCCCAGAACTGACGGGAAACCTGGAACGCTTCGTTGATCTCGACGGCTTTCGGGATCGTCACGTTGCCTTTGTCGTCTTCCGGGGTGTAGTTCAGCTCGGCAAGCGCCGAGTGACCGGTACCGGCGTTGTTCCAGCCGTTGGAGCTTTCCTGGGCGACGCCATCGAGGCGCTCGACCATTTCCATCGACCAGCCTGGCTCCAGCTCATTGATCCACACACCCAGGGTGGTGCTCATGATGCCGCCGCCGATCAGCAGAACGTCGACTTTCTTTGCTTCGTCAGCATTGGCGGATGTCATCCCCATCGCCAAAGCCAGACCCAGCAGGGCTGTGTTCACTTTCTTAAACATCTGTTGCACCTATGATAAAACGCCTTCCGCCCGCCTCTTTTATCTGTATGCGATCCGCTTTGATGACGCTCAGGCTGGCGTCGCAGATTCCGGCACACTTCAATTTTGACGGGTGGGCACACAAGGCCGACGTGCTGCATCGACCTCAGTTAATGTCCCTTCTGAACTGACTTCTTATCATTATTGGCTTCAGCTACTTGAGCGACAGGGATTCCGTCGGCCCGCCCGAAAGCAAGCAAACTGAATTAGGTCAAACCAAGTTGGCGCGAAGAATATCACGTCAGGGCAAACCCGCGCGTCTGTTCCCGACTTGATGGTCTTTTTGCGTTCAGGGACTTATCGGCTGGAGGGCGTAGAACATGAACCTTGGGGCGGGCATTCAAGGATTGGGGGGACTGGACTGGCCTCTTCGCGAGCAAGCCCGCTCCCACAGTGTTGTGCAATGTATGCAACACCATCAAACCCTGTGGGAGCGGGCTTGCTCGCGAAGGCGGTCGCTCAAAACCTCTGTCACAACCGAAACCGGTCCACCGACTGCGCCAGTTGCCCCGCCAGGCTCGACAATTCATCCGTGGTATTCGCCGTTTGCCCGATCACCCGGCTATTGCCTTCGGACATCCCCGCAATCATCTCGACCTGATGGGCGATCTCGTTACTCGCCTGACTTTGCTCGCCAATCGTGCGAGTGATGTCGTTGACCAGTTGTGTGGTGCTCAACGTCGCATCGAGGATCTGCCGAATCGCCCGTTCGACATCCGCCGTCACTGCCATGCCTTTGTCGACCTGCGCCACACCCGCTTCCATGCTGCTGACCGCCTCACGGGTGCTGTGCTGTATCCGCGCGACCATCGCAGCGATCTCCTGGGTTGAAGCACTGGTGCGCGCCGCGAGGCTGCGCACTTCGTCCGCCACCACGGCAAAACCCCGGCCCTGCTCGCCCGCCCTCGCCGCTTCGATGGCCGCGTTGAGCGCCAGCAGGTTGGTCTGATCGGCGATGCCCTTGATCACCTGAATAATGTTGAAGATGCCTTCGGACTCCTGATCCAGCGTGCGGATCACCTGTGCCGACTGTTGCGCCGAGCGGGCGATGTCGTCCATGTCGCTGACCACCTGATGAATCACACCACCGCCCTCCTTCGCCAGGTTTTCCGCCTGACTGGCCATGTTCAACGCACGCTCGGCGTGGCGGGTGATTTCCTCGATGCTCGCGGTCATCTGGCTGGCGGCTGCAGCCATGGTGCTGGCGGCGACGCTTTGTTGCTGGCTGCTGTCGGCGACCTGATGGCAACCGTGGCTGAGTTGTTCGCTCATGCCACTGACGCCGTGGGCATTGCGGCGCACCACGTCGATCATGTTGCGCAGGTCGCGCTGCATGGTGGCGAGTGTGCGGATCAGCGCGCTGGCTTCATCCTTGCCGGCGGGTTCGTCGATCACTTCGCCAAGGTTGCCATGGGCGATGCTCTCGGCGATGCGACTCGCGGCCTTTAATGGCCCCGTGATGCTCAGAATCACCCAGCGCCCCTGCACCAGCAGCAACAGCAGGCTGGCGAGCAACACCACCGCGAGCGCGATGTTGGCGTGGCGAGTGGCCGCTTCAGTGCCGGCGCTGGTTTCCCGGGCATTGGTCTCGATGAGCTCACTCAACGCCGCCATCTGCGCTTCGAGCTGGCTGAAGGCGCTGTTGAACGTGCCCAGTTGCTGCTGCGCAGTTTCTGGATTATCCAGCGCCAGGGCGACAATGCGCTCGCCGGTGTCGATGTAGGTGTCGAGGCTCGGTTTGATCTGCTCCAGCGCCGTGCGCAACGCCGGATTGATCGGCAGCTGCAGATTGTCCTCGAGCACGTTGCGAAAATGGCCCGCGTGCTCGGCGATGGAATCACGTACCTCGGCGGCCGTGCTGGTGCTTTTGCCCAGGCCCACCAACAGCGCCGAATACACGTCCGCGCGCAGGGCGTCGTGCATCATGTCGGCTTCCATGTGATTACGCAGCGCGCTCATGCTCACAGCGTTGTCGCTGACCGCCGTGGCCATTCGCTGGTTGCCGACATAGCTGACCAGACTCACGATCACCGCTGTCAGCAGACTGGTAACAATCAGCAACACTAATCGCAGTTTGATCGACACCGGATTTTCCTCCTAGGTTACGCCCGCAAACGCCTGTCAGAGCTTCAGTTAAGCCTATTTGCGCGGGTCTGCCGTGTCAGTGCGTTTCAGCAGGTGTCTGCATGCGGGCCATTTGCCGCAAAACTTTCCGATTGAGCGGCAAGTCTCACTTTGCAACGCCCACGGGCAACGCCTTCATCGCTGGTTAATACCGGCGGGCTATTGAGTCCGTCATCCAGAATACTCATGCAACCAAAGGAAAAGCCTATGAAACGCGCACTGTGGTTAGGCCTGCTTGGCACCTTCGCCATCGGCACCGCTCAGGCAGCGACGGAAAAAGTCGCGATCAATCTGGTCAGCGCCGACGGTGCGCCGCAGGCCATCGGTTCGGTGACCGTCAGCGAGACCCCCTACGGCCTGTTGTTCACCCCGGATCTAAAATCCCTGCCGGCCGGCATTCATGGCTTCCACGTCCATGAAAACGGCAGTTGCGAAGCGGGCATGAAAGAGGGGACCAAAGTCGCTGCGCTGGCTGCGGGCGGGCACTTCGATCCGCAGAAAACCGGCAAACACCTCGGCCCTTACGCTGACGGTCATCTCGGCGACTTGCCGGCGCTGTACGTGAGCGCTGACGGTGTCGCCGATTATCCGGTGTTGGCGCCGCGCCTGAAGAAGATTTCCGAGATCAAGGGCCATGCGCTGATGATCCATGCCGGTGGCGATAATCACGCCGACATGCCGAAGCCACTGGGCGGTGGCGGTGATCGCATGGCCTGTGGCGTGATCTGACCGGACTTGCCTCAAGACACCGGCAACGACATTGCCGGTGTCTTGAGGCATCGCTGCACACTTTCCCGCCCCCACGGAACTCCCGCCCGCCGCGCACCTCTCACATTATGTAATCCTTCCCTTTTTGCTTCGCGCTTGTGGAGGAACACCGTCATGCGCAAGTTAGTGCTCGTTTCTTCTTTACTTCTATGCCTGCCGGTCGGTTCGGCGCTGGCCCGTGTTGATGCGGGCGACGTCGCTACGTCGGCAGGTGTCTCCGCGTCGCTGTACTCGACCTTCAAGGATCACAAAATGGTGATTCCGGCCCGTGACGACTTGTCAGCATTTGTCGCCAGCGGCGGGGCCATTCGTGGGGTTTATCTTGAATCGGTCCTGCAACAGGTTCGTCAGGACAATCCTGGCCTCAACGCCAGCGATGAAGATCTTGCCAACGCGATTCTGGTGCATTACGAAGGCCTGAATCAGTAGTTGCCACTGGGGCAGCGGCCGATGGACGGCAGCTGAAGGCGAATAGGCAAAACTGACCGGTGGCCTCTATGATGGAGGCCATGACGACCTCTGTGCCCTTGCGCTCACCCTGCCCGCCCGGCGCCTGTATTTGCGGGCGCGATCCGTTGCTGGACACGCCCGGCGCGGACTTGCGCATCCTGCGCCTGACCCGCCAGGAAGAAAAAATCCTCCTGGCACGCCTCGAACAGCTCAAAGACCTCGACGATCTCAGACGCCTGCAGCAACGCATGTACGAGCAACTCGGCATTCGAGTAAACGTATCGCCGGGTTTTCACGAAGTGCGCAGCATGCTCGGCATCGACATCGAGATCAGCGAACTGCCGGGCCTGTGCCGCAAAACACGCAAGTCGATCCCGACCGCGATTCGCCGTGGTCTGAACAACAATCCTGAAATCGCCTTCGAATTGCTCAACGCCCACGACTTGCTGCGCGACACCTGATCATTCTTTCATACCGACCCGTTTGCGCATCTCGGCAGTGATGCTCTGACGGGTTTTCTTCAGGTCAGCCCACGGTTCGTTGCCCACCTCGGCGAGGCGTTCATGGACGTTGTGAATGTTCCACTGGTTGCCACCCTTGATCTCGGCGACCTCTTCGCGAAACAGTGGGACTGACACCGGCAACCCTTCGCGCGTGCGCGCCGCGTAAGCACAAATAGTCGTGGCGCCCAAACCGTTGCGCAGATAATCGATGAAGATCCGCCCGACTCGATTTTTCGGACCGGACACCGCTGAAAAACGATCCGGCAACAACCTGGCGATGTGGCTGACGATGGCGTGGCTGAACGCCTTCACGTCATCCCAGCCACGTTTGCGCGTCAGCGGCACCACCAGGTGAATGCCCTTGCCGCCACTGGTTTTCAGGAACGCCTTGAGCCCCAGTTCATCGAGGACCGTGAGGGTCAGCGCGGTGGCTTCGACCATGCTTTTCCACGGCAGCGCCGGGTCCGGGTCAAGGTCGAGGACGAAGCGGTCGGGTTTATTCAGATCCACCGTGGTGGCGTTCCAGGTGTGCAATTCGACGGTGCTCATCTGCACCGCGCCAATCAGCGCTTCGGCATTGTTGATCAGCATGACCGGTTGGCCGGTGACATCCTTGTCCAGCGTGGTGATGCCGGGGATGCCCAGACGCTCGGCGTTCTTCTGAAAGAACAGTTCGCCGGTGATACCGTCCGGGGCACGCACCAGCGCCACCGGACGATCCTTGAGTTGCGGCAGAATCCATTCGGCAACACTGGCGTAATACTCGGCCAGTTGCATCTTGGTGGTGCCGCTGGCCGCATCGATCACTCTGTCAGGATGGGTAATGCGCACTTTGCCGTTCGCCAGGCCAAGCTGCGATGGCGCCGTGTCAGCCTGGCGCGCAGCGGCTTTTTTCGGCGATTTACCGGCGACGGTTCGGGTTTCTGAAGTTTTCACGGGCGTGGCTCGCTCCTCGGTGATGTCCTTGGCCGGCTTGTCATCGCGCAGTCCATGAAACACGGCGTGGCGCACCGAACCGTCCTTGGTCATCTCGGCAAATGCCACCTCGGCCAATAGCTTCGGTTTCAACCAGTGCACGCCTTTCGCCTCGAACCCGCTGGGTGGATTGGCCAGCGCAGGCGTCTTCACTTGCAAGGGTCTGAGTTGCGTGAGGATGGTTTTGAGCGTCGTTTCATTGAACCCGGTGCCGACCTTGCCGGCGTAACGCAATTCGCCGCTGTCACGATCATGCAGGCCTAACAGCAAGGCGCCAAAAGCGCTGCGTGCCCCTTTCGGATCGGTGTAGCCGACGATGATGAATTCCTGGCGATGTGTGCACTTGAGCTTGATCCAGTCGCCGCTGCGCCGCGACACATACGGCGAGCCAAGGCGTTTGCCGATCAGGCCTTCCATGCGCATCTGGCAGGCGCTGTTGAGCAGTGCATCCGGGGTTTCATCGAAGGCTTCGGAGAAGCGCAACAAGGCGTGCTCATGGGCGCCGAGCACCGTCGCCAGTGCCGCGCGCCGCTCCTCGACCGGGACTTCGCGCAGGTCCACGCCGTTGAGATACGGCAGATCGAACAGGTAATAAAGAATGTCCTGGCTGCGCCCGGCATCGAAGGCGTTTTGCAGCGCCTGAAAATCCGGCACGCCTTGCTCGTCGGCGACCACCATTTCACCGTCGAGCCACGCCGACTCAAGGCCCAGCGCCGCCAAGGCTTTGACCTGTTGCGGCAGTTTATGCGTCCAGTCATGGCCGTTGCGCGTGAACAGTTGCACTTGATCATGTTCGATGCGCGCCATGACCCGGTAACCGTCGAATTTGATCTCGTAACTCCACTGCCCTGGCGGCGCGCTGTCGACCAGCGTTGCCAACTCCGGTTTGAGCTGCGCCGGGAGCCTGGCCTTGTGCGCGCCGGTGAGCGTTACGCCAGCCTGTTTACGCGATTTGGCCGGCGCTTTCCTGGCCGCTTTGACGCGCCCGGCGGCGAGTTTGGGCGGGCGGGTGATGGTGCGTTCACTGAGCACACTGTCTGGCTCGGCGACCAGTACATCGTAGTCATCCTGCGGGCGCGCGGCGCTGTCCTGATGTTTGATCAGAAACCACTGCTCATTCTTGCCCGGCATGTGCGTGCGTACCAGATTCCAGATCCCGGTGAGCTTCTCGCCCTGTAACTCGAACTTGAGCTTGCCCTTGGCGTAGGCCTTCTGCGGATCTTCCTGCGCGATCCACACGCCGCGATCCCAGACGATCACATCTCCGGCACCGTAATGCCCCTCAGGAATGCTGCCCTCGAACGTCGCGTAATCCAGCGGATGGTCTTCGACATGCACCGCCAGCCGTTTGACCTTGGGGTCGAGGGACGGACCTTTGGGTACGGCCCAGCTCTTCAGCGCGCCGTCGAGTTCCAGGCGAAAGTCGTAGTGCAGGTGCGAAGCGTCGTGCTTCTGGATGCAGAACTGCAAGGCATGCCCGGCCGCGCTTTTGCGGCCCGAGCGCTCGACCGCCGCCGGTTCCGAGGTCGCCGAGAAATCGCGCATGCGGTTGTAGTCGTCGAGGTTCCTGTTCATCACGCACCTGCCTTGCTTCAGCCAATACGGGTCACGGTCAGTGCCACCACGGCAATTCGGTCGACCCGTTGATAACCGGGGTTGAGCAGTTCTTCGCCGAAGACATCCGGGTCGAGTTCGCGGTACGTCCAGCCGAAGCGTTTTTCATCCAGTCGCGGCAGCACCGTGGCGAGAAACGGATCGTGACCATCGACCATCGCCACTCCGGTGTAGAGCAACAGCGAGCCACCGGGCGCCAGCCGATTGAGTGCCTGCTCGACGATGCGCAGCGACAGACCGGCGCCCAACGTTCCGCCGCCATGCCGATAGGCGCGCTCGGCGGGATCGGCCATGTACGGCGGGTTGGCGACAATCAGGTCGAACTCACCTTCAACACCCTGCAGCAGGTCACTGGCACGCACCTCGACGTTGGCTACTTCCGCCAGCGCCGCGTTGACGGCAGTCAGGCGCAGCGCGGCAGGGTTGATGTCCAGCGCCAGCACTTGCGCTTCGCGGCGCGCACGGCCGATCAGGATCGCACCGACGCCTGCGCCGCAACCGATGTCCACGGCACGCTGAACCGGCGCGAAATTCTGCTGCAAATGAGCGTGAATCAATTGGGCGAAGCGGTAGGTGTCCGGGCCGAAGAACACCGCATCGGCGGCGTCGGTGGGGAACGCCGAGTGCACGAACAGCAGATCATCCAGACTCGACCAGCGCACCCGGCTCTTGAAGCGACCGTCGTATGCATCAATGACGTGAGCCTCCTGCAATTGCCGCAGTTCATCAGCAGACAGCAAATCCGCTTCGAACGGCCGCGACCAACCGAACACATCACGCAGGGAATCGACCGCCTGGCCTTCGTCACGCTGGTTGACGCGCTGATGGGTCAACGGCGTGGGGGTGGTGAAACGGTAGCCATCGGCCTGCAAGCGCCGGCCCAGTTGCAGCAGCGCCAGATCATCGGGGCACAGCGATTCTTCCTGATTCATCAGTGTTTCCTTAAGGCAAACGGGATTTGAGTTGGATAAAGCGCCGAGTCGCGAGCAGTCCGGCCGGATGCGCATGCCGCGCCGGAGCCAGCCACGGCAGCAGGATCGCCATTTGTGCAGGGCCGTCCTGACCCTGCAGGGCGGCGTTGAGTTGCTGCACATCGAGGTCTTGCTCAGGCACTTCGATGGCGAGCGATGTCTGGGTGTGGCGCCGCGCAAGTTTCGGCGTATCCGACGCCGTCCAGTCACCGGCGATCCAGTCGTGCACCAGTTGTTTTTCATAGGCGCTGAAGACGCCGAACATCGCGGCGCCGTCGCCGGCGATCAGTTGCCAGAAACGGCTGTTCTGCGGATCTTCATGACGTTTGATCCAGCCCTTGTCTTGCAGGGCCTGGAGGAAAGCGGGCAACTGCGCTGGCGTGGCCAGCCACTGATTGACGGTCTGGCCGTCGAAGCGGCAGTAGTCGGAATGCAGGTGCTGGCCGAATGGGCGCTTGCGTTCGAGCATCGCCAGCAACTCGCGCTCAAGGTCGAAGCCCTCGATGATCGCGCGACTGCCCTGCCCCAGATCGTTGAGCCGATAACCCAAGGACACCCGACGCAGAAAATCGGCACGATCGGCCGCCAGCGGCAACAGGTCGAGCACGGCCTTCACGGCTTTTTGCGCATGCCCGGTGCTGGCGTTATCGATGGTCACGTGCAAGGTGAAGTAGTACGGATCAATGCCCAGTTCACTGAGCTCGTACTGGCTGATCAGCAAGTGCAACGGCAGTTGTTCGTAGCCGAGGTTGTAGCCGATCACCTCAGGCAAGTACGCCACCCCGCCGATCCCCAGCGCCAATTGCAGCGCGCCTTGCAGGTAGCAGTCATCGGCAATTGCAGCGTTGTCCTGCAGACCGTGATCAGCCAGGAGCTTGCGGTAGATCACGACGTGGTTTTGCGCCGGATTGCCCTCGCCAAGTTCCTCCAGATAAGTGCAAAGCAAATCGGCAAAACGTGGGTCTTGCCACTGCGCCAACAGACCTGACAGCCAGGCGCCATCGACCAGTTTGGTCGGCGCAACCGCTTGCAGAAAGTACAGGGCCTGCGCCTTGTTGCTGAAGAATTGGCGCGGCCCGCCAGCCTTGCGCTGTTGCAGATAGTCGGTGTATTGCAGGCCAACATCGGCGCAGTGTTCCGTCACCCAGCCCTGCCACGACAAGGGGTCTGCTGGCAGCTCGTCCGTGAGTTGCGCGGCGCTGTGCAAGTGTTCCTGGAGGAATTTTTGAGCAAGGGTCAGGGGATTTTTGTCGTGAAGCAGCGCTTCATAGACCTGTCGGAGGGTCCCGGCAGAATTGATCGTTTGTGGCTGAGCCGGCGCGGATTGCAGGCGAGTCAGGACAGTCATGGCAATATTCTCGGTCGGTTGGCAGGACGCTGTTGCATACGCCTCTACAGCAGCAGAGAGGCAGCGCCTGCGAAAAATTCAATCGACGTGAAAATTGCCCGGACGGACGGCGGAACATCCTCCCTGTCGCAGCTACCGAGGGCTGCGATCGTTTGACGTCAAGCCTGACCCTTGGCCTGTTGTTCCAGATGCACCTGCAAATCCGGATCAATCTGCAACGCCGCCGCCAGTTCATCGAGATAGCTGCGTTCGGCGTCTTGCTGATCGTCCACCAGCATGACACTGGCCAGGTACATTTCAGCTGCTACCGCCGGATCACCCTGGGCCGATTGTGCGACTTCGCTGGGGTCCAGCGGTTTGGCGACTTCAGCGTCGAGCCATTGCTGCAACTGCGGATCGTCGGTGTGTTTGCCGATTTCCGTGCTGATCAGGTGTTTTTCCGCCGCATCGATGCGCCCGTCGGCCTTGGCCGCTGCAATCAGGGCGAGCAGCACGGCGCGGCTGTGCTCTTCGACGTCGGGGCCAGCGAGCAGGTTGGCGGTTTGCGGGATCTGTTGTGGCGCGGTGCTGGCCTGGTTGCGTTGCCAGGCTTGATACGCCTGATACGCCATCATCCCCAGCGACGCGAGCGCCGCATACTGAGTGGCGCCGGAACGACGTTGCGTGCCGCCGCCGACGGCTCCGCCCAATGCGCCACCCAAGCCACCGCCGCCGAGCAACCCGCCGAGCAGTCCACCCAAGCCGCCAAGGCCGCCGCCGGCCCCGCCTGCGCTGGCCCCGCTCGAGCCGCCGCCACCGAGCAGACCGCCCAACAAGTCACCGAGCCCCCCCAGGCCATCGCCGGCTGAAGCGCCGCGCTGTTGTCCCGCCGAGGCCTGGCCTCGCAGCAGTTGTTCGAGCAGATCAGTGGTGTTCATGACGTCATCCTCAGGCAAAGGCAGTGACTGCGTCAGGCAACAATAGCCCCCTGCAGCCATAGCGCCAGCACCGTTTGGCCGAAGCCGAATGCACGCTCGGGAGGGTCCACGTATTTTTTTGCAGGCCAGCTAAGATTCAAGGGTGGTGAACCTTATCCCGGCCAAACCGGTCGATAGCTGCAACCCCGACCCGGTTTGCCGGCGCCCTTGCTGCCCAAGGGTGAAACCGGCTTGCTTCATTATCTGGAGAACGCCCCCGTGATATCGACCGTACACATCGCCAGGCTCAAAGCATGGGGCGCCCATGGTTTTACCGCGACTGGCGTGGTCACCGCCTTCCTGGCCACCCTCGCCCTGCTTGAAAACCAGCCGGTCCACTGCCTGATGTGGCTCGGCGTGGCGCTGATCGTCGACGGTCTCGACGGCGCGCTGGCACGCAAGGTCAACGTGCAATCGGTGCTGCCCGGTTTCGACGGTTCGATCCTCGATCTGGTCATCGATTACCTGACCTACGTGTTCATTCCGGCACTGTTCATCTATCGCTACATTCCTCTGCCCGACTACACGCTGCTGCTGACGGTGTCGCTGATTCTGGTGTCTTCGCTGTTCTGCTTCTGCAACGTCAACATGAAGAGCAAGGACAACTATTTCGTCGGCTTCCCCGCCGCCTGGAACGTGGTTGCCCTGTGCCTGTACATCATCGGCCCGGGGCCGTGGATCACCTTCCTGAGCGTGATCGGCCTGGCGCTGCTGACGGTGACGCGGATGAAGTTCCTGCACCCGTTCCGCGTGCGCCGGTTCATGCCGATCAACATTGCGGTGACGGCAATCTGGTTGCTGTGCAGTCTTTCACTGGTGCTCAACCACCCGGTCATCAACCCGTTGGTGATGGGCCTGTGGTTGCTGATGTCGGCGTACTTTCTGGGGATCTGCATCTGGCGCACGGCGCTGGAGTGGTTTGATCGGCCGCACTTGAAATAGCTGCCAGTCCAGCCAAACACCATCTCCCTCTAGACCTTCGCGAGCAGGCGAAGGCCTACAGGGGATCTCCATGATGCTGAATCAGCGCTGGGTGACCACAATTTCCTGCCTCTAGATCTATTCACTACTAACACTCTCTTGTTAGCGTTCAAGGCTATTAAAACCGTTGTTTTCCCGGTGTTCAGGATTTCTCTTAGTGAGCCTTTGAACGCCCGTCAACTGTCAGCTTTGACAGCTGCCGCCGTTACCCTGAATTCGCTACCGTGAAATCGAAGATTCGATTCGCTGCTACTCACGGGAGTTCATCATCATGTTCGCCGAGCATAACAAACCCACTATCAACGTCTGCATCATCGGACACGTAGACCACGGTAAAACCACACTGACTGCCGCACTGACTTCCATTTGTGCCGAAGATTTCGGCGGGCAAGCCAAGTCGTTCAGCGAGATCGACGATGCCTCGCAGGAAAAAGCTCGCGGCATCACCTATAACACCGCACACGTAAAGTACGAAACGGATCGTCTCTGCTTCGAACATGTTGACTGTCCGCGTCATGCGGACTATGTGAAACTCATGATCACCGGTGCAACCCGGTTCGAGGCAGCAATCCTCGTTTGCTCGGCAGCCGATGGGGCAATTTCACAAACCCGTGAGCAGATCTTGCTGGCACGCGAGTGCGGTGTTTCGAACATCGTGGTGTTCCTGAACAAGATGGACACCGTCAATCAAAGTCAGGCTGACGAGGCAGTTGTTGAAGTGCAAAACCTGCTCAGCGCCTCTCAATATACCGCCGTACCCTTCATACGCGGCTCCGCGTTAATGGTGTTGAATGGCCAGGATGATGATCAGTTGGGCGCCAGTGCCGTGAGGGAACTGTTAAAGGCGATGGAAAACACCTTTCCGGTTCCCCCGAAGGCTGAAGCGGGGGACTTCCTGATGGCTGTGGAGGATATCTTCGATGTCAAAGGTCGCGGTACTGTGGCGAGGGGTCGCATTGAGCGAGGTGTTGTCAACGTTGACGACGAAGTGGAAATAGTCGGTCTACGTGAAACGAAAAAAACCACCTGTACTGGCTTCGAAGTGTCCCGCCAAATGCTTGATCAAGCAAAGGCCGGGTATAATGCCGGCCTGTTGCTGGCCGGGCTCCAGCCTCAAGACATTGAACGTGGCCAGGTTCTGGCCAAACCGGGATCAATCAAGCCTCACAAAAAATTTACCGCCAGGATCTATGTATTGTCGAAGGAAGAAGACGGACGTCATACCCCGTTTTTTAACGGTCACCGACCCCTGTTCTACTTCCGTACGACTGGAGTGACCGGAACGATCGAATTGCCAAGCGACGTTGAAATGGTAATGCCGGGGGACAACGTGGAACTCAAAGTTGAACTGATCAAATCAATCGCAATGGAGACAGGTCTGCATTTCACGATCCGTGAAGGCGGCCGTACAGTCGGTCGAGGCGTAGTGTCCGAAATCAACGACTGAAACGTTTTCTGAAGGAGCAAGCCTGCTCGCGATGGCGGTGCGTCAGTCGGATATTTTTCCACTGACACACCGCCTTCGCGAGCAGGCTCCCACAACGGTTTTGCATCTTTCCGGACGTTCAGCGCTTGGTGATGACCACCTCCAGATACTCGCTCGGTACTACCAGCGATCCCTCCCCCGCCCGGTTCGACCGGTTCAGCAGATCCGCCAGATCACTCTCCAGCGCCTGCCCGCTTTCTGGCGGCAGCGCCGCGAATGCCTTGTGCACCGGCCCGTACCAGTGGCGGAAAATGTCGATGAAGTGCGCCGCCGAGCGATAGCGGAAGTTGAACTGGCGCCGCGTCACCCGCACGAGAAAATCGCGGTCGTCGAAGTGCTTGTGCAGCCAGGCGTCCGAGCCCCAGTTCGAAGGCGGCTGCGCACCCGCCGGCGGCGGCAGATGCCGGCCGAGGGTCTTGAACATTTGCCCGACAAAGCCTTCCGGCGTCCAGTTGGCCAGACCGATGCGCCCGCCACGGCGGCAGACCCGCCCCAGCTCCGCAGCAGCCTTGTCCTGATCCGGCGCGAACATCACGCCGAAGGTCGACAGCACGGCGTCGTAACTGTCATCGGCAAACGGCAGCGCCTCGGCATCGGCGACCTGGAATGTCACGTCCAGATGCTCGGCCCGGGCGCGATCCTGGCCGCGTTCCAACAGCGCTGCGACATAATCGGTCGAGGTCACCAGACAACCACGGCGTGCCGCCGCCAGCGTCGCGTTGCCATTACCGGCAGCCACATCCAGCACAGATTCATCGCAAAGCAGCTCGCAGGCTTCGGCAAGGTTCTCGCCGACGATTTGCAGCGTGGTGCCGATCACGGCGTAGTCGCCGCTGGCCCAGGCGACTTTCTGGCGTTCCTTCAAGGCAGTGAGATCAAGCGTTGTACTCATGAGGTCGAGCTCCGCTGCAAGTAGGATTCGTCGTCAATCGGCGGTGGTCGGGTCGACTGCCGTCAGGGCGGACGTGCTCCGTTACTATCGCGCCGAGGCGCATTGCCGTCCCTGCCAGTCGTCCGGCAGCCCCGCAAAACAGGGGGTTTGCCGATGAGTGGCGGGAATCTGTCAAGCCCGTGAAACACCGTCAGGATTGCCAGCGCCGACGAACCCGGCTGGCAGGTGCCGGAGCGCTCTCGCGCCTGGGACAACGCACAATGGCTCAGGGCCCGAAAACCCTGAACCATTGATGATTTGATCAGGCAGCCGGCGCCTTCGCTTCCTCCAGCAATTGCTTGATCATCTGTTCCTGCGCCTCGTAGCGCCCCTCGCCGAAGTGGCTGTAACGCACCTGGCCTTGGGCATCGATCAGGTAGTGCGCCGGCCAGTACTGGTTGTCGAAGTGGCGCCAGATTTCATAGTTGTTGTCGATGGCCACCGGGTAGCTGATGCCCAGTTTCCTCACCTGATCCCTGACGTTGTCGATGATCCGCTCGTAACCGTATTCCGGGGTGTGCACGCCAATCACCACCAGCCCTTCCTTCGCGTACTTCTGCGCCCAGTCCTTGACGTAGGGCAGCGTGCGTTGGCAGTTGATGCAGTCGTAGGTCCAGAAGTCCACCAGCACCACTTTGCCGCGCAGGGATTCGGCGCGCAGCTCCGGGGAGTTCAGCCATTGCACCGCACCGGCCAGGAACGGCATCGCGCCTTGGCCGGACTGCTCGGGCAATGCCTGTGCGCTGACTTTGCTGACCAGGTAATCGATCACTTGAGGCACGCGTTGCAGGACACGTTTCTCGATACGGGCGACACCCTCGGAGGACGTCTCGGCCAGCAGGGCTTTATCAGCACCGCTGGCAATCACGGCGGCGCCGGCCAGCACCGCCACACCTGCGCCTCGACGTAGCCAGCCGGTAACAGGAATCGATGGTTTCAAACGATTGACCAGTCCGCGTCCGGCGAAAATCAACGTCCCCAGAGACAACGCACTGCCCGCGCCATAGGCCAGCAGCAACAGGCTGGTGTGCGCATTGGCGCCCTGCAGCATCGCCCCGCTTAAAATCACCCCAAGGATCGGCCCGGCGCACGGTGCCCACAACAGGCCGGTGGCGACGCCGAGCATGATCGCCCCCAGCGGTCCGGCGCGATGGCGGGTGTCGGTATTCAGACGATTGCCGAGCCAGACAAAGGGCCGCGCCAGGCCGTCACCCACCCGCGCCGAGATCAGCGACAGCGCGAATACGCTCATCACCACCAACGCGACGTAACGTCCGCTGTTGCTGGCCTGAGCCACCCATTCACTGCTGACCACCGCCAGACTGGAGATCAACGCAAAGGTCAGGGCCATGCCACTGAGGGTCAGCAGGATCGACGCGCGCGAGCGATTGGCACCGGCAAACAGAAACGGCACCACCGGCAGGATGCACGGGCTAAGCACGGTCAGCAGACCGCCGAGGAAAGCAATAAGGTACATGAGTCATTTCCTGATCAAATGTGCACGAGGAGCCGAGGCGTTCTGTACAGGCCTCGATGGGGCCTATTGAAGGCTCGCGAGGTATCGCGGATGTGTCGGAAAACCGCGCGAAACCATCGTTACGTATCCCGGCGCGCCAGGGATACACAGCGATACAAAGCGCTGCAAAAATCGCGTTTTTGCTTCGCGGTGTATCCACCGTCACGCCAGATACACTGCAATACAAAGGCAGGCAGGCGAGCGCAGCAACGCTCGGTAGACTGCACGGCATTCCCCTTAGCTTGAGGTTTGAACCGATGGAACATGTCGATCACATTCTCATCGTCGACGATGACCGCGAGATCCGCGAACTGGTCGGCAATTACCTTAAGAAAAATGGCCTGCGCACCACGGTGGTCGCCGATGGCCGGCAGATGCGCAGCTTTCTCGAGGCCAATACCGTCGACCTCATCGTGCTCGACATCATGATGCCCGGCGACGATGGCTTGCAGCTGTGCCGCGAATTGCGGGTGGGCAAGCACAAGGCCACACCGGTGCTGATGCTGACCGCGCGCAACGACGAGACTGACCGCATCATCGGCCTTGAAATGGGCGCCGATGACTACCTGACCAAACCGTTCGCCGCGCGCGAACTGCTGGCGCGAATCAATGCCGTACTGCGCCGCACGCGCATGCTGCCGCCGAACCTGGTGGTCACCGAGGCCGGCCGGCTGCTGGGCTTCGGTCGTTGGCAACTCGACACCTCGGCCCGGCATTTGCTGGACACGGACGGCACGATGGTCGCCCTCAGTGGCGCCGAATACCGTCTGCTGCGGGTGTTTCTCGATCATCCGCAACGCGTGCTCAGCCGCGATCAACTGCTCAACCTGACCCAGGGCCGTGACGCCGATCTGTTCGACCGCTCCATCGATTTGCTGGTCAGCCGGTTGCGCCAGCGCCTGCTCGACGACGCCCGCGAACCGGCCTATATCAAGACGGTGCGCAGCGAAGGCTACGTGTTTTCGCTGCCGGTGGAGATTCTGGGTGCGCCAGCATGAGCCTCAATCTGCATTGGCCGCGCACGCTCGCGTCACGCTTGTCGCTGATTTTTCTGATCGGTTTGATCCTCGCCCAGGCCTTGTCGTTTGGCGCGCAGTACTACGAGCGCTACCAGAGCGCGAAGCACACCATGCTCGGCAATCTGGAAACCGACGTGTCGACCTCGATTGCGATCCTCGACCGCTTGCCCGCCGAAGAGCGCCCGGCCTGGCTAAAACGCCTGGCCCGGACCAATTACGGCTATTTGCTGAGCGAAGGTGAGCCGGGCACGCCGATCAATTCGGCGGATGTGCCGATTGCCGTCACTTCGATCACCGAAGCCATCGGCGAAAACTATCCGCTGACCTTCACCGACATACCCGGCCCGCAAAAGCACTTTCAGGGGCATTTGCGCCTGAGCGACGGCAGCCCGGTGACCATCGATGTGCGCCCGGCGATGGTGCCGCTGTCCCCTTGGCTGCCAGTGGTGCTGCTTGGGCAATTGACGCTGATGCTCGCCTGCACCTGGCTGGCCGTGCGCATCGCCATTCGCCCGCTGACCCGGCTCGCCAACGCCGTGGAAACCCTTGACCCCAACGCGCACCCGATCAATCTCGACGAAAAGGGCCCGAACGAAGTGGTGTACGCGGCCCGCGCGTTCAATGCGATGCAGGCGCGGATTGCCGCGTATCTGAAAGAGCGCATGCAACTGCTTGCGGCGATATCCCATGACCTGCAGACGCCGATCACGCGCATGAAACTACGCGCCGAATTCATGGACGATTCTGCGGAAAAGGACAAGCTGTGCAATGACCTCGGCGAGATGGAGCATCTGGTGCGCGAAGGCGTGGCCTATGCCCGCAGCATCCACGGTTCCAACGAAGAAAACCGCCGCACCAACATGGATTCGTTCCTCGAAAGCCTGGTGTTCGACTATCAGGACATGGGCAAGGATGTGCAACTGGTCGGCAAGAGCAACGTGGTACTCGACACTCGCCCCCACGCCTTGCGACGGGTGTTGGTCAACCTTACCGACAACGCGCTGAAGTTCGCCGGCGCGGCCGAAGTGTGGGTGGAAGCGAACAAGGGCAGCCTGACGGTGACCGTCATGGATCGCGGGCCCGGCATCGCCGCAGAGGAATTGAAGCAAGTGATGGAGCCGTTCTACCGCGTGGAAAACTCGCGCAATCGCGATACGGGCGGTACGGGGCTGGGACTGGCGATTGCACAACAACTGGCGATGGCTTTGGGTGGCTCGCTGACCTTGAGCAATCGCCAGGGCGGCGGTCTTTGCGCGGAGCTGAAGCTGCCTCTCCCTGCCTGAAAACACCGCAATCCCCTGCAGGCTCACGCCTTCAAGGGGCGTGGGTTGCGGGTTCAAAGCCACCACCCGATGACGCCATCCCTGTGCATCTTCCGTAACAACCCGCTCCATTGGCCATGAACGAAGGGCTGCCTGACTGCCCGGCCTCCTGCAGACTCAGGCCTGCAAATGATCAGTGTTGCCCGGAAAAACAGGTCTAGACTCAAACATTACCCAGTCGAGGGGGTTGCAGGACTTGTGCAGTGCCCTGCCCGTTCCCGTGACCACCGCCCGGTGGCGCCTGCCTCGATATTCAACGCCGCCGGACTGTGATCCTGTTTCAGGAGCGCATGAGATGGACGAGGCCCGACTCAACGAGTTCATGGGCAAACTGGTCAACGACATGGGCGGCGCGGCGATGCTGGCCAATGTCATCGTCGGCGAAGAGCTCGGACTGTACCGGGCAATGGCCGACAGTCAGCCGATCAGCCCCGAAGCCCTCGCGGCAAAAACCACCTGCAACCCGCGTCTGGTACGCGAATGGCTCAGCGCCCATGCTGCTTCCGGCTACATGGAACATCGCGATGGCCAGTTTCGTCTGCCAGAAGAACAGGCCCTGGCGCTGGCGGTAGAGGATTCGCCGGTGTACGTCGCCGGCGGGCTCGGTGTGGTCGCATCGTTTTTCCACGACAAGGACAAACTGGTCAAAGCCATGCGTGGCAATGGCGCCCTGCCCTGGGGCGATCATCATCCGTGCATGTTCACCGGCACGGAACGGTTCTTCCGCCCCGGCTATAAAGGCCACTTGATCGCCGAGTGGCTGCCGGCGCTGGAGGGTGTGGTCGCCAAACTCGAACGCGGCGCCAACGTGGCCGACATCGGCTGCGGTCATGGCGCCTCGACCGTGATCATGGCCCAGGCCTTTCCCAACTCACGATTTGTCGGCGTCGATTACCACGCGCCATCGATCAGCGTCGCCACCGAACGCGCCGCGGAAGGTGGCGTGAGCAACCGGGCGACTTTCCTTGAGGGCACGGCGAAAAATTTCCCCGGAGATGACTACGACCTGATTTGCTACTTCGACTGCCTGCACGACATGGGCGACCCGGTGGGCGCCGCGCGCCACGCCTACGAATCGCTCAAGGACGACGGCACGGTGTTGCTGGTCGAGCCGTTCGCCAACGATGCGCTGGACGACAACATCAACCCGGTCGGGCGGCTGTTCTACGCGGCCTCGACATTTATCTGTACGCCGAACTCGCTGTCCCAGGAAGTCGGCCTGGGCCTCGGCGCCCAGGCCGGTGAGTCGCGCTTGCGCAAAGTGTTCAGCGAGGCCGGGTTCAAACACATGCGCCGTGCCACGCAAACCCCGTTCAACCTGATTCTGGAGGCGCGCAAATAATTCCGCTTCCCCCTGTGGCGAGGGAGCAGCTCCCTCGCCACAGGGGTTGGTGCTAACCTGCTGGCACTGCCCATCTGGAGCGCTTGCCATGCTCGATAGCCCGATCCGCGAACATTTCGACATTCTCCTCCAGGCCATGGCTGACGGCGGTTTTGTGGTACTGACCGGCGCCGGTATCAGCACCCCTTCCGGTATCCCCGATTACCGCGACAGTGACGGTGTGCGCCGTGGGCGCCAGCCGATGATGTATCAGGAATTCCTGAGCGCCCCGCAATCGCGCCGCCGATATTGGGCGCGGGCCATGCTCGGCTGGCCACGGGTGCGCCAGGCGCAGCCCAATGCAGCGCATCAAGCGCTGGCCGGTTTGCAGGGTCAGCGCTTGATCAGCGGCTTGATCACGCAGAACGTCGACACGCTGCACGATCAGGCCGGCAGCCATGATGTGATCGAACTGCACGGCAGCCTGCACCGGGTGCTGTGCCTGGATTGCGGTCAGCGCAGCGAACGGGATGCGATTCAGCGTTTGATGGAAATGCACAATCCGTATCTGGCCGGGGTCGATGCCGTGCAGGCCCCGGACGGCGACACCCTGCTCGATCCGGCCTTCGAGGCGCGGTTTCAAGTGCCGCACTGCCCGCATTGCGCGGGAGAGCGAATGAAACCGGATGTGGTGTTTTTCGGCGAAAATGTTGCGCAGCACACGGCTGCCCGAGCCATGACCGCTGCCGAGAGTGCCGCCGGGATGCTGGTGGTCGGTTCGTCGCTGATGGCCTACTCGGCGTTTCGTCTGTGCCGGATGATCGCAGATCGTGGCAAACCGCTGATCGCGATCAACCTGGGCAAGACCCGGGCGGATGATTTGCTCGACCTGAAAATCGAAGCCTCCTGCGAACAGATTTTGCCCCTGCTTACACAACACCTCACCACTTGAAAACACATGCCCCTGTGGGAATAGGGGTGATGTCAGGGAGACAGGCGTGCGGCGAGGTTTTCCTGCTGAAGGATATCGAACAACGCCTGCGCCGCCGCCGACAGTTCATTGCCCGGTTCGGTCAGCACCCCGATCGCCCGTTCGACCGAGTCGTTCAGGGTCAGGCAGTGCGCGCCCAACTCCTGCATCTGCTCGGCGCACAGTGCTGGCACGGCGCTGACGCCCAGACCACTGGCAACCATGCGCCCGACCGTCGCCAGTTGATGGCTCTCGAATTCGACTGGCAACTTCATGCCCCGGGCCTGCAAGTGTTCTTCGAGCATCACCCGCACCGTGGACGGCCGCTGCAAGGTGATGAAAGGCTCCTGTAGGAGGGTTTGCCAATCGATTTCGCTGCGCCTGGCCAGCGCTGAATCCAGCGGCACCACCGCGACGAACCGATCCAGATACAGCGGCGTGAAAGTCATCGAGGTGTTCTGCATCGGCTCGAACGCTACGCCCAGTTCCACCTGACGATCACGAACCATCTCCAGCACCTGTTCGTTGATCACGTCGTTCACCGTGACGTTGACGTTCGGATACCGCGCGCGAAAGGTTTTGAGTATCGGTGGCAGCAGATTGCCGGCAAACGACGGCATCGCCGCCAGCGTCACCCGTCCGCGTTGCAGGCTGAAGCGCTGGCGCATTTCGTCCTCGGCGTTGTCCCAGTCGGCGATCAGGCGCCGGGCCAGCGGCAGCAGGGATTCCCCTTCCGCGGTCAGCGCGACGTTGCGCGTGTTGCGGCTGAACAAGCGCCCGCCCAGACCTTCCTCCAATGCCTTGATGGTCAGGCTCAGGGCCGATTGCGACAGGTGCAGGCGCTCGCAGGCGACGGCGAAACTCAGGCTTTGGGCCACGGCGAGAAAGGCGCGGATCTGTTTGATGGTCATGATCGCTTCGCTCCAGTTGTAAGCTACAAGCGTTAAGCGGCAAGCGATAACGCAACTATTGAGTTTTATCTATCAATCAACCTTAAAAATCAACTTAACAAATATATCCTCCAGCGAGACACTCCAACCATTCGGCTAGCCAGCCGCCCGCAAATAATAAAAGAGGTGCATATGGCAGGTTTCGACAAGCGTGTGAGTTCCTACGAGGAAGCCCTGGCCGGGCTTGAAGACGGCATGACCGTGATCGCCGGCGGCTTTGGTCTGTGCGGTATCCCGGAAAACCTGATCGCCGAGATCAAGCGCAAAGGCACCCGCGACCTCACCGTCGTCTCCAATAACTGCGGCGTCGACGGTTTCGGCCTCGGTGTACTGCTGACCGACCGGCAGATCAGCAAAGTGATCGCCTCCTACGTCGGCGAAAACAAGCTGTTCGAAGAGCAACTGCTCAAAGGCGATATCGAAGTCGTCCTGACCCCGCAAGGCACCCTCGCCGAAAAAATGCGCGCTGGCGGCGCCGGCATCCCCGCCTTTTTCACCGCCACCGGCGTCGGCACTCCGGTTGCCGAAGGCAAGGAAGTGCGTGAGTTCAAAGGACGCAAGTACCTGATGGAAGAATCCATCACCGGCGACTTCGCCATCGTCAAAGGCTGGAAGGCCGACCATTTCGGCAACGTCATCTACCGTCACACCGCGCAGAACTTCAATCCACTGGCCGCTACCGCCGGCAAGATCACCGTGGTCGAAGTCGAAGAAATCGTCGAGCCCGGCGAACTGGACCCCGCCCATATTCATACCCCGGGCATCTACGTCGACCGGGTCATTTGCGGCACGTTCGAAAAACGCATCGAACAGCGCACCATCCGCAAATAATTCAGGCTGACGGAGAACAAGAACATGGCACTTTCCCGCGAACAAATGGCTCAGCGCGTCGCCCGCGAAATGCAGGACGGCTACTACGTGAACCTCGGCATCGGCATTCCGACCCTGGTCGCCAACTACATTCCCGAAGGCATGGAAGTCATGCTGCAATCGGAAAACGGCCTGCTCGGCATGGGCCCTTTCCCGACGGAAGAAACCATCGATGCCGACATGATCAACGCTGGCAAACAGACCGTGACTGCGCGTATCGGCGCCTCGATCTTCTCCTCTGCCGAATCCTTCGCGATGATTCGCGGTGGCCACGTCGACCTGACCGTGCTGGGCGCGTTCGAAGTCGATGTCGAGGGCAACATCGCGTCGTGGATGATCCCCGGCAAGCTGGTCAAGGGCATGGGCGGCGCCATGGATCTGGTCGCCGGTGCCGACAATATCATCGTGATCATGACCCACGCGTCCAAGGACGGTGAGTCGAAACTGTTGAGCAAGTGCAGCCTGCCGCTGACCGGCGCCGGCTGCATCAAGCGTGTGCTGACCGACCTCGCCTATCTGGAAATCGAAAATGGCGCTTTTGTCCTCAAGGAACGCGCACCTGGCGTCAGCGTCGAGGAAATCGTCGCCAAAACCGCTGGTAAACTGATCGTCCCGGATCACGTACCGGAAATGCAGTTCGCTGCCGAGTGAGGAATTCGAAAATGCAAGACGTCGTAATTGTTGCCGCCACGCGCACCGCGATTGGCAGTTTCCAGGGTTCCCTGGCCAGCGTGTCCGCCGTGGATCTGGGCGCAGCGGTAATCCGCCAGTTGCTCGAACAAACCGGTCTGGACGGTGCGCAGGTCGATGAAGTGATCATGGGCCAGGTGCTGACCGCCGGTGCCGGTCAGAATCCGGCGCGTCAGGCTGCGATCAAGGCCGGCCTGCCCCACGCTGTCCCGGCCATGACCCTGAACAAGGTGTGCGGTTCGGGCCTCAAGGCTTTGCACCTCGGTGCGCAGGCGATCCGTTGCGGCGACGCTGACGTGATCATTGCCGGTGGCCAGGAAAACATGAGCCTGTCCAACTATGTGATGCCGGGCGCACGCACCGGTCTGCGTATGGGCCACGCGCAAATCGTCGACACCATGATCAGCGATGGCCTGTGGGATGCGTTCAACGACTACCACATGGGCATCACTGCCGAGAACCTGGTCGACAAGTACGAGATCAGTCGCGAACAGCAGGACGCGTTCGCCGCTGCCTCGCAGCAGAAAGCTGCCGCTGCCATCGAGGGCGGTCGCTTTGTCGATGAAATCACCCCGATTCTGATCCCGCAGCGCAAGGGTGATCCGGTCGCGTTCAAGGTTGACGAGCAGCCACGCGGCGAAACCACCGCTCAATCCCTGGCGAAACTGCGTCCGGCGTTCAAGAAGGACGGTAGCGTCACCGCTGGCAATGCTTCATCGCTGAACGACGGCGCTGCCGCGGTGATCCTGATGAGCGCGGAAAAAGCCAAAGCCCTCGGGTTGCCAGTGCTGGCGAAAATCGCTGCTTACGCCAACGCGGGCGTCGACCCCGCGATCATGGGTATTGGCCCGGTCTCGGCGACCCGCCGCTGCCTGGACAAGGCGGGCTGGAACATCGACCAGCTCGACCTGATCGAAGCCAACGAAGCCTTTGCCGCGCAATCGCTCGCCGTCGCCAAGGATCTGCAATGGGATCTGAGCAAGGTCAATGTCAACGGCGGCGCCATCGCGCTCGGCCACCCTATCGGTGCGTCGGGCTGCCGAGTGTTGGTGACGTTGCTGCACGAAATGATCAAGCGTGATGCCAAAAAGGGTCTGGCGACCCTGTGCATCGGTGGCGGCCAAGGTGTGGCGCTGGCGCTGGAACGCGGTTAAGCAAGAGGTTCAACGGTCGACGGCGGACCCACGACATCCGCCGTTTGCCGGCAACAAAAACCCGGTGCAGCTTGCGTTGCACCGGGTCTTTTTTTGTCTGTTTTTTTAGGCTGGTCTTGAAGGCCCCTTCGCGAGCAGGCCCGCTCCCACAGTTTTTGTACTGATCACAATATTGTGTTTCAACACAGACCCTGTGGGAGCTGGCTTGCCAGCGATGGGGCCATTCCCGCCAGCACAATATTTTCAGCCAGCCAGTTGCAGAATCAACCACGCATTCGCCCCACTGATCACCACAAACAACCCCCACGCCAACACCCTTGTCGGCCATCGATTCACAAACGGCCCCATCAACTGCTTGTCATTGGTCATGCGAATCAACGGGTACAGTGCGAACGGCAGTTGCAGACTCAACACCACCTGACTCAGCACCAGCAGCTTGCCCACCGCGTTGTCGCCCATCAGCCACACGCCGATAAAGGCCGGAATCAGTGCCAGGCCACGGGTGATCAAACGCCGTTGCCAGCAGGGAATCCGCAGGTTCAGGTAACCCTCCATGATCACCTGCCCGGCGATGGTGCCGGTGAATGTCGAGCTTTGCCCCGACGCCAGCAACGCCACGCCAAACAGCACGCTCGCCAGCGCGCCGCCGACCAGCGGGTCGAGCAAGTGATAGGCGTCCTGTATGTCGACCACGTCGGTGTGCCCGGACTGGTGAAACGCGGCCGCCGCGAGAATCAGAATCGCCGCGTTGACCAGCAGCGCCAGCGCCAGAGAACCGATGGTGTCGATACGCGCCAGTTTCACCGCGTCCTGCTTGCTCGCCAGGTCCTTGCCGATCATCCGCGTCTGCACGATGGAGGTGTGCAAATAGAGGTTATGTGGCATCACCGTCGCGCCGAGAATGCCGATGGCGAGGTACAACGGCGCGGCATCACTGATCGCCGCCAGCGACGGTTTGAAGCCTTGGGCGACGTCCGGCCAATACGGCTTGATCAGCAGCAGTTCTACAAAGAAACACACGCCGATGGTCGCGACCAGCACCAGCATGATCGCTTCCAGACGGCGAAAACCACGGTTCTGCAGGGCCAGCACCAACAACGTGTCGAATGCGGTGAGGGCGATGCCGAACGTCAGTGAGCAGCCGAGCAACAGGTGAAACGCCAACGCACAGCCGAGCACTTCCGCCAGGTCGGTGGCGATGATCGAAATCTCCGCCAGCACCCACTGCAGGCGCGCAGTCGGTGTGCTGTAGCGTTCGCGGGATAACCGCGCCAGATCGCGCCCGGTCGCAATACCCAGCCGCGAACACAAACACTGCACGACCATCCCCGCCAGGCTCGCCAGCAACACGACAAACAGCAGGCTGTAGCCAAACCGCGAGCCGGCCTCAATGGCCGTCGCCCAGTTGCCCGGGTCCATGTAGCCAATGGACACCAGCAAACCGGGACCGGCGAAACGCAGTACACGCTTGAAGAAGGCGGCATTGGGATCGACCGCCACACTGCCGGCCACTTCCGGCGGGCAAAACGGCGCCGTGGCGATTTTGGGCAAACTGAATTTCACGCACACATCCAGAAACAAGTCGGAAAGACGCAGCTTAGACGTTTCAGTCGCAGGGTTGAAGATCAAAAGACCGCAGCCTGCGGCAGCTCTCTGGAATGCGAACTCTGCCGCAGGCTACGATCTTTTGGCGTTATCGACCCACGCCCAACAACTGTTCCCGCAACTCTGGATTACGCGTCCGCGGATCTAGCCAGATATTGAAAAAGGCCCGGGCAAACTGCGGATCATCAATTTCATGCTGCAATTGCTGGCCGACAAAAAAACGTGCGCCCTGCCCCGGCAGATACACACCGGTGATCCGCGTGCCGGCCTGCACATCGACGAAGGACTGCTGCATCTGAACCTGCCAACCGGCCAGTTGCGTCGGGGTGACGCGGGCTCCCGCCAGACGCTTGATTTCATCGACGCTGGCCTTGACCAGATCATCGCGGGAGATGCTGCGGCGGTAAATCAGTTCGAGGGCAAAGGGCTGGCCGTCGGCCAGCGGTCGAGCGGCGCTCCACAGTCGCGCGTTGTAAACATCAAAACCGAACACGCTGAACTCGCCGGTGCCAATGATTTGCGCGCCGGGCACTGCGTCCTGCCAATTGGCCCAGGTCGGCGTCAGCAACAGCGCCCACAAGCCGATGCCGCAACATCCGCGCAACACCTTCGGTGTTCTGTTCATCGAGGTTTCGACTCCGCCAAGCCATGATAATGAAAGCATAGTCGGGTATTGCACCAAACACTTTGTATACAACATTTGCACACAAATACAGCAATCCGAGGTCGGCAATGTTAACGTGAATCGCCTTCACCCGACGGAGACTCCTGCGTGCTGATCCTCAAATTACTGCTGATTCCCGCGTTTCTGCTGCTGATTTCCCTCGCGGGCAAGCGCTGGGGACCCAGCGTGGCCGGGTGGCTATCGGGGCTGCCCGTGGTGGTCGGGCCGATTCTGTTTTTCCTCGCCATCGAACAAGGACCGCAGTTTGCCGCGCACTCGGCGGTAGCGGCGTTGTCGGCCATGTTCGCGATGATTGCCTTCTGCGTCACCTATGCGCAGGTGGCACAACGGGCCAACTGGCCATGGGCACTGACGATTGCCCTGGCGGTGTGGGCGGTACTGGCGCTGCTACTGTCGCTGATTCCGGCGTCGCTGCCGTTCTCCGTGGCAGCGGCGGCGATTGCCCTGCTGTCTGCGCCGTATTTGTTTCCCCACGTGCAACCAGTGCCTGGCGGCCCGGCGCCGAAGTCGGACAAACTGATCTGGCGGATGATTGCCGGCGCGGCGCTCACGCTGGTAGTGACAATGCTCGCCAGCACCGTCGGCGAACGCTGGAGCGGTTTACTCGCCGTGTTCCCGGTACTGGGCAGCGTGATGGCGGTGTTTTCCCAGCAGACTCGCGGTGCCGAATTCACCGCCGCGCTGTTACGCGCCACCGCGACGGGCATGTATTCGTTTTCGGCGTTCTGCCTGGTGTCGGCACTGACGTTGCCAACGATGGGGCTCGGCGGATTTGCCGTTGGGGTGGCCGTGTCGGTTGCCATGCTCGGCGTTACCCGCAAGCTGCTCGCTAAACCGGCCAAGGCTGGAAACCCGCAAACTCAAGCCTGACACTGCCGCCGGTGGCGAGGGACAACTCGGGTTAAGACGAGTCGGGCTGGAGTGACAAGGCGCTGCATGGGATGATCGCCCGCCTTGCGCGACCATTCACCGGAGATCTACATGTCATTGCTGAGCAAAAAAGCCGTCATCCTGCTGGTGGCGGCCGTCGCCGGTTTCGGTGCCCTCAACGCACAAGCCGCCAAGGCCAAGGAAAAAGCCACCACCGAGAAAGTCTCGATGCTCGACGGCAAGTTCACGTTCACCCTGCCCAAAGGCTTTGTCGCCGATCCGCTGCCGGCCAGCCCGGGCGGCGCCACCGGCACGATGTACACCAACGAAACCACTAAAACCGTGGTGATCGCCGCCGAGAACAAGATTCCTGAAGGCCAGAACGTCAAGGACAACGACGGTGAATTTCTCGACGGCAGCGTGTCGAGTTTCATCGAAGACCAGCGCAAGGCACTGCCGGACTTCAACAAGCTCAGCGAAAAAAGCCTGACCCAGAAAAGCTCCGGCCTCGGCTTGCGTCAGGTCGACAGCACTGCCACCCAAGGCGGCGGGCAAACCCTCAACACCACGTTGATGGCCGGCTCCGGCACGAAAATGGCGCTGGTCCAGGTGATCTCCCGCGCCAGCGACAAGAAAGGTCATGACGCGCTGGTGAAAACCATCCTCAAGGATTGAGCTGCCGCAACCAGTCGTTCAGATCGCGCAGTTCGGCCCCGCTGATGCTGTGGCCGACGCCCGGATAGGCGTGGAATTGCGGTGTGTAACCGAGCGTTTGCAAGAACTCATTGGCGGCGGTGCCGTTGCGGTAGGGCACAGGGTCATCGGCAGTGCCGTGACCGATGAAAATATTCAGGGTCAGCGGTGCCTGTCCGGCTTTCAGCTCGCTCTTGAGCACCGGCAATACGCGCCCGCTCAACGCCGCGATCCCGCCCACGGCCACCGGCGCCCGCAGGCCCACTTCGTAGGTCATCATCGCGCCCTGGCTGAAACCGATCAGGTACACCTTGTCCGGGCGGGTGTGATATTTCTGCGCCGCTTGGCTGATGAAATCGCGCAGTTTCCGGGCGCTGTCCTTCAGATCATCGGTCTCGCCGTTGTAGGCACCTTCGCCCTTTTTACGAAACCATTGGTAGCGTCCTTCGCCCAACGCCAATGGTGCCTGCACCGACAGGTAATTGTATTGCGCCGGGAGCTGGAACTTCATGCCGATCAGGTCGGCCTCGTTGCTGCCGTAACCGTGCAGGAAAATCACCAGCGGCCGTGCCTCGGCGTCAGGATGAACCTGTTCGATGTATTTGAGCGGCAGGTCGTTCTGCAGCGTGGTTTGAGCCTGAACGGCGCTGGACGCCAGCACGATCAACAGAGCAAACACCTTCAACATGGAGCCTTCCTTTACAGAATGTCGGGTTCGAAGGGAGCCTAACACTCTGGGCCAAGTATCCAAATTCAGCGGTGTGGCTGATGCCGCCATCGCTGGCAAGCCAGCTCTCACAATGATTGAGGGTGATCACCAGAATCGTGCCCCCCCATTCACCCTGCGGGAGCTGGCCGGCAAGCTCAGCGCAAATCAATCAGTCATTCGTCAGCTTGCCGGTGCGAAACGGCACCCGCCCCGCCACTTTCGCCTGCCAGATGCCCGGCTCGGTGTAACGCCCGCGATCAATCGCAAACAACACGCCGCTGGTCCCGGCGCACACTGTGCTCACGAGATCCCGCAACGGATCGACCACTTCGAACAACGCATCGCCCTTCTCGACCCACTCGCCCGCGTTACGCAGGAAACTCACCACGCCATGGTGCGGTGCAAACAGGTATTCGGTGCCTTCGAACGGCATGCCTTCACAGCACTCGCTCGGCGTCGCCGGCCATTCGCCGCTGATAAACCCCTGCTCGGCGAGGAAACCGAGGATCGCCTCGCAATTGGCCTGGGCCTGATCGACCCGGGTGTCGCCCATGCTGCCCAGTTCCAGGGTGGTTGCCAGGTTCGCCGCCGGGATCACTGCATTCGGAAACGCGCGCGCCAGGCGCAGCCACGGCGTCGAGCACGATTCATCGAACGAACTGCCGCCGGAGTCTTCACACAGTAGCGCCACGCCGGCTTTCAGGCGTGCCGCCAGCGATTGCCACTGCGGCCAGTGTTGCGGCAACGCATACAGGTGAATCGACGCCTCGAAATCGCAATGCAGATCGAGGGTGATGTCGGCGTCGCAGGCATGCTGCAGCAGCAGGCGATGCAATGCTTCCAGTTGTGAGGCCGGCGCCGGCAACTGCTGAAAAACCTGGCCCATGGCCTCGCGGATCAACGCGACGTTAGCCTCGGCGTCAGCCCCCAGACGCTCGCCGATCAGCGCCGTCACTGGCGCGCTGAGTTCTACAAACGCGCGGTTGAAATTTTTCCCGCTGCCGAGTTCGAAGCGCCCCATGTGGGCCCCTTGCACGTGCTGATCGAGGCCGATCGGATTGGCCACCGGCACCAGTTCGATCACGCCGTGCAATCGGCCTTGCTGTTCGAGTTCGTTAAGGCGCTGCTTGAGTTCCCACGCGGTGCGCATGCCCGGCAGCTCATCGGCGTGCAGGCTGGCCTGGATATACACCTTGCGCGGGCCGGCGCCGTAACGGAAAACGCTGAGGGAGCGCTCGCTGCCCAAGTGGCTCCAGGGCAGAACGTGGTCGATGCGTTGCATGGGTAACTCCTGAATATTGGATCGGCGAAAATCCCCTGTGGGAGCGGGCTTGCTCGCGAATGCGGTGTATCAGACAGCTGTGGTGTTGAATGTTAAACCGCTTTCGCGAGCCAGCCCGCTGCCACAGCGATCTTGCACAGCAAAAAGAGTGCGCAAAAAAAGTGGCCACCGCGCAAACGGGGCCACTTTTTTTTACGGCGTATTAATGGCCGTACACGTCAAAGTCGAAGTACTTGTCCTGCACTTGCTTGTACTTGCCGTTGGCGCGGATTTCGGTGATGGCTTTGTTGAATTGCTCGGCCAGCGCGGTATCGCCTTTGCGCACGGCAATGCCGGCGCCGCCACCGAAGTACTTGGCGTCTTCGTAGGTTGGGCCGACGAACTCGAAACCTTTACCGGCATCGGTTTTCAGGAAGCCGTCGCTGAGGTTGACCGAATCGGCCAGCATCGCGTCGATACGCCCGGAAACCATGTCGAGGTTGGCTTCCTGCTGCGAGCCGTAACGCACCAGTTCGATCCCCGCTGGCACCAGCACTTCGGTCGCGTAACGGTCATGGGTGCTGGCACGCAGCACACCGACTTTCTTGCCTTTGAGTTCGGTCAGCGGGTCTTTGACACCGGAGCCTTCCTTCATCACGAAGCGCGCCGGGGTGTGGTAGTACTTGATGGTGAAATCGACGTTTTTCTTGCGGTCATCGGTGATGGTCATCGAGGACAGGATCGCGTCGATTTTCTTCACTTTCAGTGCCGGGATCAGGCCATCGAACTCTTGCTCGACCCAAGTACATTTGACTTTCATCTGCTCACACAACGCATCGCCGATGTCCACGTCGAAACCGGCGAGTTTGCCGTCTGGTGTTTTCATCGAGAATGGCGGGTAACCGGCTTCGATACCGAGGCGGATCGGTTTGGCGTCTTCGGCCACAGCGGTCAGGGACAACATCGACAGTGCCAGGGCACCAAACATCACTAGCTTCTTCATTTATAACTCCTGTGTGCGGAGGCTTTTATTGGCAGCTTCGAGTCAGCGTTCGGTCATGGCCAATTGGCTACAAAAACCGAAGTGGTCGGCAGTCTATGGCGGCGCGCACAGGGTAAATTGTTTTTAAGCGACAAATACTTACGGAAAATCGGCATCACCTGTGACCGAGGTCAGCGGGTGTGCCGTGGTGGTGCAAACGCTGTAGGACAACCCTTCAATCCGCAGACAAAACTTGCGTGGGAACTGCCGCAGACTGCGACCTTTTGCCGTTGAGTTTTCAAGCTCAGGATCGCAGCCTTCGGCAGTTTCCGGTCATTCAGCAGGCGCAGTGGATGGGGGATGTGGCGGCTTGCGCGACACTCAATTCGAACCCTTCGTCCAGCCAGCCGGTGACGCCGCCGATCATCTCCTTGACCGGATAACCCAGCGCCGCCAGTTTCACCGCCGCCTTGTTCGCGCCGTTGCAGTGGGGGCCGGCGCAATAGACCACGAACAGCGTGGTTTTCGCGTAGTGCGCCAATGCTTCGGCATTCAGCAAGCGGGTCGGGATATTGATGGCCCCCGGTACATGCCCACGTTCAAAGGCCAGCGGCCCGCGCACGTCGACCAGCACAAAGTCGATCTCACCGGACTGTTGGCTACCAAACACGTCGGAACAATCGGTTTCGTAGGTCAGACGGTTGCTGAAATGCATCAAGGCAATGGCCGACGGGGCGGCGGGAATTTCGCGAACCAGGCTTGGCATGGGGTGTTGCTCCTACATCTCGGTGGGGATAAACGGACTTTATCGACCTGCAGCTAATCGCTACAGTGGCGCACAAGACACTCACCGGGAATTTTCCGCCAAATGCCTACGTCCTCCCATCGGGTCGCGATTCTCGCCTACGACGGCCTCTGCACGTTCGAGTTCGGTATTGCCGTGGAGATCTTCGGTCTTGCCCGCCCGGAATTCGATTTCCCCTGGTATGAGCATGCCATCGCCGCCGTCGATCAGGGCCCGATGCGCGCTGCGGGCGGCATTCAGGTACTCGCCGATGGCGGTCTGGAACTGCTGGCCGAGGCGCACACCATCATCATTCCCGGCTGGCGCGACCGCCATGCTCCGGTGCCGCCGGCGCTGCTCGATGCCTTGCGCCAGGCGCACACCCGTGGGGCGCGGTTGCTGTCGATCTGTTCCGGGGTGTTTGTACTGGCGGCCACGGGTCTGCTGGACGGGCATGGCGCCACGACCCATTGGCGCTATACGTCGGAACTGGCGCAGCGTTTTCCGGCGATTGCGGTCGACCCCGACGTTTTGTACGTCGACTCCGGCCAATTGATTACCTCGGCGGGCAGTGCGGCAGGCATCGATGCCTGTCTGCATCTGGTGACGCGGGACTTTGGCACCCAGGTCGCCAACGCCGTGGCGCGGCGTCTGGTCATGTCGCCGCAACGCACCGGCGGGCAGGCGCAGTTCATTCCGGCGCCCGTCAGCCCGACGCCGCGCAACGATTTGTCGCGGGTGATGCAGTGGGCCCGCGAGCGTTTGCATGAGCCGCTGGAAGTGCGCGACCTGGCCAACGAAGCGGCGATGAGCGAGCGGACATTTTTGCGCCGGTTCACCGAGGCCAGCGGCCAGTCGCCGAAGGCGTGGTTGCAGCATGAACGGCTGGCCCGCGCGCGCGAGTTGCTGGAGAGCACGCCGCAGCATACCGAGCAGATTGCGCAACGCTGTGGTTATCGTTCGGTGGAGAGTTTTCGCGTGGCGTTTCGCAGCGTGGTCGGCGTGCCGCCCTCGGTGTATCGGGAACGGTTCGGGCGTGGGGTCATGGTCAAATCCTGAACGTCCTCAAGTCCCCATCGCTGGCAGGCAAGCAATGGCGTCAGGCACAACAACCAAGGTCAGGGCTTGCGCAGCAAATAGGTATCCATGATCCACCCATGCTCAGCCCGCGCCGCCTTGCGCACCCGTGCGATCTCGTCAGCCACTTCCGCGAGCTTGCCGCTGATGAGAATCTCGTCCGGCGTGCCCAGATAGGCGCCCCAATAAATCCGGGTCTGTTGATCCGTTACCCGAAGGTAGGAATCTTCGGCATCCAGCATCACCACCAGGCTATCGGTGTCGCTCACCTGCCCCGCAGCCAGCCGTCGGCCCGTGGTAATTTCAATCGAGTGGCCAATCGTGTTCAGCGGCACTTTGTGCTGCGCGGCCAGAGCCTGAACGCTGGTAATTCCCGGAATCACTTCAAACTCGAACGCACAATTGCCCGAGGCCAGAATCGCCTGGAGGATGCGAACGGTGCTGTCGTACAACGCCGGGTCCCCCCACACCAGGAAACCGCCGCACTGCCCGTCAGACAAATGATCATTGATCAAGCGTTCGAAGGTCTGCTGCCTGGCGCGGTTCAAATCGTCGACGCTCGTGGTGTAGTCAACATCGCCACGCTCGCGCTCCGGGCTGTGGGCTTCGACGAAACGGTAGGCGGGATCAGTGATGTAGCGCTCACAGATATCCCGGCGCAGGTCGATCAGTTTGTCCTTGCTCTGGCCTTTATCCATCAGGAAAAAAACGTCGACGCGATTCAGCGCCTTGACCGCCTGCATCGTGATGTAGTCGGGGTTCCCGGCACCGATACCGATCACCAGCAATTGTTTCATCGCACAGACTCCTCAAGGTCAAGACCGGGCAGACGCAAGCGCCAGATCCCGTTGAAGCGCAATTCGATGACCGACAACGGTTCGACATCAAGCGCAGTGAACGCCGCGCCTTGCACGACCTGCATCAGTGCCGCGCGCACAAGGTAAGGATGCGTGACGGCGACAACATGCCCTGGCGTCGACTCCAGACCACTGAGCCAGGCGGCGACCCGCGCGCCCACTTGCGCGACGGATTCGCCGCCGTGTGGCGCAGCCTGCGGGTCCGACAGCCAGCGTTGCAGGGCATCGGCCTGGGTCGTCTGCAGGTGCTTGATCGATTGCCCGTGCCATTCGCCCCAATCGCAGTCACGCAGGTTTTGCTCGACTTGCGCGTCGGCGCCGAACCACGCCGCCGTTTGCCGGGTACGTAATTCCGGGCCACAGATCAGCCGTCGCGGGCCCGCAAAGCGTGCAGCCAGCGCTTCAGGCGCCAGAGCAGCATTTTCAACAGGTTCGTTCGTAGGAAAGCGCGCCAACTTTTGTGCGACGGTTCGCGCATGGCACATCAATGTCAAACGGGTGGTTTGCACAGGTAATCACTCTGTCTAAAGTCATGACACTCAATGGCGCAAGGCTGGACCATGGGCAATTGTGCCGTAAACCGTGACTCGCAAGGCAAGCGTCTGCCTGATTGAGGTGCCGGTGAATGCTGCAAAAACCGGCAATGTCTGACGCAGGTGTGGGCAATGGACTACAAAACTCGTCGACTTCCGTGAAGCCCTTGTAACACGGGCGTTACGCGCCATTTTGGTGCCTGTTCAACACGCTGAAAAATTCACTAGACATGTAGCGTCAGTTACATAAATACTGTTTTAACGGATTGTGAAGCGAATTCAACACCCCCCATCCAGCAGGAGCCCGGATGCCCCCTCTCAGAGACCTGATCACCGATCCCGGCCTGGATCTTACGCCGTCGGAGCGCAAAGTCGTTCGCGCATTGCTTGATCAGTATCCACGCAACGGTCTCGGGCCGATGGCGCGTCTGGCCGAACACGCCGGCGTCAGTGATCCGACCATCGTGCGGCTGGTGAAAAAACTCGGTTTCGGCGGTTATGCCGAGTTCCAGGAAGCCTTGCTCAGCGACATGGACCATCGCCTGCGTTCTCCGCGCACCCTGCTGCAGCCACGCGCACAACAAAACAAGGATGATGCCTGGGGCCATTACCTCGGCGAAAGTCATCGTCTGCTGGTCGAAACCCAATCGCTGACCCAGCCCGAAGACGTGCGCATCCTCACCGACTGGCTGCTCGACACCCGGCATCAGGTGTACTGCTTCGGCGGACGCTTCAGCAGTCTGATGGCCACCTACCTGCTCAATCACTTGCGTCTGCTGCGCCCCGGCTGTTTCGCCCTGGAGGACAACGCGCTGCTGCCCGATCGCCTGTTCGACCTGCAACGCCAGGACGTGGTGCTGGTCTTCGACTATCGCCGCTATCAGACCCAGGCATTGCGCGTGGCCTCGGCGGCCAAGCAGAACAATGCCAGGGTCGTGCTGTTCACGGATATCTACGCTTCGCCACTGCGTGAACTGGCCGATCTGATCATCAGCGCGCCCGTCGAATCGGCATCGCCGTTCGACACCATGGTGCCGGCGCTGGCTCAGGTCGAAGCACTGATCGCCTGCCTGACCCTGCGCGGCCCGGACCTCGCCGATCGCCTGGAAGGCATCGACGCCCTGCGCAACGACTTCGCCACTCACCTGCTGGAGGAAAAATAAGGATGTTCAGCCTTCCACACCGTTCGCCACGCGACCTGCCCTTTGTCCCCGGCCACACCGCGCTGCTGCTCGTCGACATGCAATGTGCCTGGGTCGACCCGCAGTTCGACCCCCACCTCAGCGGCCCGGATGCCGGGTATTTCCTCAACCGGGTGCGCACGCAGGTCGTGCCCAATCAACAACGTTTACTCGGTGCCTTGCGCGAGGCCAGGCAAAACGTGCTGCACACCCTCATCGAAAGCCTGACGGCCGATGGCCGTGATCGCTCGCTGGATCACAAGCTGTCGGACATGCACCTGCCCAAGGGCTGCCCGCAGGCACGCATCCTCCCTGAGCTGACTCCCGTCGAGAACGAAATCGTTCTGCCGAAGACCTCGTCCGGCGTGTTCAACTCGACCAACATCGACTATGTACTGCGCAACCTTGAAACCCGGCATCTGATCATCGCCGGCATCGTCACCGACCAATGCGTTGACATGGCCGTGCGTGACGCCGCCGACCGTGGCTATCTGGTCACGCTGGTCGAAGACGCCTGCGCGACGCACACCGCCGAACGTCACGCCGCCTGCCTGAATGCGATCAAGGGTTATTGCTGGATCACCGACACCCAGACCGTGCTCGGCCGCTTGCAGGAGATGCGCCCATGAGCGCACGCCTGACGCCGTTGCCGCTCACCACCCTCGTCACCACGGACCTGACGGGCATCACCCGCGGCCGCTCGTTTCCGACCGACGAGCTGGAGCACTATCAGGCAACGGGTTGCGGCTGGGTGCCGGCCAACAGCGCGCTGACGCCGCAGGGCGCGATCGCCTCGAGCAGTCCGTGGGGGGCTTATGGCGACCTGCGCCTGATCCCGGATCTGGCCAGTCGCGTGACCCTGAGCAACGGCCCGGATGCCGATGCACCGGCGCTGGATTTTTTCCACTGCGACCTGCGCCAGACCGATGGCAGCCCCTTCGGCGCCTGTCCGCGCACCGTGTTGCGTGACGAACTGCAACGTTATCGCGACCAGTTGGGCCTGCAGGTCAACGCCGCTTTCGAACACGAATTCACCCTGCACGCCGGTTGCGCCGGGCATCAACCGTTTTCCCTGCAGGCACAGCGGCAGGCTGCGGCGTTCGCGGGTTGGCTGCTGGGGGCCTTGCGCGCCGGCGGTGTCGAGCCGGAAATGTTCCTGCCCGAATACGGCACGCATCAGTACGAAGTCACCTGCCGGCCGACCCTCGGCGTCGCGGCGGCAGATCGCGCCGTCAACGTGCGTGAGATCACCCGCGAGATTGGCCGGCAAATGGGTCTGGACTTGAGTTTTGCCCCAAAGACTCACGCAGAGGCGATGTGCAGCGGTGTTCACTTGCACATGAGCCTGCTGGATCTGGCCGGGCAGCCCATGCTCTACGACGCTGGCACTGACAATGGCCTGTCGAACCTCGGTCAACACTGGGCCGCCGGTATCCTGCACTACTTGCCGGCGCTGTGTGCGTTCACCGCGCCGACCCCGGTTTCCTACGAACGCCTGCAGCCCCATCACTGGAGCGCGTCCTATGCCTGCCTCGGTCAGCAGAACCGTGAGGCGGCGCTGCGCATCTGCCCGACCGTCACCCTGGGCGGCAAATCCGTGGCTACGCAGTTCAACCTCGAATTCCGCGCCATGGACGCCACCGCCTCACCGCATCTGGCCATGGCAGCGCTGCTGATCGCTGGACGGCTGGGCATCGAACAGCGCCTGGCACTGAACGCGATCACCGATGAAGTTCCCGATTCACTCAACGACGAGCAACGCAAGGCCCGGGGCATCGTTGCCCTGCCCGCCTCGCTGGCACAGGCACTGGATTGCCTGCGCGACAGTGCAGCCTTGAACGAATGGCTGCCCAAGCCGTTGCTCGATTCATACCACGCCCTGAAAACCGAGGAACTGGCGCTGACGGAACAGCTCTCGCCCGCTGACCTGTGTGAGCACTATGCACGTCTGTACTGAATCCGCCGAGCTTGGGCTGTATACCCAACCGGTTTACAACCTGAGCCGCGCCGACTCGACGCATCCATTGATTCTGGTGTGCGAGCACGCCAGCCGCTACATCCCCGCGGCCCTGAACAACCTGGGCCTGGACGATGCGGCGGCCCGTGAACACATCGCCTGGGATATCGGTGCCCTGGCACTGGCCGAGCAACTGGCGGAACAACTTGGCGCGACGCTGTTGAGCGCCAATTATTCGCGGCTGTTGATTGACCTCAATCGCCCCCGGCATGCCCCTGACAGCATTCCGGCGCAGAGCGAGATTTATCAGGTACCGGGCAATCGCGATCTGGACGAAGCCACTCGCGAGTACCGGCGCCAGACGCTGTTCAAACCGTTTCATGCGCGCTTGCAGACACTGATCGACGAGCGTGTTGCCCACGGCCAGGCGGTAAGGGTGGTCGGGATTCACAGCTTCACCCCGGTGTACTACGGCCAGCCACGCCCGCTGGAAATCGGCGTGCTGTTCGGTCAGGCCAAGGCTTACGCGCAGCGCCTGCTCGACGGCCTCGACGCCTGGCCGTTGAAAGCGGCGGGCAATCAGCCGTACCGGGTCGACCCGCTGGGTGACATGACGGTGCCGGTGCACGGCGACGCCCGAGGCCTGGAGTCGGTACTGATCGAGGTGCGCAACGATTTACTGCGCAGTCCTGAGGATATTTCGCGCTGGGCAGGATACCTCGCACCCCTGCTGTAACGAACGATTGCTGACGCTGTACCGATGGACCGAGACAACAACTAAAACGATGATTGGCTGACAAGGAGTTGCGCTTCATGGAAATTGAAGAATTCGGCTACAAGCAAGAGTTGAAACGGAGCCTGACGCTCACTGACCTTGTGGTCTACGGGATGATTTTCATGATCCCCATCGCCCCCTTCGGCGTGTATGGCTACGTCAACGCCGAGGCCCCGGGGATGGTGCCGCTGGCGTACATCATCGGGATGGTCGCGATGGTCTTCACCGCGCTGAGCTACGGCAGCATGGCCCGGGCGTTTCCGATTGCCGGTTCGGTGTATTCCTACGCGCAACGGGGCCTGAACCAACATGTCGGTTTCATCGCCGGCTGGCTGATGCTGCTCGACTATCTGCTGATTCCGCCACTGCTCTATGTTTACGCAGCGATGGCGCTCAACCACTTGTACCCGGATATTCCGAAAGTCGGCTTCATTCTGGCGTTCCTCGTCAGCGCCACTTTCGTCAACTTGCGCGGCATCACTTTTACCGCGCGGATGAACATCGTTTTTCTCCTGGCACAACTGGTGGTGCTGGGCATTTTCCTGTTCTACGCGTGGAACGCCTTGCACAACGGTGGCGGTAACGGCGGGCTGACCCTGGCGCCGCTGTATCACGCGGAAACCTTCAATTTCGCCCTGCTGATGCAAGCCGTGTCGATTGCCGTGCTGTCGTTCCTCGGTTTCGACGCCATCTCGACCCTGGCCGAAGAAATCAAGGGTGATCCGGGCAAAAGCGTGGGCAAGGCTGCGCTGATTACGCTGGTGGTCATGGGCGTGATTTTCGTCGTGCAGACCTGGATCGCTACCGATCTGGCCGCCGGCATGGGCTTCAAATCCGCCGACACCGCGTTCTATGAAATCGCCGAAATCGCTGCCGGCAGCTGGCTGGCGACCCTGACCGCCGTCGCCACGGCGCTGGCTTGGGGTGTGGCGGTAGCGATCACCTCGCAAGCGGCGGTGTCGCGCCTGCTGTTCGGCATGGCCCGCGACGGCAAATTGCCCAAAGTGCTGGCCAAGGTTCACCCGAAACACAACACGCCATACCTGAGCATTTATCTGGTGGCCGTGCTGTCGCTGGTGATCTGCTACCTGTTCATCAACTCGGTCGATACCCTGACCTCGCTGGTGAACTTCGGCGCGCTCAGCGGTTTCATGCTGCTGCACCTGACCGTGATCAACTACTACTGGCGTCGGCAAAAGACCGGTCAGGTGGTACGCCATCTGCTCTGCCCGGTGGTCGGTTTCATCATCGTCGCGGCCATCATGTACAACATGGGCGTCGATGCGCAGAAACTTGGCCTGATCTGGATTGCCCTGGGCCTGGTGTACCTGTTCTTTCTCAACAAGCTCGGCGCCAGTACCGCGCTGCCTGACCCGAGCAATGGCTGACATGAAAAAGAGCGGCGTCTGACAGAGAGTCAGGCGCCCGCCGAAACAACGCGTGGAAACCGACAGTGATAGTCAGGTTCGGCGAATTCGCCGGATCTTTTGATACAGGAGTACATCCATGCTGGTCTTACGCCCAGTCGAGCCAACCGACCTGCCACAGTTGCAACAACTGGCCCGCGACAGTCTGGTCGGCGTGACGTCGCTGCCGGATGACAGTGAACGCCTGCGCGAAAAAATCACCCGTTCGTGCGCCTCGTTTGACACCGACGCGGTGACCCATGGCCCGGAAAATTACTTCTTCGTGCTGGAAGACCTGAGCACTCAGCGGCTGGTTGGCTGCTCGGAGATTCTCGCCACGGCAGGCTTCAACGAGCCGTTCTACAGTCTGCGCAACCGTCACTTCACCAGCGCCTCGCGGGAGCTGAACATCGAGCACGGCGTACCGGCGCTGTCGCTGTGCCATGACCTGAGCGGCCACACGTTACTGCGTGGTTTTCACATCAACGCCAATCGGGTGCGCACGCCGTTTTCCGAACTGCTCTCGCGCGCGCGCCTGCTGTTCATCGCCGCCCATGCGCCGCGTTTTGCCGAAGCGGTGATCACCGAAATCGTCGGCTACAGCGACGAAAAAGGTCGTTCGCCGTTCTGGGATGCACTGGGCAAACATTTCTTCGACCTGCCCTATGCCGAAGCCGAGCGACTCTGTGGATTGCAAAGCCGCACGTTTCTCGCCGAACTGATGCCGCAATACCCGATCTACGTGCCGATGCTGCCCCAGGCTGCGCAGGCGTGCATCGGACGCATCCATCCAGACGGTCAGGAAGCGTTCGACATCCTTGAGCGCGAAGGTTTTGAAACCAACAGCTACATCGACCTGTTCGACGCGGGCCCGACCCTGTATGCGCGCACCGCGAACATCCGTTCGATCGCCCACAGCCGGACTGCCAGCGTCGAGCAAACGCCACAGGTCGATGCCCGTGGCCGTTATCTGTTAAGCAATGATGCGCTGCACGGTTTCCGCGCCATCGTTGCCGAACTGGACTACCACCCCGATCAATCGCTGGCCCTGACCCCTGCCATGTGTGCGGCGCTGAACGTGACCGATGGCGGCGCGGTCCGGCTGATTACCCTGTGAACCGCGCCCGGTTAAGCGCCCAACGACAGTGCCCGAGCAGGCGCGCAGAAGGAGTTACAGCATGATTGTCCGTCCGGTGAAAGTCAGCGACTTGCCAGCATTGATGGCGCTGGTGCAACAGGCCGGCCCGGGGTTTACCACCCTGCCGGCCAATGAAGATCGTCTGGCCCACCGGGTACGCTGGGCGCAACGTGCGTTCGCCGAACAGGTGGAGCGCGCCGATGCCGATTACCTCTTCGTCCTTGAGGACGATGACATGCGCGTGGTCGGCATCAGTGCCATGGCGGGCGCCGTAGGCCTGCGCGAGCCCTGGTACAACTATCGGGTGGGGTTGACCGTGAGTTCGGCGCCGGACCTTGGCATCCAGCGGCAAATTCCGACGCTGTTCCTCAACAATGAACTGACGGGGCAATCCGAGCTGTGCTCGCTGTTCCTGCGCCATGACCAGCGCACCGGCAGTAACGGTCGCCTCCTGTCACTCGGGCGTCTGCTGTTCGCTGCCGAGTTTCCGCACCTGTTTGGCGAGAGGATGATTGCCGAATTGCGTGGCAGTGCCGACGAGCAAGGTTGTTCGCCGTTCTGGGACAGCCTTGGCCGGCACTTCTTCCAGATGGATTTCAGCCACGCCGATCACTTGTCGGGGCTGGGTAACAAATCGTTCATCGCCGAACTGATGCCCCGTCAGCCACTGTACACCTGCCTGCTGACCGAACAGGCGCAGGCGGTTATCGGCCAGGCGCATCCCAACACCGAACCGGCGCTGAAAATCCTTCAGGCCGAGGGTTTCGTCCACAAAGGCTATATCGATATTTTTGATGGCGGGCCGGTGATCGAAGCCCCCCTGCGAAATGTTCGCACCGTGCGTGACAGCGTGGAACTGACCCTGAGCCTCGGCACGCCAGACGATCAGTCGCCGCTGTGGCTGATCTACAACCGGCGCCTGGAGAACTGCCGCATCACCGTGGCCGGCGCCCGCCGGGTTGGCAGCAGCCTGGTCATCGACCGCACCACGGCCCAGCGCCTGCAACTGCAACCTGGCAATTCTGTACGCGCGGTGCTGTTGCCCAATCAACAGCAACAGGCGGTGGCGGCGTGATGGCTGACCACGCAGTCAGAGGAGCAGCTCGCCACCGATAGACTTGACCCACCCGGGATGAAACCTTTCAGCAGAAAAATCACCGACAGATAGGCACCGCGCAAATTCGTCATGATCCTTGACCCATTCGCGTGATAGCCTTTTCATTCTTCGGCGTTGACACATTTGCTCAAGCCGTTCCATTCCTTTGTATTGGTGGAACTCGTATGTCCAGGCTTTCTCATCAAGATTTGCGCCGTAACTTCCGTCAGCTGCTGGCTTGCGACACCTGCTACCACACCGCATCGGTGTTCGACCCGATGTCCGCCCGAATTGCCGCTGACCTGGGTTTTGAAGTGGGTATCCTCGGCGGTTCCGTGGCGTCGTTGCAGGTGCTGGGTGCACCGGATTTCGCCCTGATCACCCTCAGCGAGTTCGCCGAACAGGCCACCCGTATTGGCCGCGTCGCCCAATTGCCGGTGATCGCCGACGCCGACCACGGCTACGGCAACGCCCTTAACGTGATGCGTACCATCGTTGAACTTGAACGCGCCGGCGTCGCCGCCCTGACCATCGAAGACACCCTGCTGCCAGCGCAGTTCGGCCGCAAATCCACCGACCTGATCACCGTCGCCGAAGGCGTCGGCAAGATCCGCGCAGCGCTGGAAGCCCGCGTCGATACCGAAATGGCAATCATCGCCCGCACTAATGCCGGCATCCTGCCGAACCAGGAAATCATCAGCCGCACCAAGCAGTATCAAGCGGCCGGCGCAGACGGCATCTGCATGGTCGGCGTCCAGGACTTCGATCAACTCGAGCAAATCGCCGAACACCTGACCGTACCGCTGATGCTGGTCACCTATGGCAATCCGGCATTGCGTGACGACAAGCGTCTGGCCGAACTCGGCGTGCGTGTCACCATTGACGGGCATGGCGCTTACTTCGCAGCGATCAAGGCGACTTACGACAGCCTGCGCGAACAGCGCCAGATCTTCACCCAGGCGTCCGACCTGAGCGCGACCGAGCTGACGCACACCTATACCCAGCCTGAGGAATACATTCTCTGGGCCAAGGAATACATGAGCGTCAAGGAGTGATGCACACGCTTCACCGGCCCTTTCGCGAGCAGGCTCGCTCGCACAAGGGATCTGTGTGATGCGGATCAAACCGAATCCAGCAACGGCTGCCGCGGCTTGTGATCGCAATTGCAGATCACCCGATTGCGCCCGCTCGCCTTCGCCTCATACAGCGCCTCGTCGGCATCGTTGAGCCAGCGAGTCGCGTCGGCATGGTTCGGGTCATACGCCGCCAGGCCAATGCTCAGACTGACCTTCAGCGCCGGATTCTGCTCGTAGCCGAGAATGGCGAAGCGCTCGCGCAAGGCTTCCATGGCCTGTGCCGCATTGAACAGCGGCAGTTCCGGAAGAATCACGCAGAACTCATCGCCGCCATAACGCCCGGCGACGTCCGTGGCACGCAGATTCTGTTTGAGCATTTTGCTCAACTGGCGCAATACGATGTCACCAGCGACGTGGCCGTAGGTGTCGTTGATCGCCTTGAAGTGGTCGATGTCGATCAGCGCAATCGCCGCGCCCTGCTTCTGCCGCTTGCAGCGCTGGAAAGCGATTTCCAGTTGATCCTTCCACGCGCCATGGTTGAGCAAACCAGTGAGGCTGTCGGTGCGGCTCAGGGCGAGTAATTCACGTTTGTGCAGCCCGAGGGTGTAGGCCTGACGGAAGCAGATCCAGCCCAGCGCCAGCGGATACAGCATCAACAGCGGCAGGCAGGCATACAGTTGCAGCGGCGAAGTCTGCGGGATGAACCCCGGCGCAAACACCACCAGACCGACACCGACCCCAAGGATCTGCGCGGCCGCACCGGCCAGCAGAAAACGCAAACCGCCGATGGCGACGTTGTTCATCGCCATCATCGAAATCGTCGTGACACTGGGCAGCGGATTGAAATGCATTGCGGCGACCCAGAAGCCGCCGAGAAAGGCGTCGATCAACAGGTTCCGGTGTTCGGCATGGTAAGGCACGCGCGAACGGCGCGCCCACTGGAAGGCCAGGTGTGGCCAGGCCAGACCATTGAACAACATCACCCCCCACACCCACAGCGGCGGATCGAGCGGATACATCGCCACGCTCACGCAGACAAGCCCCAGGACCAGGCCGAGGGTGCGCGATGTGTAGAGCCTCCTGGCCAATGAAAGTCCCTTTCCTCTCGTGTTTCCCATAAGGGCCTCGATCACTCGACGGAACTGGCACACCGCAGGATGGATGTGATGGGAGTCTATCAGGGCAACGTTAAATAGCCATCACCGCCCAGCCCCTGCAGGAGGGCAGCACAGCAAGCCCACGCAGAGCGAATATTTGGCTATACATGAAAGAGGCAAAACGGAAAAACAACTATAAGAAGGAGCCCCATGCACACCTATCGAGTCTTGATCATCGGCAGCGGTTTTGGTGGCCAGTGCGCGGCGGTCAACCTGCTCAAGGCCGGGATCGACGACTTCCGCGTGCTTGAACGGCGCGATTTCTTCGGCGGCACGTGGTGCCAGAATACCTACCCCGGTGCTGCGGTGGACGTGCCTTCGCCACTGTATTCGCTGTCGTTCGCCCCGTACCGCTGGTCACAGATGTTCGCCGAACAGGCCGAACTGCGCCGCTACACCAAGCATGTCATTGATCAGTTCGGCCTGCGCGAACGGGTGGAATTGCAAACCCGTGTCGAGCGCGTCGAGTGGCAAGAGGATGAAAAGCGCTGGGCCGTGCACACCGCCAGCAAGGGCACGTTCCATGCGCAATTCCTGATCAATGCCACCGGGCCGTTGAGCCAACCGGTGATCCCGCACTTTTCGGGGCAGGATCGCTTTCAGGGCAAGACGTTTCATACAAACAATTGGGATCACAGCTACGACTATCGCGGCAAACGCGTCGCCATCGTCGGCAGCGGCGCCAGTGCGGCACAGGTGATTCCAGCGATCGCACCGCAGGTCGATCACCTCCATGTGTTCCAGCGCACGCCGCACTGGGTACTGCCGCGCGCGGATCGTATTTTCGGACGCTTCCAGCGCTGGCTGCTCGGGCTCAAACCCGCGTACAAACTGCTGCGCTGGTTGATTTACTGGCAATTCGAAACCCGGGTCATCGCCTTCAAATACTCGAAACCGGCGCTTCATATGGTGCAGAAGCAAGCCCTGGGTTTTCTCAAGCGCCAGGTCCCGGACCCGGTGCTGCGGGAAAAACTCACCCCGGACTTCACCATCGGCTGCAAACGGGTGCTGGTGTCGAGCACCTATTACCCGGCGCTGAGTCGCGCCAACGTCACCTTGCACACCCGCGAGCAAGGCATCGCGTCCATCGACGAAACCGGGATCAACACCCTGGACGGCCGTCACATTGATGTTGATCTGATTGTCTGGTCGACCGGTTATGACGCCACCGATGGCGTCATTTCCTACCCGGTCAGTGGAAAAAACGCCGTGCAACTCAGAGATGTCTGGGCCGAGTATCCTCGCGCCTACCTCGGTACCGCGCTGCCGGACTTTCCCAACCTGTTTATCGTCACCGGCCCCAACACCGGCATTGGTCACACCTCAGCACTGTTCATCATCGAATCGCAGATGAACTACATCCTCGATTGTATTCGCACGCTGAAAAACAATGGCCTGCGCAGCATCGAGGTGCGCCCCGAGGCGGAACGTACCTACACTGCAATGATTCACCGGGAGATGGAGCGCACGGTCTGGAAGTCCGGCGGCTGCCACAGTTGGTACCAAAGCAAGAGCGGTCACGTGATCGCGATGTTTCCCGGCTTCAGTTTCAGCTATTACCGCCTGACCCGGGCGCTGAAACCGGCCGACCACATTCTGTCCTGAACACGTAAAAGGAAGACGTCGATGCTTTTGCTGTTTGTCGCCCTCGCGGTTTTTGTGGCCTGGAGCTGGTTGAGTTATCCGGCGGTCGGGCATTGGCTGTATGACCTGAACATGGCCCTCGAGGCCAAGCTGTACAAATTGCACAAGATCGACGTGCCCATCGCCGAGATGAGTGTCTCGACCTGGCAGGGCGGCCCCTATGAAGCGGGCAGCGCGATTCTGATGCTGCACGGCTACAGCGCCGACAAGAACCTTTGGCTGCGCTTCTCGCGGCATTTTGTCCGCCAGTATCGGGTGATCATTCCGGACCTGGCCGGTCATGGCGAAACCGGCTTCAAGGCCGGCGGCGGCTACGACATCCCGGTTCAAGCCAAACGCATGATTCAACTGCTCGACGTCTGTGGCGTGGAGAAAGTCCATGTCATCGGCAACTCGATGGGCGGCTACATCGCCGCTTGGCTTGCAGCGACCTACCCGGATCGCATTGCTTCGCTGGCGCTGATCGATCCGGCAGGCGTCACCGCGCCGGAGGCCAGCGACATGGAGCGCCATCTGGCGCGCGGGCATAACCCGTTCCTGATCAATTCCCGCGAAGAATTCCGGCGCTTTTACGCAATGACCATGGCCCAGCCGCCCTGGGTGCCCGGCCTGGTACTGGACGCCATCGCCCAGCGCTATGAACAACAACGCGATGAACTCGAAGAGATCTTCCGGGATTTTCGCGCCAGCCCGCCAATGGAGCCGAAACTCGCCGACATAAAATGCCCGGCGTTACTGCTGTGGGGGCGCAAGGATCGCTTGATTGACGTCAGCAGCGTACCGATCTGGAGCAAGGGCATCGCCAATTTGCAGGTCGATGTGTGGGACGGCGTCGGCCATATGCCGATGGTTGAACAACCGGCGAACACCGCGCGTTTGTATCGGCAGTTTCTCGGCCAACAGATGCATTGACACAAGGCGGGATCAGTCATTGGCAGAATGAAGTTCGTAGGATTCTTCGTTTGCCCGCGTGCGAGAAGGCTGCGATCTTTTCCTCCATCCCAAACGTGACCGTGGCAGGAATTTTTTTCATGACCGTGCAGCCTTTCGTCAGCCCCGACCTGATCCGCCAGCGCTTCTCCAAGGCGATGTCCGACATGTACCGCGAAGAGGTGCCGCTGTATGGCGCGCTGATGGAACTGGTCGCGCAGACCAACCGCGCCGTGCTCGCAGGCCAACCGCAGATCGCCAGGCACTTGCACAACACTGGGGAAATCGAACGTCTGGACATGGAGCGCCACGGCGCGATTCGCGTGGGCACCGCCAGCGAACTGGCAACCCTCGCCCGACTGTTCGCGGTCATGGGCATGCAACCGGTCGGCTATTACGATCTGACGCCAGCGGGTGTGCCGGTGCATTCCACGGCGTTTCGCGCAGTGCACGAAGACGCACTGAAGATCAGCCCGTTTCGCGTATTCACCTCATTGCTGCGACTGGAACTGATTGAAGATCCACAGTTGCGGGCGTTTGCCGATTCGGTGCTGGCCCGGCGTTCGATCTTCACCCCGGCGGCGCTGCGCTTGATCGAACAGGCCGAAACGGCGGGCGGACTGAGCGACAGCGAAGCGCAGGAATTTGTCCTGCAGGCACTGGAGACTTTTCGCTGGCATCACAGCGCAACCGTCACCGCCGCGCAGTACCAGACACTCAGTGCGCAACACCGGCTGATCGCCGACGTGGTGGCGTTCAAGGGCCCGCACATTAACCATCTGACACCGCGCACGCTGGACATCGACATCGTCCAGGAACAGATGCCCGCCCATGGCATTACGCCGAAAGCGGTCATCGAAGGCCCGCCGCGCCGGCAGTGCCCGATCCTGTTGCGCCAGACCAGCTTCAAGGCCCTCGACGAGCCCATCGCCTTCACCGATCAACATGAAACCCGTGGCAGCCACAGCGCGCGCTTCGGCGAAATCGAACAGCGTGGTGCAGCGCTCACCCCCAAAGGTCGTGCGCTCTATGACCGGTTGCTGAACGCCGCGCGGGATGAGTTGGGGGCATTCCCCAACGAAGCCAATGCCGCACGCTACAACGCGCTGATGACCCGGCACTTTGGCGAATTCCCCGACAGCATCGAAGGCATGCGCGAACAAGGGCTGGCGTATTTTCGCTATTTGCCGACAGAAAACGGTCTCGCGGCAGGTGATCTCGCGGATGCCTCGCTGGAGGAATTATTGCGTGAGGGCCATGTGAAAGCGGAGCCTCTGGTGTACGAAGATTTCCTTCCGGTCAGCGCGGCGGGGATTTTTCAGTCAAACCTGGGGGATTCGGCGCAGACGCACTATGGCGAACACTCCAATCGCCAAGCGTTTGAGCAGGCACTGGGACGCGCGACGATTGATGAGTTGAAGTTATATGCCGAGACCCAGCAGCGCTCACTGGACGCCTGCATGGCTGCGATTTCACGGTAATCATTTGCACAGATCGCTCGCTCTATCAGGGCGCAGCCGCGACAGCAAGCTACTCGCTTCGATGAGGAGGAATGTTCAGGCACCCGTGGCGCGGGTGTGACTGATTGATTCTGGCGAAGGGCGGATCGTTCAAATCCACTCGCTGATGGCGACTGGCCTTGCTGCGCAAGAAGTTGCGCACTGCACGTCGCCAGAATCACCAGAAACCCTCTGGCAGCCTTGCCCGGCGTGGCCTGCAGCCAAGTGCGCAAGAAGTTGCGCAGCACTGCGCAACTTCTTGCGCACTCTCGCGTGGGCTCAGCGGTTTTTTTCCGCAAGCCGGCCCGGAAATCCCGTTAAACCCCCGCCCCACAAGGGCGACGCATTTGTTGGCACGCTCCTTGATAACAGTCAGCCACCCACCGGGCGATATCGCCTCCCGGGCACCCTAACTTTATCCGCAAGGAGAGCACCCCATGGCAACACCAGCGTACATGTCGGTTACCGGCGAAAAACA